>NZ_LZMD01000105.1 GCF_001668575.1 Mycobacterium sp. 1164985.4
CGCCGCTGGTGGACCCCTACGACCGGCGTGAGGTGGTGGAGCGGCTGGGCGCGGGCCAGCCTGTCGACTGGGATGCCCACCATAAGCACGTCGCGGAGCGCGGCGTGCTGCACCCGGATGGGGTGCTGGACGCCGACGAGTCTGATGTGTCCGAGGCCCAGCGCGGGTTCTACCGGCACTTTTACCGGTCAGCGCTGATCGTTGAAATGTTGGGATGCTGGCGGGACCAGCCGGTGTCGTTGCCCGATGTCGCCTACTGCGGCTGGGCCGCCGGGTTCGGGCATGCCGTCGACGGAGCGTTAAACCAGGCCCTCGCGGTGCTCGAACCGGGGCAGCGCCGATGAGCAGCCTGAAGGAGTGGGCCTGGCACAAAACCGGGCGGGCGGTGTTGTGGGCGCTGCTGGAAGCTGCCCGTGACGGCGAACTCGAAGAGGACTGGCGGGTGATGTGGGCGGACCGGACCGCTGCGGCGCTGCGGGTAGCCCGCGCAGGCGACCCGGACTGGTGGCGGGGCGATGCGGCGCGCCATATCCGGGCGGTGTCGCCGGGGCAGGGTTGGCCCCGGGTGGGTCCGGTGATACCTCGCCCGGCTCCAATACCAGTGGAGATACCTCGCCTGGGTCCGGGGCTGCCCGGCTTTGACGTAATCGCTGTGCGGCGAACGGCGGCCGCGGCTGCGGCTACCGCCGAGCCGGTGGGGCCGAGCCAGGAGGCAGGCGAAAAGGTGCTGTTGGCACTGCGTGACCTGGCCGACAACGACGCCGAGGCCTGGTGGGCGTGGGAACCAGCCCGCGCGGGGGAGGTGAGTGCAGGCCAGGCGCTGCGGGCTTGGTGGTGTGCGGCGCTGGAGGTGGTCGGCGTCGAGGAGGCCGAGGAGCTTGTGCAGAGCAGAGAGCGTGCAGAGCGGATGCTCCAGCAGCGCGAGGGCCACGGCGATATCGCCGTGCTCCAGGGGATGAAGGTGTGGACCCGCCAGGCGGACGGTGTCCGCGAGTTGGCGCAGCAGCGCCGCGACCTGATCACCGAAAGCGCCACCGCGGCGGCCACAACATTGCACCGGGCGACATTGCAGCGGGCGACACCTGGGGTCGGGCCGGTGCTCAGCGATTGGGTGGCGGAGGCGACCGCCCGCGCCCGCCAATGGCGAGACAGAGACGCGGCGGATGTGCATCTGGCGGAGCTGACTGACCCGGCCTACCGCGAAAGGCTGGAGCGGATACCGGAGTACTGGAGTTGAACACGCCCAGGCGTTCGCCCACCCAGGGCGAGGCGGTGTCCGTCGCTGTGGCGGCGAGCGGGCTGGCCGGCCACGAGGTTTCGCCGGGCGCGCGTGATCTCCTCGATCGAATCGAGCGCGGCGTGCTGACCTACGACGAGGCCGTTGCCGAGGTCATCGCGGAGTTCGGGCAACCCGCCCGGTGACCCCGGCGCAGTGTGGGTATCAGGGCAGCGCAGTGTGGGCTATCATAGGTGGTGCCTGTTGCGTTGAGCTTCAGGAAGTGAGCCCGAGACCCGGCCGGACGACCGTGGCGCTCGGGCTTCGCGATTTTTGGGGCCTGGTCACACGTCGCGGGTGACCGTGACGGCGGGGTTGATGAGCTTGCGCCAGTGCCCGCCTTTGGCCCAGCACCAGGCGATGGCGTCGGGGATGGCCAGCAGCGCGTCAGCGTGGGGGCGTTTGTGCTCGTAGTGCAGGGTGTCGCGGCAGCCGGCGGCTCGGGTGTATTCGATGAGTTTCTGGTTGTCGAACTTCACCATGGTGCCGCTGCTGTTCGATTCGGTGTTCGGCATGGTGATCCACGCCGCGGGCCGGCCGATCAGCCGCACCGCCTTCCTGCACGTCGACTACCGCAAGGTCACGCCCATCGACACCACGCTGACCGCGCGCGGCTGGATCCGGGAGACCGACGGCCGTAAGGCGTTCGTCAACGCCGAGCTGCGCGACCCCGACGGCAATGTGCTCGCCGAGGCCAACGGGTTGATGGTGCGTCTGCTCGCCGGCCAGCCCTGACGGGTCGGCGCCGAGACTGCAGGCAGTGCGGCGTTTTACCCTGAAATCCCGCACCCCGCGCAGTTTCGGCGGCACCATGATCACGTGACCACCGAACGTCCCGAGCGCGATGTGCGCCGGCTGTCCACCCCACGCGCGGCTGGCCTGGCCGGCGTGTTGTTCGCCGTGCTGTTCGGCGTCGCGATCGCGCTGATCCACACCGCGCTTCCCGAAGGCGCCCAGCCGGGCGCGCAGTGGGTGGAGGGTTCGGAGGGCAAGGTGCGCGCGGCGGCGGTGCTGATGCCGTTCGCCGGCATCTGCTTCCTGTGGTTCATCGGAGTGGTGCGCGACGGATTGGGCAGGTTCGAGGACAAGTTCTTCGCCTCGGTCTTCCTGGGCAGTGGGCTGCTGTTCCTCGCGATGATCTTCGTGTCGTCTGCCGTGGGGGTGGCGTTGGTGGCCAGCGGCGCCGACTACGGAGCCGATGTGCACGTGTTCGGTCAGGCACTGCTGATCGCGCTGTCGAAGACCTACGCCCTGCGAATGGCAGCGGTGTTCATGATGTCGCTGGCCACCATCTGGCTCAAGACCGGCCTGGTGTCGCGGGGGCTGGTGATCTTCACCTACGTGGTGGCGCTGACGCTGTTGGTGGCCAGTGACGTGACGGTGTGGCTGACGCTGGCGTTCCCGGTCTGGGTGCTGATCGTCAGCGTGCTCGCGCTGAGCAAGGCCGGGCTGATCGACCTGCACCGCGACGGCGACTGATTCCCGCTGTCGGCGAGCAGGTTTGGGTCTTGTCCGCCTACGGATCGTCGTGGTCGATGATCCGTTCGGGGTGGTGGAGGTTGTTGGTGCGGGACTGGCCGCAGTCCAGCTCGGGGGGCGGAATCCATTCGGTGACGCCGTCTGTGGGGCGGTTCCTTGTGGTCCAGCCGGCGGTCTCCACCATGCGATTGTTCGGCCCGCACGCCAACGTCAGGTCCTCGATGTCGGTGCGCCCGCCGTCCTTCCAGTCTTGGTTGGCGTGATGCACCTGGGAGCGGTAGGCACTCGCGCTGCAGCCGGGCATGGTGCAGCCGCGGTGTTTGGCCAGCAGCATCAGCCGCTGAGCCAGGGTGGCGGTCCGGCGGGCCCGGCCCAGGTGCAGGGGCAGGCCCTTGCCGTCGAACAGCGCCAGCCACGGGCGGGAGTGGGCGGCGAACTTGAGCACGTCGGCGATCGGCAGCCTCGTGCCGCCGGCGGTCAGGCCGTGGCCGGTGCCCTTCTCCAGATCAGTCAGACTCACCGTGATCACGACATTCGCGGGCAGGCCGTTGATGGTCCCCGTCGGCTGCGTGGTGAGCATGCGTTTGCACAGGGCCAGCAGCGCGTCGTGGTTGCGTTTGCCCGTGGTGCGGGTGTCGTTGCGTATCTGCTCGTCGGTGGGTTCGCCGTCGAGGCAGGGGTGCTCGTCAGCGGGGTTGCACATCCCCGGGGCGGCGTTGCGCTCCATCAACGGCTCTAAGGTGGCCCACGCCTCCGGAGTCAGGAGTCCTTCGAAGGGCCGCATCCCATCGGGGCGTTGCTTGCCGACCCGGATATAAGCCAGGGCTTGGCGGTCCTCATCGGAGAGCTCGCCGTCCTGGTTCAGCAGGTAGAGCATGTGCGCGGCGGCGGT
>NZ_LZMD01000106.1 GCF_001668575.1 Mycobacterium sp. 1164985.4
CCAATCCAGCACCCCACCCACGGGTGTCGAACCACTACGGCCGCCCACCCTCTTGACTCGACCTACAGCCAGCTAGCCCAGAGCGAAGGTCGGCAGGCGGTCCACCCGCGTCAGCACCGGGTGCTTCGGCGGAACGCCGGGGCCGGTCTGGGCCTCCTCTGGCTTCGCCTCGTGGTCGATCTAGCATTCACCGGTTTTCTCGTCGTAATCGCCGCCGTAGAACACGCAGCAGACGCCGAGGCCGTCGGTGTCCTGGTGGTCGGCCGCGCACTCCCAGAAGTCGTCGCTGACCGCAGCGGCGCCGGCGGCCGCGGCCAGCCCGATCGCCACGCCGACCGTCGCCGCGGTGGGTGCCAGAAGTCGTGTCAAGTTCATGGGCTAGAGCGTGCTGCCGCGCCGTTCCTTGCGGAACGGGGCGCGCACCGCGACCCGAAGCGACCCGATGAGGGATGGCCCCGCGTCGGCGTTAGGGGTGTAGGGGACCGATCGCCGAGCGCACGCGTCCGTACGCAAAATCCCAGGTCGAGGCGTAAACAACCGTGCGCTCGGCGCAGGGATGGCCGGTCGATAGCAGGTAAGCCTTGCCTCATCTTTGGTGGACGTCTAGATTAACCGGAAACATTTCCTCTAAATAGGAGAGCGGTTGATGCTCAGGCGCCTGTGCGTTCTCGCGGCGACGATGGTCGCCGCCGCCTCCTTCGCTCCGGCAGCGCAAGCCCAGCCCGGCCCGGAGCACGAGTTGCCGGCTCAGGACCATGAGTTCGCGATCACCTCCGAGGTGCCGTCGCTGGAGGAACTCGACCAGCAGATCCGGTTACTGGTCGCCACTCCCGCACCGGACGAGGTCAAGGCCGCTCAACTCGAGGGCGGCAGCCGCGCGGTCGTCGTGCCGAAGATGGTCTATCGGATCGGCTTCTTCCGTCCGCCGCGCGGATCGAGCGTGGTGACCGGTCCCGAGACCCACGACGGTGACCGTCACACCGCGATCATCAACGCCACCAGGCAGGGTTCGCCGACCGTGCGCGCCGAGGCCGAATGGCGTCGGATCGACGGTCGCTGGAAGCTCGCGAGCAAGTCGCTGTGCAACGGCATCAAGACTCTCGGCCTGCCGATCCCGTGCAACTTCGAATGATGGCCGCGTGATCGAAATCGTCGAATTGACCAAGTCGTTCGGTTCTCGCCGCGCCGTCGACGACGTCACCGTCACCTTTCCCGCCGGTTCCGTCACCGCACTCCTCGGGCTCAACGGCGCGGGCAAGACCACGCTGTTGCGGTTGCTCGCGGGGATGACCCGTCCCGACAGCGGAACGATCGCGGTGTGCGGCCATCCTCCCGGTCACGACCCGCGCGTGCTCGGGTTTCACCTGGGCCCGACGGCCATGAACCCCCGCCACACCGTGCACCGCCACTTGTCGTGGCTCGCAGCGCTTTCCGGGATCGACGGCGCGCGCCTCGACGCGGTTCTCGCCGAGACCGACCTGCACGCCTACCGCTCCAAGCGCATCGACCGGCTGTCGCTGGGCTTGCGCCAGCGGGTCGCCATCGCGGGAACACTGCTGGCCGATCCCCACACGCTGCTGTTCGACGAACCGCTCAACGGGCTCGATGTTCCCGGCATCGTCTGGTTCCGCTCGCTGGTTCGTCGGCTCGCCGAACGGGGCCGCACGGTCGTCGTGGCCACCCACCTGCTCGGCGAGGTGGCCCTGACGGCCGACCACGTCGCGCTGCTCAGTCGGGGCAAAATGCATGCAGCGGGTGAACTGGCGCAGTTGGCGCCCACCGGTGCCGACACCCGGGAGTGGCTCGAGGCGACGCTACTGGAGTGCGCATGACCGCCGCGATGTTGCGCAGCGCGCACGCCGAGATCGTTCGCACCGGCGGGCCCAGCCGGCTGTGGACCGTCGTTGTCCCCGCGGCGGTGCTCGTTCCAGTGGCGATCACCTTCGGCATCGCATGGGTCGCCGAGTCCTTCGCGCGCATCCCCGGGCAGATCTCGGTGCTGCAGGTCACCACGTCGAACGCCGCCTACTGGGTCATCACGATCACCGTCGCACTGGTGGCCGTGGCGGGGGCCGACGGTCAGGCCGCCGAAACGCGTTCCGGCGCGGGTGAACACGTGCGTCTGGCCATACCGCGCGGGTGGTCGGTGATGCTCGGCCGGTGGTTGTTCTACGGCGGGATGGGCGCCTTGGTGGCCGTCGCCACGCTCGTCGTGGTGCTCACGGGGTTGCCGCTCATTGCGCCGATGGTTTACGGACCGGTGTCGCTGACCGACGAAATCGGTGTGCGACTGCTGTGGACGGTGCCGCTGCTGGCGCTGTTCGCGGCGGGGGCGGGTGTGGGAGTCGGGGCCCTCACCCGCTCGCCGCTGGCGGCGGTGGGCGGGATCCTGTTGTGGGCGTTCGTTGCCGAGACCGCGGCGGGCTACCTGCCCAGCGGGGCGACGCTGCAGCGTTTCATGCCGTTGCTGAACGCGGTGTACGCCACCGGACAGGATGCCGTGCTCATCCCGCCGTGGGGCCAGAACGGCGCCCTGCTCTACGCATGCTCGGTTTTCACGGCGATCTTCGTGATCGCCGCTATGGGAAGGACAATTCGGAGATGACTAGCAGAGAATCACTTCCGCTCGCGCAGCGGTCCGACGCGGATCTGCCGGGCCACTGGCTGTTGGCCCGGTTGGGCAAGCGGGTCCTGCGGCCGGGCGGTCTGGAGCTGACCAGCCGGCTGCTGGCGGCCGCCGGGATCGGCGGCGCCGACGTCGTCGAGCTCGGACCGGGCCTGGGCCGCACTGCGACCGACATCGTCGCCCAGCGGCCCCGCTCCTACGTCGGCGTCGACGACACCGACGCCACCAGCGAGACGGTGCGCGCGGTCGTCGCACCGGTCGACGGTCAGGTTGTGGTGGCCAACGCCGCCGACACCGGATTGCCCTCGGGCAGCGCAGATGTGGTGATCGGCGAGGCCATGCTGACGATGCAGGGCGACCGTGACAAGCGCGCGATCGTCGCCGAGGCGTTCCGCGTTCTGCGCCCGGGCGGCCGCTACGCGATCCACGAACTCGGCCTGCAGCCCGACGATCTCGCGCAGGACACCAAGGACGAGATCCGCAGGGACATGGCGCGCGCGATCAAGGTCAACGCGCGCCCGCTGACGACCGCCGAGTGGGTGGCGCTGCTGACCGAGGCAGGCTTCGAGGTCGTGACCGTTCATCACGCCAAGATGGCGCTGCTGAATCCGGCGCGGGTATTGGCCGACGAGGGCTTCACCGGCGCCCTGCGGATCGTTGGCAACCTGATCGTGCGGCCCGCGGCCCGTAAGCGGGTCATCGGTATGCGCAAGACATTCCACCGGTATCGGCGCGCGCTGATTGCGGTTGCGGTCGTCGGCGTCGTGCCCACGTCGTGACAGACTCGAACCATGTCTGTGTCGCGCCACGATCTCGATGCGCCGCCCGACCGGGCGGCGGGCCAACAGCGCCAGAAAGTGCTGGGCTTGCTGAAGAACGCGGCGGAGCCCGTGGACGCCCAGCAGGTCGCCGACGCTCTGCAGATCCACATCACCACAGCGCGCTTCCATCTCACGATGCTGGAGGAGCGGGGCGTCATCCGAAGGGGCAGCGCGACCAAGGCCGGTCGCGCCGGGCGGCCGCGACTCACCTACGAGTTGGCGCCCCGGTTCGACTATGCCGACATCGTGTCGCTGTTCGCCGAACACCTGGGCGGGACGGCGCAGGAGCGCGAGCAGCGGGCCCTGCGGATCGGCGCGGACCTGGCGCATCGGGTTCGGTTGGCCCGCGAGCGGCCCGAGGCCACGATCGCCGACATGGTGGTCGCCACCCTCAACGAGCTTGGCTTCCAGGTTCGTTCGGTGCTGAATTCGTTCGGCGAGGTGACGGTTCAGATCTGCACATGCCCGCTGGCCGAGGTTGCCTCGTCGGCGCCGGAGGTCGTGCGCGGTATCCAGCAGGGCCTCATTCAAGAGGTGGTCAACCACAACGCCGACGCCGTCGGCGCCCGCTATCAGGCGTCGGTGACGCCGGACCCGCACGGCGGTTCGTGCGAAGTCAGTTTGGTATTGCGCCCCGAACGGTGAATGTCGGGACGAGAAGGGAAAACTCATGACCGCGTCAACCGCGTTGGCGTTGCAACGCCTCGCCGACGAGCAGATCGAAGCTGCCAAGGCCGCTTCAGCCGGCCGGTCGGCCCACACCGTGTACGGCGGCCGCGAGCACACGCTTCGCCAGACGGTGTTGGCGCTGGCCGCCGGCCACGGCCTGGACGACCACGAAAGCCCCGGCGAGGCAACGCTGTTGGTGTTGCGCGGACGGGTACAGCTCAACGGCGTGAGCATTTCGGTGGAAGGCAGGGAAGGCGACTACCTGCCGATACCGAACGAACGACACAGCCTCGCAGCCCTCGAAGACTCGGCGGTGCTGCTGACGGTCGTTGCCAAGTAGCGCGCCGAACCCGCGGCGTTACTTGACGGTGTGCTGCGGGCCCTGGGCCTTCTTGTAGAGCGCCTTGAGCATCCGGTCACGGAACGCCGCGTTGTCGATGAGCTTGACCCCGGCGTTGGCCAGCTTCGGCTGTCCGATCAGCTTGTGCATGTAGCGGCCGCGCCGGTACTCCCGGCCCCACGCCGCCTCCATGCGCTGCGCGTAGTTCGTGAAGTCGTCGGGCCCGCCGTTCAGCAGTGCCGCGATCGCGCATTCGCCTGCGGCCAAGCCAGATTCGAGTGCCTTCGAGATACCGGCGCCCGATGCGGGCTTACCGGCACCCAGCGAGTCCCCGGCGAACAGGACGCCCGGGCGCCACGGCGGCCACGCGGTGAAGCCCATCGGCAACCGCCAGGCACGGACGCTCTTGTTCTTCTTGAGTTCCTCGATCGGGGGCAGGTCCCACTCTCGAGGCAGTGTCCGCAGGAACTCGCCGAGGAACTGCGTCGCGTTGATCGACTGCCAGTTCTTGTAGCTGTTGACGTAGCCCAATCCGATGTTGAACACGCCGTTGCCCATCGGGAAGACCCAGCCGTAGCCCGGCAGCTGATCACCCTCGAAGACCAGCTTCAAGTAGATGTCGAGGCTGTCGGAGTCGGGGCGGTTGGCCGGCATCTCCGAGCGGATCGCGATCGCCGAGTAGCCGTTGTACTCCGAATCGATCTTCAGCGCGCGCTTGATCGGGGAGTAGGCGCCGTCGGCGGCGATGACCGCGTCGCCGTGCACCTTCTCGCCGCTCTTGAGCGTCACGCCGATCACCCGGCCGTCCTCGATGATCGGCCCGGACACCTCCGCGCCCTGGCGCACCTCGGCGCCCGCGGACTCGGCGTGCTTGAGCAGAACGGTGTCCAGGTGTGTGCGGCTGACGGTGTGGCCGTGGTCGGGCATGCCGGGGCGGCGGGGGAACGACAGCTCCCACTGGCTGGGGCTGAACACCGTGACCCGGTTGACGCGGTGGAACGTGGCGACCTCGTCGGAGAGCCCCATCTTCTGCAGATAGCTCACCGCGCGGGCGGTCAGGCCGTCGCCGCAGGGCTTGTCGCGCGGGAATTCGGCCTTGTCGAGGACCACCACCTTGGCGCCGGTCTGAGCGGCCTGCCATGCGGCGGCCGAGCCGGAGGGCCCGCCACCTGCGATGACCAGGTCGTAATGCTGCGTCATGAAACTCGTCTCGTCGATCTGCTGTCGCAGCGATATTACCCGTGCCGCGACCGCCGCTCTTGTCGGACGGAGTTGGCCGCGCGGGCCGCCGGAAAACGCACGCGGCCTGGTCTGAGCTGGTCAGCAGGGCCGGAGCGGTAGAGTGACCGGGTGCGACGAGGGTCCAGGCCACGGCCGAGTAGCGAGCCGGGTGTCAAGGTCGACGCCCGCAGCGAGCGCTGGCGTGAGCACCGCAAGAAGGTGCGCGCCGAAATCGTCGACGCCGCCTTCCGCGCCATCGACCGGCTGGGTCCCAACGTCAGCGTCCGTGAGATCGCCGAAGAGGCCGGCACCGCCAAGCCCAAGATCTATCGCCACTTCACCGACAAGTCCGACATGTTCGGTGAGATCGGTCAGCGGATGCGTGACATGTTGTGGGCGGCGATCATTCCGTCGATCGACGTGGAACACGACTCGGCACGCCGGATCGTCGGCCGCGGCGTCGCGCACTATGTCGACCTCGTCGAGCAGCACCCGAACGTGGTGCGGTTCCTGTTGCAGGGCCGATTCGCCGACAAGTCGGCCGCCGCGATGACGACCGTCAACCGGGGCAGCGAGATCACGCTGGCCGTGGCCGACATGATCAGCGAGGAGCTCAAGGACCTGGCGCCGAACCCGGCGGCCTTCGAGCTGGCGGCGTACGCCATCTTCGGCACCGCGGCGTCGGCGACGGACTGGTGGCTGGGCGACGACGAGGACGGCGCGCGCCGCATGCCCGCCGATCAGTTCATCGCGCACATGACCACGATCATGGTGGGCGCGATCAACGGCACCGCCGAGTTGTTGGGCATCCAAATCGACCCCGACCAGCCGATTCACACTGCGGTTCGCAAACAGCAGCCTGTCGCCTGAAGGGGGCGTTGACACCTCCGGGCGCGGTCCGGAGACTTGCAAGTACCCGGTACCGGCGTTCCCAGGATGTGCCCACGATGGAGGGGCCACGCGCCGGCCGGGGATTAGGGGAGACCGATGACGGTTGCCGAGCAGACGGCCGATCACACCACCGATCAACAACCGGTGCACACCAGGGCGCTGATCATCGGCACCGGGTTCTCCGGCCTCGGCATGGCCATCGCGCTACAGCGCCAGAACGTCGAGTTCCTGATGCTGGAGAAGGCCGACGAGATCGGCGGCACGTGGCGGGACAACACTTATCCGGGTTGCGCGTGCGACATCCCGTCGCACATGTACTCGTTCTCGTTCGAGCCGAAGCCCGACTGGCGCCACATGTGGTCGTTCCAGCCCGAGATCTTCGACTACCTCAAGGGCGTCACCGACAAATACGGTCTGCGCCGCTATATCCGGTTCGGCGCGCACGTCGACCGCGCCCATTGGGATGACAACGAGCACCGCTGGCACGTCTTCACCAAAGACGGTCGCGAGTTCATCGCGCAGTTCGTGATCTCCGGAGCGGGCGGCCTGCACATACCGTTCATCCCGGAGTTTCCCGGCCTGGACGAATTCGCAGGTGCCGCTTTCCATTCCGCGGAGTGGGACCACAGCGTGGACCTGACGGGCAAACGCGTAGCGGTTATCGGCACCGGAGCCAGTGCGATCCAGATCGTGCCCGAGATCGTCAAGGACGTCGGCGCCCTGCATCTGTACCAGCGCACACCGGCATGGGTGATGCCGCGGCCCAACAACCCGATTCCGCGCTGGATGCGCGATCTGTTCACCAATGTGCCGGGCACTCGGCAGTTGATGCGGGCAGGCATCTACTGGATCCATGAAGGTGTCGGATTCGCGATGACCCGTGAGCCGCGGCTGCTGAAAATCGGTGAGCTGTTGGGCAAGTGGAACATTCGCAAGTCGATCAAGGATCGCGAACTGCGCCGCAAGCTGACGCCGAACTACCGCGCCGGGTGTAAGCGAATCCTCAACTCCGACACCTACTATCGCGGCATCGCCGATCCGAGAACGGAGGTGGTCACCGAGGCGATCGCGCGGTTCACGCCGACCGGTATCGTCACCGCCGGCGGCACCGAACGCGAGGTCGACGTGGTGGTGTTCGCCACCGGCTTCCACGTCACGGATTCGTACACGTACGTCCACATCAAAGGCCCGCGCGGCGAGGACCTGGTGGACCGGTGGAACCGCGAGGGCATCGCGGCGCTTCGCGGCATCACGGTCGCCGACATGCCGAACCTGTTTTTCCTGCTCGGGCCGAACACGGCGCTGGGGCACAACTCGGTGGTGTTCATGATCGAGTCGCAGATCCGCTACGCGGCGCAGGCCATTGCTGCAGTCGACCGGGCCGGCGCTCAGGCGCTGGCTCCCACCCGCGAGGCCCAGGACCGCTACAACGAGGAGTTGCAGGGCGAACTCGCCGGAACGGTGTGGAGCACCGGCGGGTGCCAGAGTTGGTATCTCGACGAGCACGGCGTGAACCGGACGCTGTGGAGCGGCATGACGTGGCAGTACTGGTTGGCGACCCGCAAATTCGACAAGTCGGAGTACCGGTTCTTCGGCGGGCGGCGGGGGGACGTCGCCGCCTAGTGTGCGCCCAGATCGCGATTCCGTGCCCGTCGGCCGGAAAAGACGATCAGAATGCACACCGGCCGCACCGGTAACTCGCGGTGGACGACACGCCAGACACACGATGTTGTGTTGCGGGTGGTTGTCGTCCCCCAGGGGTAGTGTCGGTGGCGGGCGGAAAAGCGCTTCGGGTGGACCAAAGACCAGGTGAAATGGGGTTCTCGTGAGTGATGGCATGAAGCTGATCGACCGTGTCTCGGCGATCAACTGGAACCGTCTCCAAGACGAGAAGGACGCCGAGGTGTGGGACCGGCTGACAGGCAACTTCTGGTTGCCGGAGAAGGTGCCGGTCTCCAACGACATCCCGTCGTGGAACACGCTCAACGACCACGAGAAGCAGCTGACGATGCGGGTGTTCACCGGCCTCACGTTGCTCGACACGATCCAGGGCACCGTCGGCGCGGTCAGCCTGATCCCGGATGCGCTGACGCCGCACGAGGAAGCGGTCTACACCAACATCGCGTTCATGGAGTCGGTCCACGCGCGCAGCTACAGCAACATCTTCTCGACGCTGTGCTCGACCGCCGAGATCGACGACGCCTTCCGCTGGTCGGAGGAGAACCCCAACCTGCAGCGCAAGGCCGAGATCGTCATGCAGTACTACAAGGGCGACGAGCCGCTCAAGCGCAAGGTGGCCTCGACGCTGCTGGAGAGCTTCCTGTTCTACTCCGGCTTCTACCTGCCGATGTATTGGAGCAGCCGGGCCAAGCTGACCAACACCGCCGACATGATCCGGCTGATCATTCGCGACGAGGCCGTGCACGGCTACTACATCGGCTACAAGTTCCAGCGCGGGTTGGCGCTCGAGGACGCGGCCAGGCAGACCGAGCTCAAGGACTACACCTACGAGTTACTCTTCGAGCTATATGACAACGAGGTGGAGTACACCCAGGATCTGTATGACGGCGTCGGGCTGACCGAGGACGTCAAGAAGTTCCTGCGGTACAACGCCAACAAGGCGCTGATGAACCTGGGCTACGAGGCGCTGTTCCCGCGCGACGAGACCGACGTCAACCCGGCGATCCTGTCGGCACTGTCGCCCAACGCCGACGAGAACCACGACTTCTTCTCTGGCTCGGGGTCGAGTTACGTGATAGGCAAGGCCGTCGTCACCGAAGACGAGGACTGGGACTTCTAAAAGGCTAGCTCAGAGGCTAATTTCTATATGGCCATCACCGGGCTGACAGGCGATCTCAGGCTCACTCGAAACTAGTGCCCGAGGCTTCCTGTCCACATTTTGCCCACAATCCTTCTCTATTCGTTTTCGAGACACGGACGCAGGCGACAACGCGTCGAGGTCCCCACCCGTGGGGCCTATAACTTACGTCGTAGACGACGGCGGCTCTGGAACTGCCTTGAAATCGATGTCATGCCGACCGATAACTTCCCTCGCCTGTCGGAGGCGATTCAAGTTCCACAGAGGCGGGGCCACCCCGGGTTCGGGCTCATCGCCACACTTGGTGAACATTTCCTCAGCGCCGCCCGGGCAGAACATAGTTAGCAGCTTCGCGGTGTGCAGACCTGTATTCCTGAAACGGTGCCGGGTGCCACGGGGCACAAATATGAAGTCCCCAGATCGCGCCGTGAAGATGCGGTCCCCAGCAAGGAGTTCTAGCTCGCCGTGTACAAGGTAGAAGGCCTCGTCCGAGCGTCGATGGACATGGGCGACTGGGCCCCCGCCGGGGGGCACGGAGGCCTCGACGAACCCGAATGACCCATTTGTCGTCGCTGCGCTCGCCTTGATCGTGTTCACGTCACCCGACGACCATTTGGTAATGCCTGTACCAGCCGGTACATACAACGGCCCGTTCTGTGGGTTCTGGCCTCCCTCGGCATCCGGAACTGGTGTGGAAGAAGACATCTCAAGCCTCCTGACGCGGGCTATGCGCATCACAGATTATCGGGACAGCCACCACGCGGACTGCGCTTTTTCGATTCGCAGTCGATAGGCACCTACTTGTGCCCACGGACTGGTGCCCCGAACAATTTCCGGGATACCAAATGGGGTCCCGACGGTGAAGGGTCAGAACTTCTACAGCAGGTTATTACCGACCGACCGAAAACCACTTTAGGGAAACGCGCGTGAGCAGCATATACGCCGCCGATCCGCATTGCGCGACCCACTTCTCGGCCTACACTTCCGCCGTGTTCTCCGAGACGCGGTATGCGCTGAACGGGGACTTGCGCGTCGCCTACCGTGCGTCCGCCGAAGGTGAGCGCGACATCGTGTTCGTCCCGAACTGGTTTACGTGCTGCGAGCATTTTCCTGAGCTGCCATCAACTCAGGGTTGGGTCGATGCGATGACATCGCTGGGTCGGTTCATCATTTTCGACCAGCCGGGCAGTGGAGTTTCTGATCCCGTGGAGCCGGGCGCGCTGCCGACGTTGGAGCAGTGGGCTGACAGCATCACTGCCGTGCTCGACGATCTCGGAAGTCGCGAAGCGGTTGTCGTCGCGTCGAACTCCGCGTTTGCGACGGGGGCGCTGTTCGCAGCGACATATCCGGCGCGCACCAGCGCGCTCATCGCGCTTGAAGGTTACGCAGATCCGTCGGCTGAGCTTCCTAACGGCCCCATCGATCCCGCAGACTTCCTCGCTGGCCTCGTCAGCGTTTGGGGCACAGGACAGATACAGCTTGCGCAAAGTCCGGACATGCCGTGGAACGAGGAGATCCGGGCATCCTGGGCGCGAATGGAACGTGTGGCACTCAGCCCGAAGGCCCTATCGCTCATGTATTACCTGGGGACGCAAGTGGATGTGCGGGCGGTTCTTCCGACCGTCCGCGTGCCGACCCTCGTCGTCCAGCACGTCGATGACCCATTCATCCCGCCCGCGCAGGGCCGGTATCTCGCTGAGCACATCGAGGGCGCGAAGTATGTTGAGCTGCCGGGCCGGAACGTGTACCACTTCGTGGAACCGGGATGGCGTGCGTCCTTCCAGGCGATCGCGGAGTTCCTCACCGGCCAGCAGGCTGACGTGGCTGATGACCGAGTTCTTGCCACGGTGTTGTTCACCGACATCGTGGAATCAACACGTCGCGCCGCGGAGATGGGTGACCGGGGCTGGCATGCTCTGCTTGATGCGCATGACGCTGTCGTCCGATCCCAGTTGTCGCGCTTCCGGGGCCGTGAGGTGAACACATCGGGGGACGGCTTCCTGGCGATGTTCGATGGCCCACAGCGGGCGATCCGCTGCGCAATGGCAATCCGTGACGCGGTGCAGGCGCTCGGCATCGAGGTGCGTGCTGGGTTGCACACCGGTGAAGTCGAGGTCCGAGGCGATGACATCGGTGGGATCGCAGTGCATATCGGGGCGCGTATAAGTGCTCTGGCAGGTCCGAATGACGTGCTGGTGTCAAGCACGCTGCGCGACCTGGTGATTGGGTCGGGGCTGCAGTTCGAAGACCGGGGCGCGCACGCGCTCAAGGGTGTGCCCGGCGAATGGCACCTCCTCGTCGTGATCTCGTAGGGCGGATGCGGAGCGTGGTCGGCTGCCCCATCTCCTAATTGGCGGTAGGTCGAGCAGTGCTAGGTCTGAGTTCTACTGCCGATCACATCTCGAAACAGCGCCTGCCGGAGGGCAAGTTCGCGTGGGTCGCTGATCAGGTGGAAACCCACCTTATTCGTCACGTACGCGAAGCCGGTGCCGGTCTCTGGGTCGGCGAATCCAAAAGACCCGCCCGCACCAGCTGTACCGAATGCGTGGTCGGTGGAGCCGAAGACGGATATTGGAGCGGGCTTCAAGAAGCCTAGAGACCATGATGTGTCCACGTGTAAAAGCCTGTCGCGCAGTCCACCTGTCGGTGGAACCGGCGGTTGCTGCAGCGCGTGAAGACTGCCTGATGACAAACCGATTTTTGAACCACCGGTGGCGGCGTCGCCGTACAACTGTGCGATTGAGCGCGCCGTTCCGTGGCCGTTTCCTGCGGGCATCTCAACTACCCGCACCTCTTCGCGGTTGAAATCGTCGAACCGTTTGACGCCGGGCGGCATACTGGCCCGCGCTGTGAGGCTGCGAGGATTCGTCATCGCAATTGCAAAGCGCGGTGGAAGCGTGTGCAGATGAAACAACATCCGGGTCGCCGACCATCCGTGCAAGTGCGCCACGCGGTCGCGGTCCAGTGAGGCTGGTAGCCCGATGTAGAAATCCAACTTCAACGGTGCGGCGATTTCCTCGGCGAAGAACCGACCCAACGTCCTTCCTCCAGGATCTGTACGACGGATCAGTTCACTGAGGTACGGGCCTAGGCCCCACGGGTGGTAGCCCTGTCGAGTCCCTGGTGGCCACGCGGGGGCCTGCGCCGCGAGTATCGCGGTTATCTTCTCCGGGTCAGTGAAGTCACCGAGCGTTAAAGGCGCGTCGATCACCGCCAGTCCCGCTTGATAGGAGAGTAGTTGGCGCACCGTGACCGAGTCCTTGCCGCTCTGCGCGAACTCGGGCCAGTAATCAGCCACAAGCGCGTCATACGACAAGTAGCCACGAGAAACGGCCAGCGCCACCGCCAGCGCGGCCACACCTTTCGTGGTCGAGAACACGATGACGACGGTGTCGTGCTCCCATGGCGATTGCGTGATTCCGTTGCGGTAGCCGCCCCATAGATCGACCACCTTGCGGCCCTCGCGATAGACCGCGACAGCGGCCCCTATCTCCCGACCGCTGCACAGATTTCGGCGGAAGGCGTCAGCGACCTTGCCGTAACCTTCCTCGACGTCTCCGCCGACCAGATCTGCAGGCACCTTATCCTTCAGAGCCACCGCGTCCCCCTTATCAATCCCAAACAGGATGCCACGGGAGATCCGCAGGTAGGAGGTTGTTCGCGACCTCCCGATGGGCTTAGGTCAGAGACCGAAGACCTGTATGGCGGCTGACTTACCTTTCAGCGCATGCGATCCCCGATCAATCAGTCCGAATTGTCGAAAGGAAAGAGCATTTACTGACTGCTCGGTGATAAGGATCGCGTCGCCGGTGGTCTTGGTGAGCTGCTCGACGCGGGCGGCGACGTTGACGGTGTCGCCGATCAATGTGAACTCCAGCTTGCTCCCCCCGCCGATGGTCCCGGCGATCACCATGCCGGTGTTGATGCCGATGCCGATCCGAAGCTCGCCACCGAAACGCTCGGCGACCAGACGCTGGATCAACAAGGCAGCGTTGAGCGCCGCATCGGCATGATCGGCGAGGTCGTTGGGAGCGCCGAAGACTGCCAGTGCTCCGTCGCCGAGGAACTTGTTCACGTGCCCACCCGCGTCGACGACAGCGGGCACCACGATCTCAAACAGAGCGTTGAGTCGGGCGACCACATCCTCGGCAGGGTTGGTTTCGGCGAATGGGGTGAAGTCGCGGATGTCGACGAACATCACCGTCACTTCGCGACGCTCGCCGGTGAAAACATCGTCGCCCTGTTCGAGGAGCTTCGTCGCGAGGACGGGGTCGACGTAGGTGCCGAACGCCGCCTGAAGTCGTTGCCGCTCAGCCAAACCCTCCTGCATTCGATTGAACGACGCGGCCAGCGCACCGAGGTCATCGTCCTGAACAACCGGCAGACGCTGGCTGAAGTCGCCAGCTGCCACCCGTTCCGTCGCGTTAGCGAGTTCGCGGATGGGCTGCAGAGACGGTGAAAGCCCGACTGCAACAGTGATGGGCACGGCCAAACCAAACGTCAAGGCTAACCCGATCACAACGGCGATCACAGGGGGTACATCGGCTCGACCCAGGACCAGCGCCAACATCGCACCTGACAGCGCAAACGAAAACGCAGTCGCAACCACGGCCAGGTTTGACCAGAACGCAAAAGTCGGGCGAGAGCGCGGCAGGTAGTCGCCGATCCCGGTGTCACCGATAAGGGCGGCTCTCGCTGGCTGCAGCAATCCTTCCAGGTAGCTGTGCACACCGATGATGGATATGGAAAGCCCTACCGAGGCTCCCAAGAAGCCATACTGGATCAGACGCGCCCTCGTCGCCCCCGCGATCGCGCCGACAATAACGAACTGGATGGCCGATGCAACCGGGTTTACAGTCATCCCTCGGATACGCGCACCCCGAGAATAGGTGTAGCTGTCCTCCAGGGCTTCCGCTCTGTCGGTTCCAGTCGAAAATTGAGCAGGTAGTTCCGGGTTGGGTTCTAGTCAACGTCGCAACACCAACCGACTTTCAGAGGTTAGCAG
>NZ_LZMD01000107.1 GCF_001668575.1 Mycobacterium sp. 1164985.4
AAAGGAATCAGTTACAGATCCCTTCCTGACACCTCCGGAGGCATTTGAGAAGGACTAACTCGAGCTATATCAGCGGTGCCCGCCGAGTGTCGGATCAGCCGACACTCGGCGTGGCGGTCCTACAGCATGCAGGACACGCAGCCCTCGACTTCGGTTCCCTCCAAAGCCATTTGGCGCAACCGGATGTAGTACAGCGTCTTGATGCCCTTGCGCCAGGCGTAGATCTGCGCCTTGTTCACATCGCGCGTGGTGGCCGTGTCCTTGAAGAACAAGGTCAGGCTCAAGCCCTGGTCCACGTGCTGGGTGGCCGCGGCGTAGGTGTCGATGACCTTCTCGTAGCCGATCTCGTAGGCATCCTGGAAGTACTCCAGGTTGTCGTTGGTCATATAGGGCGCCGGGTAGTAGACGCGACCGATCTTGCCTTCCTTGCGGATCTCGACCTTGCTGGCAATCGGGTGGATCGAGCTGGTCGAGTGGTTGATGTAGCTGATCGAGCCCGTCGGCGGCACCGCCTGCAGATTCTGGTTGTAGATGCCGTGCTGCTGCACCGACTCCTTCAGCCGCTTCCAGTCCTCCTGATCGGGAATCCGGATGTCGGCATCGGCGAAGAGCGCACGGACCTTGTCGGTCTTGGGCTCCCACACCTGCTCGGTGTACTTGTCGAAGAACTCGCCGGTGGCGTACTTGGACTTCTCAAAACCCTTGAACGCCGTACCCCGCTCGATCGCAATGCGATTCGACGCCCGCAGCGCGTGATAGAGCACCGTGTAGAAGTAGATGTTGGTGAAATCGATGCCCTCTTCGGACCCGTAGAAGATCCGCTCACGCGCCAGATACCCGTGCAGGTTCATCTGCCCGAGGCCGATCGCGTGAGAGTCGTTGTTACCCTGCTCGATCGACGGCACCGAGGTGATGCTCGTCTGATCGCTCACCGCGGTCAGCGCCCGGATGGCCACCTCGACGGTCTGGGCGAAGTCCGGTGAGTCCATCGCCTTGGCGATGTTCAGCGAACCCAGGTTGCAGGAGATGTCCTTGCCGATCTTCTTGTAGGACAGGTCGTCGTTGAACTCCGACGGCGTGGAGACCTGAAGGATCTCCGAGCACAGGTTGGAGTGGGTGATCTTGCCGTCGATCGGGTTGGCCCGGTTCACCGTGTCCTCGAACATGATGTACGGGTAGCCCGACTCGAACTGCAACTCGGCCAGCGTCTGGAAGAACTCGCGGGCCTTGATCTTCGTCTTGCGGATCCGGCTGTCGTCGACCATCTCGTAGTACTTCTCGGTCACCGAGATGTCGGCGAAAGGCAGGCCGTAGACGCGCTCGACGTCGTACGGCGAGAACAGGTACATGTCCTCGTTCTTCTTGGCCAGCTCGAACGTGATGTCCGGGATCACAACGCCCAAGCTCAGCGTCTTGATCCGGATCTTCTCGTCGGCGTTCTCGCGCTTGGTGTCGAGGAACCGGTAGATGTCGGGATGGTGCGCGTGCAGGTACACCGCACCGGCACCCTGACGAGCACCGAGCTGGTTGGCGTACGAGAACGAGTCCTCGAGCAGCTTCATGATGGGAATGACGCCCGAGCTCTGGTTCTCGATGTTCTTGATCGGGGCGCCGTGCTCACGAATGTTGCTCAGCAGCAACGCGACTCCGCCGCCGCGCTTGGACAGCTGCAGTGCGGAGTTGATGGAGCGGCCGATCGACTCCATGTTGTCCTCGATGCGCAGCAGGAAGCAGGACACCGGCTCGCCGCGTTGCTTCTTGCCCGAGTTGAGGAAGGTAGGGGTGGCCGGCTGGAACCGGCCGTCGATGATCTCGTCGACCAGCTTCTCGGCCAGCGTGGTGTCACCGGCGGCGAGCGTGAGTGCCACCATCACCACGCGGTCCTCGAAGCGCTCCAGGTACCGCTTCCCGTCGAAGGTTTTCAGCGTGTAGGAGGTGTAGTACTTGAACGCGCCGAGGAACGTCGGGAACCGGAACTTCTTGGCGTACGCGCGGTCCAGCAGCGTCTTGACGAAGTTGCGCGAGTACTGGTCGAGCACCTCGCGCTCGTAGTACTCCTTCTGGATCAGGTAGTCGAGCTTCTCGTCCTGATTGTGGAAGAAGACCGTGTTCTGGTTGACGTGCTGCAGGAAGTACTCGCGCGCGGCCAACACATCCTTATCGAACTGAATCTTGCCGTCGGCGTCGTAGAGATTCAGCATCGCGTTGAGCGCGTGGTAATCCGTCTCGCCGGGCAGCGTGGCTGGCGCGGACGTTACAGGCTCTGCAGCTGTGACGGTTGGTGACACGTCTGGTCCTTCCAAAACTCTTCCAGACCCGATCGGACGGCATCGACGTCGTCCGGGGTTCCCATCAGTTCGAAGCGATACAGGTACGGAACGCCGCACTTGCGGGACACGACATTGCCCGCGTAGGCGAACTCGGCGCCGAAGTTGTTGTTGCCCGCGGCGATGACGCCGCGGATCAACGACCGGTTGTGTTCATTGTTGAGAAACGCGATGACCTGTTTGGGCACATAGCCACCGTCGTTGATGTCCGGTGTTGCCCGCCCACCGCCGTAGGTGGGCAGCACCAACACGTAGGGCTCGTCGACCTCGATTCGCCCGTGCAGCGGAATCCGGATCGCGGGCAGTCCCAGCTTCTGGACGAAACGATGGGTGTTCTCCGAGACGCTGGAGAAGTAGACGAGGTTGCTCACGACTACCTCCTTTCTGCCCGTCCGAGTACCCCTAAGCCGTCGCCGCGACCGCTCCGAGCGCCTTGATGCGGTCAGGCCGGAAGCCCGACCAGTGCTCGTTGCCGACCACGACGACCGGGGCCTGCAGGTAACCGAGTGCCATCACGTAATCGCGAGCTTCGCTGTCGAGGCTGATGTCGACGGTCTCGTAGGCGAGGCCCTGCTTGTCCAACGCCTTGTAGGTGGCGTTGCACTGGACGCAAGCGGGCTTGGTGTACACGGTGATCGAGTGCTGAGTCATCGGGGTACGGCTCCTATGCGAACGAGGGGACTGGCAACTGGTCGGACACTTCATCTCGCCGAGATTCATCGAATTTCAGCAGCCCGGAGACCCTGGAAATTCCTGCCGTCCGGGGCCACCGGCGGTGTGTCTGTGACGCCCAGACAACCAGGATCGGGGGCTCCGGCCGACCCTCGGAAGGCGGGGGAACCGTGGGGCCTGTCGGTGTTCGAAACACTACACCTAGTGTCTGACATTGCGAAGGAATACCAGATGTTCTGAATAACAATTTTGGAATTCCCAGGTCGTAAGCTTTTCACCGCGACGCCCGTCGGCGTGTCGCACGTCACACTCGCGGCGTGTCGCGCGAGGGGCACCAGATTTCGCAGACCACACCGACGACAGCGCCGAGCGCCCAAAGCGCACAGCAAAGCCGTCGGCCAGAGATCCGACCGCACATCAGCCCGCTGCGCTGGTATTCAGCCGACCTCGGCCGCCAGCTTTCCGATGACGTCGCGCAGGCTCGCGGCGACCTCGGCGTTCTCTCGCGGGTGCTTGCCGTCGAACGTCTTGCTCGGCACCGACAACGCGAGGTCCTCGATGACCCGCGGTCCCGCGATACCGAGGCTTTTGCGCGTGTCGTCATGCGCCCACTGGCCGCCGTACCGCCCGAGCGCCGCGCCGACAACGGCAAACGGCTTGTCCTTGAGTGCGCTGTTGCCGTAGGGCCGCGACAGCCAATCGATCGCATTCTTGAGCACGCCCGGGATGCTGCCGTTGTACTCGGGGGTGACGATCAGCGCGGCATCCGCATCGGCCGCGGACCGGCGCAACGCCACCACCGGTTCGGCAACGTCCTCGTTGTCGATGTCCTCGTTGTAGAACGGCAGCTCGCCCAGCCGGTCGAAAAACTCCAGATGCACGCCATCCGGTGCGGTTTCGAGCGCAAGCTCGACCAGTTGCCGGTTGATCGACGCTGCCCGGAGGCTGCCCAGCAGCACCAGAACATTGACGTTCGAGGTGACGCTCGAGGTGTCCGACATCGTTGTTCTCATCCCTTCGTCATCGGTGAAGATCCTCGCACGACAGAACCGGACCACAGTCCGAATAATTCCGTCTGAACTAAACTGCTGACATGGCCGCACCTCGTCCCATCAACGAGTTGTCGGTCACCGACGAAACTCCCCACGAGCGCGGCGACGCCGCCCGCAACCGGACCCTACTTCTCGACGCGGCGCGCCGCCTGATCGCCGAACGCGGCGCCGACTCGGTCACCACCGACGACATCGCCACGGCGGCCGGCGTCGGCAAGGGCACGCTGTTCCGCCGCTTCGGCAGTCGCGCGGGACTGATGATCGTGCTCCTCGACGAGGACGAGAAAGCGCATCAGGAAGCGATCCTGTTCGGTCCCCCGCCCCTCGGCCCCGGCGCTCCCCCGCTCGACCGTCTGCTGGCCTACGGGCGGGACCGATTGGCATTCGTCCACAAACATCACGCGCTGCTGTCGGATGCCAACAGGGACCCGCAGACACGGTTCAACGCGCCGGCGCGTCTGCACCATCGCCACGTGTGGGTGCTGTTGGAGGCCGCGGGTACGACGGGTGACCTCGACGCGCAGGCCGCCGCGCTGCTGGCGCTGCTCGACGCGGACTATGTGCAGCACCAACTCACCGAGCGTGGGGCGACGCTGGAGTCGCTCGGCGATGCATGGGACGCGGTGGCGCGCAAGCTGTGTGGGCATTAGCGAAGAGCAGACGGACCCGATGAAACGCTGGATCCTGCACGTGGATCTCGACCAGTTCCAGGCCGCCGTCGAAATCCGTCGCAACCCGGAACTGGCCGGCCTGCCGATCATCGTCGGCGGCAACGGTGACCCGAACGAACCCCGCAAGGTCGTCACGTGTGCGTCGTATCGGGCCCGCGCCCACGGCGTGCGAGCCGGCATGCCGTTGCGCACCGCAGTGCGCAAGTGTCCGGATGCCATGTTCCTGCCGCTGGACACCGACGCCTACGACGAGGCCTCCGCGGAGGTCATGGGCCTGCTGCGGGACTTCGGACATCCCGTGGAAGTGTGGGGCTGGGACGAGGCCTACGTCGGGGCCGAGCTCGACGACTCGCAGAGCCCGTTCGAGTTCGCCCAGCGAATCCGCGAGGTGATCGCCGCCGAGACGAGCTTGTCGTGTTCGGTCGGCATCAGCGACAACAAGCAGCGAGCCAAGGTCGCGACCGGCTTCGGCAAGCCGAGCCGCGAATCCGGCTCGGGCGTCTACCAACTCACCGACGAGAACTGGATGGCGGTGATGGGCGACCGCGGCGTCGACGCCCTGTGGGGAATCGGCCCGAAGACGACGAAAAAGCTTCAGACCATGGGCATCGACACCGTCGCCGATCTCGCTCGCACCGACGCGACCACGCTCACCGAGGCCTTCGGCCCGACGACGGGACTGTGGATCCTGCTACTCGCCAAGGGCGGCGGTGACACGACCGTCAGCGCCGAACCCTGGGTGCCGCGGTCACGCAGTCACGTCACCACCTTTCCGCGCGACCTCACCGAACGCGACGAGATGAACTCCGCCATCATCGATCTGGCGCACCAGACCCTCGCCGACGTCGTCGCGCAGAACCGCGTCGCGATTCGCGTCGCGGTGACGGTCCGCACGAAGACCTTCTACACCAGAACCAAGATCCGCAAGCTGCCCGAACCGACCATGGACGCCGGTCTCATCACCCGGACGGCCCTCGAGATACTCGGCCAGTTCGAACTCGACCGCCCGGTCCGGCTGCTGGGCGTGCGGCTCGAACTCGCCCCGCCGGAAGGCGGTTACTGAGGTGTTGCACACCGTCGCTATCCGCGGATACCGCTCGCTGCGCGAAATCGTGCTGCCACTGGCCCAACTCACCGTCGTGACCGGTGCCAACGGGACGGGTAAGTCGTCGCTGTACCGGGCACTGCGGCTGCTGGCCGATTGCGGGCGCGGCGAGGTGATCGGGTCGCTGGCCCGCGAGGGCGGACTCGAGTCGGTGCTGTGGGCGGGTCCCGAGCAGCTCGCCGGGGCCCGTCGCACCGGGCGCGTCGAGGGCACGGCGCGCACCGGGCCGGTATCCCTCGAAATGGGTTTCGCAGCCGATGATTTCGGCTATCTCGTCGACCTCGGCCTACCCCAGATGGCGGGCCACGGTTCGCTGTTCGCCCTCGATCCGGAGATCAAACGCGAAGCCGTGTTCGTCGGCCCCGTCATGCGCAACAGCTCGACCCTGGTGCGCCGGACCCGCGACTACGTCGAAGCCAGCGCCGAGTCCGGGCGGGGATTCGACAAGGTGACACAGGCGCTTCCGGCCTACCGTAGCGTGCTCGCCGAATACGCCCATCCCGGTGCGCATCCGGAGCTTGCGGCGGTCCGAGACCGGTTGCGCAATTGGCGGTTCTACGACGGCTTTCGCGTCGACGCGGCCGCACCTTCGCGGCAGCGCACGGTCGGCACCCGCACGCCCGTGCTCTCCGACGACGGCAGCGACCTGGCCGCCGCTATCCAGACCATCATCGAGGCCGGTCACGACGACCTCCAGCGGGCCATCGCCGACGCCTTCGACGGTGCGACGGTCTCGGTCACGGTGCACGACGGCCTGTTCGATCTCCAACTGCATCAGCCCGGCATGCTGCGCCCGTTGCGGGCCGCCGAATTATCGGACGGCACACTGCGATTCTTGTTGTGGGCGGCCGCGCTGCTCAGCCCGCGACCGCCATCGCTGATGGTACTCAACGAACCGGAGACGTCCCTGCACCCGGATTTGGTGGGCCCGCTGGCGTCGTTGATTCGCGCGGCGGCAGACACCACTCAGCTCGTCGTCGTCACCCACTCCAAGGCGCTGCTCGAGCATCTCGACACCGCCACCATCGAAGATGCAGCCGAGGCCGGAGCCTCCGCGGTGGAGATCCCGCTGTACAAGGACCTCGGCGAGACGCGGGTCGAGGGCATTGGCATGCTCACCGCGCCGCCGTGGGACTGGGGTAAGCGCTAACCTCGTTGCGCCGCCGGCCGCAGCGCCTTGGTGAACAACACGTTCGCCTGGCGCATCGCGACGCTGTAGGGCCACCACAAGGTGCGCTTGAACAGGTACAGCGCCCGAATGTCGGGCGAGGTGTAGATGAGGAAGCGGTTGCGCCGCACGCCTTTGAGGATGCATTCGGCGACATGTTCGGGCGCGACCGCGTGACCGCTGAAACGGTCGGTCCACTTCTTCACCCGCGGGTCTTCGCGGTCGACTCCGGCGATCTGAACCGTCTGCACCAGAGGCGTTTTCACTGCACCCGGAACCACCACGGACACACCGATCCGGTGGCGAGCCAGATCGAAGCGCAACACCTCCGACATGCCGCGCAGCCCGAACTTGCTTGCGCTGTACGCCGCATGCCAGGGCAATGCGACGAGCCCGGCGGCCGACGACACGTTGACGATGTGCCCGCCTGTGCCGGCCGCGACCATTCGGGGCACGAACGCCTCGATGACGTGGATCGGTCCCATCAGGTTGATGTCGACCATCGACTTCCAGTGCTGGTGCGTCAGCGTGGAGACGGTGCCCCACGCCGACACCCCCGCGATGTTCATCACGATGTCCATCGCCGGGTGGCGGGAGTGGATGTCGTCGGCAAACGCGACCACCGCGTCGTAGTCGGAGACGTCGAGCGCTCGGTACTCGGCGACTTCGGCGCCCAGTGAGCGCGCGTCGGCGACCGTTTTCTCCAGCCCCTCGGCGTCGCGGTCGGTCAGATAGAGTTCGGCGCCCTCGGCCGCCAGTTTCAGCGCGGTCGCGCGGCCGATGCCGCTGGCGGCCCCGGTCAGGAAGCAACGCTTGTTCGCGAACCCGGTGTGCGCCATGGCGGTGAGGATACTGACCCTAGGCGTCGTGCTGGTCGGACGGCTTCATGTGGCCCCAGAACGCCGCCACCCACAGCCGCTCGAGGGTGTCGACGGCACGGCCGGGGTCGATGCCGCGGCCGACGAAGGTGCTGTCGTGCGTCAGCGTCATCGTTGTCGTCGCTGCCAGCGTGCGTACCAGCGCGGGAAGATCGTCGGAGATCGGGCGCGCGTCGGCGTCGCTCTCGAGCAGCGCAATCAGCTTGTCGATGATGCCGTCGTAGAAGTCGTCCATCATCTCGCGGATCTTCGCGTCGGTGTTGCGCGCCACCGCGCAGGCCGTGAGCACTGGGTCGTCGTTGGCGTACACCGCAACCGCACTGCCCACCATTCGTTTGGCGAACGCCTCCGGCGTCTCCCCCGGCTCGCGGGGGGCGAAGTGGTGGGTAAGGCTGTCGAGCATCTCGCCGGCGCCGGCGAGGATCTCCGCGAGGACGGCGTATTTGGAGTCGAAGTAGAAGTAGAAGCCCGACCGTGCGACGCCGGCGCGTTCGCTGATGGCACTGACGGACAGATCGGCGAACGGCTGTTCCTGCACCAGGTCGCGCACGGCGTTGATGATCGCGTCGCGCTGCCGGTCACCACGGCTGCGACGCGTTTGCGATGCTGGTTGGGCGCTCATCGCCCTAGACCTTCGCACCGCGACGCGCCAGAACAAAACTTGACATGCGTCAAGTCTGCCATCCAGGATGGTGATGAGAGTGACAACGGCCACATTCATTTTCATCAGGAGCTTGTGAATGACCGCGACGATCAGCACGACGGACTATCTGCTCGACCAGGCCAAGCGCCGGCTCACCCCGTCGTTCAACAACTTCCCCGGCATGGGACTCGTGGAGCGCAAGCTGCTCAACACGGATTTCCCGCAGAAACCGATGGCCATCCCGCCCGCCGGCAGCGATCTCAAGCCGGTGATCGGCGACGCCGGCCTGCCGATCATCGGACACATGATCGAGATGTTCCGCGGCGGACCCGACTATCTGCTGCACGTCTACCGCAAGTACGGCCCCCTGTACTACGCCGACTCGCCCGCGCTGCCCGCCGTCGCGGCCCTCGGGCCCGACGCGGCGCAGGCCGTCTACTCCAACCGCAACAAGGACTTCTCCCAGCAGGGCTGGGTTCCGGTGATCGGGCCGTTCTTCCATCGCGGATTGATGCTGCTCGACTTCGAAGAGCACATGTTCCACCGGCGCATCATGCAGGAGGCGTTCGTGCGCACGCGCCTGGTCGGTTACCAGGAGCAGGTGGACAAAGTGGTCTCCCAGGTAATCGCCAACGACTGGGTCGTCAACGACGGGCGTTTCCTGATGTACCCGGCGATGAAGGAGCTGACCCTCGACATCGCCTCGATGGTGTTCATGGGCCATGAGCCCGGCTCCGACAAGGAACTGGTGACCAAGGTCAATCAGGCGTTTACCACCACGACCCGCGCCGGCAACGCCATCATCCGTAAACCCGTGCGCCCGTTCACCTGGTGGCGCGGCATGCAGGCCCGCAAGCTGCTCGAGGACTACTTCGAGGAGCGGGTCAAGGAACGCCGCGGCAAGGACGGCTCGGATCTGTTGACGGTGCTGTGCCACACCGAGGACGAGGACGGCAACAAGTTCTCCGACGAGGACATCGTCAACCACATGATCTTCCTGATGATGGCCGCGCATGACACCTCGACCTCCACGGCGACGACGATGATCTACCACCTGGCCAAGCACCCCGAGTGGCAGGAACGCTGCCGCGAGGAGTCCGATCGCCTCGGCGACGGGCCGGCCGATATCGAGTCCCTCGAAAAGCTCGAGTCGCTGGATCTGGTGATGAACGAGTCGATCCGTCTGGTCACCCCCGTGCAGTGGGCGATGCGGCAAACCGTGCGCGACACCGAATTGCTCGGCTACTACCTGCCCAAGGGCACCAACGTCATCGCGTACCCGGGGATGAACCACCGTCTCGAGGAGTTCTACCCCGACCCGATGAAGTTCGACCCGTTGCGGTTCACCGAGCCGCGCAACGAGCACAAGCAGCACCGCTACGCGTTCAGCCCCTTCGGCGGCGGTGCGCACAAGTGCATCGGCATGACGTTCGGGCAGCTGGAGGTCAAGACGATCCTGCACCGGCTGCTGCGTAAGTACCGACTCGAACTGCCCCGCCCGGACTACACGACCGAATGGGATTACGGCGGCATGCCGGTGCCCAAGGACGGCATGCACATCGTGCTGCGCCCGCTGCACTGACGGCTGGGTTTCAGGACGCGACCAGTAACCGGTTCGCGCATGCGATGACCGCGCTCAACGCCGACTGCGTTGCGTCCTCGGATAGCCCCATCGCCCACTCCGAGCGCAGACCGTCGGAGCCCTGGATGAAGGTGGCGGTGCGTTGTCCCGCGCGCATCTGGTGAAAGGCGGTCATCTCCAACGAGATTCCGCGGTCGTAGAGCATCGAGGTCAGCGCGGCCACCGGACCCGGCGCCGCGGCCGACGCCGTGCAGATGCGGTCCCCGATGGCGAGCGTCGCCTGATAATTGCGCGCCTGGGGACCCAGCCGGGTCGCCGGCCGGTCGCCGTCCACGCAGCTCCAGTTACCGAGGCGCAAGGGTCCCGAGCTGGGCGCATATTCAGCGAGGAACGTTTCGAAGGACATCGCGTCGGCCTCCTCGCGCAGATCACGGGGCGCCGGGGCGTCGAGATGGGTCGCGAACGCCGGTGGTGCTGCGCTGATAGCGGATTCTGTTGCGAACGAGATGGTCATGTGCCGGTCTTTTCTTCGGAAGAGAAGTGACCGACTACGTAGCGACGACCCACAGCGAGGGGTCGGTCAGGATCAGACCCCGCTGCGGGTTGCTACTACGAGTCGCCTCGGCACGCGTTCGACTGTAGACAACCGCCGACCGGGCTGCAAAGGAAAAACGTTTCGCAAACTGTCCAAGGGTCGTTCGCGTTCCGGCTGTTCGCCGGAGCGACGTTCTGAAAGGGTGTGTTCCTGCTTCTGGTGTCCCGATGACCTGGGGGGATGAGTTGCGAAACGAAGTCGGAGGCAGCCGCATGACGGCGACGTCGGCCGCGGCCTTGTCGTCGGTCGGCGAACGCGTGGGCTCGTTCCGCTATTTCCGCGCGCAGGACCGCTGGGAGTGGTCCGACACGGTCGCTCAGATGCACGGCTACCCGCCAGGGGCGGCTCAGCCCAGCACGTCGCTGGTGATGTCGCACAAGCACCCCGACGACGCGGCCAGCGTCGCATTGCTGATCGAGACGGTGACGGGTCAGGGCCGGCCGTTCAGCAGCCGCCACCGCATCGTCGACACCCACGGCAACGTCCACCCCGTCCTCGTCATCGGGGAACGGATGCGCGACGACGACGGCGAGATCATCGGCACCCAGGGCCTCTACGTGGACCTGAGCGACGTCGACGACAGCGGCACCGTCGACGCCGCCGTCGCCGACTTCACCGAGCACCGCGCGATCATCGAACAGGCCAAGGGCGTGCTGATGATGATCTACGGCATCTCCGCCGACCGGGCCTTCGACATCCTGGTGTGGCGGTCGCAGGAGACCAACACGAAACTGCGCCTGCTGGCAGCGCAGTTCGTCGACGACGCCACCGGCGATGTGAAGGTCCCCGAGGAGGTTCGCCAGCGGGCCGACCACCTGCTGCTCACTGCGCATCGGCGCATCGGGCGCCCGGGCGGCGAGCACAGCAACGCCTGCTGAGCGACGTATCCCACAACGCCTCGAGTCTTCGATCGGCACACGCTGGCCGTAACGTGAGGCCCGATGACGTGGGCCCTGTTGTTCGCCGCCGGCGTTCTCGGCGGGCTCACCGGGAGCATCGCAGGGCTCGCATCGGTGGCCACCTATCCCGCGCTGCTGCTCTTCGGCCTGCCTCCGGTGACGGCCAACGTGACCAACACCGTGGCGCTGGTGTTCAACGGCATCGGATCGGTGCTGGGCTCCCGCCCCGAACTCGCAGGCCAAGGCCGCTGGATCCGCCGCACCGTCCCGGTCGCGGTGCTCGGCGGCGTGGCCGGCGCCGTGCTGCTGCTCACCACGCCCGCCGAGGGTTTCGAAAGGTCGGTGCCGATCCTTCTCGGTGTCGCCTCGGTCGCGATCCTGTTGCCGCGCAAGGCTCCCGACGACGGTCAGAGCCCGGGTCGCCGTCGCGCGGCACTAATCGTCGAGACCGCCGCGGTCCTGCTGATCTGCGTCTACGGCGGCTATTTCGGGGCGGCGGCGGGTGTGCTGCTCCTCGCTCTGCTCCTGCGCACCGGCCATGCCTCGCTCGCCGAAGCCAATGCGGGCAAGAACGTGATCCTGGGCGTGGCGAACCTCGTGGCCGCCACCGTCTTCGCTGTACTGGCGCCCGTGCAGTGGGGAGCGATGCTGGTGCTGGGCGCCGGCTGCCTGATCGGCTCGCGACTGGGCCCCGTCGTCGTGCGGCATGCACCGTCAGGACCGCTGCGCGTGGCGATCGGGGCGGCAGGAGTGGCGCTGGCCGTCAAGCTCGCCGTCGACACCTACGCCTAGAGCTGGAAGGGGCTGTCGCCCCTGCTCACCCGGGTGCCGAGGTCGATGAGGTTCTGAGCGTTGGCGTGCAACCGCTCCCCCGCGTCGCGGCTGGCCTGCCCGATCAGGAAGCGTGACCAGGTGCCCTCGATGACGATGCCGAGCTTGAAGCACGCCATCGCGATATACCAATCGAGGCTTGAGGTTTCGCGACCACCTGCGGCCAGATAGGCGTCGAGTAGCTCGCGGCGGCTGGCGAGCCCGCCGAGCGCAGCGAGCTCGGAACCCGCGGTGATCGTATTGGTCTCCAGCGGCCAGCAGATCAGCATCCAACCCAGGTCGAGCAGCGGGTCGCCGATCGTGCACATCTCCCAGTCGACGAACGCCGCCACCTCGGGTTTGTCGCGGCGCAGCAGCACGTTGCTCAGATGCGGGTCGCCGTGCAGGACACCGGGCTTGCCCTCCTGAGGCAGGTTCGACGCCAACCACTCGGCGAGTTCCGTCACGCCCAGCGATGCGGGGTCGTATCGGTCATGCCGGTAGCTCTCGAGCAGACGGAGAAACTGTGGAACCTGACGCTCCAAAAAGGAGCCGGGACGTTTGAGTTCGGCGAGCGGACTGCCTTCCCACTCGACCTGTCCGAGGTCGGCCAGGCTCGCCGCGTACGACAGCCCGACCTGATGACGCATCGCCGGATCGCGCACGTACGCCTCGGCCATGTCGTCGCCGGGGTTGAACCCGTCGATCTCTTCCATCAGGTAGAAGACCACGCCGAGAACGCTGAGATCCTCGCAGCCGGCGATGAATCCAGGATGCGGAACCGGTGTGCCCGCCAGCGTTCGCAACGCCGCGATCTCGCGCAGCATCGTCTTGTCGCTCGTCGGCCGCGGATGCACGGGCGGTCGACGCAACACCATGGATCGGTCGTCGATCCGCAGGCGCACCACGATGTTCTGCGTCCCGCCGGTCAGCGGTTCGACGTCGCTGACCGTGGTCCCCAGGCCTTGCGCGCGCACCCATTGCTGCAGCGCGGCCTGGTGGTCCTTACTCAGTGTCGGGAGGTGATGCGCGTCGTCGGGCATGGTGTCATCGTGTCAGGTCGAATGCGTGCTGCTGCACCGGAGTCAACCTTCGTCTAGAATCTGCGCGTTCAGTCCAGGATGCGACGGGCGACGTTGGTGGTCACCAGGTCCAGCAACTCGTCTGCCCGGCCCGCGAGGATGGTCCGGATCGCGTACAGCGAGAAACCCTTTGCCTGCTCGGCGGTGATCGTCGGCGGTATCGACAGTTCCTGGCGTGCGGTCACCACATCCACGAGCGCAGGCCCGTCGTGGGCGAGCGCGTCCGTCAGGGCCTTCTCCAGATCCGCCGGCTGCTCCACGCGTCGACCGAAGATGCCCATCGCCGTTGCGACGGCGGCGAAGTCGGGGTTGACCAGATCGGTGCCGAAGTTGACGATCCCGGCCGCCTTCATTTCCAGTTCGACGAAGTTCAGCGACGAGTTGTTGAACACCACCAGCTTGACCGGCAGCCTGTTCTGGATCAACGTGACGAGTTCGCCGAAGAGCATCGTCAGCCCGCCGTCGCCGGCGAGCACGACGATCTGGCGGTCGCGGTTGATGGTCTGCGCGCCGATGGCCAGCGGCAGCGCGCACGCCATCGTGCCGTGGTTGAACGACCCGATGAGCCGGCGGCGGCCGTTCATCGTCAGGTAGCGCGCCGCCCACACCACCGGCGAACCGACGTCGACGGTGAACACCGCATCGTCGGCGGACAGCCGATCGACAAGCCCCGCAACGTATTCCGGGCGGATAGGTGAGCGGTCGCGGTCGTTGACGGCCAGTTCGTCCAAGCGCCGGCGGGTCTTGCGGTAGTGCTTGAGCGACCGGTCGAGGTGGTCGCGGTCGGTTTTGTTGTGCAACAACGGTTGCAGCGCGTCGAGGGTGTCGGCGACGGTGCCGACTAGGCCAAGGTCGATCGGCACGCGGCGGCCGAGGTGGCGGCCGCGGATGTCGACCTGGATGACCTTCGCGTTGTGGGGATAGAACTGCGGGTACGGAAAGTCGGTACCCAGCATCAGCAGAACGTCGGCCTCCTTGATGGCCTTGTAGCCGGACGCGAAACCGAGCAGGCCGGTCATACCGACGTCGAAGGGGTTGTCGTATTCGATGAACTCCTTGCCGCGCAGCGCGTGCACCACCGGTGCGTTGAGCGTGTCCGCGGCCTGGATGAGCGCGTCGTGGGCGCCGGCGACACCCGCCCCGCCGAGGATGGTGACGGCGCGCGCGTCGTTGAGAATCGCCGCCGCCTGGCGCAGCGACTCGTCGTCGGGACGCACGATGGACCGGGCCGGCCGCACGGCACGCGTGTTCCAGCTCGACGCGTCGGCGCGGTGGCCGAAGATCTCGCCGGGGATCACGACCACCGCGACGCCGTTCTCCTCGACCGCGGCGCGCATCGCCATCTCGACGATGCGCGGCGCCATCTCCGGCGTGCTGACGAGCTCGCAGTAGACGCTGCACTCGCGGAACAGGTCTTGCGGGTGCGTCTCCTGGAAGTAGTCCGATCCGATCTCGGTACGCGGGATGTGCGCGGCGATCGCGAGGACAGGCACGCGGCTGCGGTGGGCGTCGAACAGGCCGTTGATCAGGTGCAGGTTGCCCGGCCCGCAGCTACCCGCGCAGACCGAGAGCGTGCCGGTGATCGCCGCGTCGGCGGCCGCGGCGAATGCGGCGGTCTCCTCGTGGCGGACGTGCTCCCAGCTGATCTCACCCGAGCGGCGGATCGCATCGGTGAAACCGTTGAGGCTGTCGCCCGGCAGGCCGTAGACGCGGCGCACACCGCTGAGCCTCAAGGTGTCGATGAGGTGATCGGCGAACGTCGCCACGCGCTCACCCTATCGGCGATTTCGGTGCGCTACCGGTCGCTGAGCGATCAGTAGCGCACCGAAATCACACGATTTACTTGGGGGCGAAGCGCTGGCCGGCGTCCAGGCGCAGGCACTGGCCGTTGAGCATCGGGTTCTCGACGATCGCGGCGACCAGCTTCGCGTACTCCTCGGGCTTGCCGAGCCGCTTGGGGAAAGCCGCGTCCTTGGTCAGCGCCTTGGCGAACTCGTCGGGGATGCCCTCGGTCAGCCCGGTGGCGAACAGGCTCGGCGCGATCGCCAGCGCCCGGATGCCCAGGCTGCCCATGTCGCGGGCCATGGTCAGGCACATCCCGGCGATGGCGGCCTTCGACGCGGTGTAGGCGACCTGCCCGATCTGGCCCTCGAACGCGGCGATCGACGCGGTGTTGATGATGACGCCGCGCTCCTCCTGCTCGTCGTCGACAAGGTCCTGCTGGCTCATCTGCCAACCGGCCAACCGGCTGATGTTGAACGTGCCGATCAGGTTGAGGTCGATGCACCTGCGGAACGTGTCGAGGCTGTGCGGGCCGTCCTTCTTGACGGTGCGCTCGGCGGCGCCGCCGCCGGCGGTCGTCACGATGATGTGCAGCGCGCCGAGCTTGTCGATCGCCTGCTGCAGCACCTTCTCCGTGCCCTCGAAGTCGGTGACGTCCACCTCGAAGAAGGAGCCGCCGATCGCGTCGGCAACTTCCTTGCCCTTCGACTGCGGACGGTCCAGAACCGCCACGTCAGCGCCGCGTTGAGCCAGCAACTCGGCCGTCGCCTTGCCGAAGCCGGAGGCTCCGCCGACGATGATGGCCTTCTTGCCAGAAATCTCCACCTGGGTCTCCCCTTTCCAAAAAGAGCTCGATTCGTAAAGCAACCTAGCTGACGTCATCGTTCGGTAAGCCCTTCGGGTCGCCAACGTGAGTACTTTGAGCGGCATGACGTCGCGCAGCACGAAGGCGATGGGCGGAATCGCCGCGGCGGCCGTCGCGCTGGGCGTGACCCAACTCCTCGCGGTTGTGGTCGGACCGCGGGCCGACTCCCGCACCGCGGTGGGATCGGCGGTCATCGACAGGACCCCGGGCCCGGTCAAGGAGTGGGCCATCCAGACGTTCGGCATGGCCGACAAACTCGTGCTGTCGATGCTCGTGCTCGCGGTGATCGCCGTCGTGGCCGCCGCCACCGCAGCGCTGGAGACGCGGCGAGTTCCGATCGGTAGCGCCGCAATTGTCGGGGCCGGTGTCGTGGGCTGCGCGGCGGTCCTCTCCCGCCCGGGGGCGACCTTCGTTGAAATCCTGCCGACGGTGGTGGGCACCGTGTGCGGCGTCACGGTGCTGCGACTGCTGACCTCGGGGCGGTTCACCGACGCTGCGAACGCGGGCGCAGCGCACGTCGACGACGGACCGGACCCCGGCCGACGACTGTCGCTGATCACGCTGGGCTTCCTCGGGGCCGGTGCGCTGGCCGGTGTGGGCGGCGTGGTGCTCTCGCGCCTGACCACCTCGGTGTCGGGCGACCGCGACGCCTTCGCGCTGCCGCCGATCGACGTCGCCGCTCCCCCGGTACCGTCGGCGGTGCAGCCGAAAGGCGTTGCGCTGCCGTCGTTCGTCACCAGCAACGCCGACTTCTACCGGATCGACACCGCGCTGAGCGTGCCGCAGTTGAGCCGGGAGAACTGGCAGCTACGCATCCACGGCATGGTCGACCGCGAAATCACCTTGCGCTTCGACGATCTCGACCGCTTCGATGTGGTCGAGAAGCTGGTGACGCTCACATGCGTGTCGAACCCGGTCGGCGGCGATCTCATCGGCAACGCCGCGTGGACGGGCTATCGCGTGCGAGATCTGTTGGCAGAAGCCGGGGTTCACCCCGATGCCGACATGGTGCTGTCCATGTCGATCGACGGGTTCACCGCGGGCACTCCCGTCGAAGCGCTCACCGACGGCCGCGGCGCGCTGCTGGCCGTCGGCATGAACGGCGAACCGCTGCCGACCAACCACGGCTATCCCGCCCGCCTTGTCGTGCCGGGGTTGTACGGGTATGTGTCGGCAACGAAATGGGTCGTCGACCTCGAAGTCACGCGCTTCGACCGCGTCGAGGCCTACTGGACGCGGCTGGGGTGGTCCCCGCGCGGCCCGATCAAGACCGAGTCCCGCATCGACGTGCCGCGCAGCGGTCAGGACGTGCCCCGGGGGCCGGTGACGTTCGGCGGCGTCGCGTGGGCACAGATCCGCGGAGTGCGCAACGTCGAGGTGCGCATCGACGGGCCCGACGGGCAGGGCGACTGGCAGCGCGCCGACCTCGGCGCCGCCTACTCCAACGACACCTGGCGACTGTGGAGCTTCCCATGGCAGGCCACCCAGCCGGGACGGCACACCATCACGGTGCGGGCCACCGACAACACCGGCGCGGTGCAGACCGCCGACCTCGCCGACCCCATTCCCGACGGCGCCACCGGCTGGCACAGCGTTGACTTCCAGGTCGCTTAGTTTTCTGCCGCGAGCGTGCGTGTTTGTTCACGACACGCCGCACATTTTCGCCATTTCCCGCACTCTCGCGCCGCCGCGAGCGTGCGCATCGCGCCGAAATCCAGATGCGAGTGTGCTGACGGTTGCGGTGGATCTGGCCGCCGGCCGCCCGGAGCGGCCGACGGTGCTGCGCGCCGAAGCCGACGCGATCACGGCCGTGATGGGACATGTCTGACCGGCGTGCCAGGCTGGACGCGTGCAGTTATCCGACGTCGCCACCGCGTCCACCGAGGTCGGCGCCTCATCGTCGCGGCTGGGGAAGACGGCCCGTATCGCCGAGCTGCTGGCCCGCGCGGGTGAGGAGGGCGACGCCGACCAGGTGGCGGTCGTGGTGTCGTGGCTCTCCGGTGAACTGCCGCAACGGCAGATCGGCGTCGGCTGGGCCGCGCTTCGCTCGCTGCCGCGTCCGGCGCAGTCCGCGTCGCTGACGGTTCCCGACGTCCACGCGCGGTTCACCGAGATCGGGCAGGTCGCGGGCAAGGGCTCGCAGGCTCGGCGCGCCGAACTCCTCGCCGGGCTGTTCGGCGCCGCCACCGCCGAGGAACAGACATTCCTGCGACGGCTGCTCGGCGGGGAACTGCGCCAGGGCGCGCTCGTCGGCGTGATGGCCGACGCGGTGGCCAAGGCCGCGGGCCTGCCGGCCGCCGCAGTCCGCCGCGCCGCGATGCTCGGCGGCGACCTGCCAGCCGTCGCGGCGGCCGCCCTGACCGTCGGGGAGGCCGCGCTCGAGCGGTTCACGTTGACGGTTGGCCGTCCGGTCGGCCCGATGCTGGCGCAGACGGCCGCCGGGGTTGCCGAGGCGCTCGAACGGCTCGGCGGCACAGCCGTTTTCGAGGCCAAGTTGGACGGTGCCCGCGTGCAGGTGCATCGCCGGGGTGACGAGGTGTCCATCTACACCAGAAGCCTCGACGACGTGACCGCCCGCCTGCCGGAGGTCGTCGACGCCGCGTTGGCGCTGCCCGCCACGACGCTGATCGCCGATGCCGAGGCGATCGCCCTGCGCCCCGACGGGCGGCCGCACCGTTTCCAGGTCACGGCGTCGCGCTTCGGCCGCTCCGCCGATATCGCCGCCGCCGCGGCGGCCCAGCCGTTGTCGGTCTTCGTATTCGACGTGCTGCACGTCGACGGCGTCGATCTGCTCGACAAGCCGGCCAATGAACGCATCGAGGTGCTCGACGCGCTCGTCCCGAAGCTGCATCGCGTTGATCGCCTCGTCACCGGCGACGCCGACCAGGCGCGCGAGTTCCTGGAGGTGACGCTGGCCGCGGGCCACGAGGGCGTGATGGCGAAGTCGTTGACCGCGCCGTATGAGGCGGGGCGCCGCGGCGCAGGCTGGCTCAAGGTCAAACCCGTGCACACCCTCGACCTGGTGGTCCTCGCGGTCGAGTGGGGGTCGGGACGGCGCAGCGGCAAGCTGTCGAACATCCACCTCGGCGCCCGCGATCCACAGACGGGCGAATTCGTCATGCTGGGAAAGACTTTCAAGGGGATGACCGACGCGATGCTCGAATGGCAGACTGCGCGCTTCCTCGAGCTGGCCGACGGACCGACCGACCATTACGTCGTGCGGCTACGGCCCGAGCAGGTCGTCGAGATCGCGTTCGACGGTGTGCAGACCTCATCGCGCTACCCCGGCGGCATGGCGCTGCGATTCGCCAGGGTGCTGCGGTACCGCGACGACAAGAGCCCCGCCGAGGCCGACACCATCGACACGGTCCGAGCTTTCTACCAGCGCGGAAGCTAAAGCCCGCGGTTTTGACACGTCGTCGGCGCCGCCGATGAAAAGATCGCCCCATGGCATCTCCCACCGCTCCCGCAGAGCGCACAGAGGAAACCAGAGGCGACGTCACCTACATCCGCACCGTGAAGGATCTACCCCCGGTCGCGATCGTCGACCGTTCGCCGATCACCGTCCGGCACCGGATCGTCTTCGGGATCATCGCCCTCCTCGGCGCGGTCGCTTGGGCGGTGATCGCGTTCTTCCGCGGTGAGACCGTCAACGCCGTGTGGTTCGTCATCGCCGCGATCTGCACGTATGTGATCGGCTTCCGGTTCTACGCGCGGCTCATCGAGATGAAGATCGTGCGGCCGCGCGACGACAACGCCACTCCCGCCGAACTATTCGAGAACGGCACGGACTACATGCCGACCGACCGGCGGGTGTTGTTCGGGCACCATTTCGCCGCGATCGCCGGCGCGGGCCCGCTCGTCGGGCCCGTCCTCGCCATGCAGATGGGGTACCTGCCCGGCACCATCTGGATCATCATCGGCGCGGTCGTCGCGGGCTGTGTTCAGGACTATCTGGTGTTGTCGATCTCGACCAGGCGGCGGGGTCGCTCACTCGGACAGATGGCCCGCGACGAACTGGGGACGATCGGCGGTGTGGCCGCGATCGTCGGCGTGCTCGTCATCATGGTGATCCTGCTCGCCGTGCTGGCGTTGGTGGTCGTCGGCGCCCTGGCCGAAAGCCCGTGGGGAGTCTTCTCGATCGCGATGACGATCCCGATCGCGATCTTCATGGGTCTGTACCTGAGATTCCTGCGGCCCGGCCGGGTTTCGGAGATATCGGTGATCGGCGTCGTCCTGTTGCTGCTCGCGGTCGTCGCCGGCGGCTGGGTCGCCGAAACCTCCTGGGGCGCTGACTGGTTCACGCTGTCGAAGGTGAGCCTGTCATGGGCCATCATCATCTACGGTTTCGCGGCGTCGGTGCTGCCGGTGTGGCTGCTGCTCGCGCCGCGCGACTATCTGTCGACGTTCATGAAGGTCGGCACCATCGCGCTGCTCGCGGTCGGCATCCTGCTCGCCCGCCCGATCATGGAGGCGCCGGCGATCTCGGCGTTCGCGGCCCAGGGCACCGGTCCGGTGTTCGCGGGATCGCTGTTCCCGTTCCTGTTCATCACGATCGCCTGCGGCGCCCTGTCCGGGTTCCACGCGCTGATCTCGTCGGGCACGACGCCCAAACTGCTGGAAAAGGAAGGACAGATGCGGCTGATCGGCTACGGCGGCATGTTGACCGAGTCGTTCGTCGCGATCATGGCGCTCATCACCGCCGCCATCCTCAACCAGCATCTGTACTTCGCGATCAACGCGCCCGCGGCCTCGACCGGCGCTACGGCGGAGACCGCCGCGGCCTACGTCAACAACCTGCCGATCGACAGCCCACCGGTCAGCGCCGAGCAGATCGCGCAGGCCGCCGAAAGCGTTGGCGAGGAATCGATCGTGTCGAGGACCGGCGGTGCTCCCACGCTGGCGTTCGGCATGTCCGAGGTGCTGAGCAAGGTCTTCGGCGGTGACGCGCTCAAGGCGTTCTGGTATCACTTCGCGATCATGTTCGAGGCGCTGTTCATCCTCACCACCGTCGACGCGGGCACCCGGGTCGCGCGGTTCATGCTCTCGGACGGGCTGAGCAACCTCGGCGGCCCGCTGCGCAAGCTGAAGGATCCGAGTTGGCGTGTGGGAGCGTGGATCTGCAGCCTGGCCGTGGTGGCGGCGTGGGGCAGCATCCTGCTGATGGGCGTCACCGATCCGCTCGGCGGCATCAACACGCTGTTTCCGCTGTTCGGCATCGCCAACCAGTTGCTGGCCGCCATCGCCCTGACGGTTGTGACCGTGGTCGTGGTGAAGAAGGGTCTGCTGAAATGGGCGTGGATACCCGCGGTTCCGTTGCTGTGGGATCTGACGGTGACGATGACGGCGTCGTGGCAGAAGATCTTTTCCGGCGATCCGAAGGTCGGCTACTGGACGCAGCACTTCCAGTACCGCAACGCCAAGGACGCGGGCGAGACGACGTTCGGGGCCGCCAAGAATGCCGGTGAACTCGACGCCGTCATCCGCAACACGTTCATTCAGGGCACGCTGTCGATCATCTTCGCGCTGCTGGTGCTGATCGTGTTCGTCGCCGGGGTGATCATGGTGATCCGAACGCTGCGCGGCACCGCCTCCCCGACGACCGAGGATGAACCGGTCCCCTCGCGGATCTTCGGGCCGTCCGGCCTGCTCATGACCAAACCGGAGAAGGAGGTGGCAAAGCAATGGGACGCGTTACCGACAGCGCACGTCAAATTGGTTCGTACTGGCGCACATTCGTCGGTGACCTGATGGGCGACACCCACTACCGGCGCTACGTCGAACACCGGATGCGGACACACCCGGGCGAGCCGATCCTCTCCGAGCGCGACTACTGGCGAATGCGCCACGCCGCAGCCGAAGCGAACCCGGGCGCGCGCTGCTGCTGAGAGCGCGCACCGCCACCTAGCCCGTCAGCGAGTAGCGGATCGGCAGGTGCTTGAGCCCGCCGACGAACGTCGTGGCCACATACTCGGGTCGGCCCGCCAGCTCGACGGCCTTCAGCCGGGGCACCAGTTCGGTGAAGAAGCTGTTGACCTCCATGCGCGCCAACGCCGCTCCCAGGCAGAAGTGCACGCCGTAACCGAAGGCGACGTGCTTGTTCGGGTCGCGGCAGATGTCGAAGCGGAAGGGGTCGTCGAACACGTCCTCGTCGCGGTTGCCCGAAACATAGGACAGCAGAACCGATTCCCCGGCAGCGATCGGCACCCCGCGGACGGTGGTGTCCTCGCTGGCCGTGCGCATGAACGCCTTGACCGGCGTGACCCAGCGGATCATCTCCTCGGTCGCCAGCGGCATCAGCCCGAGATCGGCCGCCAACTTCTCGCGCTGGTCGGGATGTTCGATGAGCGCCAGCATCCCGCCCGAGATGGTCGCGCTCGTGGTGTCGTGGCCCGCCGCCGCAATGATTGCGTAATAGGAGATCGTGTCGATGTCCGACAGCGGTTCGCCGTCGATCGCCGCGTTGGCTATCGCCGATGCCAGGTCATCGGTCGGGTTCTCGCGGCGCGAGGCGGTCAGCGCCGTGAAGTACTCGAACATCTCAAGCAGGGCCGACATCTGGTCGGTCTGGTCGGTGCCGCGCTTGAACTCGTCGTCGTCGCTGCCGAACAGTTCCTGGGTGAGTTTGAGCATGAGCGGGAAGTCCGACTCCGGGATGCCCAGCAACGACATGATGACGTAGAGCGGGAAGTTCACCGCCACTTGCTGGACGAAGTCGCACTCACTGCCGATATCGATCATCTTGTCGACGTAGACCTTCGCGAGTTCATCGACGCGGATCTTCAGGGCGCGCATCGCCTTCGGGCGAAACCAGTCGGCCCCGACCGCCCGGACGACGCGATGTTGCGGATCGTCCATGTGGATCAGGGTGCGCACCCCGATGGCCGCCTGCTGCTCGTCGCCCTCCTTGGTGACCAGTACCGGCCGCGGATGATTGGTGAACAGGTTGTTGGCCCGCTCGATGTCCATGATGTCGGCGTGCTTGGTGATCGCCCAGAACGGGTGGTAGTTCGGCACCTCGACCCACGAGACGGGCGCGTTGGCACGCAGATGCGTCAGCGACGCATGTAGTTTCGCTTCATCGGTGTAGGCCAGCGGGGTGGCGAAGACCTTGGCCGCCTCGTCGATTATCGGTGTGCTCACGATCATCTCCTCTACGAAACATCATGTGCGCGCAATTCCTGCAGCACGGCGACCACCGTCGCTTCGTCGGTCGAGCGCGGAAAGCCGATCATCACCCGGTCGATCACGCCGTCACAGCGGTCGCGGATCTTGGTCGCCAGTTTGTCGATCGGGGCGACGACCGCGAAGGCGTCGAGGATCTCGTCGTCGATCAGCGCGCCCATCGCGTCCCACTCGCCGGCAAGGCTGAGCCGGTGCAACTCGTCGTGGAGGTCACCCCACCCGTGCAGCGCCAGCACTTTGCGGTAGGCCGGTGTCGAACCGTAGAAGGCGATCTGCTTGCGGGTGGCGACGGAGGCATTGACCACCTCCTGCTCGTCTGCCCCGGTCACCACGAAGATCGGGCACGACACCTGAAAATCGCTGCGCTGTCTGCCTGATCGGGCCATGCCGCGTTCGAGCGCCGGGATGGTGATCTCCTGGAAGTAGCGCTTGGTCGTGAAAGCGTGGGCCAGCACACCGTCGGCCACCTCACCGGCCATCTCGGTCATCGCCTCGCCGACCGCGGCGATGAACACCCTGGGAAACCCGTAGTCGTGCGGTTCGGGGGTGAACATCGGCGTCATGAGCTTGTGCGTGTAGAAGTCACCCTCGAACTGCAACCGCGTGCCGTCGCGCCAACACGTCCAGATCTCGCGCATCGCGTGCACGAATTCACCCATGCGGCGTACGGGGTGGCTCCACGGCATGCTGAACCGCTTCTCGATGTGCGGACGGATCTGCGACCCCAGGCCAACGATCAGCCGGCCGCGCGAGTAGTCCTGCAGATCCCAGCCGGTGTTGGCCACGTTCATGGGATTTCGGGCGAACGCCACCGCGATGCTGGTGCCCAGGTCGAGCGTTTCGGTGTGCTCGGCGGCGAGCGTCAGCGGCAGGAACGGGTCGTGGGCCACCTCGGCCGTCCAGCAACCGTCATACCCGCGCCGCTGCAGCGTGGCCGCCGTCTCCACCACGCTGGCGAGCTGGCTCGAAACCGCCCCGTCGACCTTCAGGCCGGCGCCGCTAAGCATGGTCGTAGACGCTACAGTAAGCAATTCAGTATGGTCAACGAGGCCATGCCGGTGCGACGATCGCCTAGCCACGAACAGGAGCTGAGATGACCAAGGCCGACGATTGGCACGCCACGCTCGACGAGCTCTCGCGCCGGCGCCAGACCGCATACGACATGGGCGGCGCCGACCGGCTCGCCAAGCACCGAGGCAAGGGCAAGCTCGACGCCCGCGCGCGCATCGAGTACCTCCTCGACAAGGGCACGTTCCGCGAGTTCGGCACCCTCGTCGGCGGCGACATCGCCGCCGACGGCATCGTCGCCGGCTCCGGGTATCTCGACGGCCGGCCGGTGATGATCGGGGCCGAGGATTTCACGACGCTGGCGGGCAGCATCGGTCCCGGCGGGAACGCCAAGCGGTATCGGTTGGCGGAGTTGGCGTTGCGCGACAAGGTGCCGCTGGTGATGCTGCTCGAGGGTGCGGGCTTCCGGCCCAGCGGCGAGCACTACGGACGCACGCCGACCGATCTGCTCGCCCAGGCACAGTGTTCGGGCAAGGTGCCGATGGTCGCCGGCCTGCTCGGACCGTCCGCCGGACACGGGGCGCTGGTCGCACCGGTCTGCGACTGGACGATCATGAGTCGCCAGGGTGCCATCTTCACCGCCGGGCCGCCGGTGGTGAAAGAGTCGACGGGCGAGGACATTACGAAAGAAGACCTCGGCGGACCGTCCGTCGCGCTGGCCAGCGGCGTCATCCACAACGTCGCCGAGGACGACGAGGCCGTGCTCGACGACATCCGCCGGTACCTGTCGTACTTCCCGTCGAGCGCGTGGTCGTATCCAGAGGCGCTGCCCGCCGACGAGGCGGCCGCGGCGCGGACCACCCCCGAACTGCTCGACGTGGTGCCCCGCGGGAACCGTCGCGTGTACGACATACGGCGCGTGCTCGAGGTCGTCTTCGACCGCCCGGACTGGTTCGAGGTGCAGCCGAAGTTCGGTCCGGCGATCATCTGCGCGCTGGCGCATCTCGGCGGCCACCCGGTCGCGGTGGTGGCCAATCAACCGCAGGTGCTGGCCGGCTCCATCGACTCCGACGCGGCGGACAAGGCGGCGCACTTCATCGCCGTTGCCGACTCGTTCCACCTGCCGATCGTCTTCCTCGCCGACAATCCCGGCATGCTGCCCGGCAGCCGGTCGGAGAAGGCGGGTGTGCTGCGCAGCGGTGCGCGGATGTTCGCCGCCCAGACCGCCGCGACGACGATCAAGCTGCATGTCACGCTGCGCAAGGCGTACGGCTTCGGCTCGATGGTGATGTCGCTGTTGGGGTTTGACAACCAGAGCGCGACGTTCGCCTATCCGGGCGCGACGATGGGCGCGATGAGCGCGGCCGCCCTGAGCAAGGCGTCACACGCCGCGCAGGATGTGGAAGCGCGGCTCCGGCAGATGGAGGTCGAGGCGTCGTTCCAGTCGGCGGGCCACCTCGGTTTCGACGACCTGATACATCCCGAGGAGACCCGCAACGCGCTGCTGTGGGGTCTGCAGCGGGCGGTCTACAGCCGCCAGGCCGCCGCAGAACCGGTCGCCCGCACGACCATCACTCCTTAGCTCACTTCCGCGAGCGTGCGTGT
>NZ_LZMD01000108.1 GCF_001668575.1 Mycobacterium sp. 1164985.4
GCCGACGACGACCATGGCTGCGGCGGCCGACAGGCCGACCACGAGTGCGCCGATCCGCAGCGGTTTCTGCACCAGCGCACCGATCACGGCTGCAGACGTTACCGGTTCGGTCCGGCGATCGCCGGTTCATTCCAGTCGGCAGCCCCGCTGGTGCGTGTGGGGCAGGATGGGAGAAGGATGGGATCCGTCGCTCACGGTTCAAGGGCAGAAAACATCTGCGCGAGGAGCGTGAGCACCTCAAACCGCCTACCAAGGAGCGGAAGTTGACCACCGAGTTCGCGCGCCAGGACCTGGCCCAAAACTCCACCACCGCAGCTGAACACGACCGGGTAAGGGTGATCCGCGAGGGCGTCGCGTCGTACCTGCCCGACATAGACCCCGAAGAGACCGGCGAATGGCTGGAGTCGTTCGACCAGCTGCTCGAACAAGCCGGCCCCGCGCGGGCACGCTACCTGCTGTTGCGCATGCTCGAGCGCGCAGGCGAACAGCGCGTGGCCATCCCGTCGCTGACGTCGACGGACTACGTGAACACCATCCCCACCGAGTTGGAGCCCTGGTTCCCCGGCGACGAAGACGTCGAACGCCGCTACCGCACGTGGATCCGATGGAACGCCGCGATCATGGTGCATCGCGCGCAACGGCCGGGAGTCGGTGTGGGCGGCCATATTTCGACGTACGCGTCGTCGGCGGCCCTGTACGAGGTCGGCTTCAACCACTTCTTCCGGGGCAAGTCGCACCCCGGCGGTGGCGACCAGGTCTTCATCCAGGGGCACGCGTCGCCGGGCATCTACGCCCGCGCGTACCTGGAAGGACGCCTGAGCGCCGACCAGCTCGACGGTTTCCGCCAGGAGCACAGCCATCCCGGCGGCGGTCTGCCGTCGTACCCACACCCGCGGCTGATGCCCGACTTCTGGGAGTTCCCCACGGTCTCCATGGGGTTGGGCCCGATGAACGCCATCTACCAGGCCAGGTTCAACCACTACCTACACGACCGGGGCATCAAGGACACCTCCGATCAACATGTATGGGCGTTCCTCGGCGACGGGGAGATGGACGAGCCCGAAAGCCGCGGCCTGGCCCACGTCGCCGCGCTGGAAGGGCTGGACAACCTCACCTTCGTGGTCAACTGCAACCTGCAGCGCCTCGACGGTCCGGTGCGCGGCAACGGCAAGATCATCCAGGAACTCGAATCGTTCTTCCGCGGTGCGGGCTGGAACGTCATCAAGGTGGTGTGGGGCCGCGAGTGGGACGCGCTGTTGCACGCCGACCGCGACGGCGCGCTCGTCAACCTGATGAACAGCACCCCCGACGGTGACTACCAGACGTACAAGGCCAACGACGGCGCCTACGTACGCGACCACTTCTTCGGCCGCGATCCACGCACCAAGGCGCTGGTCGAGAAGATGTCTGACTCCGAGATCTGGAACCTCAAGCGCGGCGGCCACGACTACCGCAAGGTCTACGCCGCCTATCGTGCCGCCATCGAGCACAAGGGTCAGCCGACGGTCATCCTCGCCAAGACCATCAAGGGGTACTCGCTGGGCGCCCACTTCCAAGGTCGCAACGCGACCCACCAGATGAAAAAGCTTGCGCTGGAAGACCTCAAGTACTTCCGCGACGCGCAGCGCATCCCGATCAGCGACGCGCAACTCGAAGAGAACCCCTACCTCCCGCCGTACTACCACCCCGGCCCGGAGGCGCCCGAGATCCGCTACATGCTCGACCGCAGGCGCGCGCTGGGCGGGTTCCTGCCCGAGCGTCGCACCAAGACCAAGGCACTCACGCTGCCGGGCCGCGACACCTACAAGGCGTTGAAGAAGGGTTCGGGCAAGCAGGAGGTGGCCACCACGATGGCCACCGTCCGGACGTTCAAAGAACTGTTGCGCGACAAGGAGGTCGGCTGGCGCATCGTGCCGATCATTCCCGACGAGGCGCGCACGTTCGGCATGGACTCGTGGTTCCCGAACCTCAAGATCTACAACCGCAACGGTCAGCTCTACACATCGGTCGACGCCGAATTGATGTTGGCCTACAAGGAATCCGAGGTCGGCCAGATCCTGCACGAGGGGATCAACGAGGCCGGCTCGTCGGGCAGCTTCATCGCGGCGGGCACGTCCTACTCGACCCACAACGAGCCGATGATCCCCGTCTACATCTTCTATTCGATGTTCGGGTTCCAGCGCACCGGCGACAACCTGTGGGCGGCCGCCGACCAGATGGCACGCGGCTTCCTGCTCGGCGCCACGGCGGGGCGCACCACGCTGGTGGGTGAGGGCCTACAGCACGCCGACGGGCACTCGCTGCTGCTCGCGGCGAGCAACCCCGCCGTCGTCGCGTACGACCCGGCGTTCGCCTATGAGATCGCCTACATCATCGAGAGCGGCCTGAGCCGCATGTACGGCGAGAACCCCGAGAACGTCTACTTCTATATGACGATCTACAACGAGCCGTACGTTCAGCCGCCCGAGCCCGAGGGCCTCGACGTGGAGGGCTTGCTGCGCGGGATCTACCGCTACCGCCCCGCACCCGAGAAGCGGTCCAACGCCGCGCAAATCCTGGTGTCGGGGGTGGCGATGCCGTCGGCCCTCAAAGCCGCCGAGCTGCTGGCCGAGGACTGGGATGTCGCCGCGGACGTGTGGTCGGTGACGAGTTGGGGCGAACTCAACCGCGACGGCGTCGAGATCGAGAAGCAGCGGCTGCGCCATCCGGATCAGCCTGCGGGTACGCCGTACATCACCAAGGCGCTCGCGGACGCCGAAGGCCCGGTCATCGCGGTGTCGGACTGGATGCGCGCGGTCCCCGAGCAGATCCGCGCGTGGGTACCCGGCACCTACGTCACGCTGGGCACCGACGGGTTCGGCTTCTCCGACACCCGTCCCGCCGCGCGCCGGTACTACAACACCGACGGCGAGTCGATCGCGGTGGCGGTGCTCGAGGGGCTGGCGCGCGACGGCAACATCGATCAGTCCGTCGCGGTGCAGGCCGCGGCAAAGTACGAGATCGACGACGTGCTGGCGGCGCCGGAGCAGACCTCGGACCCCGGCGTGGCCTGATTTTCGGGTTGCCTTTATCCCGCGAGCACGCGTCTTGGAGGTTTCCTCCATAGCGATGACGTAGCCTTTATAGATGCCTGACAACCGGTTCGTGCCGCCGAAGTCGACGGTCGAGGTCCTCGAGACCGTGCCCGACTCGGTGCTGCGCCGGTTGCAGCAATATTCGGGCCGGCTGGCCACCGAAGCGGTGCGCGCAATGGAGGAACGGCTGCCGTTCTTCGCCGAACTCGAGGCGTCTCAGAGGTCCAGCGTCCAGCTGGTCGTGCAGACCGCGGTGGTCAACTTCGTCGAGTGGATGCGCGATCCGCAGAGCAACGTCAGCTACACCGCGCAGGCATTCGAGGTGGTGCCGCAAGACCTGCGCCGCCGGATCGCGCTGCGGCAGTCGGTGGAGATGGTGCGCGTCACCATGGAGTTCTTCGAAGAGGTGGTGCCGCTGCTGGCCCGCTCCGAGGAGCAACTGACCGCGCTGACCGCCGGCATCCTGCGCTACAGCCGCGACCTCGCGTTCGCCGCCGCGAGCGCCTACGCCGACCAGGCCGAGGCGCGCGGCGCGTGGGACACCCGAATGGAGGCCAACGTCGTCGACGCCGTGGTGCGCGGCGACATAGGACCGGAGCTGCAGTCGCAGGCGGCCGCGCTGAACTGGGACGCGACCGCACCTGCGACCGTCATCGTCGGGCTCCCCCAGCCCGACCGGATCGACCTCGCCGCCGACGACGTCCACGACGTCGTCCGGCGCAACGGCCGTGCCGCGCTGTCGGACGTGCACGGCACCTGGCTGGTCGCGATTGTCTCCGGTGCGCTCTCCCCAACCGACCGGTTTCTGACCGACATGATGACGGTGTTCGCCGACGGACCCGTCGTGATCGGCCCGACCGCCACCACGCTGGCGAGCGCCCACCGCAGCGCGACCGAGGCCATTGCGGGCATGAACGCCGTCGCGGGGTGGTCGAACGCGCCGCGGCCGGTGTCGGCGCGCGAGTTGCTCCCCGAACGCGCACTGCTGGGCGATGTGTCTGCGATCGCGGCGCTGGAGACCGAGGTGATGCGGCCGCTGGCCGACGCGGGCCCGGCGCTGACGGAGACGCTCGACGCCTATCTCGACTCCGGCGGCGCGATCGAGGCCTGCGCACGCAAATTGTTCGTTCATCCAAATACCGTTCGGTATCGCCTGCGGCGAATCGCAGACTTCACCGGGCGCGATCCGACACTTCCGCGCGATGCCTACGTGCTGCGGGTGGCCGTCACAGTCGGGCGCCTGGGGCGCCAGCCATACCAGACGAACACAGCGAACATGATCAATACGGCCCGTCCGGGGCTGCGACCAGCACAGCTCGCGCCCACACCCGAAGGGGCTTAGATCGCGGGCAGATTTCGGTAAAGTCGCATCACAGGTGATTTTGTGGAGTCTCCACAAAAACATAAGACGAGGTTCATAATCTCTTACACGGCGCAAAACCGTCTTCACAGTGTTCTCTTAAAGAGTGCTTGCACTTCTCGCGCCCGGACAGGGTTCTCAGACACCTGGCATGCTCGCCGCATGGCTGGAGCTGCCCGGCGCCGACGAGCGCCTCGCCGGTTGGTCCGAGATCAGCGGGCTGGACCTGGCGCAGCTGGGCACCACCGCCTCGGCCGAGGAGATCACCGACACCGCGGTGACCCAGCCGCTGGTCGTCGCGGCCACGCTGCTCGCTCATGAGGAACTGACCCGGCGCGGGCTGATCGCCGACAAGCAGACCGTGGTCGCCGGCCATTCCGTCGGTGAGATCGCGGCCTACGCGATCGCCGGCGTGATCTCCGCCGATGATGCGGTCAAGCTGGCCGCCACCCGCGGCGCCGAGATGGCCAAGGCCTGCGCGGTCGAGCCGACCGGTATGGCCGCCGTGCTCGGCGGGGAGGAAGCCGACGTGCTGGCCCGCCTCGAGGCGCTCGACCTAATCCCGGCCAACCGCAACGCGGCAGGCCAGATCGTCGCCGCCGGCGCGGTCGCGGCCCTGGACAAGCTGGTCGAGGATCCGCCGGAGAAGGCGCGGGTGCGCAAGCTCGCCACCGCGGGCGCCTTCCACACGCACTACATGGCCTCGGCCCTCGACGGTTACGCCGCCGCGGCCGACGGTGTAACGAGCGCCGACCCGAACACGACGCTACTGTCGAACGCGGACGGCCAGCAGGTGGATTCGGCCTCCGGCGCCATGAGCAAGTTGGTGGCGCAGATGACGCGCCCGGTGCGCTGGGATTTGTGCACCGAGACCATGCGCAAGCTCAATGTGACCGCGATCGTCGAGTTCCCGCCCGCCGGGGCGCTCGCCGGGATCGCGAAAAGAGAACTTCGGGGGGTACCGACGCATGCCGTCAAGTCCCCCGCTGACCTGGACAGGCTCGCCGAGCTCTCATAGCGGACCTGAACCAGACACAACCACATAAAGATCGTCATTTCCCATCAAGTAACACCCCTAATAGAAGGAGCCACCGTGCCCGCCAGTCAGGATGAAATCATCGCCGGTCTCGCCGAGATCATCGAAGAGGTCACCGGTATCGAGCCGTCCGAGGTCACCCCGGAGAAGAGCTTCGTCGACGACCTGGACATCGACTCGCTGTCGATGGTCGAGATCGCCGTTCAGACCGAGGACAAGTACGGCGTGAAGATCCCCGACGAGGACCTCGCCGGTCTGCGCACCGTCGGTGACGTCGTCACCTACATCCAGAAGCTCGAGGAAGAGAACCCCGAAGCGGCCGCGGCCATCCGCGCGCAGATCGAAGCCGATCGGGCATGAGAAGACCTTCCACTGCTAACGGCGGTTTCCCGAACGTCGTCGTGACCGCCGTCACGGCGACCACGTCGGTCGCGGCGGACATCGAGAGCACGTGGAAGGGCCTGCTGGCCGGCGAAAGCGGCATCCGCGTCCTCGAGGATGAGTTCGTCACCAAGTGGGACCTTCCGGTCCGCATCGGTGGTCACCTCGTCGACGCGATCGATGACCACATGACGCGACTGGACATGCGACGGATGTCATATGTCCAGCGCATGGCCAAGTACCTCAGTGGCCAGCTCTGGGAGACCGCGGGCACGCCCGAGGTCGATCCGGATCGCTTCGCCGTGGTCGTCGGCACCGGTCTGGGTGGCGGCGAGAAGATCGTCGAGACCTACGACGCGATGAACGAGGGCGGCCCCCGCAAGGTGTCGCCGCTCGCCGTGCAGATGATCATGCCGAACGGTGCGGCCGCGGTGATCGGTCTGCAGCTGGGCGCCAGGGCCGGGGTCATCACCCCGGTCTCGGCGTGTTCGTCGGGTTCGGAGGCCATCGCCCACGGCTGGCGCCAGATTGTCATGGGTGACGCCGACATCGCGGTCGTCGGTGGCGTCGAGGGCGGAATCGAAGCGCTGCCGATCGCGGCGTTCTCGATGATGCGCGCGATGTCGACCAAGAACGAGGATCCCGAGGGCGCCTCGCGGCCGTTCGACAAGAACCGTGACGGTTTCGTCTTCGGCGAGGCCGGCGCGCTCATGATCATCGAGACCGAGGAGCATGCCAAGGCCCGCGGCGCCAAGCCGTTGGCCCGGCTGATGGGAGCGGGCATCACGTCCGACGCCTTCCACATGGTTGCTCCCGCGTCCGACGGTCTTCGGGCCGGCCAGGCGATGAAGCGTGCCATGGAGACCGCGGGCCTCGAGCCCAAGGACATTCAGCACGTCAACGCCCACGCCACGGCCACGTCGATCGGTGACGTCGCCGAGGCCAACGCCATCCGGTCGGCCGGGGTCGAGCACGCTGCGGTCTACGCGCCGAAGTCGGCGCTCGGCCACTCCATCGGAGCGGTCGGTGCGCTGGAGTCGGTCCTGACCGTGCTCTCACTGCGCGACGGCGTCATCCCGCCGACACTGAACTACGAGACGCCCGATCCTGAGATCGATCTCGATGTTGTTGCAGGCGAGCCGCGTTACGGCGACTACCAGTACGCCATCAACAACTCGTTCGGCTTCGGCGGACACAATGTCGCCCTGGCCTTCGGGCGTTACTGAGCGGAAGGAACTCCTCAGCAGTAATGGCAGGGTCAGCCGCACTTTCCACGGGGGCCGGTTTCCCCAACGTCGTCGTCACGGGCATCGCCATGACGACCGCCCTGGCCACCAGCGCGGACGACACCTTCAAGAAGCTGTTGGACGGCCAGAGCGGCATCCGCAAGCTCGAGGATCCGTTCGTCGAGGAGTATGACCTGCCGGTTCGCATCGGCGGTCATCTCCTCGAGGATTTCGACCACGAGTTGACGCGGGTGGAACTGCGTCGGCTGTCGTATCTGCAGAAGATGTCGACCGTGCTGGGCCGGCGGGTCTGGGAGAACGCCGGCACCCCCGAGGTGGATCCCAAGCGGCTGATGGTGTCGATCGGCACCGGCATGGGCTCCACCGAGGAGCTGGTGTTCAGCTACGACAACATGCGCTCCAAGGGCCTGAAAGCGGTTTCGCCGCTTGCCGTTCAGATGTACATGCCCAATGCCGCCGCCGCCGCGGTGGGGCTGGAACGTCAGGCCCGCGCCGGGGTGGTCACCCCGGTGTCGGCCTGCGCATCGGGTTCGGAGGGCATCGCGCACGCCTGGCGCAACATCGTGCTCGGCGAGGCCGACGTCGCGATCTGCGGTGGGGTCGAGACCAAGATCGAGGCGGTCCCGATCGCCGGGTTCGCTCAGATGCGAATCGTGTTGTCCACCACCAACGATGACCCGGCCGGCGCATGCCGGCCGTTCGACAAGGACCGCAACGGGTTCGTGTTCGGCGAGGGCGGTGCGCTGATGGTCATCGAGACCGAAGAGCACGCCAAGGCCCGCGGCGCCAACATCCTGGCTCGGATCATGGGGGCCAGCATCACCTCGGACGGCTACCACATCGTGGCGCCGGATCCGAACGGCGAGCAGGCCGGTCACGCGATGACGCGTGCGATCCAGCTCGCCGGGCTGCAGCCCACAGACATCGACCACGTCAATGCGCACGCCACCGGCACCAGCGTGGGCGACGTGGCCGAGGGTAAGGCGATCAACAATGCGATGGGCGGCCACAAGCCGGCGGTCTACGCACCGAAGGCGGCGCTCGGCCACTCGGTCGGCGCGGTCGGTGCCGTGGAGTCCATCCTGACCGTTATGGCGTTGCGCGAGGGCATCATTCCGCCGACGCTGAACCTGCGCAACCTCGATCCGGAGATCGATCTGGACGTCGTCGCGGGCGAACCGCGGTCGGGCAACTACCAGTACGCGATCAACAATTCGTTCGGATTCGGTGGGCACAACGTTGCGCTCGCTTTCGGGAAGTACTGACACTTCCCGGAATCCAGCGCTACAGGAGGTATTCAATGACGACCATGGCGCCCGAGACAGTCGGTGAATCGCTCGACCCTCGAGACCCGCTGCTGCGTCTGAGCACGTTCTTCGACGACGGCAGTGTCGAGTTGCTGCACGAGCGTGACCGTTCGGGCGTCCTCGCCGCCGCCGGAACCGTAAACGGAGTGCGCACCATCGCGTTCTGCACCGACGGCACTGTCATGGGTGGTGCCATGGGCGTCGAGGGGTGTGCCCATATCGTCAACGCATACGACCAGGCCATCGAGGAGCAGAGCCCGATCGTGGGCATCTGGCACTCGGGTGGCGCCCGGCTCGCCGAGGGCGTCAAGGCGCTGCACGCGGTCGGCCTGGTCTTCGAGGCGATGATCCGCGCGTCGGGCTACGTTCCCCAGATCTCGGTGGTCGTCGGCTTCGCCGCCGGCGGTGCGGCCTATGGGCCTGCCCTCACCGACGTGATCGTGATGGCGCCCGAGAGCCGGGTCTTCGTGACCGGGCCCGACGTAGTGCGCAGCGTCACCGGCGAGGACGTCGACATGGCGTCGCTCGGCGGCCCCGACACCCACCACAAGAAGTCCGGAGTCTGCCACATCGTCGCCGACGACGAGCTCGACGCCTACGAGCGCGGCCGTCGGCTGGTCGGATTGTTCTGCCAGCAGGGTCATTTCGACCGGGCCAAGGCCGAGGCTGGCGACACCGACTTGCACGCGCTGCTTCCGCAGTCGGCGCGGCGTGCCTACGACGTGCACCCGCTGGTCGAGGCCTTGCTGGACGAAGGTGTGCCGTTCGAGGAGTTCCAGGCCAAGTGGGCGCCGTCGATCGTCATCGGCCTGGGCCGGCTGTCGGGCCGCTCGGTCGGCGTGATCGCGAACAACCCGCTGCGCCTCGGCGGCTGCCTGAACTCCGAAAGCGCCGAGAAGGCAGCGCGCTTCGTGCGCCTGTGCGACGCGTTCGGCATTCCGATCATCAACGTCGTCGACGTGCCCGGCTACCTGCCCGGCGTGGACCAGGAGTGGGGCGGCGTCGTGCGCCGCGGGGCCAAGCTGCTGCACGCGTTCGGTGAGTGCTCGGTTCCTCGCGTCACGCTGGTGACCCGCAAGATCTACGGCGGCGCGTACATCGCGATGAACTCCCGCTCGCTGGGCGCGACGAAGGTCTACGCGTGGCCGGACGCCGAGGTGGCCGTCATGGGCGCCAAGGCCGCGGTCGGCATCCTGCACAAGAAGAAGCTGGCCGCCGTCGAGGACCTCGCCGAGCGCGAGGCGCTGCACGAGGAGCTCGCCATCGAGCACGAGAAGATCGCGGGCGGAGTCGATTCCGCGATCGAGATCGGTGTCGTCGACGAGAAGATCGACCCCGCGCACACCCGCAGCAAGCTGACCCAGGCGCTGGCGGAGGCACCTGCGCGCCGCGGCCGGCACAAGAACATCCCGCTGTAATTGTGATTTCGGTGCGCTACCAGTCGCTTAGCGATAGTTAGCGCACCGAAACCGCGAATTCCTCGGCCGTGGCCACCACCCGCTCGCGGTCGGCCTCGACCAGCCCGATGCGGGTGCGACGGTCCACGATGTCGTCGACGGTCAACGCACCCTCGTGGCTGACTGCGTACTCGAACTCCGCACGAATGACGTCGATTCCGTCGGCGACCGGTTCGGTTGGCCGTTCACAACCGGCGGCGGCGATCACGTTCGGCGCCTCGGCGCCGAATCGGGTCACCAGCGAACCGGGCATCTCCGTCGGATGCCGCAGCGTGGCAACGGGATTCGATGGCGCACCCACCAGCGGCAGGTTGCGGGTGCGGCAGTGGGTCGCGCTCAGCCCGCGCAATGCGATCGCACGGTCGAGCACATCCTCGGCCATGAAACGGTATTCGGTCAGCTTGCCGCCGATGACGCTGATCACCCCCGAGGGCGATTCGACAACCGCGTGTTCGCGCGACACGTCGGCCGTGCGGCCCGCGCCGGTGTCGATCAGCGGACGCAATCCCGCGTAGGCGCCGATGACATCCGATGGGCCCAGCGCGACGTCCAGCGCGGTGTTCACCGTGTCCAGCAGGAACGTGACCTCGTCGTCCGTGGGTTCCGGCACGTCGGGGATCGCGCCGGGCGCGTCCTCGTCGGTCAGGCCGAGGTAGACCCGGCCCAGCTGTTCGGGCATCGCGAACACGAACCGGTTGATCTCGCCTGGGATCGGAATGGTCAGCGCCGCAACCGGATTGCCGAACGCCGCTGCGTCGAACACGAGATGCGTTCCGCGGCTGGGCCGTAGCTTGATCGACGGGTCCACCTCCCCCGCCCACACTCCGGAGGCATTGATCACCGCACGCGCGGTGACATCGAACGACTCGCCCGTCAGCTGATCGGTCAGCCGGACCGAGGTCCCGGTGGCCTGGGACGCCGCCACCCGCGTCAGCACCCGGGCGCCGTACTGGGCGGCCGTCCGCGCCACCGCGGTGACCAGGCGGGCGTCGTCGATCAACTGCCCGTCGTAGGCCAGTAACGCGCCGTCGAGACCGTCGCGCCGCACGGTGGGCGCCAACTCGATGGCCCGCCGTGGATCGATGCGCCGCGAGCGGGGCAGCACCGACGCCGGCGTGCCCGCCAGCTTGCGCAGCCCGTCCCCGGCGGCGAAGCCGAAGCGCACCAGCGCCCGCGACGCGGAGTTCATCGACGGGAGCAGCGGGACCAGCTGTGGCATGGCCTTGGCCAGATGAGGTGCGTTGCGGGTCATCAGGATTCCGCGTTCGACAGCGCTACGCCGAGCGATGCCGACGTTGCCCGTGGCCAGATATCGCAAACCGCCGTGCACCAGCTTCGAACTCCACCGGCTGGTGCCGAACGCCAGGTCGTGCTTCTCGACGAGCACGACGCGCAGCCCGCGGGTCGCGGCATCCAGCGCGATACCGGTTCCGGTGATGCCCCCGCCGATGACGATGACGTCGACCTGCTCGCCCTCGGCCAGCGCGGTGAGTTCGGTGGCGCGGCGCGCTGCGTTCAATGCCGTCGAGCCGGTCACGGCGCCAAATATCCGTTCAAGGCCCGCGCCAACTCGGCGTTGAGCGCGTCGCGATCCAGAAATTTCTCGACCATCTGCGCCGACTGGATCGTCGACTGTGTGATGAGCAGGCACATGGCGCCCATCTGCTGCGGATCGCCCTCCCGCACGCTGCCGTCGTCCTGAGCGGATTTGATCGCGTGGGCGAGCGCGTCGACCAGAATCATCTGGCTCGTGCCCAATCGGTCGGCGATGTAGACCATCGCGAACTCGGGCGCGTCGTGCAGCACCGACATGACGACCTCGTCGTTGCGCAGGTGCTCGGCCACCGCGACCACGCGCTGGACCAACGCCGCGCGGCCGACCCCGACGTCCGGGATCGCATCGAGCACGCCGGCGATACGAGACGTCATCAGGGCCGCGAGCACACCATTGGTGTCCGACCACCGGCGGTAGATCGTCGGACGGCTCATCCGGGCCCGCCGCGCAATCTCGGTCAGCGTCACCCGTTTGACGCCGACGGCCAGCACGCACGCCGCGGCGGCCTCGAGCACTCGGTCCTCGACGGACGACTCAGAGTTACGGATTGACGGCATGTGTAATACTGTAACGCATGACGCATCCCGATGCTCGGCAGACCGCCCTCCTACCCCCGATGAAGTGGAACGCGTGGGGCGATCCGGCCGAGGCGAAACCGCTGTCCGACGGCATCCGGACGCTGCTCGAACAGGCGCTCGGGGTCGAGGCGTCGGCTGGTGATGAGCTCCAGGCCGAGCAGGTGCGGTTGCGTCCGTCGGCGCTGTCCGACGAGGACCGCGACGCCCTGGCCGCCATCGTCGGGCCCGAACACTGCCGCGCCGACGACCAGGGCCGGCTGCTGCGGGCCGGCGGCAAGTCCACCCTCGACCTGCTGCGCCGCCGCGACACCGGCGAACAGGATGCACCCGATGCGGTGGTCCTGCCCGGTGACGAGGACGAGATCGGCGCGCTCCTGCGCTTCTGTAGCGAGCACCGCATCGCGGTCGTTCCGTTCGGCGGCGGCACCAGCGTCGTCGGCGGACTGGACCCGATCCGCGGCGAGTTCCGCGCGGTGATCTCGCTGGACCTGCGTCGCCTTGATGAACTGCACTTTCTCGATGAGGTCTCCGGCGAGGCCGAACTCGGCGCGGGCCTGACCGGACCCGACGCCGAACGACTGCTCGGCGAGCGCGGGTTCTCGCTCGGCCACTTTCCGCAGAGTTTCCAGTTCGCCACCATCGGCGGTTTCGCGGCGACCCGGTCGTCGGGCCAGGACTCCGCGGGCTACGGCCGGTTCAACGACATGGTGCGCGGCCTGCGGGCGGTCACGCCGGTCGGCGTGCTGGACCTCGGTCGCGCGCCCGAGTCGGCGGCCGGGCCGGATCTGCGGCAGCTGCTGATCGGGTCGGAGGGTGTGCTCGGCGTCATCACCCGCGTGCGGGTCCGTGTGCACCCGGTCCCCACGGCCACTCGCTCTGAGGCGTGGTCGTTCCCCGACTTCGCCACGGGTGCCGACGCATTGCGCGCGGTCGTGCAGACCGGCACCGGACCGACGGTGATCCGGCTGTCCGACGAGGCCGAGACCGGGGTGAACCTCGCGACCACCGAGAGCATCGGCGAGCAGCAGATCACCGGCGGGTGTCTGGCGATCACGGTGTTCGAGGGCACCGAAGCGCACGTCGCCAGTCGGCACTCGGAAACCCGCGCGGTGTTGGAAGCCGCGGGCGGCACCTCGCTCGGCGAGGAACCCGCACGCGCGTGGGAACACGGCCGGTTCGGGGCGCCGTATCTGCGCGACTCGCTGCTCTCAGCGGGTGCGCTCTGCGAGACGTTGGAGACGGCCACGAACTGGTCCAACCTTCCGGCCCTCAAGGCGGCCGTCACCGAGGCCCTGACCGACGCGCTGACCGAAACCGGCACACCGTCGCTGGTGCTGTGCCACATTTCGCATGTGTATCCCACCGGCGCGTCGTTGTACTTCACGGTCGTGGCCGGGCAACGGGGCAATCCGATCGAACAGTGGCGCAAGGCGAAAGCCGCGGCGTCCGACGCCATCATCCGCACCGGCGCCACCATCACCCACCACCACGCCGTCGGCGCCGACCACCGGCCGTGGATGCGCGACGAGATCGGCGACCTCGGCGTCGCGATCCTGCGCGCCGTCAAGGAGACGCTCGACCCCGCGGGAATCCTCAACCCCGGCAAGCTGATCCCATGACGGTCGGCGGCCGCATCACGATGCTGACCAACCCCGCCTCGGGACACGGCAGCGCACCCCATGCGGCCGAACGCGCTGTCGCCCAGTTCCATCGGCGCGGCGTGGACGTCGTCGCGATCGCCGGCACCGATGCGGCACATGCCCGCACCCTCGTCGAGGGTGCGCTCGAACGCGGAATGGACGCCCTTGTCGTCGTCGGCGGTGACGGCATCATCTCCCTTGCGCTGCAAGTGCTTGCGCAGACCGACATACCGCTGGGCATCGTCCCCGCCGGCACCGGCAACGACCACGCGCGTGAGTTCAAGATCCCGACCCGCGATCCCGAGGCTGCAGCCGACGTCGTCGTCGACGGACTGGCTCAGGGGGCCGCCCGGACCATCGACCTGGGTCACATCCGCGGCACCGACGGCACGCAGAAGTGGTTCGGCACCGTGATGGCCGCCGGCTTCGACTCACTGGTGACCGACCGGACCAACCGGATGCGCTGGCCGCACGGCCGCATGCGGTACAACCTCGCGATGGTCGCGGAGCTGTCGCAGTTGCGGCTCTTGCCGTTTCGGCTCTCGTTCGACGGCGAGGAGATGATGACGGAGCTGACGCTGGCGGCGTTCGGCAACACCCGCAGCTACGGCGGTGGTATGCGGATCTGTCCCGGCGCGGACCCGACCGACGGACTACTCGACGTGACGATGGTGGCCTCCGCGTCGCGCACCCGGCTGATCCGGTTGTTTCCCACCGTGTTCAAGGGCACGCACGTCGACCTCGACGAGGTCCGCACCGCCCGCGCGAAGACCATCACCGTCGAGTGCCGGGCTTCGCCCAAGATTTCGGCCTACGCCGACGGCGAGTACATGTGCCCGCTACCGGTCGAGGTGTCGGCCGTCCCGGGCGCGCTCAAGATATTGGCGCCTCGCCGAACGTGAAACCAGATCGAAGAAGCCACCGGTTTTTCGATCTGAGCGCACGTTCGGCGGGGTACTTACCCGACTCCGCGGCTCGATGTCGTCGGCTACCCGACTCCGCGCCTCGATGTCGTCGGCTACCCGACTCCGCGCCTCGATGTCGTCGGCTACCCGACTCCGCGGCTCAGCCAGCTGACCTCCGCGCCCGCACCGCCGTCGCGGTACGGCTCCAGCGCCTCGTCCCACGCGGTGCCCAGCACCGAGTCCAGTTCGGCGGCGAGAGTGTCGGCACCGGACGCCATCAGCGCGCGCAGCCGCATCTCGCCGACGATCACATCGCCGTTGGCGCTCATCGAACCGCTCCACAGACCGAGCTGAGGCGTGTGGCACCAGCGGTGACCGTCGACGCCGGGGCTGGGATCCTCGGTGACCTCGAACCGCAACACCGACCATGAACGCAGCGCGCTCGCCAGCGCGGCACCCGTCCCGACGGGACCGACCCAGTTGGTGACGGCGCGCAGTTGTCCGGGCATGGCCGGTTGCGGGGTCCACTTCAGGTTCGCCCTCGCCTGAAGGGTCGACGACAACGCCCACTCGACATGCGGGCACACCGCAGCGGGTGACGCGTGGATGTAGACCACGCCCGTCGTCGCTTCGGCGAACTGGTTCGACGCACGCATTTGCCACTCCTTCGGCTCCACGAGGGACGTCTTCCCCAAGCGGCCTCTTGGACCCGAAACTTCCGCAGCAAAATATGTGTCGTGCGTGTCTATTGTGCCTTGTGAGGCGCCTGTTGCGCTAGTCTGTGCCAAATTCTCTCAGGACTTCGTCAGATAAAGCCCGCCACCGCTCGTACGCCCAGTCGCCGAAATCGCGGTCGGTGAGCACGACGAGCGCCAGATCGGCGTCCGGATCGACCCACAGAAACGTCCCTGACTGGCCGAAATGTCCGAATGAGCGCTCGGAGTTCATCTCGCCCGTCCAGTGCGGGGACTTGCCGTCGCGGATCTCGAAGCCCAGCCCCCAGTCGTTGGGCCGCTGCACCCCGAACCCCGGCAGCACCCCGTCCAGGCCGCGAAACTGCACCGATATCGCCTCGGCGTGCAGCTGCTCGGACACCGTGGCCGGCCGCAGCAGGTCCCCGGCGAAGGCCGCCAGGTCGGCCACCGTGGAGGTCGCGCCGTAGCCCGCGGCGGGCGCACCGCCGTCGAGCACGCTGTCGGTCATGCCAAGCGGTTCGAACACTGCCTCGGTCAGATACCGGTCGAACGCGATGCCGGTCGCCTTCTCGAGCGTCTCGGCGAGCACGCCGAAGCCGTAGTTCGAGTACACGCGCCGGGACCCCGGTTCGGCCATCGTCTCCGACGAACGCATCGAGTACCCGGACGCGTGTGCCAGCAGGTGACGCACCGTCGAACCGGGCGGGCCCGCTTCGGTGTCGAGCTCGACGGCACCCTCCTCGACGCCGACGTGCACGGCGCGCGCGGCCAGCGGCTTGGTCACCGATGCCAGCGGAAAGCGGCGCCGTTGGTCGCCGTGCTCGGCCAGCACCCCAGAGGGGCCGATGACCGCGGCGGCCGCGTTGTCCGCCGGCCAGTCGGATATGGCATCCAGGGCGCTCATCGCGCCGAGCCTACTTGCGCGCGATGTAGTAACTGTTGATCGGATCCGACTCGATCTCGCGCACCTCGACGTGGTCGAAGCCGGCGTCCGAGAGCATCGACGTGGCGAGCTGGTGACCCCAGCACGTTCCCAACCCGGCACCGTCGAGACCGAGCGAGACGGTCATGCAGTGCATCGTCGACACCGTGTAGAGGTACGTGGCCAGGGGCACGCCAACGTTGTCCTCCAACCGGCTCGATGCCTTGACGTCGACCATGAGGAAGGTTCCGCCCGGCCGTAGCGCCCGGTAGATGTTCGCCAATACCGCGGCCGGTGCGGCCTGATCGTGGATGGCGTCGAAAACCGTTATCACATCGTAACTTTCGGCCATGTCCAGTTCGGCGACGTCTGCGGCGACGAAGTCGGCATTGGCCAGCCCGAGCCGGTCTGCCTCCGCACGACCCGCGGCCAGGCCCTCGTCGCTGAAATCAATGCCGGTGAACCGGCTCGTTGGGAACGCCTGCGCCATCACATTGATCGCGTGCCCGCTGCCGCAGCCGATGTCGGCGACGTCGGCGCCTTCGCGCAGTCGTTCCGGCAGTCCCTCGGCCATCGGCAGGATGACGTCGACGAGCGCGGCGTCGAACACCTCACCGCTCTCCTCGGCCATCAGGGTGTGGAACCGCGGATACTCGCTGTACGACAGCCCGCTGCCGTTGCGGAAGCAGCCGATGATCTTCTGTTCGACCTCGGCGAGCAGTGGGATGAACTGCGCCACCCGCGCGAGGTTGTCCGGTCCGGCGGCGCGGGTCAGCACCGCCGCGCGGTGCTGCGGCAGCGAATACGTGCCCGCCGCCGGGTCGTAGTCGACCACCCCGGCGGTGACGACACCGCCGAGCCACTCCCGCACGTAGCGTTCGTTCAGTCCTGCGGCCGCGGCGATCTGTGCGCTGGTGCCCGGCGCCGACGCGGCCATGGTGTCCCACAGTCCGGTCTGATGGCCGATCGACATCAACAGCGCCAGGCTGGCGTTGTCGATGGCGGCCACCATCCGCGCGGCGAACTCCTCTGTGGTGTCGGTAGCTGGTCTGTGGTCGATATCCGTCATCGCGGTGTCCTTCCGGCGTGCTGACATACCCATTGCACAACGGACTCCGGCGCCGGGCGGCTCAACCGCTAAATCAGTTCGACCGACCTCTTGGCCAGCCCCATCCAGTAGCCGTCGATCACCTGTCGCGTCCGCCGGCCGGGGTCGTCCGACGTGCCCAGCGCGACGAACAGGGGCGACCAGTGCTCGATCGTCGGATGCGCGTACGGCATGCCCGGCGCGCGGTGTCGGAAGTCGATCAGCGCGTCGACGTCACCCGCAGCGAACGCCTCGGCGGCCCACAGGTCGAACTCCGTCGACCAGTGCGGCGGCTCCGCGGCCGGCGACGGGTCGTCCAGGAACGGCAGCCCGTGCGTGGTGAAGCCGGATCCGATGATCAGCACGCCCTCGTCGCGCAACGGCCGCAGCCGCTCGCCCAGTGTCAGCAGCGCCTGCGGGTCGAGCGTCGGCATCGAGATCTGCAGCACCGGGGTGTCGGCGTCGGGGTACATGACGGTCAGCGGAACGTAGGCGCCGTGGTCGAGCCTGCGGTCGGGATCGTGACGCACCGGCTGGTCGGACACCAGCGCCTCGACGGCCGCGGCCAGGTCGACGGCGCCCGGCGCGTCATAGGTGGTCTGGTAGTAGCGGTCCGGGAAGCCCCAGAAGTCGTAGGTCAGCGGGGCCTGCGATGACGTCGACCCGATCGTGAGCGGCGCGGACTCCCAGTGCGCCGACACCACCAGGATCGCCGCCGGCCGCGGCAACTCTGTCGCCCACGCCGCCAGCTGGCTCACCCACAACTCGTCGTCGACGAGCGGCGGCGCGCCGTGGGAGAGGAACAGCGCGGGAAGCGAATCGGTCATACGCCGAGTGTTCCCCGTCAGCCGTTAGGTTGTATGCATGAGTCAAACGGTGCGCGGAGTGATCTCACGCAAGAAGGGTGAGCCAGTCGAGGTCGTGGACGTCGTGATCCCCGACCCCGGTCCGGGTGAGGTGGTGGTCGACATCATCGCGTGCGGGGTCTGCCACACCGACCTGACCTACCGCGAGGGCGGCATCAATGACGAGTTCCCTTTCCTGCTGGGCCATGAGGCCGCGGGCACCGTCGAGTCCATCGGCGTCGGGGTCACCAACGTCGAACCCGGCGACTTCGTGATCCTGAACTGGCGCGCGGTATGCGGCCAGTGCCGGGCCTGCAAGCGCGGTCGTCCGCACCTGTGTTTCAACACCCACAACGCGGCGCAGAAGATGACGCTGACCGACGGCACGGAGCTGACGCCGGCGCTGGGCATCGGCGCGTTCGCCGACAAGACGCTCGTGCACGAAGGCCAATGCACCAAGGTCGATCCCGCCGCCGACCCTGCCGTGGCCGGGCTGCTGGGCTGCGGCGTGATGGCGGGCCTGGGCGCCGCGGTCAACACCGGCGCCGTCGGTCGCGACGACACGGTCGCGGTGATCGGCTGCGGCGGCGTCGGCGACGCGGCGATCGCGGGTGCGCGACTGGTCGGTGCCAAACGCATCATCGCCGTCGATACCGACAACAAGAAGCTGGATTGGGCGCGCGACTTCGGCGCGACCCACACCATCAACGCCCGCGAACTCGACCCGGTGGAGACCATCCAGGACCTCACCGACGGGTTCGGCGCCGACGTGGTGATCGACGCTGTCGGCAGACCCGAGACCTGGAAGCAGGCGTTCTACGCCAGAGACCTGGCCGGAACCGTTGTGCTGGTAGGCGTTCCGACACCCGACATGACACTGGAGATGCCGCTGATCGACTTCTTCTCCCGCGGCGGTTCGCTGAAGTCGTCGTGGTACGGCGACTGCCTGCCCGAACGCGACTTCCCCACGCTGATCAGCCTCTACCTGCAGGGGCGGCTGCCGCTGGACAAGTTCGTCACTGAACGCATCGGCATCGACGACGTCGAGGAGGCGTTCCACAAAATGCACGGCGGCTCCGAAACAGACCCGGTGCTCCGATCGGTGGTGGTGTTGAAATGAACGGCGGACCGATCGGCCGGGTGGTCACGCACGGCACCTTCGAACTCGACGGCGGCAGTTGGGAAGTCGACAACAATATCTGGATCGTCGGCGACGACTCCGAGGTGATCGTCTTCGACGCGGCGCACGACGCGGGACCGATCGTCAACGCCGTCGGCGGCAGGCATGTGGTGGCGGTCGTCTGCACGCACGGGCACAACGACCATGTGACTGTTGCGCCCGAGCTGGGCCGGGCGCTCGACGCCCCGGTGCTGATGCATCCCGCCGACGATGTGCTGTGGCGAATGACGCACCCGGACAGCGACTTCCGCACCGTCGCCGACGGCGACACCCTGCGGGTGGCGGGCACCGAGCTTCGCGCCCTGCACACCCCGGGCCACTCGCCGGGTTCGGTGTGCTGGCATGCGCCCGAGCTGAACGCGGTGTTCTCCGGTGACACCCTGTTCCAGGGCGGTCCCGGCGCAACCGGCCGGTCGTACTCGGACTTCCCCACGATCCTGGCGTCGATCTCCGGGCGGTTGGGCAAGCTGCCCGGCGAGACCGTGGTCTACACCGGACACGGCGACTCGACGACCATCGGCGACGAGCTCGTCAACTACGACGAGTGGGTGGCCCGCGGGCACTAATCCCCTCGCGAGCTGGGGCCCCATTTGAGGATCCGGCGCTTTTCCGCCTCGAACTCGTCCTGGCTCAACGCACCCGAATCCCGAAGTGCGGCCAGCTGCTTCAACTGCTCGAGCCGCACGCCCGACTCGTTCGGCTGGTGGGCGGACGAGGGCGTCGACACCGCGTGGAGCCTCGGTGGCCCGTCCACGTCGACGACCTCCTCCGGCGCGAGAGGTCGCGCGGCCTTGGCCGATCGAGCCGACCAGAACAGCGCGACGATGAGCCCGAGCAGTCCGAGCGCGGCCGACCCGCCGAAGGCCCACGCCAGCCAGCCGTATGTGGTTCCGTGTCCGAAGGCGAGCCGCGGGTTGATGTATCCGTTGACGCTGCCGTCGGTCGAGACGCGATAGGTACCTGCCTCGGCGATCTGCGCGACCCAGATCCGCACATGTGTGTCGCTGTTCACGGTGGTTGTCCCACCGATACTTTCGGTCACCGCCGGATCGGCGGCCCCGTCGGGTGCGTCGATGTTGACGCTGATCGCCGGGATCGGGAACCCACTCGTCGGCTGGCCGGTGGTCAGGGTTCGGAAACTGACGGTCACCTCGCCCGCGGGCAACTCGATGTTCTCGGCGCCCGGAATCGGAACCTCGCCGTAGGCGTCGAAATCGTCGAGCACGAACGCGTTGAGCACCAGGCTGACGATGAAACCGGCGACGGAGACCACGAGCGTCAACACGGAGACGACGACGGCGACGCGCGGGCCTGTCCTTCCGCTCATGGGCAGAGTTTGACACGGCCTGCGTGCGCGCGGCGTGGTGTTGCGCTCGATAGGTCGACCTCCGTCGGCGTCGGCGGCCAACGAGGACTACCGTCGGAGAGGACCGAATCTGTTGTCCGCACGTCACGGAGGTCGCGATGCCCGAGTCCAGCATCGTCGTGCGGCCCGAGCCGATGGAGAGCGGGTCGTACACGGCCGGTTCGCGTCTACAGGCCGCCGGCCTACAGGGCGCGATCAAGCTCTTCGAGGAGGCGGCCGCGGCCGTACCGGTCCCGCGGCTCCCACAACCGTTCGTCATCGCCGACTACGGCGCGTCGACCGGTCACAACTCGCTGTTGCCGATCTGCGCCGCAATCGCGGTGCTGCGCAAGCGGACCCGTACCGACCAACCCACCCTCGTCGTGCACACCGATGTGCCCGAGAACGACTTCACCGCGCTGTTCCGCACGCTCGCCGAGGATCCGGACACCTATCTGAGCAAGGACTCCGCGGCTTTCGCCTCGGCGATCGGCCGGTCCTTCTACTCGCAGATCATGCCGTCGAGCAGCGTGAACCTCGGGTGGAGTTCCTGGGCGATACATTGGCTCAGCCGTGTCCCGGCGCCGATCCCCGACCATGTGCACGTGGCGTACAGCCGCGACGCGGCCGTGCGCGCCGCGTACGCCAGGCAGGCGGCCACGGACTGGCACGAGTTCATCGCGTTCCGCGGCCGTGAGCTGCGTCGCGGCGGGCGTCTGGTCGTGATGACGACGGCGGTCGACGAGAACGGGGACATAGGTTACCGATCGGTGCTCAACGCGCTCGCCGACGCGATCGGCGAGCTGGCCGCCGAGGGGTCGCTCACGGCCGACGAGGTGCACCGGATGGGTATCCCGATCGTCGGCAGGCGGGAACAGGATTTCTTGGCGCCGTTCGCCCCGAAGGGCCGCTTCGAACAGCTCGAGATCGAGCACCTCGAGATCTTCAACGCCGAGGACCGTTTCTGGCAGCAGTACCAGGTCGACGGCAACGCAACAGCTTTCGGTGCACAGTGGGCGTCGTTCGCCAGAGCGGCGGTGTTCCCCACGCTGGCGACCGCACTCGAGGGTGGTGCCGCCGACCCGCGGTCGGCCCAGTTCTTTGATCGCCTCGAAGCGGGTCTCGCGGCCCGGTTGGCCGCGGCTCCCGAGCAGACCCAGATCCCGATGGCGCACCTGGTGTTGACCAAGCGGCCGAGGACGCCCTGAGCCGTCAGCTCGCGATGCGATCGCGAAATGTGTTGCGGTAGCTCTGCGGCGACACACCGGTCAGTCGCCGGAACTGCTCCCGGAAGTTCGCCGCGGAGGTGAAGCCCACCTCACGCCCGATGCGTTCGACCCCGTGGCCGGTGCTCTCCAACAGCTGCTGCGCGTGCCGGATGCGCACGCCGGTCAGCCACTGCATCGGCGTCTGCCCCGTCTCGGCCTGGAAGCGCCGGTTGAGTGTGCGCACGCTGAGCGCCGCGTGCGCCGCCAGGTCGTGCAGTGTCAGGTCGCGGTGTGCGTTGTGTTCGATCCACGCCAGCAGATCGTCGAGCGTGGTCTGCTCGGCAATGCTGTTGACCACCGGGCGGTTTCGGACGATGAACTGGGCCTGGCCGCCGCTGCGGTGCAGCGGGGCGACCGCCATGCGGGCCGCGTCCGCGGCGACCGAGCTGCCGTGGTCGAGTGCCACCATGTGCAGGCACAGGTCGAGCCCGGCGGACGCCCCCGCCGATGTGAGCATGTCGCCCTCGTCGACGTAGAGGACGTCGGGATCGAGCTGCACATTCCGATACCGCGCGCGGAACAGATCGGCGGCCGCCCAGTGCGTGGTGGCGCGCCTGCCGTCCAGCAGCCCGGCCTCCGCGAGGGCGAACGCCCCCGTGCAGATCGAGGCGATCCGCGCTCCCCTGCGGTGCGCGGATCTCAGCGCGTCGACGAGCGCGTCGGGCGACGGGGTGTCCAGGTCGTTGCAGCCAGGCACCACGATGGTGTCGGCGCGCCGAAGGTCGCCGATGCCGTGGTCGCTCGCGATGGCGAGCGGACCCGCGGTGACGACCGGGGCCGTCCCGCACACGATGACGCGGTAGCCCGGCTCCCCGGACGGCAACCGGACGCGGCCGAACACCTCGACCGCCGTCCCCAGATCGAACGCGATGGTGTCGGGCAGCGCGACGACGGCGACCGTGTGCATGTCGCCACCCTAACAGCCGAGTGGCAATTCTTACGCGTACCGCCGAGATCTTGCCATCACGGGTTCATCTCGTATGCGCCGTCGTAGGCCTTCACCCGCTCCCACACCCGGTCGAACCGCGCGGCGTCGTGCTGCGGCGCGCGGATCGCGCCGAGCGCCCACGACTGCTGATCCGCCGTCGCGGTCGGCTTGCCATGCAGCGCAACGGCATAGGAGTTGAAGTCGCGGATCTGGAAGTCGAAGATCTGGTCGATCAGATCGCGGTCGAGGTCGGTCAGCGCGGCCTGCTCGAGGATCAGCTGACCGTAGACGATCAGCGAGAACAGGTGGCCGACGTTAAGCAGGAAGTCGAGGTCCTTCTGCTGGTCGGCGTCGGGTGCGGCGGTCAGCAGCAGGTCGCGGAACGCTCTGGCCTGGTCGTAGAACACCGCGACGTTCGGGGCGTCGAGGGCTCGCTCGTACACCGGCGTCCAGTCGGCGAACTGCACTCTGCCCGCTCCGCGGGTCGGTCCCTGGTTCCAGAAGAACGTGTCGTCGGCGGCGTCGGCGCGAGTCGGGATCTCCGGATACTGCGCGGGGTTGAGCATGTAGTTCGGCATGAACTTCAGCACCAGGCCCACGTTGACGTGCACGGTGCCCTCGAGGCGGGGCAGGGTCCCGATGAGCTGGGCGACCTCGCGGAACATCGTGTTCTTCTCATAACCCTTGGCGGCGATGACGTCGTGCAACGCGCGCAGCACGGCCTCGCCCTCCATCGTCACCTTGGCCTTGGTCATCGGGTTGAACAGCAGATAGCGCCGATCGTCGAGGCTGGCGCTGCGGAAGTAGTCGACGGCGCGCGCGCTGAACAGTTTCATCGCGACCAACCGGGAGTATGCGTCGACGAAATTCGCTCGCACGTGCGAGAAGTCGGTGACGGGGTTGCCGTAGAGGATGCGGTTCTGCGCGTGGGTGATCGCCTCGTAGAACGCGTGCTCGGTCATCCCGATCGAACAGGTGCACAGGTTGAACTTGCCGACGTTGACCGTATTCAGCGCGGCGGCAAAGGCTTCCACGCCGGTGTGCAGGATGTCCTCTTCGCGTACCGGGTAGTTCTCGAGCCGGAACGTGCTCACGTAGATCTGCATGTGCACGACGTTGTCGATCAGGTGGTAGTCCTCGTGGCGACTGTCGACGGCGAAGAACACATACCCTTCCCCGGCGTCCGCCTCACTAATGTCTCCGCGCCGGCCGAACACCGACACCATGCTGGCGACGTTGCCATTGCCGATGTAGTACTTCTCTCCGGTGGCGCGGTACAGAATCCCGTTGGCGCGATCCTCCTCGCTTGCGGGTGTGAGCACCATGTCGGTGTTGTAGACATCGGCGCCATGGGCTCGCTCGGACAGCCCGAAGGCCATCACCTCGCCCGCTTCTAGATCGTCGGCAGCCCGCAGCTTGGCGTTCTTGTTCTCGCTCTGCCAGATCGGCCCGAGGCCGAGGATGGTGACCTGTTCGGTGTACCAGTACGTCAGCCCGTAGAAGCCGAGGATCTCCGACAGCGCTGCGTTGCGGGCGGCGTCCCACCGCTTGTTCGGATCACCGCCGGCGAACTCCGCCGGCGTCAGGAACGTGGCGAACAGTCTTTCGCGACTGACGAATTCGATGAAGTCCGCGGGCCAGTGGGCGGACAGGTCGTCGTCGAGAATGCGTTTCTTGCCGAGGCCCTCGAAGAAGTCGATGGTCGCGCGCAGCAGCCTGCGGGTCTCGGTGTCGAACTGTTGCGGATCGTACGTGTGCGGGTTGAACAACAAGCCGTCCGTCTGCGTCATTGCGCAAGCGTAGGGCGCGGATCGGCGCTACGGAGCCGGTTGACCGGGCAGCTGCGGGGCCGGCACCCACGGAAGACCGGGGATGGTCGGGTACGGCGCCGTCGGGCTCCACGGCGGCGGCTGAGTGGTCGGCGGCGGCTCCGTCGCGGCGGGCGGCGGCTCGGATGTCGGCGGCGGCGGCTCCGACGTCGGCGGCGGCGGCTCCGGCGACGGAGGGGGCGGTTCGGGCGACTGGGGCGCCTCGGTGACCGTCCGGGTCGCTGGCGGAGGCGGCTGGTAGACCGTCTGCGGAGCCTGTGTCGCCGGCGGGGGCGGCTCGGCGGTGGTCGTCGTCGTGGGTGGCGGGGTGACCGTCGGCGGCGTGGTGGTCGATGCGGGCGCGGGCGCGGACTCGTCGCCGGACATCACCCACACCACCGCCGCCACCAGCGCGGCCAATACCACGAGGACTCCGCCCGCGAGTGGGACCGCAGGATTGCGGTACCAGGGGACCGGGCGCTGCGGCACGTCGTCCCAGGACTCTTCCTCGAACTGCATCTGCGGACGCACGTCGGCCGCGGCGGGAGACGAATAGTCATAGGGGTCGGTGGCCATGGCCTCGGGCACATCGGGCACATCGTCGGCGTCTGACCACGCCAAGGCTCCGAACGACCCCGACTGTGGAGGTGCCTCATCGCCCTGGGCGCCGAGTTCGGGGGCCATCGCGGTCGCGGCCGCGGCGGCCGCGGCGGCGCCGGGAGCCGCGGACATCGCCGTCATGCCCTCTTCGACGGTGCCCCTGACCGCGGCCAGCCCGCCGCCCTCGGCCGCGGACAGTTCGGGATGGGCGGACGTGATGACCGGCGCCCGGAACCGCTCCGAGAGCGTGGTGGTGATGACCGGGATACGCGCGCCACCACCCACCGACGCCACGGCGGCGAGCTCTCGAACACCGTTGCGCTGCAACGTGTCCTGCAGAACATCGGTGAAACCCGCGAGTGGCCCGCGCAGCGCCTCGTCGAGTTCGGTGCGGGTGAGTCGCACGTCGCTGCGGTGCCCAGGGAGTTCGGCGACCAACGACGTGAATGCCGCGGTCGACAGCCGCTCCTTGGCCCCGCGGCACTGCGAACGCAGCCGCGACAGCGATCCGATCGCCGAGGTGCTCGACAGGTCGACGGCGCCGGCCGCCGACAGGTCCTCGATGACGTGGGTCAGCAGCGCCTGGTCGACCAGGTCACCGGACAGGTCGTGGTGGCGGACGGTCTCGCCGATCTGCGCGTAGCCGTTGTCCGCGTCGAACAGGCTCACGCTGGTGCCGGTCCCGCCGAAGTCGCAGAGCGCGATGACGCCGCGGGCGGGCACCCCCGGCTCATTTTTGAGCGAGGTCAGCGCGGCCACCGCATCGGAGACGACGGGCGCGGGCTGGGGCCGCTGGAACTCGGGAATCGCGGCCAGGGCACCGCGCAGGGCGTCGACCGAGGCTGGCCGCCAGTGCGCCGGATGCGTCACCGCGATCTGGCCGACGGGACTGCGCCCACCCCCGACCGCGTGCAGCATTGCGCGCAGGGCGTCGGCGAGCACGACTTCGGCCTTGTGACTGGTGCCGTCGGCGGCCACGATGCCGACCGGATCCCCGACGCGGTCGACGAAATCGGTCAGTATCAGACCGCGTTCGTTCAGGTTACGGTTTTCGCTGGGCACGCCGACCTCGGGCGGCCGGTGGGGAAACAGGGTCAGCACCGGTGACCGGGTCAGGGCGGCCCTGCCCACGACGACGGCCGCCAGATTGGTGGCGCCGACCGAGAGCCCTACGCCGTCAGCCATCAGCGGATGGTGCCTGCGCCCGGAATCAAAGGCAAATCGAGCGCCGTCACCCAGCCGGGTGAGAGTTCGTTGACGGCGGGCACGGCGTTGAGGGCGCGCAGGCCGGTCGCCAGGCAACCGGCCGCGGCGGCGTCGCGACCGGAGCCGTCGGTGAACCGGAACGCCGTCTCCTGGAAGATGCTCGGCGTGCCCTCGATGTCGACGCGGTAGACGTCGTTCTCGTTGCCCGACGGCCAGTCGGGTGCCGCGTCGTTGCCGATGCGGTTGACGTGTTCGAGCTGGATCCGCGTCTCGCCCTGGTACACGCCGTTGATGGTGAACCGCACGGCCGCGACGCTCCCGGGCGCGATGACTCCCTTCGCGGTCTTGCGTTCGGTCGGCGTGACCCACTTGTCCCATGTCGTGGTGATCTCGTCGAGCATGATCCCCGCGGCATGCGCGATCATCGGAACTGTTGCGCCCCAGGCGAATATCAGAATGTCGGGGTTCTCCAGCAGTGGCCGGTACTCGGGCGGTTTGCCGATACCCATCTCGCGGTCGTAGTCGCCCTCGTAGTTCGTGTAGTCCAGCAGTTCGGAGGCGCGGACCTTGCGGACCTCCGAACACAGTCCCATCAGCGTCATCGGGAACAGGTCGTTGGCGAATCCGGGGTCGATGCCGGTGGTCAGGCACGACGACTCGCCGAGTTCACAAGCCTCGGTGATGGGTTCGATCCAGTTCGGCGGATTGAGGTGCATGGTCGGCCAGATCCACGGCGTCATCGCGGTCGAGCAGACGTCGATGCCGGCCCGCAAAAACCGGGTGATCAGCGCGATGTTGTCGTCGGCGTGATTGGCGGTCGGTCCGTAGTGCACCAACGCATCGGGTTCGAGCGCGATCAGTGCGTCGACGTCGTCGGTCGCGGTCAACCCCAGCGGGGCACCCAGCCCGCAGATCTCGCCGACGTCGCGGCCCACCTTGTCCGGGTTGCTCACCCCGACGCCGACCAGCTCGAACAGCGGGTGTTTGACGATCTCGGGGATCACCATCTTGCCCACGAAGCCGGTACCCCAGACCACTACGCGTTTGGCGCCAGAATCCCGAAATCGCCCAGCCACTGTTCGCCTTCCACTCTGCCCCGCACTACACCATAGGGCGCGCACCGCCCGAACGGATCGGCCGTTACAGATTGATCGGATCGGGCGGCGGCACCGTCCTGGTGCTGTCTTTGAGCGCGGCCTTGAACTGCATCGTGCGATAGGGCCAGCCCGTGGCCGTATTCCACTGCGAGACAACCAATCCGACGCCTCCGTCGATGTCGAAGCGCGACCCGGGCAGCAGGTAGCCGCCGTAGAGCTGGGCGACCCGGCTGCCGAAATGGTCTTCGCCGTCCCAGCCCGATCCGAGGACGGGCATCTGGATCGGGGTGGTGTGCATGTTCGCCACCGGCGAGGACACGACCCGGTAACCGAGCGCGTACTTCGAGGCGAGGAAACCGCCCAGCACCCACTTTCCGGGCGCGATACGCCGAAAGGCGAGCTCGCCCCAGCGCTCCTCGACGGGGGTGATCGGCGTCGCGGACGTCCCCCACGACCACCGTGTCCCGTCGAAACCCCAACTGAGATAACGCCTCCGGTCGCCGATGTGCTCGGGGCGCACCCGCATGAGCACGATGCCCTTGTCGCGTCGAAAGCCGGTGGCCGCCACGTACACCCAGCCGTCGTCCGGGTCGTGATCCCATGCCCAGCACTGAGCGTGGCCGTTGTGCAGGTCCGCGGGGAACTTCGCCCTCTCCCCCAAGTGCGTCCAGCTCACCCCGCTGTCGCGAGATCGCCAGATCTCGGTCCATACGACGGTGCCGAAGCCGCGGTTGACGATGGCGTGCAGGTACATGTCGCCGCCGACGGTCAGCAGGTCCGACGGGATCACGGTGCTGATACCGCCGCGACTCCAGCCGGATCCCGCGTCGTCGTGCTCGTAGCGCCACAGTTGGCGCGCGTAGTCCGGGTCGCTGCCGCCGGCCCGTTCATAGACGATCGGATGGTCCGCGTCGCCGGTGCCGATCAGGATGACCGGTGAGCGCCAGTCTCCCTCCCCGACTCGGGTGCCGGAGAAGGTGTCGCCGAACACCGACACCAGCTTGCCGTTCGGAGCGTTCACCGACGCGCCGAGGTCGGTGCAGGTGACCCCCCATCGATCGGTCAGGCCGGGACCGGTCAGGTCGAGGGCCTTGCCGTTGAGAAGCGGCAGCCGTGCCCGCCCGGTCGGTTCGAGCGAGCGCCCGGCCGCACGGCCGATCGACGGATCGTCAGGCACCTAGAAGCAGCGGCGCAGTCCGCCGGGCTCGCAGATCAGCGGATACGGCGTGACCGGGATGGCCAGGGGCTGCTTGAACGTCAGCGTCAGCGGCAGTTCGACCATGCCGGGCTGCTCACCGCAGACCGCGTCGTGGATGATCCTGACCCGGCCCTGGAGGGTGGACCCGTTGAACGAATAGATCTCTTTCTGCAACGCGGTGCTGCCGTCGGGGCAGTTGCGGATCGAGTCGAAGGTGTTCGACTTGAACGTCCAGTCGCCGCCGACCATGTCGGCCTCGGCGCCACCGCGGCCGGCCGGCGTGACCTTCAGCCGGCAGCCGACCGGCAGGATCAGCGGCTCGCGCAGGTCGCCCACGGTCGGCACGCAGATCGGGAAGATCTCCCAGGTGGTCTCGGCCTGACCGGCGATCTTGACGGTGTAGACCCCTTCGGGGGTGTCGGGAGACTTGACGTCGCCCTGGCCGGCGGCGACGCCGACGGCACCGAACACCAGCGCAAGGATGAACGCGGCGAGGCCCAGCGTCCCCGCGATCGTCTTGGTCACCTCGTGCCCCTTCAGCCGTCTACGGTGGTTCGAGTATCTCAGTGTGCACGGGGCGTCGTCACCGCTTTCCCCGGCTCCGGGTTTTGATGATCACGAACGCCGGGTAGAGCCGACGGGCAACGACGACGCACGCGATCGGCGGGTGAGGGCATGAAGCGACTGGTGGCGTGGATCGCCATCATGGCCGTGACCGCGCTGGCGGGCTGCTCCACCGGGCGGGGCGTCGATCTCGGCGACTCGTCGAACAACCTCGTCGCCGCGATCTCCGGCGAGCCAGACCAGCTCGACCCGCACAAGACCAGCGCGTACTTCTCGTTCGAGGTTCTCGAGAACATCTTCGACACGCTGGTCGAGCCGGACGCCGGCCTGGAGATGCGGCCGGCCCTCGCGACGTCGTGGGAGGTGAGCCCCGATCAGTTGTCGTGGATGTTTCATCTGCGACCGGGCGTGACGTTTCACGACGGCAGCCCGTTCACCGCCGACGACGTCGTGTACTCGTATCGGCGGATCATCGACGAGCAGTTGGCCAACGTCGACAAGTTCAGCGCGGTCACCGATGTGCGGGCTGTCGACCCGATGACGGTGGTGATCCGGGTCAAGCACCCGACGCCGAACCTGTTGACCAACATCGGCGGGTTCAAGGGCATGGCGATCGTGCAGCGCCGCAACGTCGAAAGCGGTCAGCTCGCCACTCATCCGGTGGGCACCGGGCCGTTCGCGTTCCGGTCGCAGAAGAGCGGCGACTCCATCACCCTGACGGCGAATCCGTCCTACTGGGGCGGCGAACCGAAGGTGGCGGGCGTGACGTTCCGCTTCATCTCCGAACCGTCGACCGCCCTGTCGGCGCTGCAGGCCGGTGAAATCGATTGGACCGACTCGATTCCGACGCAGCGGGTGGCGCAGCTCCGCGACGACGACTCGCTACACCTCGCGGTGACCGCGAGCAACGACTACTGGTATCTCGCGCTCAACGAAGCCCACAAACCATGGGACGACGTGCGGGCGCGCCAGGCCGTCGCGTACGGCATCGACCGCTCCGCCATCGTGCAGGCCACCAGCTACGGCACAGCGACCGGCAACCAGCTCGCCATCCCCGAGGGCAACCCGTGGTACACCGCCTATGACCGCTACCGCTACGACACCGACGCTGCGCGACGGCTTCTCGACGAGGCGGGCGTTGGCGACGTCGACCTCGACATGCTGGTCACCAGCGAGTACCCCGAGACCGTGACCGCGGCCCAGGTCATCGCCGATAACCTTGCGCCGCTGGGCATCACGGTCAAGATCCGCACCGTCGACTTCGCGACCTGGCTCGACGAGCAGAACTCCGGACGCTTCGACATGTTGATGATGGGCTGGCTCGGCAACATCGACCCCGACGACTTCTACTACGCCCAACACCACACCAACGGAACCAGCAACGCCCAGAAGTTCTCCAATCCGGAGGTCGACCGCCTGCTGGATGCGGGCCGCGTCGAGACGAACCGGCAGGCCCGCTTCGACGATTACCGGCGCGCGGCGACGATCATCGCCGACGAGGTCAGCTACATCTACCTCTACAACCCGTCGGTGATCCAGGCGTGGGTGACCAAGCTGTCCGGCTACGAGGCCCGCCGGGACGGCGCCGTGCGGTTCCGCACCGCGACCCTCACCGGAGCCGAAAAGTCGTGACGCGCCTGCTGACTCATCCGATCGTGCGGTTTCTCGCGCGCCGGCTGGTGTATTCGGCGGTGGTGCTGCTCGGGGTGCTCGTCGTGAGCTTCGCGCTAGTGCATCTGGTCCCCGGCGATCCGGTGCGCATCGCGTTGGGAACCCGCTACACGCCGCAGGCCTACGAGGCGTTGCGGTCGGCGAGCGGGCTGGACAAGCCGATCGTCGAGCAGTTCTTCGCCTACATCGGCAAGGCGCTGACCGGCGACCTCGGAGTCAGCTTCCGCAACGGCGATCCGGTGACACAGATCCTTCTCGAAAGGCTGCCCGCCACGGCGTCGTTGGCGGCCGTCGGGATCGTGATCGCGCTGCTGATCGCCATCCCGGCCGGGATCTGGTCGGCCCTGCACGAAGGCAGGATCAGCGACGCGATCGTGCGGGTGGGCAGCCAGTTCGGCGTGTCGATCCCCGACTTCTGGATGGGCATCCTGCTCATCGCGCTGTTCGCCTCGACGCTGCACTGGCTGCCCACGTCGGGATACCGGCCGTTGTTCGACGATCCGGGCGGGTGGTTGCGCCATCTGGTGTTGCCGGCATTGACCGTCGGGTTGGTGGCGGGTGCCATCATGACGCGCTATGTCCGCTCGGCGGTGCTCGAGGTCGCGGGGATGGGCTATGTGCGCACCGCGCGCTCGAAAGGGCTTGCGCCGCGGGTGGTCACGCTGCGCCACACCGTCCGCAACGCATTGATCCCGGTGCTGACCATCACCGGCATTCAGCTGGCCACCATCTTGTCGGGGGTCATCGTCGTCGAGGTCGTGTTCGCCTGGCCCGGCCTGGGCCGGCTGGTCTACAACGCCGTGGCCGGACGCGACTACGCGGTCATCCAGGGCACGGTGCTGTTGATCGCGGCGTTGTTCCTGTTGATCAACCTGATCGTGGACGTGCTCTACGCCGTCGTGGACCCGAGGATCCGGCTGTCATGACGGCTCCTGCCAGGGTGTCGTCGCTGCGGCTGCTGATGGCCAACCCGGTCACCGTGGTGAGCACCGGCCTGCTCCTGCTGATCGCGTTCGTCGCCGTCACCGCCAATTGGATTGCGCCGTACGAGATCAACGACGTCGACGTACCGAACGCGTTGCGCCCGCCCAGCGGATCGCACTGGTTCGGCACCGACGAACTGGGCCGCGACGTGTTCTCCCGTGTGTTGGTGGCCACGCAGGCGTCGATGCGGGTTGCGGTCGTCAGCGTTGCGTTCGCCGCGGTCGTCGGCGTGACGGTCGGCCTTGTGTCGGGGTATCGCGGCGGTTGGCTCGACACCGTCTTCATGCGCGTCGTGGACGTGATGTTCGCATTTCCCGTATTGCTTCTCGCGCTCGCGGTGGTTGCAATTCTCGGTCCGGGGGTGACGACGACGATCCTGGCGATCGGCATCGTGTACACGCCGATCTTCGCGAGGGTGTCGCGGGCCAGCACGATGAGTGTGCGTGTGGAACCGTTCGTTTCGGTGTCACGCAGCATGGGCACCGGGCACCCGTACATCCTCGGTCGGCACATCCTGCCGAACATCGCCGGCCCGCTGGTGGTGCAGACATCGCTGTCGTTGGCGTTCGCGATCTTGTCCGAGGCCGCACTGTCATTCCTGGGGTTGGGGATTCAGCCGCCGCAGCCGTCGCTGGGGCGGATGATCTTCGATTCGCAGGGTTTCGTGACGATGGCGTGGTGGATGGCGGTCTTCCCGGGCGCCGCGATCTTCGTCGCGGTGCTGGCCTTCAACCTGTTGGGCGACGGTCTGCGCGACGTGCTCGATCCCCGGCAGCGCACGATGATCGAGGCCCGAAGGAAGCAATGAGCGATCCGGTGTTGAGCGTGCGCGACCTGCGGGTGAGCATCGGCCGCCGGGAGATCGTGCACGGCGTCTCGTTCGACGTGCACCGCGGGCAGACGTTGGGCATCGTCGGCGAGTCCGGTTCGGGCAAGTCGATGACCGTGCTGGCCGCGACGGGCCTGCTCGACGCGCCCGGCGCGAGCGTCACCGGAACCAGCACGCTGACAACCGAATCCGCCCACACCGAGCTGGTCGGTGCGTCGGACCGGGTGCTGCGCAGCGTGCACGGCGGTTCGATCGGGTTCGTGTTCCAGGATCCGGGGACGTCGCTGAACCCGCTGTTGACGCTGGAGCGGCAGATCACGGAATCGCTTGAGGCGCACCGCCAAATGACGCGGCGGCAGGCGCGGGGCCGGGCGCTCGAACTGCTGGAGGCGGTCGGGCTGCCGGATCCGGAGACGCGGTTGCGCGCGTATCCGCATCAGCTCTCGGGCGGACAGAAGCAGCGTGTGATGATCGCGATCGCGATGGCGTGCGATCCCGCCCTGCTGGTCGCCGACGAACCGACGACCGCCCTGGATGTGACCACCCAGGCGCAGATCGTCGACCTGATCGCCGAGTTGCAGCGCGACTTCGGCACCGCGGTGGTCTGGATCAGCCACGACCTCGGCGTGATCGGCCAGGTGGCCGAGGACGTCACGGTGCTGCGCGGCGGCGAGGCGGTCGAACAGGCCTCGATCACAGACGTTTTCGATCGACCCCGCCATGAGTACACCCGCGAGTTGCTCGCCGCGCGCCCGCTCGTCGGGCGTCCCGGGCCGCCACCGGTGCCGGACGCGCCGGTGCTTCTCGACGTGAACGGCCTCGACGTGCGGTTCGAGGTCAGCACGCCGGTCGGCAAGTCGACCGTGCACGCCGTCAAGGACCTGTCGTTCCAGATCCGGCAGGGCACCACGCTGGGCCTCGTCGGCGAGTCGGGTTCGGGCAAGTCGACCGTGGCGTCCGCGCTCACGGGCCTGGTCCGGCCCGACGCCGGCAGCGCGACGATCGGCGACTCCGACGTGTTCGGCGTCCGCGGGTCTGCGGAGAAGGCGCTGCGCAGGCGCATCGGGCTGGTGTTCCAGGACCCGTTCTCGTCGGTGAACCCGCGAGCCCGCGTCGGCTCGGCGATCGGCGAGCCGCTGATCGTGCACCGGCTCGCGAAGGGCCGCCGCGGCCGCGCAGCCAGAGTCGCCGAACTGCTCGAATTGGTCGGCCTACCAATGTCGTTCGCGTCGCGCTATCCGCACGAGCTGTCGGGCGGTGAACGCCAGCGGGTCAGCATCGCCCGCGCCCTTGCCGGTGAACCCGAACTGCTGATCCTCGACGAAGCGACCGCGGCGCTGGACGTCTCGGTGCAGGCCAGGGTGCTCGACCTGCTGGCCGGACTACAGCGCGAGCTGGGACTGACCTACCTGTTCATCGCGCACGACCTCGCGATCGTGCAGCAGGTCAGCCACGACGTGCTCGTGATGCGCGCCGGGGCGGCGGTAGAGTACCGCCCCGCCGACGAGCTGTTCGCCTCGCCGAACGACGGCTACACCCGCGCACTGTTGGCCGCCGTACCTCCGGAGCGTCCCCGCGTCTCGGCCTGACCACCGCATGAGATGGTCATGATCATGACTCAACTCAGCGGCAAGGTCGCATTGGTGACGGGCGCCTCGGCGGGACTGGGCGCCGCGGTCGCGCAACTGTTCGCAGAACGGGGTGCCACCGTGTTCGGTATCGCACGCGACGCCGAACGCATGGCGACGGCGTTCGAGACGGTGCCGGGCGGGCGCTTCGCGTCGGTGGACGTGACGTCCGCGGCGGCGTGTCGCGAGGCCGTCACGCAGTGCGTCGAGGCATTCGGATGTCTCGACGTGCTCGTGAATGTGGCGGGCTTTCACCAGATGCGGCACACGACCGAGGTGACCGACGACGACTGGGAGCGCGACCTCGCCGTGAACCTGCACGGCCCGTTCTACCTGTGCCGCGCGGCGCTGCCGCATCTTCTCGAGAGCGGCGGCAACATCGTCAACGTCTCGTCGATCGCAGGTGTGGAGGGCGAGGTGTACTCGGCCGGATACTGTGCCGCCAAGCACGGACTCGTCGGGCTGACCCGGGCGCTGGCCGTCGAGTACACCAAGGAGAAGGTGCGGGTGAACGCGGTGTGCCCGGGTGGTATGCCGACCGCGCAAACGACCGAGTTCTCCGCGCCCGAGAACGCCGACTGGGATCTGATCATGCGGATTGCCTCGCCGCGCGGATTCATGGACACCGTTGACGTCGCCAAGACCATCGCGTTCCTCGCCAGCGACGACGCCGCGGCGATCCACGGTGCGGTGTACCGCGTCGACAACGGTAAGGGAGCCGGCTAAGGCGATTTCGGTGCACTACCAGTCGGTGCGCGATCGGTAGTGCACCCAACTCGCACGGGCTAGAGCAGCTTGTGCTCGATCACGGTCGTCAGATGCGGCTTGCGCCAGCCGCCGGTGACCTTCTCGATCCGCACGCCCATCTCGCCGCCGGCGATCTCCAGGGTGCCGATCTGGTTGCGGAAGTGCGGGAGTGAGACGGGTCGCCAGCGCAGTCGCGGCTTGGGCACCTTCGTGGTTTTGACCAACGTCTTGCCGACGGCCTCGACGAACCCGGTGTGGCCGAGCCGCAGGATGACGCGTTCGACGGCAGAGGGTTCCTTGCGCAGCCCCGAACAGACGATCTGCCACACCTTGGTGCCCAGCCGGGTCGCCTCGTCGGGTATCTCCACCTCCGACACCCAGCAGTGGTGCACGTCGCCCCCGAACAGCACCATCGAGTCGGGTGCCGGTCCGCGCTTTCCGCTCGCCACGTCGATCGCGAGATCCTCGAAGCGGCGGTAGCTTTCCTGGAAGCACGCCCAGTGGTCGAGGTTGGCGGTGATGCGGACCTTCTCCCCCAGCCCGGTGAACCATCGCCCCCAGGCACCGTCGCCAACGGCCTCCGACCACGCTTCGATGTGGTGCATCCCGTAGGGCAACAGGATCGGCAGCGAGCTGGCAAACAGCAGGTGCTGATAGTTGCCGTCGGCGTTGGCGGTGATCCAGTCCCATTCCTCGTCAGTGGTGATGCGGCGCCGTCCCGGCGCGAGCTGGCGACCCGTGCGGGCGTCGACGACGATCAGCCGGGCCGAACCGAGATCGCGACACATGCTGAAATGCGATGCGCCGTCGTCCTTCTCGGCCATCTGCGCGAGTTCGCGAATCGGCTCGGCGCCCTGTCGGGTCTCGGTGACGCGCTGAAACGTCTGGTCCTTGGCCAGCTCGTCGGGCGACATGTTGCCGAGGTGCTGATAGATCCAGTAGGACATCAGCCCGCCGATGATCCGCGTCTGATACCAGTCGGTCTTGCGCTTCTCCTCGAGCCAGGCCTGCGAGGTGTTCCACTTGTCGTTGATCTCGTGGTCGTCGAACATCATCGACGTCGGAACGGTCGAAAGCATCCACCGCACGACCGGATCGCACCAGGCGTCCCAGTAGCCGATGCAGTACTCCTCGAAATCCTCGAGGACCTCGACCGGACCGTTGGCATGCACCTCGCGGTCGGCGACCAGATCCTTGATGGTGTCGTTCACCTGGTCGGCGTAGAGCTGGTCGCCCATCATCAGCATGGCGTCGGGCCAGAGCGCCGACGGCTGGCGCAGCATCCGCATCCCATAGGTGCGCAGCACGTCGATGCCTTTGCCCTTGGGGTGCCACCAATGCTGGTAGGTGTAAGGCGGATGGTGCGGGGCCGACGCCCGGCAGGAACCGAACAGCAGCCGCAGCGAGCCGTCGCGGGGCATCAACCGGATCCGGGGCGCAGGAAACTCGTAGTTCCTTGGCGGCCAAGCCTTCTCCCCGTCCAGGTGCACCTGGTACGGATGCTCCCGGTCGGGGTCGAGGTCCGTCACGCAGACGATCGCGAAGTGGTGGCCTTCGACCTCGAAGGTCTCGGCGCGGTGGCCGAGAACCTCGACCTCGCACGCCTTGTCCGTCTCGACCCAGATCGTCGCGTCGGTCTTGCCGACGTGGCGAAGCAGCGGACCCACGCGAACCTGGGGCATCGCCCCATCATGCACCTTTATTGACGGCGGTGTGACAGCAGTTACGCCTTTCCCGGCACGCCGGCGGGCCCTCAGTGTTCGGGCCGCCGACGTCCGAGGAAGAACGCCAGGCCGATGGCGCCGAACCCGAGGGTGCCGATCACACCGGCCGAGACCATCAGGAAGATGTCGCGTCCGGTGAGCCCGCCGGTCGACGATTCGTCCGACGCCAGCCGCAGCCGGTAGTCACCGGGCAGCGGGGCCTCGGCGGGTTCGCTCAGGCCCGGGAACTGCTGGGTCTTGCGGATCTCGAATTGACGTTCGCCGCTTGCGGTTTGGGTCCACTCGCCCCAGGCCGGGGTGGCGCCGTCGAGCAGCACCTTGCGTCCGCCGTAGACGCGGTCCTCACCGACGTCGACGATCTGGCGCACCCGGAACGGCTCGTAGCGAGCGTTCGAGTAGTTCACCAACACGGGCACGTTGTCGTAGCGCAGCACCGGCGGCGGAGGCGGCGGCAACGGCAGGCCGGCGCCCGGGAAGTAACCGCCGCCCAGGAACGTGCCGACAGCGATGTTGGACACCGTCTGCGCGACGTTGGCGGCCGCGACGACCGGGCTCAGCACCGCCGCGGTGAAGCTGTAGGCGGCGAATTGGGCCGCCTCGAGCACGAGCCGCGACAGCGGCGGGATGTAGGCGATGCGCGGGCGCATATCGTAGACGTAGACGATGCGCACCGGTGCCCGGAACGGGTTCATCAGCACGGGACGGTAGTAGTCGTCGTACTCGATCCACTCCGGTCGCCACTGGCGCACGTTGCTGATCAACTCGAAGTCGCGGTCACGCTTGGCCTCGAGCTCGACCTTGGCGCTGGTGCTGGCCTCGGCGCCGTTGAGGCCGAGGGTCATGTCGACAGACTGCTTGAACGCGGCCACGTCCTGTTGGGGTGCGGGCGCAGGCTCCGGCTCGAAGACCGGCTTCGCGGTCCGGGCGAGCTGCACGTCTTCGGCGGGAGCTTCGAGGGTCTCCGGCGCCAGAGTCTCGATCTCCTTCGAGGCGTTCTGGATCGACACGGTCGGGGTCTCGGACTCGTCACCGCTTTTCTCGGTGACCGAAGTCTCGGCCGCGGTTTTGTCCGCCATGTCGCTCGATGTCGGCGTCGCGGTGTCGGACGCCGGCGCGAGCGCCGCCGACGAGGCGGGCTTGGAGGGATCGGCCGATTCGCTGGTGTCCGGCTTGGTCGACGGAGCGGCAGCGGTGGTGTTCGGCGCGGCCGACCGCGCCGCGGTCGACGGCTCCGCAGTCGGGGTCGCCGGCTCTTCGGCAGCGGCGGACGGCTCGGCCGTCTGGACTGCGGTGCTGGTCTTCGGCGGGGCCACGGTCCGCGGCTCGGGCGCAACGGGCTCGGGCGCGGGCTCCGGCTCGGGAGCAACGGGCTGCGGCTCGGCGACCGCTTCCTGTGCCTGAGGTGCCTGCTGCTGTGGTGCCTGCTGCTGGGGAGCTTCCTGCTGGGGTGCTTGCGTCTGCGGCGCTTCCTGGGTGGCCGGGCCTTGCGGCTCCCGCGCGGAGGTCGGCCGCTCGGCGGGCGTCTCCGGCTCAGGAGCGCTGACCTTCGGTTCCGGCGCGACCGTCGTCACGACGTCGTCAGAACCCGGCTTCGCGACCGCGGGGGCGAGCCCGGCCGTCAGCGCGGTCAGCGAGATCACGGCTCCCGTCGCCAGAACCGCGATGCCGTACCTGCGGAAATGTTTGCGGAAATCATCCAGCGGAGCACCCATCGTGCCTCCACTCCCTTCTATGCCTGGTTTGGCGCGTAGACGCCGTGCGACACGATTCGTCGCCGAGACGGAAGCGAGCACCACCCCAAGCGCTCCCCCGACGCTTCGGCCTCACAGAATTCATCGCCCGGCCGACCCGGGCGTTACATATAGGTGCGCGCTAAAGCGAGGCCGCCTCAGCAGCTTGATGGTCTTGAGGTTCGGCAACCGCGGGTCACGGCCTGCGACGGCGAAGACCGCCGACCGCCAGCGCGATGCCGACCAGGGCGATGATCGGGCCGAGGATCGACCACGTGGTGGTGTTGCTCATCGGGCTGCCGCCGACAACGCCGAAGCCCTGAAGCGTGAACAGCAGACCGAACAACGCGACGATCACTCCGAGAAGGGCAATGGCGAACCGCATGCGTCCACCCTAGGCGAGTGCCCGCGGTCAGCGGCGCCGCGACAAATACTTCTGATACGTCTCGGCGGCGGCCGCCAGTTCGGGACGTGCGTCGAGAACGGGCTGCATCTTTTCGCGAGCCTGCTCGCGCTTGTAGGGCAGGAACTCCGTCGGAAAATCGCCCTCGTGCGGTTGATAGTCGCGCAGTACGCGGCGCGCGACGGTCGCCTTGTGCACCTCGTCGACGCCGTCGGCGATGCCCATCGTCGGGGCCGCGGCGTACATCGCCTGGATCGGGGTGAGGTCGGTGGTGCCGAGCGAGCCGAGGATGTGCAGCGCGTTGAACGAGACCTCGCGCAGCACCTTGGCCATTGTGAACTTCACCGCCGCGATCTCGGTGCGGGCCTCCTGCGTCGACGTGTTGTCGATCTTCCACGCCGTCTCGAGGACGAACAGGCGCAGCATCTTGATCATCGCGTAGGACTCGGCGATCTTCTCCTGCACCATCTGGTGTTCGGAGATGACCTTGCCGTGCGATTCGCGGCTGAGCGCGCGCTCGCACATCATGTCGAAGGCCAGGTTGCACTGCGCGATCGTGCGCATGGCGTGATGGATGCGTCCGCCGCCAAGGCGCCTCTGCGCCAACACCTTTGCGCCGTTCTCCGGGCCGAGCAGGTGGTCGAGCGGCACCCGGACGTCGCGGTACTTGATGTGGTTGTGGTTGCGCGGCTCGGGCATGATCTCCACGCCGGGCGTGTTACGCGGAACGACGAACATCCCGTTGGTGCACATCACGAACAGGATGTCGGCGACGCGGCCGGCCGAGGTGAACCACTTCTCGCCGTTGATCACCCATTCGTCGCCGTCACGCACGGCGTGGGTCTTGAACAGGTTGGGGTCGCTGCCGCCCTGCGGTTCGGTCATCGAGTAGGCCGAGAACATGTCCTGGTTGAGCAGCGGTTTGAGCCACCGCTCCTTTTGTTCCTCGGTGCCGTACGCGGCGAGCATCTCCATGTTGCCGGTGTCGGGCGCCGACGCACCGAACATGTGCGGGGCGCCGGGGTAGCGGCCTATGACCTCGTTGAGCAGGCCGAGCTTGAGCTGCCCGAAGCCCGGCCCGCCGAGCTCACGGTCGAGGAAGATCGCCCACAGGCCCTGGTCCTTGACCTCCTGCTGTAGTTCCCGGACGTAGGCCTTGACCGCCGGATCCGCGACGCGCACCGCATGCGGGAACACATGGTCGAGTGGTTCGACCTTCTCCTCGCAGAACTGCTTGACCCAGTCGAGCTTCTCCTGAAATTCCGGTTCGGTACTGAAATCCCACGCCATGCTCGCAGTCTGTCACCACGCCCGCGGCGCGATGCGGCATTCCCGGGCTCGGTAACGCCGTGGTCTCGATATGCATCCGATCCTGCGTTGCCCCGAGCCAGAACGGGTAGTCGGGCGCTAGGAAGGACGTGACATGACTACGCGTGCGCTCACAGCGCTTTCGATCGCAGCGGTCGGCCTGCTGATGGCCGCGCCCCAGGCTGCCGCCTCGCCCGATGACGACCTCTGCCGCAGCATCACCTCGGTGGGGTACACGGGCGACTGCACGACACTGAGCACCCTCGCCCGTGACGCGTGCACGCAGTTCGCGCGCGGCGCCGACTCGACCGCCGTGGCCGAGAAGCTCGACATCGCGACCAAGGACGAGACGCTGTCGAACTTCATCGTGGCCGGTGCGCGGCTGTACCTGTGCCCGGAGCCCACGAACACCTAAATCCGCTGACGGGGTTCGCGCAGGCTCGGCGGCGCTAGACTCCGACGGCAATGACTGACCGTCGCGACGCCGCCAGAATCATTGCCGCCGCAGGCACCGCGGTGATCTTGTTCGCGCCGGTGGGTTGCTCGAGCTCGGACAGTCCGCAAGCGTCCACCTCGACGACGGCCGCGCCGGCTCCCCCGTCGCCGACACCGGCGGCCGACGCACCCCGCCGCGAATTGGCCTCCGATCCGGTGCGTATCGCCGACGATCTCGTCGCCGACGAACGCGCGCTGCGTGACCCGTCGTCGGGCGAGGCGCTGAAGAACGCGGCGGCGCAGCGGCAGCAGGCGGCGTACCGCGCGATCGGACGACATCCGGAGTGGGACCCGACGGTGAGCCCCCGGATCCCGCAGGAGCTTGTGACGGCGTACGACCACAACGTCCACGCGCGCCGAGAGCTCGGTGTGATGAGCCGACCGAAGGACACGCTGCCCGCGTGGCGGATTGTCGCGCCCACTCCGGCGAACGAACTGATGGACTACTACCGCCAGGCCGAGGCCGAGTTCGGCGTCCCCTGGAACTACCTGGCGGCCATCAACCTCGTCGAGACCGCGTTCGGCCGCGTATCCGGGGTGAGCACCGCGGGTGCGCAGGGGCCGATGCAGTTCATGCCGTCGACGTTCGCCGCTTACGGCGCGGGCGGGGACATGCACTCGCCCCGCGACAGCATCATGGCGGCGGGACGATACCTGTCTGCCAACGGATTTACGCGTGACCCCGACTACGCGCTGTACCGGTACAACAACTCGAACAACTACGTGCGGGCGATCCACGACTACGCGGCGGTCATGGCCGCCGATCCCGCCGGCTTCGACGCGTATCACCGGTGGGACGTCTACTACCTGACGACGGCCGGCGATGTGTTGCTGCCGGTCGGATACACCGAGGAGACGCCGATACCGGTCGTGACTTACCCTGCGTCGAACGACAAACCGGTGCCGGATGTCCAGATCTCCGAGGAGAGCGAGCAGATCCTCGAGCGCATGTTGGCGGCCAGGAACGGGGCCGCCGGTTCTGGCCTGTCCGAGGTCGTCTCACGCGGTTTCCTCGGGACCCCTTACGGCGCAGACACTCTGATCGGGTCGGTGAGCGACCCGGAGCAGCTGGTCATCGAGTTGACTCGGGTCGACTGCTTCACGTTCGCGGATTACGTCGAGGCGCTGAAGCGGGCGGCTAACCGCGACGACTTCATCACCGCGCTGCGCGAGGTCCGCTACAGGGACGGCGTGGTAAATTTCCAGAATCGTAAGCACTTCTTCACCGACTGGGCCGCCGATGCGCCCGCGGTCGCGAACGACGTGACCGCGGATATGAGCCCGAATGCCGTTCGCGTACAGAAGAATCTGAACCAGAAGGACGGCGGCGGTGTGTACCTGCCGGGCTTGCCCGTGATTCCCCGGACGGTGTCCTACATTCCGAGCGAGCAGTTCGACGGTGACGTCGTGAGCCGACTGCGCACCGGCGACTACATCGGGGCGTATGCCGACGACGGCGGCCTCGACGTCACGCACGTCGGCATCTTCATCGACACGCCGGGTGGTCCGGTGGTACGCAACGCGTCGTCGCTCCCAGGCGACAACAAGGTCGTCGACACCCCGCTGTCCGACTATCTGCGGATCGTTCCCGGGGCGGTCGTGCTGCGGCCGGTTCGGTAATACTCGTCTCGGCCCGACACAGTTCGATTCTTTGCCACGACAACGTTCCGGCAACTGTGCGAAGCCACCGGAAGATCTTTCGTGAAACTGACTGCAGACTTGTTTGCGGGCGTTGAGTAGGTACGTCTTCCCGCGGGGTCTGTCCTGCCAAGGGGTGAGGCCAGAACAAGCAGCTAAGTCCGGGCGTGGTACCGCCACGATGGTCAAGGTTGTGACCGGGCACTCCGAGGAATCATTGAAACACGCTGCAGCGAACGGGTGGAACTACTTTCGCGCGACTCTTTGCGATGTCATCCAGGCCGACACTGATAGCCACAAACCCCTATTTACTCTCCAGGCGACGAAAGGTCGGTCACAATACGTATGCCACCGTCTCCCGAAGGGATGGGTCGTGGGGTCATCGAGAATGGCTATGAGTTGGCCAGATCGCCAACTATGGGCTGAGCGGGCTTTCACGATGCGGGCGACCATCCTCGGGTACGGCGAACGGTATCCGGCCGCCGGGATGGTGCTCGCCGTGCCGCTGACGATTGTCGGCTTGGCCGGGGTGATCATGCAGCCATACGTCTTCGTGCCGCTGCTGCTGCTCGGGGGCACCAGTCTGTTCATGTTCGAATACTGGGCGGATCAGCAGGCGTCGTCTCGCCAGGGTGCGCATGCGGCGGCTCGGCAAGGCGCGCACGCAGCCGCTCGGCCGGGCGCGCACGCGGCGGCTCGGCATAGCGCGCCCGTGGCGGCCGACACAGAGAGACGATACCGCCGCTCGCGCGATGACCGAGGACATACAAGCGTCAAGCCGGATCGGCCGCAGCTTGAGTCGGAAGCGCGCGCGCAGGCGGAGGCCGCCGAAGCCGAAGCACTGGCCGCCGAGACGCGGGCGCGGGCAGAAGCCACTGAAGCCCAAGCCCTGGCCGCTGAAGCCGAGGCGCTGGCCGCTGCAGCAGAAGCGTTGGCAGCCGAAGCGCGAGCACAGGCGAAAGCGGCCCAAGCCCAAGCGCTGGCCGCCGAACCCGAGGCGCTTGCCGCCGAGGCGCGAGCACAGGCGGCAGCAGCGGAGGCACAAGCCCTAGCCGCCGAGGTCAGGGCTTGGGCACGGGCGCGGGCGGAAGCCGCCGAAACCGAAGCTCGGGCAGCCGAGGCAAAAAAACACGCGAAGGCCGCCGAAGCCGAAGCCCGCGCCGCCGAGGTCTGGGCCCAAGCAGAAGCCGCCGAAGCCCAAGCGCGCGCCGCCGAGGCAAGAAAGGTTGCGGACGCGGCCGAAGCCCAAGCCCGCGCCGCCGAGGCGTGGGCGCAAACCGAAGCGGCCGAAGCCCAAGCGCGCGCCGCCGAGACCAAGGCATGGTCAAAGGCCCAAGCCGAAGCTGAGGAAACCGAAGCTTGCGCCGCCGAGGCAAGAAAACAAGCCGAAGCCGCCGAGGCCCATGCGCGCGCCGCCGAAGTGTGGGCGGGAGCAAAAGCCGCGGAGGCCCATGCCGTGGCCGTCGCGGCTCGGGAGCGGGCTACCCAGCTACGGCTTGAGGCGGAGGCCAAGATGAAAAAGTTTCCCCACGTGGGCTGAACTCATCACGGCCCGTCGAGACACGTTCGGGGTGCTCAACGGCTTGTGTAGCAGCGAAATCAATATTCCCGGTGCGGCCGGAAGCCGCACCGGTGGGCGGGCCGAATCGGAAGGAGTCGATGAAATGCGGGTTTGCGGTTCACCCTAGCGCGGTGCGCATCAACATCACGCTGTAGTTGGACCATAGAGATAACGTGAAGAACAGGTCGCGTCCCGTCGACCACGGATGGATGTACGGCGCATAGATGCCACCGGGAACGGCTGCCGACGTCACGATGGTGGTTGCCTTGCTCCATGGCCCTTCGGGTTTGTCCGCCGTGCGCATCACCACGTTGCTGACCGTGTCGGTGTAGAGCATGACGAACTTCTTCAAGTGCTCATTCCAGGCCACCGACATCTCACTGCCTGGAGCCCATACGACCTGGATGGCGAGGTATGGCTTGTTCTGAAGCCAACCGAAGGGTGTGTAGTACTCGTAGGACGCGAGGTCGGCCACCTTGTCCTCCGATACGCGTGCGAGGAATGGTGCCCCGCCGCGCCCGGGTGTGGTGCCGTATGCATAGACGTATCCGCCGGAACGCAGATAGGCGCCCATCTGGAAGTTCTGGTATCCCCACACGAATGGGGTGCCGGGCACCGAGTCGAACCAGGCCGGACGGATGCTGGATCGAGGCACAGTCCAATTCTCGCCGTTGTCTGTCGACACTGCGACAGCAGAGAAGTTCGTCGACCATTGCCCGGGCGCGCCCCAGCTGCTAACCGACATGAAATTGACGTACTGTGTTGTGCCAACTGAGATCCCAGCTGTAGGTATGATCGTGACCTCTGTGGCGGCCAGATTGAGGCTGGCCACCACCTGTCGGGAGAAGTTCGGCAGTGGACGCTTCGGATCGACGGGCGACCCGGCATGGATGTTGTTGAATTCCGCGTCGGGGATGTCCATCCCGTCGGCCAAATTGCGGTCTGCGCTGCGAAACAGTGCGTTTTTTCGCCACTCCTGTTCACGAACGTTACAGTCGCCGAAGGTGTCCCCGAAGGCGATCAGAACTTGGTTTTTGGATCCGGGTTGACCGTTGTCCCAGATGATCCCCAGGTCGGTCCCAGAGATCCCGAACCGGCTGGAGGAGTCGGTGTTCGGTCCAGTGACCCATCCGACGTTGGAAGCTGTCGATGCTTTCGGTGCGGGGGGAGGCAGTATTCTCGGTGCGACGCCATCAGCAGTGGTCCTGGAAGGGTCGGCGTTAGGACTCAACCGACCCTGGAGGATGGAGGGCATGCGCCCGATCGGTAGGTGCGGGATCGGCAGTTTGGGTAGGCGCGGTGCGGTCGAACTAGGAGCCGTGGAGCGGGTCGACGCGCTGGGAACCGAACAGGGTTCAGCGGCCGCCGGAACGACCACCGTCAGCGGAATGACGAGGGCAGTGGTCATGACAAGGACCGAGGTCGCGAGGGCTCGGACGCACGAGGCGGTGCGTGCCGGCGTATCCACCACGGCACTGTCATGCTTCGCCCGCAGGCCACGAGGATGCACGATGCGACGGTAGTGACCAGAGTGGTATGTGTGCCTACCGTGACAGGGATCGATAAGAGGCTGGAACCGTGTCGCGGCCAAACCGTTAGCTGACGGATTGGCTCACAACAACCTGGGCTATCAGTGCGCCTGCAATCGAATGTGCAGCAGGAGGTCCCGTGAAGCCGTTTGCGGTGATCGATGAGATCGACCTGGCCATCCCCACAACGCGGCGACGACAGCTGGTTCACCGTTGGCTATACGCCAGGTGGGCTCTAACTTTCCCGACGACGCAGGAGAAGGTTGCCGTCGACGTGAACATCGCAGCGCTGTCCGGCCCAGTGTTAGCCAATGCAGCCTGCGGCGGTCGTGGTCGGGCGAGGCTGTGTCAACAGATGTTCGATGCCGCGCCCGCGGCAGATCGCATCGAAACGCACCTCGGGTGTGTCGGAAAGCTTGCCAGGATCTGCTCTGTATCCCCGTAGCGGTCCAACGCCGCGCTCAGCGCATCACACAGGGCACGGGTACGTTCGCGGGCCATCAACCGTGCCGATACACACATTCGGGAGTGATCGTCAATCCCGGTGAACGCCTTGTCGGCGACCTGGGCATTCGGCTTAGCCGGTCGCGCCGAAACGGCTGCAAGACAGCAATTCCTGATGTTGCCAGAACGGTCGCAGTACGCCTCCGGTATGGCTACAAATCGCCCTCAGTCGCCGGTATCTCGCCGGTACAGGCGTGTTAGCTAGGTGCCTGCCGAGAAGTGCCGGCGCGACCACACATATGTCTCGCCGGTTGTCTGTCGTTTTGGCCTCGCGCCGATGACCGTGCCAATACCATCGCCGCTACGAGAGGTAGCAGCGCGCAAACCGGGGGACGGAGCAAACATGGTTCCAAAGGTGAAGGTCTCCCCCGATCTCGTTGGTGGAGACGTCGACGAGGGGTACGGAAAGGTCGCCGACGTTTTCCGGCAAAATATGACCAGCGGTCGGGAGGTCGGAGCTGCTGTCGCCGTCTACCGCGATGGCAAGAAAGTCGTCGACCCTTGGGGCGGCTACCGCAACGGCATCACCAAGGAACCGTGGCAGGAAGACACGATCGTCACCGTGTTTTCGGGCACGAAGGGCGTTTCAGCTCTGGTAGTTGCCATCGCCGCGTCACGGTGTCTGATCTTCTACGACGCAAAAGTGGCCGATTACTGGCCGGAGTTCGCGCAGGGCGGGAAAGACGCAATCACGGTGCGCCAATTGATGTCGCATCAGGCCGGGCTGCCTGCCATCCGCCCACCGCTAACACTGGAGGAGTTGGTTGACCCGTCAAAGATGTCGGCAAAGTTGGCATCTCAGGTCACTGCTTGGGAGCCGGGTACAAGGCACGGCTATCACGTCATTACGTTGGGCTGGTATGCGGGTGAAATCATCCGCCGGGCCGACCCTGCCGGGCGTTCACTGGGGCGTTTTTTCGCCGAGGAGATTGCCGAACCGCTGGGGTTGGATTTTTATATCGGGCTGCCGGACTCGGTTAACCGCGAGCGCGTGGCGTACTTGCATGCCTGGACTTTCGCGCAGATGCTGTTGCATCTAAGCAATTACCCGCCTCGTTTTCTGGTCGCCGTGGTGAATCCGTTCAGTTTGGAAGGGCGGTCGGTCACCCTGGCCAAGGGGCTCAACAGCCCTGGCGTCCTAAACCGTGATGAGTTCCGGGTTATGGAGATGCCCGCTAACAACGGCACCGGCACGGCCCGGTCGGTGGCCAAACTGTACGGCAGCGCCGCCACTGGCGGTTCGGAGATAGGTTTAACCGCGAGCGTCCTCGACGCACTAGCAGAGGTCCCGGCACCGCCCCCAGCGGGCTCGCGGGACGCGATACTCCATACCGACACGCTGTTCTCGCTCGGCTTTTCTAAGCCCTTTCCGGAGTTGGTATTCGGTTCATCGGACAAGGCTTTTGGGACGCCAGGAGCCGGAGGCTCGTTCGGATTCGCCGATCCAGAAACCGGTATCGGGTTCGCCTACGTGATGAACAAGATGGGCTTTCACCCCTGGAGCGACCCACGCGAACTCGCGCTTCGCAATGCACTGTTTCACGATGTCCTCGGTGCCAGGCCGCAAACTTGACCTGTTCAACTCCCCTAGTTCGCCAGCCGCCCAAATAGCGGCACCACGTTGCTCGCGGGCGCGGCAGGCTTCGCCGGGGCATACCTAGCCGACCTAACTGCCACAATTACCGTCTGACCAGGCGAAATACGGTGGGGCTGTTCAGAGTCGGTTGATCGTTGGCGTTTCTGTGTCGGTTGATCCTTGACACTCTTGTGTTGTGTCAGCCCTGACCGCTGCTGCGTAGGGCCCGCTTGTTTCGTACCTCGCCGTGACTGGTGGGGGGGGCGGTTTTGACCAGTTCATCACCGACCCAGAACCGCAGAAGGTTGCCGTCGACGTGGACATCGCAGCGTTGTCCGGCCCAGTGTTGGCCGATGCAAACCTGCTGCCATGACACGCAGACCACCCCGTTGGTGGTGACCCTGCGTGACACCCAATCTGAGCCCTGTCGTTGGTGCGCTCGAGCCGATTGCGAGGTCGACGGCGACGCTGCCGGCGCCCCGGCGGTGAAGCGCTGGGCAGGGGTGTCCATCTTGAGCGACTGGTGCGGTCGGTTGGTGTTGTAGTCCTCGACCCACTCATCCAACGCCTGCTGGGCTGTCTTCAACGACGTGAAAGGCTGAGCCGTGGATAGGAACTCGGCTCGCAGGCTTCGGTGGAAGCGTTCGATCTTGCCGGTAGTGGTCGGACTGCGAGGCTGGGTCAACAGATGCTCGATGCCGCGCTCTCGGCAGATCGCGTCGAAACGCACCTCGGTCGGGGGATGGTTGAACCGGCCGGTGAACACCTTGCCGTTGTCGGTCAGGATCTGCTCGGGATCCCCGTAACGGTCCAACGCCGCGCTCAGCGCGTCACACACAGCACGGGTCCGTTCACGGGCCATCAACCGCGCCGATACACACATTCGGGAGTGATCGTCGATCCCGGTCAACGCCTTAGCGCACGAGCCGTCGGCCAACGGAAAACCCCCGACAACATCCATCTGCCACAACTCCATCGGCGCCCCACGCTCCCAGCGTTTCCACTTGCGCGAGCGCCGATCCCGCAGATGGGGATCGATCATTTGGGCGCGCACCAAGGCGCGATAGACCGCCGACTCCGAGGGCACCGCAGTGATGTGGCGTCTGGTCAGTTCGAACACCAACCGCCGCGGCCCCCAATACGGGCGCGACCGGCGCAGCTCCAACACCGCTGCCTCCACCGCCGCGCTCATCTGGTGCGGACACGACGCCGGCCGATGCGACCGATCAACCAAGCCCTCCAGGCCCTCGGCCTCATAGCGGGCCAACCAGGTGTGCAGCGTCTGCCGCGACACCCCCACTTTCGAGGCGACCTGCGAAATCGACAACCCATCGCTGATCACCGCCAATACAGCCTGATACCGCTGCTCAGCCACGCTCAACTCCCTCATCCAGGGAGTGTCAAGGATCAACCGAAGTAACTGTCAACCATCAGCCGAAACACTGTCAGCCATCAGCCGAAGCCCAAATGTCAGCCATCAACCGCAGTAATACACGAAATACGGTGGGGCGGGCGGGGCTCGAACCCGCGACCAACGGATTATGAGTCCGCGGCTCTAACCGACTGAGCTACCGCCCCGGCGCGATGCGCGGCACCATGTTCCCACATCGCTTCTATCCGGTGGTCAGGCGATATCGGCGTACACCGGTTGCCCGTCGTCGCCGATCGAGTACCGCTCGGTGCCCGACGCCACCCGCGGCGTGTCGGCCCCCAGCGACACCGCGATCTTGTTGCACGCATTGCGCATGACGTCCAGGGTCAGCTCGAACGCCTGCTTCTCCGAGAAATGGCGCCGCACGCCCGCCGCGACCTCCGCGTCGATGTTCGCCGGAGACCAGATCATGGCGTCGACGTACCGGAGTGCCGCCTTCTGCGCGTCGCTCAGGCCCTCCGCCGAGTCGTACCGCTCGATCTGCCCGTATATCTCCTCCGACCCGCCCGAGTCCAGCGCGTCACCGTCGCGCAGCGACTTGCACAGCCGGCAGTTGTGCTGCGTCGCGCCCCGCAACCGCACGATCTCCGTCGTCACCGGATCGAGCCCCCGCAACCGCGCCACCGCCGGCGCGAACCCGCTCAGCAGCGCATCGACCGGATCGGACTGGTGATCCCACTCGACCGCCTTCACGTAGCCCGGCTTGCCCAGGCCCAGCGCCTCACACCCGGCCCACAACCGCGGCACGAAGTCGGCGATGAAAATTGCCACCACGGTCCGAAACGCGTTGTCGCCCAACGTCTCCAACAACCGCTTGCGCTGGTTCTCGCCGATACCCGAGACATCGGTCGCGAACTGCTCGGCGAACGCCGCCACCACCCGGTCACCTTCGGTGAATTCGTCGGCCAGATCGACCTCCACCGCCAGCGGCGGCAACGACAGCGCCCTGCCGCACGTCAACCGGATCAGCGTGTCCCGTTGGCTGTCACCCGACGACATCGCCACCAAACCCGCGATCCGATCGGCAAGCTCATCAGCGCCCACGCATCGATTATTGCGCTTGACTCACCGACGACATGTGGAAGTCGGGAATCCGCAGCGACGGCATCGCCGCGCGCGTCGCCCAATCCCCCCACTCGCGGGGCAACGTGACCTCGCTGACGCCCGCCTCTGCCGTCCGGCGTAACAGGTCCAGCGGGCTCTCGTTGAACCGGAAATTGTTGACTGCCGCCGTCACCTCGCCGTCCTCGATCAGGTACACGCCGTCGCGCGTGAGCCCGGTCAGCAGCAGCACCGTCGGATCGACTGCCCGGATGTACCACAGCGTGCTCAGCAACAGTCCCCGCTGGGTGCCGGCGATCATGTCCGCCAGATCGGACTCCCCGCCCGTCATCAGCAGGTTGTCGGCAGGCACCGCCGGGGTCGCGCCGAACTCTGCCGCCGCGGCACGCGAATACGCCAGGGAGTTGATCGAACCGTCGCGGATCCAGTCCACCCGGTCGATGTCCATGCCGTTGTCGAACACCGAAATCCGTTCCGACGATGTCGATGTCGCGACGAACGGAGTACAGGCCAGCCCCTCGGCGGACGGATCGGAGTACAGCGTCAGCGGAAGATCGGTGAGCCGCTCCCCCACCCGCGTGCCGCCACCCGGCGCGGAGAACGCCGTGCGTCTCTCCTGCGCGCCACGGCCGTCCATCGACCACGTCAGGAAGATCATCAGGTCGGCCACCGCCGACGGCGGCAGAATCGTCTCGTAGCGCCCGGCCGGCAGCTCCACCGTCTCACGGGCCCACCCCAGCCGCGTCGACAGCTCGTCGAGCATGGGATCGATTGGCACATCGCCGAAATCAACGGTGCTCACACCCACCCACGCACTCGCGCCGTCACGCTTGCCGTTGATCTCGACCGAACCCGTCGGCTGCGTGAACCGCCGCCGCAGCCCGCCCGAGGTCGCCACGAACGTCGTCTCCAAAATGTGCCGCGCATACCCGTACAGCCGATCGCTGCCCCGGAACCCCCGGGCGAGACCGTCGGTCACCGGCAGGAACACCTCCGCTCCCGTTTCCGGCACCGGGGCGTCCCAGTCCGGCGGGGCCTCACCGCCTGCCAACAGCGGCGCGCTGTCGCGTGCCTCGGGCGCTGAGCGCGCGGCCTGCTGCGACGCCGCGACGAGTCCCGCGATTGTCGATGGATCCACCTCGCTGGACCGCACCGAGCCGACGTGCGATTCGCTGCCCTTGCGCACCACCGAGATCACCGTCGTGTAGCGCGATCTCGACTCACCGTTGGTGGTCATCGAGTTGCCCGCCCACCGCAACGACGCGTCGGTCCGATCGGTCACCAACACGATCGTCTCGTCGGCCCCGCCTAACCGGGCCGCTTCCGCGAGCGCGGTCTCGACCACCTGCTGTGCGCCGATCATGACCGCCCCGCCTCGTCCCGGGTGTTGAGCACGTTCACCCCGCGGAACAACGCCGACGGGCACCCATGGCTCACCGCCGCCACTTGCCCCGGCTGCGCCTTCCCACAGTTGAACGCGCCGCCGAGCCGCCACGTCGCGGCCCCGCCCACGGCTTCCAGCGATCCCCAGAAGTCCGTCGTCGTCGCCTGATACGCCACATCGCGCACCTGGCCGTCGAGCTTGCCGTTGCGGATCCGGAAGAACCGCCGCCCCGTGAACTGGAAGTTGCAGCGCTGCATGTCGATCGACCAACTCTTGTCACCGACGATGTAGAGGCCGTCGTCCACGCGCGCGATCAGATCTTCGGTGCTCACGTCGTCGGCGCTCGGCTCCAGCGAGACGTTGGCCATCCGCTGGATCGGCACATGATGGGGCGAATCGGCGTAGGCGCACCCGTTGGACCGCTCCACTCCGAGTCGCGGTGCGAACACCCGGTCCAGCTGGTAGCCGACGAAGATGCCGTCGCGCACCAGGTCCCACTTCTGCGCCTGCACCCCCTCGTCATCGAAACCGACTGTTGCCAAGCCGTATTCAACGGTCCGATCGGCGGTCACGTTCATCACCGGCGACCCGTAGCGCATGGTGCCGAGCTTGTCGGGGGTGGCGAACGACGTACCCGCGTACGCCGCCTCGTAGCCGATGGCCCGGTCGTATTCGGTGGCGTGGCCGATCGACTCGTGAATGGTCAACCACAGGTTCGACGGGTCGATGACAAGGTCCGTGGCCCCCGCGGCGACGCTGGGGGCCTTGACCTTCTCGGACAGCCACGTCGGCAGCATCGCCAGTTCCTCGGTCCAGTTCCACACCTCGTCGCCGGCGACGTATTCCCAGCCCCGCGCGGTCGGCGGGGCCAGCGTCCGCATCGTCTCGAACGACCCCGCGGCGGCGTCGACGGCGACCGCCTCCAGCGACGGCTGCACCCGCACCCGCTGCTGGGTGATCGTCGATCCGAACGTGTCGGCGTAGAACGTCTGCTCCTTGGCGGTCTGCAGACCCGCCGAGACGTGGTCGACGCCGTCGGCGGCCAACAGCCGACCCGAATACTCGCCGAGCACGGCGAGCTTGTCGGGCGTGCCGACGGTGAACGGGTCGACCGCGTAGTCCGAAACCCAAGTGGCATCGGTGTACACGTATTCGGGCGCCAGCTCGATGCGCTCGGCGTTCAGCGCCGCCAGCGTCCTGGCCACCCGCACGGCGCGGCGTGCGGTCTCGGCGGCGACATCGGCGCTGAGCTCGGCGTGGGAGGCGAAGCCCCACGTTCCGTCGACGATCACGCGGACGGCCAGGCCGATCTCGCGGTCGACGACCGCGGTCTGCAGTTCACCGTCGCGCAGTTGCACGTACTCCGAGGTGACCGCGTGGATGCGAAGGTCGGCGTAGCTGGCGCCCGCGGACACCGCCGCCGACGTCGCCGCATCGGCCAGCTCGTAGCGCGGCAGGTCGAGGAAGTCGGCGTCGACTCGTCGGGTGGCTGTCACGTCCCCAACCGTAGTGGTGGCGCCGCCGGCCCGCTTTAATGAGTCGGATGGCACAGCGCCGCCGCACCGCCGCGACCGCGTACGCGCTCCTGGCCCCGAGCCTGTTCGGAGTCGTCGCGTTCATGCTGCTGCCGATGCTGGTGGTGCTCTGGCTGTCCCTGCACCGGTGGGACCTGCTGAGCCCGATGGAGTTTGTCGGCCTGCGCAATTGGCAGTCGGTGCTGACCGACCCGTCCTTCGGCACCTCACTGCTCGTCACGCTGCTGTTCGTCGCTTTGGTGGTGCCGACGCAGACCCTGTTGGGATTGGCCGCGGCAGCGCTGTTGTCCCGCGGACTCCCGGGCAGCGGGTTCTTCCGCACGCTGTACGTGCTGCCGTGGATCTGTGCGCCGCTGGCGATCGCGGTGCTGTGGCGCTGGATCCTGGCCCCCACCGACGGAGCGGTCAGCGCGATACTCGGCCGCCAGATCGGGTGGCTCACCGATCCGACGCTGGCGCTGCCCGTGGTGTCGGCAGTGGTCGTGTGGACCAACGTCGGATACGTGACGCTCTTCTTCCTCGCAGGCATCCTCAACATCCCCACCGACACCCACAACGCCGCGCGCACCGACGGCGCAACGACGTGGCAGCGGTTCCGCCACATCACCCTGCCGATGCTGCGACCGACGCTGTTCTTCGTCCTGGTCACCGGAATCATCAGCGCCGCTCAGGTTTTCGACACCGTCTACGCGTTGACCGGAGGGGGGCCGCAGAATCGGACCGACCTCGTGGCGCACCGCATCTACGCCGAGGCGTTCGGCACCGCGGCGGTCGGACGGGCAGCGGTGATGGCGGTGGTGTTGTTCGTGCTGCTGGTCGGTGTGACGATCGTCCAGCAGCTCTACTTCCGACGGCGGATCAGCTATGACCTCACCTAGCCGCCCCACGTCCGCTGCCGTCGTCTACCCCGTGCTGCTGGCGGGGGCGTTGGTCACGTTGGCACCGTTCATCCTCGGCCTTCTGACATCGCTGCGGGATCCGCGCACGTTCGACACCGAGTCGCCACTGTCGCTGCCCTTGCCGCCCACCCTGCAGAACTACGCGAACCTGACCGACGCCGGCTTCGGCCGGGCCGTCGTGGTGACCGCACTGATGACCGCGGTGATCCTGCTCGGTCAGCTGGCCTTCTCGGTGCTGGCAGCGTATGCGTTCGCGCGTCTGCAGTTTCCCGGCCGCGACGCGCTGTTCTGGGTCTACCTCGCGACGCTGATGGTGCCGGCGACCGTGACCGTCGTCCCGCTGTACCTGATGATGGCCGAGGCCGGGTTGCGGAACACGTTCTGGGCCTTGGTGTTGCCGTTCATGTTCGGTTCGCCGTATGCGATCTTCCTGCTGCGCGAGTACTTCCGCGGCATCCCGACGGACCTCATCAACGCCGCACGCATCGACGGCGCCAACACGTTGGACGTGATCGTGCACGTGGTGTTGCCGGCGAGCAGGCCGATCCTCGTGACGCTGGCTCTGATCACCGTTGTCTCGCAGTGGAACAGCTTCATGTGGCCGCTGGTGATCACCAGCGGGAGCCGGTGGCAGGTGCTGACGGTCGCGACGGCGGGCCTGCAGTCGCGCTACAACGCGCAGTGGCCGCTGGTGATGGCGGCGACGACGGTGGCGATCGTGCCTCTGCTGGTGTTGTTCGTCGCGTTGGGGCGCAACATCGTGCGCTCGATCGTCGTGACGGGGTTGAAGTGATTCTGCGGCCGAGATTTTCGACGCTGCTCGCGACCGGTGTGGCGGTGACAGGTGTGCTGTTGCTCGTCGCAGCCATGTTGCTCGGGCACCCGAGCGATTCCGGCGGGCACACCGTGGTGACCGTGCGGCTGTGGGACGAGCAGGTCGCCGAGTCCTACCGAAAGTCGTTCGCCGAGTTCAGTCGCGAGCATCCCGACATCGAGGTACGCGTCAACGTCGTCGCCTACTCCACGTATTTCGACACCTTGCGCACCGACGTCGCGGGCGGTGGCGCCGACGACATCTTCTGGATCAGCAACGCCTACTTCGCCGAATACGCCGACGGCGGCCGACTGATGGACATCGGTCAGCCGCAGCGGGTGTGGGAGCCGTCGGTGGTCGACCAGTTCACCCGCGAGGGCAAGCTCTGGGGTGTACCGCAATTGACCGACGCAGGCATCGCGCTGTACTACAACGCCGACCTGCTGGCGGCGGCCGGCGTCGACCCGAGCGAGTTGGCCGCGCTGCGGTGGTCACCGGACCCTGCCGTCGACACGCTGCGGCCGCTGCTGGCCCGCCTGACGCTCGACCGCGAGGGCCGCGCCGCCGACACCGTGGGCTTCGACGCGCGGCGGGTCCGGCAGTGGGGCTACAACGCCGCCAACGACTTGCAAGGCATATACCTCAACTACATCGGCTCGGCCGGCGGGGTGTTCTCCGTCGGCGACCGGTTCGCGTTCGACAACCCGCAGGCCGCCCAAGCGTTCAGCTATCTGGTGGGTCTGATCAACACCGACCACGTCGCCCCACCCGCGTCGGCGACCAACGACAACGGCGACTTCTCCCGCAACCAGTTCCTGCAGGGCAGGATGGCGCTGTTCCAGTCGGGCACGTACAACCTTGCGGCGGTGGCGGACGCGGCCCAATTTCGTTGGGGCGTCGCATTGCTGCCGGAGGGACCGGCGGGCCGGATCAGCGTGACGAACGGGATTGCCGCCGCGGGCAATTCGGCCACCGCGCACCCGGCTGCCGTGCGCGAGGTGCTGGCCTGGATGGGTAGCGCGCGCGGCAACGAGTACCTGGGCGCAGGCGGCGCGGCGATCCCCGCGGTGCTCGACGCGCAACGGGTCTACCACGATTACTGGCGTTCGCGCGGCGTGGACGTGAGCCCATTCTTCGATGTGCTCGACGGCCGGCGCATCGACGCTCCCGGCGGCGCCGGTTTCGCCGCGGGGTTCGACGCGCTCAAACCGCACTTCGACGAGATGTTCCTCGGCAGGCGCGATGTGCCGTCGACGCTCGCCGCGGCTCAGCAGGCCGCGAACGCCGCCGCGCAGCGGTGATCAACGGGTGACGGCGCTGGTGCCCGCGACCGTCAGCTCGAGCGCCAGAGCCACCCCGCACAGCGTCGCGACGATGAGGAACGCCCACCAGTCAATGGCTTTGGGGCCCGACGGTGCGGCCGAGATCTGGCCGGCCCCACCACGCGCGGTGATGGCATCACCCATCTCGTCGGCCCGCCGCAGTGCGACGGTGATCGCCGCGGCGAGCAGGTCGATAGCCTCCAGCCACCAACGGCGCCACCGTCCGCGGCGTCGGGTGTTCACCTGCTTCGGCCGAAGATTGCGCGCTGCGTAAAGCACACGGAACTCGTCGATCAGCATCGGAAACGCGCGCAGCGCCAGGGCCAACGCGACCGCCCAATCGTCGACCGGTATCCGCAACAACCGCAGCGGTCGACCCAGTTTCGCGACGGCCGGGGCGATTTCGGCGACGTTGGTCGTCCACGACACCATCGCCCCGAGCCCGAGCAGCACGATCGACAACGCGGTGATGCGGAGGAAGTTCAGCAGACCGCCCAACCCGACGTCGACCGAGCCGACCGAGATGATCGGGCTGCCACCGGCGAACGTGGCCGTCAACCCGCCGAGAAACAACAGCACCCACAGCCAGGGGGGCACCGACGGGAACACACCGCGCGGGATGTTGGCCAGCCGCGCCGAGACCAGCACCAGCACCGCGACGGCGCCGATCGGCACCCATCCCGGGTAGAACGTCATCAGCACGCCGATGGCCGCCACCAAAAGCAGCTTCGTACCCGCCCACAGCTGGTGCACGACGCTGTTTCCGGGCACGGGACGCAGCAGCACGACGCCCCGGCGCTGCCGCCGCTTCGCCGGCGCCGTCATGAAAGGCCTCCCGCAGCCGTCGGTGCGGGCACCAGCACGCCGCCTTCCAGATGCAATGTGCGCGGGCACAGTTCCTCCAGCCCGGCGAAGTCGTGGGAGATCACGACGACGGTGAGCCCGGCGTGACGGCGCAGGTCCACCAGCAGCCGCAGCAGTCCGCGCTGGCTCGTGGCGTCCAGGCCCGCGAGTGGTTCGTCGAGGATCAGGGCGCGGGGCGAGCGGGCCAGCAGTCCGGCGAGGACGACGCGACGCATCTGGCCGCCGCTGAGCTGGTCGATGCGCCGTTTGGCCAACGTCGCGTCGAGACCGACCGTCGACAGCGCCTCGTTGACCCGGGCGCGATCACGCGGGGAAAACCCTGCCGCCGAGGCGATCTCGAGGTCGACGCGACTACGCATCAGCTGCAACCGTGCCGCCTGGAACGAGATCGCCACCGCGCCAACCTGTTCGGATGCCGGTTTCCCGTCGAGCAGACAAGCGCCTGACGTCGGCTCGGTGAGCCCGGCCATGATCCAGGCCAGCGTCGACTTTCCCGACCCGTTCAGGCCGTGGATCAACAACCCGTCACCCTCGTGCACCGTGAAGCTGATGTCGCGCAGCGCCGTCGCCGCCCACGGTGTTCCGCTGCCGTACTCGTGGCTGACGTCGACGAGATCCAGCACCGGGGCCGCGTCGGTGCCCGGTTCGACGGTCGCGACCGGGGCGTCGGCGGACTCGACCATGTCGGTATTGTCGGCGGAGCCACCGTTGCCGGTCAGGTCGACGGTGCGATCAGCGGCGTCGGCCTCGTCGTTGTAGTGCGTGATGTGCACGAGCGACATCTGATGGTGCCGGGTCAGCCCGGACAGCACGGACATCAGTCCCTCGCGGCCCTCCTGGTCGACCATGCTGGTGACCTCGTCGGCGATCAGCAGCGACGGCTCACGTGCCAGCGCCGCCGCGACGGCCAGGCGCTGCAACTCGCCGCCGGACAACCCGCCGGTGTCGCGTTCGGCCAGGCCGTCGAGGCCCACCTCGGCCAGCAACTGGGCGACATCGGTGGCCTTGCCGGGCGGGAGCCCCCACACCACGTCGTCGGCGACACGAGTACCGAGCACCTGACTCTCGGGGTGCTGCATGACGACCGCGGTGCCGCCGATGCGGCCCAACCCGACGGCGCCCGGCCGTTCGATGGTGCCCGCCGTCGGCTCCCGGCCCGCCAGCATCAGCATCAGCGTCGTCTTGCCCGACCCGTTGGCGCCCGTCACCGCGAGGTGCTCGCCCGGTTCGACGCGCAGCGACACCGGACCGAGGGCGTCGTGGTCGGTGTTCGGGTAGCGGAACCGGACGTCGAGCAGCCGCGCCGGCACCGGGGCGATGGCGCCGACGTCTTTCGAGGACTCCAGTTTGTGGACATCGGGGATGCCGGCAAGGCGCTCCATCACCCGCGACAGGGCCCACCATCCGACGAGGCTGACGAAGGTGATCGACATCACCCCGGCGCCGAAGAACAACAACGGCCAGTAGTCCAGCGCCGTCGCGAAGTCGCGCTTCAGACGGTCGGCCGCGCCCTCCATGTCGGGGATGCGGGCGATCACCGCGGCCAGCCCGTTGATGTTGGCCGTGACGGATTCGAAGATCAGGTGGCGCAGGCGCGACAGGATGGACAGCGCCACCACTGCGGCCACGCCGAACACCGCACCGGCGACCAACGCCGCGAACAGCACCGTCGGGGTGCCACGCCCGCGGCGTTTGACGATGCCGGTCAATCCGCCGATGTAAGCGCAGTTCATAACGGTCATGAAGCCGCCCATACCGGCAATCAGGAAGGCGATGATGCCACCTGCGACAGTCGCGGTGAGCAGCACACGCACCCGGTAGCGATAAGCCAGCAGACCCATCGGCACGGTGCCAAGCAGCGCCAGGCCGGCCGCGAACGGAACGACCACGGCAAAGATCGCGATGGCCGCGCACAGCGCCGCAATGACGGAGGCCTGCGCGAGTTCGACGGGACGTAGAGGGCCGGTATGGCGAGTTCGGCCCCCGGTCGCGGTCATTGCACGATTCTGCCAGCCGCGACGGGCCGCCCCCCACGGCCCGCTGTTTGAAACGCATAGCAAAACTATGTAATCTGGACGACATGACCCAGACGCTCGGAGCTGATCTGCTGTCCGTGGTCGCCCGGATCAACCGATTGGCCACACAGCGGGTTCGTCTGCCCCTCGGATACGCCCAAGCACGACTGCTGTCCACGATCGAGGACCAGGGCGAAGCCCGTATCTCCGATCTCGCCGCGCTCGACCACTGCTCGCAGCCCACGATGACGACGCAGGTTCGTCGCCTCGAGGACGCGGGCATGGTGTCGCGAGCGGTGGATCCCGAGGACGCCCGCGCCGTGCTGATCCGCATCACCCCGAAGGGGGTGGACACCCTTCGGCAGGTGCGGTTGGACCGCGGTGCGGCGATCGATCCATACCTCGAACGGCTCGATGCCTCCGACCGGGAGACGCTCGGCGAGGCGGTGCGCGTCTTGCGCCGGCTTCTCGACGATGCGTCGTCGCCGAACACGATCACCAATTAACCCTTAAGGAGAGTTCGCCCGTATGTGGCGTCAACCCAAAGCTGTCTGGGCAGTTGCCTTCGCGTGCGTCGTCGCGTTCATGGGCATCGGTCTCGTCGATCCGATCCTCAAGCCCATCGCCGAAACGCTCAACGCGTCGCCGTCCCAGGTGTCGTTGTTGTTCACCAGTTACATGGCGGTCATGGGCGTGGCCATGCTCATCACCGGCGTGGTGTCCAGCCGCATCGGCCCCAAGCGCACGCTGCTGTTGGGACTGGTCGTCATCATCGTCGGCGCCGGCCTGGCCGGAATGTCCGCCGATGTGATGGAAATCGTTGGCTGGCGTGCACTTTGGGGTCTCGGCAATGCGTTGTTCATCGCCACGGCGCTGGCGACGATCGTGAGCTCGGCGCGCGGGTCTGTGGCCCAGGCGATCATCCTCTACGAGGCGGCGCTGGGGTTGGGCATCGCGGTGGGGCCGCTCGTCGGTGGTCTGCTGGGGTCGATCTCGTGGCGCGGACCGTTCTTCGGGGTGTCGGCGCTGATGGCGTTCGCGCTCGTGGTCACGGCCTTCCTGTTGCCGTCGACGCCGCGCGCCGAACGCGCGACAACGCTGGCCGATCCCTTCCGCGCGCTACGTCATCGCGGCCTGCTCGGCGTGGCGATCACCGCGCTGCTGTACAACTTCGGCTTCTTCACCCTGCTGGCGTTCACGCCGTTCCCGCTCGACATGAGCGCCTATCAGATCGGCCTGATCTTCTTCGGCTGGGGCGTCGCGCTGGCCTTCACGTCGGTGGTGGTGGCGCCGCGGCTTCAGCACCGGTTCGGCACCGTGCCCGTGCTGCTGGTCAACCTGTTGGCGATGACGGCGACGCTGCTGGTGATGGCCGTCGAGACCAACAACAAGGCCGTGCTCGCGACGTGCGTGGTGGTCGCGGGGTTGTTCATCGGCATCAACAACACGCTGATCACCGAGACCGTGATGAAGGCCGCGCCGGTCGAGCGCGGCGTCGCCTCGGCGGCCTACAGTTTCGTGCGGTTCTCCGGCGCCGCGCTGGCGCCGTGGCTGGCGGGCGTGCTCGGCGAGCAGGTCAACGTCCACATGCCGTATTGGGTCGGCGCGGGCGCCGTACTGCTCGGCGCGGGCGTGCTCGCGCTCACCCGCTCGCACCTCGCGGGCATCGACGTCGAGGAGCGAGAACTCGACGCGTTCAGCGAGGCGACCGCGGTGACCGTCGGCGACAGCTGATCAACTGCGCGGGAACCGCAGCATGCGGCGGGCGTTCTCCTCGACAATCAGCGCACACTCCCCGTCCGGAACGCCGGCCAACACCTCCGCGGCCCGCTTGCGCGAGTTCGGCCAGTTCGAATCCGAATGCGGGAAGTCGATTTCGAGCGTGATGCGGTCGACGCCGATGGTGTACCGGTTCTCCAGGCCGTGCTCGTCATCGATGAAGCAGCCGTAGAAGTGCGATCGGAACAGATCCGAAGGGCGCGAGTCGAAGTCGATCGGCTGGTAGTACCGGTGCCGCTCCCACACGTAGTCGGCGCGTTCCAGGATGTAGGGCACCCATCCGATACCGCCCTCGGACAGCGAGAACTGCAGATCCGGAAACTTCTGCAGCTTGCCGGAGAACAGCAGATCGACGGTGGTCCACATCAGGTTCGTCGAGAACAGCGTGATCGCCACCGCGAACGGCGCGTCCGGTAGGGCCGGCGCCGGCGAGTTGGCCAGCGCCGAATACGAAAATCCCGGAACGAACGAGCCGGAGCCGAAGTGCAGCGACACCGGCATTTTCGCGTCGGAGCACACCTGCCACAGTCCGTCCCAGTGGTCGGAGTGGAACGAGGGCAGGCCCATCGGCACGGGACTGTCGGGGAATGACACGGTGCGCGCACCCTTTTCGGCGACGCGTTCGGCCTCAGCGACGGTTTCGTCGATGTCCCACACCGGCAGGATCGCCAGCGGAATGTAGCGCTCCGGGGCGGTGGCGCACCACTCGTCGATGTAGAAGTCGTTCCACGCCTTGACGCACAGCAGCGCGAGTTCCTTGTCCTGGCCGCGGAAGAACGTGCTGCCGCCGAATCCCGGGAACGACGGAAAGCACAGCGCAGCCTGCACGCCGTCGAGATCCATGTCCGCGATGCGGGCCACCGGGTCGTAACAGCCCGGGATCATGTCCTCGTAGCGGACGGGATCCATCCCCCACTCCTCGGGCGGCTTGCCCGCGACCGCGTTGAGGCCGATTGTCGGCAGGATCTGCCCGTCGTAACTCCACAGATGCCGGCCTTCGATTTCCACGATGCGCGGGCCGTTTTCGTGAAATCTCGCCGGTAGCCGGTCCTGCCAGACGCGCGGATGTTCGATCAGGTGGTCGTCGACCGAGACGATCTGATGGTTGTCCTGCAATGGCATGGTGTGCCTCCTAAGCTCTCGGTAACGTGGGCTGCATGGAAGATGCGGAATCGTCTGAGGGTCCCGGCACGACGCGCAAGCGGGTCGACGAGGACGACCACGACCTGCTCACGTTCGGTGAAGTCGGTGAACGGCTCCGCATCGAAATCGCCTCCGCCCGAACCGCTGTCGAGCAATCGGAGTCCAGCGGCGACGCCGCCGCCCTCGAACAGGCCCGCGCGCGCCTGGCCGCGCTCGAGTCCGCCGCCAAGCGCAACAGCGCCGGAGGCATCAACGACGCGAACTTCGAGAAGTTCTTCGGGTATTCGGGCACCGCGAAACGCAATCTGCCCGAGTAGCCGTTCGTCGCGCGCACTGTTGTCACCGTTCTCATGGCCGCGGTGGGCAGGGTGGATTCGGTCCCACTCCACACATCCCGTGATGGATGTAGCTGGGCACGTCGACGGCCGGTGGCTGCACCTCGGCGTGCTGGTTGACCAGGTTGAAGCCCAGGTTGAACACCAGCATGATCAGGTTGAACACCGCTGTGAGCGCCAGGATTCGCACCCCGGTGACCGTGCGCTTGTTCTTCAGCTGGTCGATGCCGATGTCGGAGATCATCCGGCCGTTGCGGTCGCGCAGACAGTAGATGGCGATGGACGAGACGCTGACCAGGCCGCCGAAGACGATGCCTTCGTACAGCGGGAACTGGTACATGGTGCCTTTGAAGATCGACCAGGTGTCGTCCACGCGCAGGTAGGTCCACAACCCGATGCGGTGGAAATACTGCTCCAACACGATGTCGAGCACGATGAACAGCACCAGCATCGCCGCCAACACGCCCGCGGTGTTGATGCGCGGCCACACTTTTCGCATCCGGGCGATCACCTGATCGATGCCCATGATGGCCAACGGTGTCAGCAGGATGTAGCTGGCGAGGAAGTAGATGATCGGCTGCGGGTTCTCGGCGCCCTTGTCCACCCATCCGGGGATGAACTCACCCCACGTGCCCATGTTGAAGAAGCCCGCGTTGTACCCGAACACGGGCCGCACGGCGTTCACGCCGGGGTCCTGCCAAGCGGCGAGCAGCCACGCCACCACGAAGATGCCGACGGGCGGAAGTTGCCTGTCGCGCCGGGTCTTTCGGATCATCCAGATCAGGAAGACCACGCCGCCGATCATGCATCCGATCTCCCAGAACCGGATCCAGGCGATGCTCGACGCGGGGATCGGGTCGGGCCCGGTGGGCGCCGGCGCGAACTTGTCCGAGAAGACCCAGCGTCCGTAGACGTAGAGCTGGAACACCACGAAGAGCGCCCCCAGCCGGGCCAGCCAGACGATCGGGGGCGAGTCGCGGTAGGTCTTGGTGGGCTCGGGGAGGAACTCGGGGGCGTCGGTGTGGTGGTGGGTGGTCACGTGACTGCTCCTGTCCGCGTGAAGGCCTCGATGACCTTCGTGCTGTACTGCCTGCGCCGTCGCGGGCTGACGAGAAAACCTGGCGGGGAATGGAATCCGAGGTCGGGAAGCGCGTTGCGGGCGGCGAGCATCGCGCGCGCCTGCTCGGTGTCGCCGCACGCCGCCATCGCCCACAGCATGTCGTCGGTGACGTGCCTGCCGATCGCGCGCGCGTCTCCCCCGGCGAAGTCCGCCCGGATCGCGGCCACCTGGTCCTGCCAGCCATGCAGGGCGACCAGCGAGTCGTAGGTCTTGACGGTCAGATAGAACGCGATCTGCAGCTTGGCGTCGTCGATCGCGCGCTGGGGGTCCTCGTCGTCGATCGCGGTGATCACCCAGCCCCACCGCAACAGGCTCGCGGGGTCGCGGCCGGCGCGTTGCGCACCCAGCGCCAGATTCGGCTCAACGATTTCGGTCCACCATCGGTCGGTGAACAACCCGTGTCCGAGGACGCCGTCGGCCACACCGCCCACGGTGCGCAGCATGTGGACATTGAACGCACCCAACAGTATCGGCACCTCGATCCGTCCCAGGACAGGCGCTTGGATCCGGGCGTCGATGTGGTAGAAGTCGCCGTCGAAGGCGATTCGCTCACCGTTGTCCGCCTCCAGAAACGCCCGGATGCAGCGCACCAGCTCGGCCATCCGCGGCGCCGGATGTGAGGAGTCAACCCCGAACCAGTCGCGGTTCATCCGGCCCGTTCCCGCGCCCAGCCCGAGGAACACCCGGCCGGGCGCGATCTTGTCCAGGTGCCGGGCGGCCGCGGCGTGGACGAACGGCGACCGGGCGAACGCGTATGCGATGCCCGGCCCGATGCGCGCGGTGGTGGTTTCGTGCGCCATCTCCGACGCAGTGACATACGCGCCGGTGTCGGCGAACTCGCCCGCGCAGAATGCCGCTGCTCCAGCGGATTCGGCCTGTCTCGCGAGTTCACCGCCCGGCCACGGCATCGCCCACTGCATCGGCACGTCCGATCAGAACTTCAGGGTGGCGCCGGCGTCGACCTTGAGCTGCAGCCCCGTCACGTAACGGGATTCGTCGGAGGCCAGGTAGCAGATGCCGTGCGAGATGTCCTCGGGTTCCACGTAGGGAATCGGCATGCCCTGCATCATCGGGAAGGTCAGGATCGCGTCGTCGAGCGACGGATGCTCGAGGTCGGGCCGGAACATCTTGTACATCGACTCGTTGTGCAGCATCGGGGTGTTGACGTTGGTCGGGTGCACCACGTTGACCCGGATCGATTTCGGAGCCAACTGAGTGGCCAGCGCCATCGTGTACTTGTCGATGAACTGCTTGGCCAGGTTGTAGCCCGCTCCCCCGGAGCCGTTCGGGCCCATGCTCGCTGCCGGGCCGGCCTTTTCGGCCAGCAGCCCGGCCACCGATCCCACCGTGATGATCGATGCGCCGGCCGAAAGGTACGGCAAGGCAACGTGGATTGTGTTCACCACGCCGAGGAAGTCGACGTCGAAAGCGTTGGCGAAGGCGTCGATGGGCTGGTCGGAACCGAGCGGACAGATGCCGGCGTTGGCGACAACCACATCGAGCTTGCCGAGTTCTCCCACCGCGGACTTCAGCGCGTCGGCGAGCGCGGCGCGGTCACGCACGTCGACGACGGCCGTCACCGCTCGGCGACCGGTCTTCTCAACCTCTCGGCCGGCCTCCTCGAGGTCGTGCTCGGTGGACAGCGCGTATTCGTTGTGTTCGACGTCGCCGCAGATGTCGAAGAGGATGATGTCGGCGCCTTCCTCGGCAAGCCGCACGGCATGCGACCGGCCCTGCCCTCGGGCGCCACCGGTGATGAGGACGACCTTGTCCTGCACTCTGCCCACGTTCGTTTCCTTTCGTCGGATATCTATCGGCCGGTCGTGTCGAGTTGTTCTCTGAGACGGTGCTTTTGCACCTTGCCGCTGATGGTGCGCGGGAGCTCCGGGACCACCACGATGCGTTCGGGGGTCTTCTGGCGGGCCAGCCCGCAGGCCGCGAAGTGCGCTGCGGCGTCGGCGGTGTCGAAGGATCTGCCCTCCTGGAGCACGACGAACACACAGACCCGTTCGCCGTATTTCTCGTCGGGGGCGCCCACCGCGGCGGCTTCGGCCACTGCGGGGTGGCTGCTGACGACGTCCTCGACTTCCTTCGACGAGATGTTCTCGCCGCCCCGCACGATGATGTCCTTCTTGCGGTCGGTGATGGTCAGGAAACCGTCGGCATCCATGCGCCCGACGTCTCCGGTGCGGAACCAGCCGTCGACGAAGCCGGCCTCGGTGAAGCGGGGGTCGGTATAGCCCCGGAACAGTTCCGGTCCCTGCGTGAGGATTTCACCGTCGGCTCCGGTTGGCACGTCGCGACCGTGCTCGTCGACCAGTCGGATCTGGGTGCCCGGAGCGATCCGGCCGTCGGTGTCGGCCCTCTTGTCCAACGGATCCTCCGGGCGGCCGACGCTGATCGTGGGGTGTTCGCTGGACCCGTAGCAGCGGTAGGCGCCGATGCCGAACCGATCCGCGCGCCGGATCAGCGTGCCCGCGACGCCGGCGGCTCCGGTGGTGTACTCGCGCAGGCTCGACACATCGAGGCCATCGCGCTCGGCGACGTCGAGAATGCCACCGAGGTGGATCGGTGCACCGGCGGAGACGCTCACGCCGTGCTGGGCGATGAGCCGGGCGGCGGCTTCGGGGTTCCACGCGTCCATGGCGATCGTGTTCCCGGCGCGGCACAGCATGCGCAGGATGCCCAGGGCCCCGGCGATGTGTCCGGCCGGGAACACCGCCAGCGTGCTCTGGTCGACGTCGGTGTGGCGCAGCGCATCCATCGCACGCAGTTCCCCCAGCAGCGAGCCGTGGGTGTGCTGGACGCCCTTGGGCTCGGCGGTCGTCCCCGAGGTGTAGACCAGTACCGCGCGGCTGTCTGATTCAGGGTGAAACTGCGTGAAATCCGTTGCCGGCGTTCGGGTCAGCTCTTCGATGGGGATGGTGCCCGCGGCCGCGCCGCCCACCACGATGCGGTGCCGCAGCTCGGGCAGGTCGGCCAGTGCCGCCACGGTCGCACCGGTATCGCGGTTGCGGAGCTCGCGCGCCAGCACGATGGCGCGCGCCCCCGACTGTCGGGCGATGAAGGCGACCTCGGCCGGCCCGTAGATCGGCACGATGGGCAGCACCACCGCACCGCACAGCCAGGCCGCGGCGTGGACGGAGAAGCATTCGCGCCAATTCGGCAATTGGACGGCGACGATGTCACCCGGCCGGATCCCCAGCCCCGCCAGACCGGCCGCCAACCGCATGCTCTCGTCGAACAGTTCGGCGGTGGTGAACCGATCGGGACGGTCCGCGCTGTGCACCATGACCGCGGTGTCAGGGTGTTCGCGGATGAACCCGGCGATCTCGTCGGGGATGTTGTCCGCGGATGCCACCGCCGGGCGGCCGGATTCGGTCAGCACGACAACAGCACGCATCCGGCTATCGGGCCGCCCCCTGCGGAAGCGACGGCGACTTCGGGGCGTTTGGGTATCGCCGTGTCGGTGGCCAACCCGCGCAACTGCTGGCACGCCTCGTACAGCACCCAGTACCCGTGCATCCGACCCGCCGAGAGCTGACCGCCATAGGTGTTCAACGGCAGCTCACCGTCGCGCGCGATGCGCGCACCGCCGTCGACGAACGGACCGCCCTCGCCGTCGGCGCAGAAGCCCAGGGCCTCCAGCCATGCCAGCGTGAGATAACTGAAGCCGTCGTACAACTCGGCCAGAGCGACGTCAGTAGGTTTGAGGTCGGTCTGCGACCACATGTCGGCTGCCGCGTCGTGCATCGCCATCTTCGGATAGTCGGGGCGGCCGGTCCATCCGCCGATGCCCGACGCGCCGCCCGCGGCTTCGATGGTGACCGCCCCGTTAGGCGCGTCGGCGCGGTGTTCGGCATGCGAGAGCACCAGCGCGATCGAACCGTCGACCGGCACGTCACAGTCCAACAGGCCGAACGGTGTGGAGATGGGCCTGGCATCCAGATACTGCTGCATGGTCATCGGGTCGCGGTACACCGCCAGGGGATTACGCGCGGCGTTGCGCCGGGCGTTCAGGGCGATCCAGCCGAGTTGCTCTTTGGTGGTGCCGTAGCGGTCCATGTGGGCACGGCAGTGCATGGCGAGCCAGTTGGCGGCCGAATACGCGTGTGCGGCAAGCAGATAGCCGACCTCGGTCATGTCCATCCCGCCTGCGGGGCGCTTAGCCCCGGACTCCGGCGGCCGGTCGGCAGCACGGCGATCCACGGTGCCGCCGATCATTTGCACGGTCCGGTACACGAGCACATGGCGCGCCCTGCCCTCGGCGATCAAATCACGAGCCATGACCAGCGGGGTCAGTAACCCGTTGAGGCCCATTGCCGGCCCGTATTCACCGACCTGGGCGATGCCCAGCGCGCAGGCCGCCTCCTCTGCGGGAGTGTCACCGAGCGTGAGCACGCCGTCGATGTCGCCTGGCGTCAGACCTGCGTCGGCGATGGCCGCCGAGGCCGCGGAGACGGTGAGATCCAGCGCCGGAATGCCGGTGCGGCGGCCGATCGCGGAGATTCCGGCGCCCGAGATGACCGGCAGGCGCGGCGGGCTGGACATCCGTCCTCCTTCGGATCAATGAACTTAATCAGTGTACTTTTATGTTGTGTCCGACGCCTCGGTTACTCCGGTTTCTTCACACGCCCCGCGCATCCTGCCGCCGCTCGACGACACTTCGCGCCCGTACTGGACCGGCGGCGCCGAGGGCCGGCTGCTCATGGCCCACTGCGCGGCCTGCGCGCGTTACTTTCATCCCCCACGGCCGACCTGCCCGACGTGCGGCGCGGATCCGGGGTTCGTCGCGGTATCGGGCCGCGGCACCGTGTTCACGTTCACCGTGTGTCATCAGCAGTTCAATCCGAGCGTGCCGACACCGTTCGTGGTGGCCCTGGTCGAACTCGCCGAACAACCCGGGCTGCGACTGACCGCCAATATCGTCGACTGCGATCCCGATGCGGTGCAATCCGGGATGCCGGTCGCGGTCCGGTTCGAACAACACGGCGAGGCATGGGTTCCGGTGTTCGCGCCGGTCACTTGATCAACGGGTCGCGCGGCAATCCCAGGATGCGCTCGGCGATTTGGTTGCGTGTGATCTCCGAAGTGCCGCCCGCGATGGTCATTCCGCGCGACGCCAGCACCATGAAACCGGGGTATTTTCCGGGACCGCTGACAAGCGCGACGTCGGGTCCGACGAGTTCGGCCGAGAGGCTCGCCCTCGCAACCACGTGTTCGGCGATCAGGAGTTTGGTGACGTTGCCCTCGGGCCCGGGCTCGGCGCCGACCACGCTACGCACCACCCGGCGCAGGTTCAGCAGTCGCAGCGCGTGGTCGTCGGCGAGGAACCTGCCCGCCCGTTCGGGCGCGGCCGCCATCCGGTCGCCGTAGCGCTGCGTCAGGTCGACCACCATTCCCACGGCACCCTGAGTGCCCGGTAGCCCCCCGCCGATGCTGACCCGTTCGTTGCCGAGCGTCGCCCGGGCCACCCGCCATCCGTCGTTCGGCTCACCGACCACGTCACCGTCGGGCACGAAAACGTCGTTGAAGAAAACCTCGTTGAACTCAGAGCCCCCGGTGATCTGGCGCAACGGACGCACTTCGACCCCCGGGGCGTTCATGTCGATGATGACGGTGGTGATGCCCGCGTGCTTGGCCGCCGTGGGATCGGTGCGCACGGTCGCCAAACCGTAACGGCAATACTGCGCGCCGCTGGTCCAGACCTTCTGCCCATTGATGATCCAGCCACCGTCGGTGCGCGTTGCCTTTGTACTCACCGCCGCCGCGTCCGAACCGGCGCCGGGTTCGGAGAACAGCTGGCACCACACGTGTTCGCCGGTCAGTGCCGGGCGCACCAACCGGTCGATCTGATCGGCGGTGCCGTGCTGGATCATGGTCAACACCACCCAGCTGGTGATGCCGAACTCCGGTCGCTTGATGCCGGCCTCGGCCATCTCCTGCTCGATGACCAGTTGCTCGACGGCACCGGCCGCCCGACCCCACGGCTTCGGCCAGTGCGGCATGACGTAGCCGGTCTCGATCATCCTCTCCCGCAACTGTTTCGGCTCCAGTCCCGACCAGGAGGAGAACTCCGCGCGAACCTCTTCGCGCAACCGTTCGGCCTCGGGGGGCAGATCGACCGAATTCTCGCGGACGACGCCCTTGGCGGTCAGTTCGTAGACGTCGAGCGGTGCGTCCCGCCCCCCGAGCAACCCGCGCACCGTGATGGCCCGCCGCAGGTGCAGGTGCGCGTCGTGCTCCCACGTGTATCCGATGCCGCCGTGTACCTGGATGTTCAGTTCGGCGTTGTGGACGTAGGCGGGGAAGGCCAGCGTCGCCGCGCAGGCCGCCATCAACGCGAACTCCTGCTCCCCCGCATTGGCCGCCCGCGCCGCGTCCCACACTGTCGCGCCCGCCGATTCGGCCGCCACCAGCATGTTGGCGAGATGATGCTTGACCGCCTGGAAGGTGCCGATGGTGCGCCCGAACTGCTCGCGTACCTTGGCATACTCGACGGCCGCGTCGACGCAATCATGCGCTCCGCCAACGGCTTCGGCAGCGGCGATCGTCCTGGCCATCGCCCGCGCGATGGCTGCGGCGCCGGGCAACACCTCGGCGGCGCCGATCGCGACGTCGGTCAGCGTGACGCGCGCCGTGCGCCGGGTGGGATCGAGGTTGGTCTTCACGTCGACGGTGACGCCGTCACCCGCGGCCGGCAGCACCAACACGTCCTCCCCGACGGCCAATACCAACAGGTCGGCCAGTCCCGCGCCGAGGACCACACCCGCGTCGCCGGTGCAGTGTGAGCCGTCGGAGGACAGCGCGGTACTGAATCCCACGCCCGCGGTCGAGGTGCCGTCGACCAGGCCCGGCAGCCAGCGGCCACGTTGCTCCTCGGTGCCCGCGGCCGAGATGATCGCCGACGCGATCACCGTCGGGACGAACGGTCCGGGTGCGACCGCACGACCGAATTCCTCTGTCACCAAGACGAGTTCGGGCAGGCCGCATCCCGCGCCGCCGTACTGCTCCGGCACGTGCAGGCCGAGCCATCCCAAGCCGGCCAGTTCGGACCAGAAGTCGGGCCGTTCCTCGGCGTCGGCATCCAACAGCGCCCTGGCGGACGCGCGCGCACCCCGCGCGCCGAGGAAGGACCGCGCGACCTCGGCTAGCTCACGGTGGTCGTCGGTGATGGCGATGCCCATCGATGCACTCCTGTTTCGCTCGAATCGTGAAGTTCCGGCCAGGTCCGCTGCCGAAGCGCTCCGGAGGCGGTTCTGGTGAGGTAGTCGTCACGCTTGATGCCGCGCCACACTTGAGTGACGTAGTCGCGCTCGTCGAGTTCACCGCGGCCGACCAACTCCGCCAACGCGGCCCGTCCCGACGGCACCGAAGCCGGGTTTGTACCGAGCAATTCGCGGAGCTCGGCGAGTTCGGCGGCGTCGACCTGGGCGCCGACCCGATCCACCTCGGCGAGGTACTTGACCAGCCGGGCGGCGCCCTTGACGTAGCGGGTGGCCAACGGGTCGGTGGACCGTCCGGCCGCATCGGACAATGCCGCCGCGGTGGCGGCGTACACGGGCGCCCGCTCGGATTCCTGTTCCTCGTCGGGGAATTCGACATCGACGTCGGGGATGCCGACCACCCGGGCCAGCGCCTCGACCAGCAGGCGACGGTGCAGCATGCCGTAGATCAGGCTGTTGCCGGCGTCCGGCGAACGGGCGGGCACCGACGCCCGCGCGTCGACGCCCCCTGGATTCATCGACGCCAGCCGCGTCTCGGCGAACAACCGGTAGTACCAGACCCGGGCTTCGTCGACCGCATGGCCGGACAGCCGCTCGTATTCGGCGATGCGGTCGGGGAAATGGGTGAAGGTGTCCTGCACGGTGCGCAGGGACAGCCACGCGATGTCGTCCATCGGGTCACCGAAATGGGCCAGTTCCCAATCCACGATCGCGGTCACCGCGCCGTCGGCGTACATGAAATTGCCGGGCCCGGTGTCGCCCTGGACCAGCACAGTCGGTCCTTCGTACTCGGGGATGTTGCGCTCGAGCCAGTCGATGCAGAACGACACCAGCGGCGCCGGCTTCCCGCACGCCGCAACGCGTTCCCGCATCATTACCAGTTCGGCCCGCACATGTCCTGGCACCGGACCCGCCGATCCCAGGCTCGGGATGTTCAGCGCGCCGGCATCGATGCGGTGCAGGTAGGCCAGTTTGGCGATGAAGTCCTGCGCGATGCGGACCTGGTCGCCGGGATCCTTGATCAGCCGGAACCAGGTGTCGCCGCCGACGCGTTCCAGCAATACCGCCTGTTGGTCCGGATGCGCGGCCAGCACGCGCGGCACCGTCACGCCGTGGCGCCACAACTCCCCCATGATCTCCGCCTCGACCTGCAAGGAGTGAAAGGCGCTGCCCGGCTTGGGCGGATTCGGGTCGTAACGCAGGAACAACTGCTCGTCACCGCCCGCACCGTATGCGTCGACGAACCAGGCCTGCCTGCTGGCGCCACCGGGTACCTGCTTGAGCTCGACACGTTCGGCGCCGGCGGTCTGCCGGATCCACTGCAGCAGCTCGTCGGAGATCGCTTGGGCGCCGCTCATGAGCGTGCACCCGACTTCGCCGCGGCGGCGGCCAGCCACGCCTTCACCGCCGCACGGTGCTCCGCGGTCATGCCGCTGCGCACCATGCGCTCGCTTTCGGACGACAATGCCTCTTCGAGCGGAAGACACTGTGCGTCGAGGACGTTGGCCTTGGTCCCGGCGAAGGCGGATGTCGGCCCTGCGGCGATCTGCGCGGCCCAGCGGATCGCCGAGTCCCGCAGGTCGGCGTCGTCGACGACCCGGTTGAACAAGCCGAGACGCTGTCCGGCCTCCGCGTCGACCGGCTCATCGGCGATCAACAGTTCGAGCGCCTTGGCCGGTCCGAGCAACCGGGTGAGGAACCAGGCCCCGCCGAAATCACCGGAGAATGCGAGCTTCGACCACCCGGGGATGAGCCGCGCCGATCGTGCCGCGATGCGCAGATCGGCGGCGAGCGCGATGCTCATGCCCGCGCCGACGGCCGCACCGGGTAGCGCGGCTATCGTGACCTTGGGCATGCGATGCAGCAGGGTCACCATTCTGGCGTTGTCGGCCAGCTGCGTGGACTGCGCGCGCACCTTGGCCTCGACGTCGACCCCATCACCCCGCTTGTCCGGTGCCTGCTTGCCCGAATTACCGTCCCGCACATCGCCACCCGCGCAGAACGCGTTGCCCGAGCCCGTGATCAGCACGCTGCCGATCGCATCGTCGGCGGCGAACCGTTCGAGCAGGCGCGGCACTGCGACGTACATCTCGGCGTGCAGCGCATTGCGCCGCTCCGGCCGGTTGAGGGTGATGATCCCAACCCCGTCGACGACCTCGGCCAGCACGGTGTCGGTGCCGGTTTCGATCGGGTGAGCCGACGTCACCGCCGCGCTTTTCCGATCAGTTCGTTGTGCCGGTCGAGCATCGCGGCGGCCTTGCGGCGCAAGTCCTCATCCGGAGTAGGGAGAACCACCGGGCCGTGCTCGCGGCTGGGCAGCGCGACGGTGGCGGTGGCCGGAGCGGTGACCTCCCCGCGCTGGCTGGTGCAGCAGAAATCAAGATCCACCAGGGCATTTCCGTTCTCCATGCGCTTGCCGACCACCTCACCGGTGATGAATTGCGTATCCCCGATGAAGTTGAACTTGCGCATCTCGTCGTGCTGGCGCACCAGCCACCCGTCGTCGCCCATCCAGTCGGTGACGAAGTGGGTGAGCCAGCACTCGCGCATCACGCCGTAGTCGTAGGCCATCGGGTTGCCGATGGACTGCGACCACTCGTTCTCCCAGTGCAGGCGCTGAGCGACGTCGGGGATGCCCGCGGCGTTCTTGATGTAGAACTTCGGCACCCGCTGGCGGTTCTTGTAACCGATCCGTGCCGCGCCGATCCCGTACGGCCCGAAACCGTAACCGCCCGAGTGGAAGCTGATGACGTCGGTGAGTGTCAGCGGGCCCTTGACCATCTTCGGCAGCGGCTCGCCGACCTCGACGTCCTCCCAGTACCGCGGCTCCGCGCCGCGCGGGCCCTCGGCGGCATAGATCTCGTCGATCTCGGCGATCTGCTCGTCGGTGTAGGTCGCGGGCTTGATGTCCATGTACTTGCCGCGCTCACGCGAGCGCTGGCGCTCGGTCGCGATCAGGATGATGCGAGCGACCGCGACCACCTCGGCGCGCTGGTTCACCTTGACCTGGCGCAGGATGCGGATGATCGATCGGCCCGCGTATTCGCTGTGCTTCTCCTCGATCGACTCCAGGCCACCGAAGCCGTACAGCGAATCCCCCGGCCGCACGGGCTGGTACCACTCGGTGGTCTGACCCGAGACGAAGACGTGGATGCCGGAGAACAGCCCCCTCGTGGCCCTGCGGATGTCTTCGGGAATCGGATCGCCGAGCATCTTCTTCGACATCGCCGAGAAGATCATCGGCGGTGCGATCACCCCGCCCCACCGGGTGTCGGCGGCATAATCCGGATCGCAGAACAACGGATTGTCGTCGCCTGCCCCGCGGGCGAAGTTGCGGATCCCGTCGACGCTGGCCTCGCGGTAGAACTCGTCGATGCTCGTCGGCGCGTCGATGCCGATCAGCAGCTTCGCGCGCTCGATGTCCTCGTCCTTGATGGCGTGGTCGAATTCCTGCTGTTGCGTCTGTGTCATGTTCAGTACATCCGTATCGGTAGGTTGGTCAGTCCACGCAGCGACACCGTCGGCCGGTAATGCAGCCGCTCCGGCGCCGCCTTGAGCTCCCAGTTGGGAAAACGTCGCAGCAGGGTGCTCAACGCCGCGCGCCCCTCAAGCCTCGCGAGTTGATGCCCCAGGCAGTAGTGAATACCGAAGGCAAACCCGAAGTGACGGTTGGGTTTCCGAGTCAGATCCAGCGCATCCGGATCCTCGAACACCGTCTCGTCCCGGTTGGCGGAGATGATCGCTCCCAGCAGCTGTGAGCCGCGCGGAATGTGCACGCCGCGAATCTCCATGTCCTCCTTGGCCAGCCGGGCCGCGCCGTAGGCCACCGGGGCGGTGTAGCGCAACAGCTCCTCGATTGCGGTGGACTCGAGGAGTTCGGGCTGGCTGCGCAGCAGCTCCTGCTGTTCGGGGTGCTGGGTCAGCGCCAGCACGCTGCTGCCGATCAGGCTCGAGGTGGTGTCGTGGCCGGCCAACAGCAACAGGAACACCATGGCGACGGCTTCCTTGTGGCTGAGCTTGTCGCCACCTTCGTTGGCCCGCACGAGTTCTGAGATCAATCCGTCATCGGGGTTGACGCGGCGATCGGAGATCATCTCCTCGAACAGCCGGGACAGCTGGATCGAGTGATACGCACTGCGGAGCTGGCCGGCGCGGCGCCCCGCGTCGTCACCGAGCTTCTCCACCAGATCGTGGAACGTGTCGCGGTCCTTGTCGGCGATGCCGAGCATGGTGGCGATCACCGCCAGCGGCAGCTTGACGGCGAAGGCCTGAACCAGGTCGACGTCGCGTTCGGCCGCCACCTCGTCGGCGAGCTGTTCGGCGATCTTGTTGATGTCGGGCACCAGCGTGGTGACGAATTTCGGAGTGAAGGCCTTGTGCACCAACGTCCGTAGCCGCTTGTGATCGGGGTCGTCCCGGAAGACCATCGTCTGGGTCAGCATCCGGATCGACGACGGCAACATCCACGCGAACCGGCGCGCCGAGGTGTACTTGATGATGTCGTTGGAGAACCGATCGTCGCCGAACACCAGGCCGACATCCTCGTGCAGCGTCACCAGGTAGCCGCCCTTGCCCCGCAGCAGCAGCGGGGCGGTGGCCCACGAGATCGGCGCTTCCGCCCGCAGTTCGGCCATCCGCGCGAACGGATCGTCGAGCATCTGCCGGGTGCCCAGGTCCGTGTACGGCAACCCGGCCGGGCCAGGACTGGCTTTTGCGGACCGGGACGCCCTGGACGGTTTCGTCATGGTCACTCCCATCGGGGCCGACTCGCACCCCGGGCGCATTTCGGTCGCGCACCCAAACTGCCCATCTCATTTCCCCGTGTGTCAGTTGCGAATCCAATTTATTAGTACACTGAATACTATGATTTACGCTAGCCCCCAATCGGACATCGACCCGGGCACCTCCGATGGTGCGCTTCAGGCCATCGAATTCGCGGTCGGTTCGGACCACGTGGCCACGGTGACGTTGAACCGGCCCGACGCGATGAACGCCATCTCCGAACGGATGGCCCGCGAGCTGGTCTGGGTCTGGCAGACCGTGCGCGACACCGACGACATCCACGTGGTGGTGCTTCGGGCGGCGGGCGATCGGGCCTTCTGCACCGGTGTGGACGTCAAGGGCGACGGGGGCTGGTTCCTGAAGTCCAACGTGTGGAACAGCTTCGACCCCGGGGTGTGGGTGTCGCCGAAGATCGCGCACCGGTGCTGGAAGCCCGTGATCACCGCGGTCCACGGGCTGGTGGCCGGCGGCGGGCAGTACCTGCTCAACGAGGCCGACATCATCATCTGCTCCGAGGACGCCGCGTTCTTCGACCCGCACGCGAACGCGTCGATCGTCTCGGCGTTGGAACCGATCGGGATGCTGCAGCGCGGTGTTCCCCTCGGCGACGTGTTGCGTTGGGCGCTGATGGGGACCGAGGAACGCATCTCCGCCCAAACCGCGCTAAGGCTCGGACTGGTGACCGAGGTCGTCGAGCGCGAACAGCTCTGGGAACGCGCCCATCAGATCGCGGCGACCATCGCCGAGCGGAACACCACGGCAATCCAGGGAACCATCCGGGCGATATGGGAATCTCTTGACATGACCAGGTCGACCGCGCTGCAGAACGGCATGGCCTACACGCACATCGGCAACCCCCCGGTGGCCGAGAGACGCGCTACTCCACGGCGCAACGGACCACCGAGCTACCGGTGACGCGGTGGATCAAGACCTGATCGCGCCGCGCATCGACTCGCGGCAGGCCAAGCTGGCGGGCCGCGCGGCCGAGCAGATCGTCGCCGACGTCATCGAACTGGGCTGGCCGGTCGGCCACGTGCTCGGGTCGGAGGCCGAACTGCTCGAGCGTTACGGCGTGAGTCGGGCGGTGCTGCGGGAGGCGGTACGCCTCGTCGAGCATCAGCGCGTGGCGCGGATGCGACGCGGAACCGGTGGCGGCCTGGTCATCGACGAACCCGACGTCGACGCCGTGATCGGTCCGACGGTGATCTACCTGCTGCGGGCCAACGCCACGCTCGACGAACTCTTCGACACCCGGATCATCCTCGAGGAGCTGGTCGCGGAGTTGGCCTCGCAACGCGCAGGCGAGGCCGACATCAGCACCGTGCGCGAGACGTTGGCCGACGAATCGGAGGGCAACTTCACCGAGTACCGGCGGCTGCACACTCAACTGGCCGCGCTGACCGGAAACCCGGTGCTGCAACTGTTCGTCGAAACCTTCAGCCGCGTCATTGATTTCCACTTCGCCGACGAGGCGATGCTGCCCGCCAGCATGACCAAAGAGGTCCAGCACGCGCACGCCAGCATCGCCAGGGCGATCCTGACCAACAACCCGGGCGTGGCCCGCGAGCGGATGAGCAGACACCTGCGCGCCGAGGCGGACTTCATCCACCGCCAGCCCGCTACGGTGCAGCACCTGGACCCCACCGCCGCCCTCGCGGGCACCGACGGCGACAAACGCGGCGAGGCGCTGGCCCGGCAGATCTTCGCGTGGGTGCTCGACACGGGGGCGACACCCGGCACGTTCATCGGATCGGAAGCGACACTGATGGCCAAGTACAAGGCGAGCCGGGCGGTCCTGCGCGAGGCGATCCGAATCCTCGAATACCAGCAGATCGCGCTGACCCGCCGCGGCCCCGGCGGTGGCCTCTTCGTCACCGAGCCGGACAGCTTTGCGCTGACCGAGATCATCTCGATCTACCTGCGCCGCCACGGCGTCACCGCACAACACATCGGAGAACTGCGCACCGGGCTGGAACTGGCCGTCGCCGAGCGGGCGGCCGCCGCCGTGCACTCGGGCACCGTCGACGCCTCGATGATCGAGCGGGCGCTGGCCACCGAATCCGAACAGGGCGTCACCACTGCATACGCCAAACGCGAGGACTTCCACTCCGTGCTCGCCCGGCTCTCGGGCAACAAAGCACTCGAACTGGTGCACCGGGTCACCATGCGACTGGGCTGGAACTTCTTCGCCCAGTACGCCGGCGACGACCCGCAAGCCCTCGAACGCGCCTCGCGGGCCATCGATCCGGCGCATCGCAGCATTGCCGACGCGCTGCTGGCCGGGGACAGCGAGCTCGCCGTGGTCCGGATGCGCGCACACGTCTCGGCCACCATGCCGCCTGGGCGGTGACCTCTCGCTGACTCAGCTCGGGGCCTGTTCAGAGCTCGGTGTTGAGTATACTGTTTAAGCTAATTCAAGAGGGGAGCGCACGTGAAGCATCCGTGGGACCAGCGGCTCGGAGTGTGGTGGATCGCCGAAGATCGCCCCCATGCACCGGCGATCGCCGAGTCGCCCAGCGGGCGCACCATGAGCTTCGGCGAACTCGCCGCGGCGGCCCACCGGGTGGCCAATGCCCTGCGCGCCCACGGCCTGCGCGACGGGGAAGTGGTCGCCTACGCGCTACCCAATGACGTCGACGCCGTCGTGTGGCAGTTGGCGACCACCGAAATCGGCCTGCGCTATCTGACGCTGAACCCGACGTTGTCGACCGACGAATTCGCCTCGATCCTCGAGCACTCCGGCGCCAGCGCGCTGGTATCCCATGTCGAGTACCTCGATCGCTGCGCCGCCGCCGCGGGCGGCGCCACACTGGGCGTGGTCGCCGGTGCCACACCCGGAGACGGCGTACCGGCGGGGTTCGTCACCGATGCCGAATTCGTCGCCGATCAGCCGTCCACCCCGCCCGAGAACCGCAGACAGGGCGACACCATCCGGTATTCGAGCGGCACGACCGGGAAACCCAAGGGCATTGTGCGGGCGCTGGACAACCGCGATCCGTCCGAAGCCGCCAACGCCATGGCGGTGTTCGGGCGGGCCTTCGACTTCCGCCCCTTCGACGGTGCGCACCTGGTTTCGACCGGTATGCACCATGCCGGTTGCCAGAGCTTCTATCTCGGGGCGCTCAACGTCGGTCAGGCGCTGGTGATCCTCGGCAAGTTCGACGCGGAGCAGACCCTGGCCGCCATTGACCGGCACCCGGTCACGTCGGCCTACATGGTGCCGACCCAATTCGTGCGCATGCTCAAGTTGCCGCGGAATGTCCGCAGTAAGTACGACGTGTCGAGCCTGCGTTCGGTGGTGCATTCCGCGGCCCCGTGCCCGCTGCAGGTCAAGCAGGACATGATGGATTGGTGGGGCCCGGTGATCTGGGAGACCTACGGCGGAACGGAGGGTGCGGCCACCATCGCCAAGCCCTATCGGTGGCTGCAGAAGCCGGGCACTGTCGGCAGGCCGGTCCGCGGGATGAGCGTCAAGATCCTGGACGACGAGGGAAAGCCCCTGCCCGCCAACGAAACCGGAAATGTCTACATCGAATCCCTGAACGGGCCGGGCTTCGAGTATCGCAACGATGCCGAACTCACCGCGTCGGTGTACCGCGGCAACGCCTTCACGTTGGGCGACGTCGGTTATCTCGACGAGGATGGCTATCTGTTCATCTGCGATCGTGCCAAGGACATGATCATCAGCGGCGGCGTCAACATCTATCCGGCCGAGGTCGAAGGCGTCCTGTCGAGCCATCCGGCCGTCGCCGACGTGGCGGTGATCGGGATTCCCGATGCGGAATGGGGCGAACAGGTCAAGGCGGTGGTGGAACTCGTCGCCGAGGCGGAGCCGTCCAGATCCCTGGCCGACGAACTCATCGCCTTCACCCGCTCGCGGCTCGCGGGTTTCAAGTGTCCACGCTCGGTCGAGTTCACCGCTCGACTGCCGCGCACGGAGACGGGGAAGCTGATGAAACGCTCGATCAGGGACGCCTATTGGGCCGAAGCTGGCAGGCGGGTCTGAGGTGAGCGCGACCACGAGCCGAGGATCGCAATGAGCTTGACCCGCGAGGTCTTCGACGGCGAACAGGTCACCCCGACCACCGTCGCTGAAGTGCTCCACATCAAAGCGCTGCCTTACGACCGATTTCGGGCCGACCCGGTGAGCGTGACCGGTAGGCGCACGATCTACGGCGGGCAGGTGGCCGCGCAGGCGCTGCGCGCGGCGAGCTTGACGGTTCCCGACGATCGCGTCGCGCATTCCATGCACGGCTATTTTCTGCTCGCCGGCGACGCCAGCGCTCCGATCGAACTGCGGGTGGAACGCGACCGTGACGGCGGGCGCTACTCGGGACGACGCGTCACCGCGGTACAGAACGACGACGTGATCTTCTCGATGTCCTGCTCGTTCAGCCGCCCGAAGCCCGATGCGCCCGAGTATCAGGCCGGTGAGCTACCACGGGTACAGCAGCCGGAGCAGTTGGACACCCACCAGCTCAACGCCTCACGCACCTTCGACGTGGAGGCCCGCGTTCCCGAGGACACCCGGCCGTGGTACCGCTGGCCGGCACGCATGTGGTTGCGCATTCGCGAGCCGCTGGCCGACGACCCGAACGTGCGGGCCTGCGGCGTGGTGTTTCTCTCCGACCTGTGCACCGGGTTGTCCCGGGCACCGCAGATCGAGCAGGTCGGCCTGCTGCCCAGCGTTGATCACGCGGTGTGGCTGCACCGGGGTGCGGATCCGAACGACTGGCTGTTGATCGATCTCGATCCCGTCGCGACCGCAGGCGGACGCGGCATGTATTCGGGCCACCTCTACGACACGGACGGCACGCTCGTGGCCACCCTCGCCCAGGAGTCGCTGTTCGACATCCCCCGCCCTCGCGGCGAGAAGCGTTCGGACGCACGATGATTCGCGCGGGTCAGGTCGGCCGTCGGAGCATTCGCTTCGATCTGGGAAGTATCGCCTAAATTAGTATCCTTTACGTTAGGATGACGCCATGCCACGGGCCAGCAGTCCGGACGCAACGACGCGCACGGATCGCACGGACACGACAGACCAGGCGGATCGAACCTCGATGATCACCGCCGATACGCCGATGCTGCCCGCCGACGACAATTTCCATCCGGCCCCGGAGGGCGACCCGTACTGGGCCGAGACCACCTGGTGGTCCTTCAACATCCCGGAACGCAAAATCGGCTGCTGGCTGCACGCCACCTTCCACACCACGCGGCGCACCGTCACCTGGCGCGTCTACGTGTGGGACCCGCGCGGTGCCCACCCGGACCAGCTGCGCTACTTCCGGATGCAGACCGAGGTTCCGGTGACGGATCCGGACCCGGACCTGCGCGACATCGCCATCCCCGGCGGCGGCTTCTCGGTGCGCATGCTGCGACCCCTGCGCGAGTACCAGATCGAGTTCGCCGATGCGACAGCCGACTTCGCCATCCGCCTGCACTTCGAGGGCCTGCACGATCCGCGCCGGTTCACCCCTGGCGAGCCACCCTTCATGAACCACACCCACTTCGACCAGGTGGGTCACGTGACCGGCGTGCTGACGTTGGACGGCGAGCACATCCCGATCGACTGCTACTCGGTGCGCGACCGGTCCTGGGCGCCGCGGGGCGCGCCTCGCCCTCCGCGGAAGCCGGGCAGGGACAAACCATCGCACGACAACGGGCGGGTCCTGCACCCCGGGGGGTCACAGTGGCGACAGATCGAACGTGAACGCGGACGTGGACGCATCCAGTACGTGTTCGCCCACACCGGGCCCGAGGCCGGGTTTCTCGCGTTCGTGCGGGTTGCCGAGGGCGGCCCCGACGGCTGGTCACCGCTCAACCACGGCTGGCTGCTGCGCGACGGCGAATTCGCCTCACTCGTCAAATCGGCCAGTGTCATGAAGAACTACCGCGACCCGGTCACGGGATGGAGTTCGCACATGGAGCTCCGGCTGACCGACACGCTGGGCAGGCAGATGGCCACGGAGGGCTTCACCGTCAGCCACATCAGCGAATACGGCGGCGGCAGTACGGCATTGATGCGGTTCGACATGGACGGGCGGATCGGATGGGGTGAGGACCAGGACATCTGGGAGCCCAAGCATTTTGCTCGGATGCGTGACGCGCTTCAGGCGGTTCGGTGACGCCCGCATCGGACTTCGACCCATCGCAGGCGGCAGGAGGATGAGTATGGCTGGACCGTTTGAGGGTGTACGCGTCGTCGAGGTGGCGGCGTGGACCTTTGTGCCCGGCGCCGGCGCCATCATGGCCGATCTCGGTGCCGACGTGATCAAGGTGGAGCCCCCGACTGGTGATCCCCAGCGCGCGCTGCGCAATGCGCTCAACGCCGACGACAGCGCGCCCAATCCTTTTCTGCACGTGCCCAATCGGGGTAAGCGCAGCATCACCCTCGACCTGACCACCCCGGCCGGTATGGACGCGCTGCACCGGCTCGTCACGACCGCCGACGTGTTCCTCACCAGCTACCTGCCGAAGGTCCGGGCCAAACTGGGCATCGACCCCGACGATCTTCGCGCGGACAATCCTCGGCTGATCTACGTGCGGGGGTCCGGTTGGGGCAGCACGGGACCCAACGCGTCGACCGGTGGTTTCGATTCCGCCGCAGCGTGGTCGGCGGCGGGCGTGCAGAACAAGCTCACCGCACCGGGGGCGACGGAACCCGCCGCGCAACCCGCCGCGTTCTTCGACCTGCAGGGGTCCAGTGCCATCGCCGGTGCGGTGGCGATGGCACTGTTCCGGCGGGAACGGTCGGGTGAGGGCGCGCTGATCGACGTCTCGCTGCTGAACACGGGGATGTGGACCATGGGGCCCGACATCGCCGCGGCGGCGACCGGTTCGAAAGAACTGCCGCGCATGGAACGCAAGGCGGCACCGAATCCGATCGTCAACTACTACCGCACCTCCGATGACCGTTGGTTGAACCTGGTGTGCCTGCAGGCCGACCGCTTCTGGACTGAACTCTGCGCACTGATCGGGCGCGACGACCTGATCGACGACGAGCGGTTCCGCGACGCGTTTTCGCGGTTCGTCAACAGTGCCGAGTGCGTCGCGGAACTCGACGCGACGTTCGGTAGCCGCACGCTCGAGGAGTGGCGCAGCGCCTTGGCCGGATTCTCCGGCGTCTGGTCCGCGGCGGCGACGTTCGAGGAGGTCTGCGCCAGCCCGCAGGTCGCCGAGAACGGCTATCTGCCCGAGGTCGTCGGCACCGACGGCGAACCGTTCCGCCTGGTGGCCCCGCCTTACCAATTCGACGGCGTGCCAACCACTCCGGTCGGCCCCGCACCCGAACTCGGCCAGCACACCGAGGAGATCCTGCTGGACTGCGGCATGGACTGGGACACGATCGCAGGTCTGCGCGAACAGGGAGTACTGGGCTGACGTGTCAGGAGTACAGGTCGAGGACCGTTTCGTTGCCGAGGTTGCCCCAGAGCATCTGGCGGCCCGCACGATTCATGTGGGCGGTCCAGAGTTCCCTGGCCCCTACCGCATCCCCGTCTTCGATCAGCGCGATGAACTTCTCGAAGGTCCGCAGGGTCTGCTTGAACTGCTTTTCGATCACCTCGGGACCGGCGGCGGTTGTGACGGCGCGATCCATGTGCTTGGTGATGACATCGCGCAATACCGCCCCGACCAGGGCCATGGTGTTGTTTCCGGAACGTTCGAGAATGACGTCGTGGAACCGGAAGACGACCGCCGACCACTCACCGAGGTCGGCGCCCTCGACGCCTTCGGCGATCAGGGCAGCCAAAGCCGAACAGGTGGACCGCAATTCGGCGATGTCGTCGGGTTTGGCCCGTTTGGCCAGCAGCTCGACGGCCGCCGGCTCGAACACCTTACGCGCCTCGTACACATCGGCCAGCGTGGTTTTGGACATCTGCAGCAGCAGGCCGAAATCACGTGCGGCCACCGCGGTTTCAGGCGAGGACACCAGCACGCCGCCCCGCGAGCCGCGGCGCACCACGATCAGCGACTCGCTCTCCAGGATCCGGAATGCCTCGCGCAGCGTGGGCCGGGATACCCCGAACTGCCGAACCAGCTCCACCTCGGTCGGCAGTGCGTCGCCCTTCTTGAGCACCCCGCGGACAATGCTGCTGCGCAGGTGCTCGGCGATCAGCTCGGCGGTCTTGGGGGCACGGACGAGCTTGGACGAGCGGTCGCCACGGCCGTTCAGTTCCATCGCCCTCCTGCCCCACTCCCCGAAGATGCCAACGAAATAGCTAATTCAGCTTACTCAATGACGTCCACCTAGGAGGAATTCAGTGACAGCGACGACCGTCTCCACGCAGAAGGGCTTGTTCATCGACGGCGCTTGGACGTCGGGTACCGGCAACGACACCGTCACGGTGGTGAACCCGGCGACCGAAGAACCCATCGCCGAGGTGCCGCAGGCGACCGTCGCCGACGTCGACGCCGCTGTCACCGCCGCGCGCACCGCGTTCGACGAGGGACCGTGGCCGACGATGCGACCAGCCGAGCGTGGGCGCGTCCTGGCCGCGATGGCCGACGAACTCACCCGCCGCCGAGACGAACTCATCGAGTTGAACATCGCCGAGGCCGGTTCGACCCGCATGCTCGCCGAGATGCTTCAGGTCGGTACCCCGATCGACCACTTCCGTGACCTGACCGATCGGGTACTGCCGCAGTTCGACTTCGAGCCGCCGGTGCGCCCCGTGATGGGCCACGGCATCGGCCAGGGCATGATGATGCGCGAAGCCTACGGCGTCGCCGCCCTGATCACTCCGTTCAACTTCCCGTTCCTGCTGAACCTGGCCAAGATCGGACCCGCGTTGGCCGCCGGGTGCACCGCGGTGCTCAAACCGTCGCCGTACACGCCGCTGGAGGCGCTGGTGCTCGGTGAGGTGGCCGAGGCCGCCGGTCTGCCGCCGGGCGTGCTCAACGTGGTCACCGGCGACATCCCCGAAGGGGAGGCGTTGACGACACATCCCGGGGTGGACCTGGTGAGCTTCACCGGCTCGGATGCGGTGGGCCGCAGGGTCTATACCCAGGCGGCGGAGTCGTTGAAGAAGGTCGTTCTCGAACTGGGCGGCAAGTCGGCGAACATCATCCTCGACGACGCCGATCTCGACAAGGTGATGGAGAGTGTGCTCGCGGGCATCGTCACTCACGCCGGCCAGGGTTGCGCGCTGTTGACCCGGATCCTCGTGCACCAGTCGCTGCACGACGAGCTGGTCGCCCGCATCGCCGGAGTGCTCGGCTTCATCAGCGTGGGCGACCCGTCGGATCCGGCGACGATGATGGGCCCGTTGATCCGCGAGGTGCAACGCCAGCGGGTCGAGTCGCTGATCGCGGCCGGAGTCGAGGAGGGTGCGCAGATCGCCTTCGGCGGAAAGCGTCCCGCGCAGTTGGAACGTGGCTATTTCGTGGAGCCGACATTGTTCGTCGGGGTGGACAACTCGATGCGCATCGCCCAAGACGAGTTTTTCGGCCCGGTCGGTGTGGTCATCCCGTTCAGCGACGACGACGAGGCGGTGCGGCTGGCCAACGACAGCCGTTACGGCTTGGCGGGCGGTGTCTGGTCGGCCGACCCACTGCGGGCGGTGGCGGTGGGACGCCGGTTGCGCGCCGGTACGGTCATCATCAACGGTGGTGGCGGCGGACTGAACCCGAGCGCGCCCTTCGGCGGGTACAAGCACAGCGGCATCGGGCGGGAGTTCGGTGAGCACGGGCTTTCGGAGTACTTGCAGCACAAGGCGCTTCAGTGGCCGGTGGGTTGAGGTGAGGCCATGAGACTGGGTCGAACGCTCGCCGCTGCGGCGGGTGTCGCCGTGCTCTTATCCGGTGCGGTGGTGGCACATGCGCAACCACCGCCGCCGCGGCCACCGGGCTCGCCCGACTACATCGACCACACCGTCTGGGAGTACCACGGCGACCGCGCGACTCTGCGGATCTACCCCACGCCGTGGGGCTGGGCGGGGTCAGGCCCGTTCAGCAACGGCGCACAGAGCTACGACGCGTGGGCCGAGTTGCTCGCACACGCGCCCGACGCCAACACACTGTCCATGCAGAACCAGTTCATGTGCTACTGGCAGCTGTCCACCTTCACCAATCCGGGCAAGGTCGGCACGTGGAACCTCGAGCCGTGGCGACCGGTCGTGTCGAGCATCATCATGCAGAATTCGGGGTGCAATCCGGGCGGACCGGACGACGTCCTCAACTGGTGATCGGCGCGAACACCGGATCGATCAGATCGGCCACCCCGGCCCACGGGATCGTGATCGAACGCACCTCCCTGCCGAATTGCCCCTCGGGGAAATACATCTGGATGCCGGCATCGGTCGGAATCCAAAATCGGAAGTTGCGTTCCACCGGAGCCCACCCCGCGTAGTACTCGCCCCATCCGCCCAGCGGCGGTTCCGGGTAGGTGGCGGGCAGGATCTTCTTCGTCAGCTCGCCCAATCGGTTCAGCCCGGCCTGCTCGTCGACGAACAGGTTCTTCCAGACGATTTGAATCCCGCTGCGGGAGTCGAAAACCCGCGTGGCGACGGTATCGACGGGCATGTTCGGCAGGTCGAAGGCGTTGTACTGGCCTTGCCACAGTTCCGAGATGGTCATCGGCCGGAACAACAGCCTGCCCTGGGTGTTGAACACCCATCGTGAGCTCTTGCTGGCGCTGGCGGCGAAGAGCCACACCTGACCGTCGGCCTCGTCGTCGAGGATCCTGTTGATCGCATCGGTGACCGCCGGGTCGCCGCCCGCGAGCTTCTCGTAGTTCACCGTCCACTCACCGGGGCCCTGCGGGCTGGTCCCGCCGCGTACGTCGGGCACGACGGTGTAGGTGACCCCGTTGGATGTGGTGTCAGCGGCGGCCGTCGGCGACGTCGCGATGAACGCCCCGACCAGCGCCACGCCGAGGACGACGCCCGCCCACCGCGCGAAAAGCCGGCTCACGGCAGCACGACATCACTGGCCAGCCAGCGGCCGTCGACCTTTTCCATGGTGATGATGATGCGGTTGCGATCAAGGCGCGGTTCGGGATTCAGCGCGTTGGTGACCGACTGGTCGAGAAAGAGCATGACCTCGACCTTGTCCTTGGTCGCCGATTTGATGCCGGCCGCGATGACTTTGCCGTCGGCCCTGGCCTTGTTGTCGATCAGCGCCTGTTTGAGCTGATTGCTGGACTCGCTGTACATCTGCTTGAAGTCGCCGGTCGCACCGTCCAGCACCGCCGTGAAATTCTCGTCGAGCTTGGAGGCGTCGACGCTGGTGAGGACGACCGCGTACTGTTGCGCCGCGGCGAGGGCCTGCTGACCGGCGTCGGTCACCTCCCGCTCCCGCTTCAAGTCGAGGGCCAGCACCACGCTGGTGGCCAGCGATCCGATCACGAGCAGGGCGCCAAGCCCCAGCGCGACGCCCTTCCTACTGGGCCGACGCAGCCACCGTCGCCGCGGTGAATCAGGATCGGGCTCATCTGCTTTCGCCTCCGGCTCCGATTCGGGCTCGCCGGCGGTGGCCTCCTCGCCGGCTTCCTCCGGCCGGGTCTCGTCGGCGTCGTCGTCCTCGGTGGCGTCCAGTGTCAGCACCTGTTCGCGGTTAGTCATCTATTGCTCCTTTCAGGGTAATCGAGCCGGTCCGTTTGCTTCGCCTCACGGCCCACTCGGCGGTGGCGGAAGCGGGAGGGCGGGACCGCCGTACGGCGTCGGGATGGTGAGCGGACCGGTGGGAACCGGATCGGCACGTTGCAACGGATGTGCACCGGGCGGCGGTCCCGCGGTGTCGTCACCGGGTGGACGCGGTGCGTTACGGGCGCCGCGAACAAGGTATTTCGGGTCGGGGTTCGGACAGTAGGTGTACAGGAAGGGCTCCGGGAAGTCGGTCAGCGTCGGCGGCGCCTTGGGCAGGTTGTAGTCACAGCCGTATCGCGAGTACAGGCTCACCGCTCCCCACACCCCGCCGTCGCGGAAGGTGCTGCCGACCGCTTCGAGCGCCGACCCGGTCCGGTATTGCGGGAAGAAGAACTCTTGCAGGGCGGGCACCCGCAGATACGCCAACTGGACACGGTGGTCAGGTTCCCGAGCAACTGCACCATCGTCGGCGAGTTGTCGGCGATCACGGCGTCGACGCCCGAGAACGCCTCGGGTGCACGGTCGAGCAGGGTCCGGTATCCGCCGTCCATGCGTTCGACACCGGCGAGGATCGTCGACAAGTCCGACGACGTCGCGGCCATGCCCGGGCCGACGTCCCGCACGGTCGACAGCACCACCTTGCTGTTGCGGATCAGGCTGACCGTCTGGGGCAGAACCGAATCCAGCGTCGACACCAGAAATGCGCCACCGTCGAGAATCGCGGCGAGTTTGTCCGCCCCCTCCGGGCCGACCCGCAGTTCGTCGAGGACCGCCGACAACCGCGCGCTGTCGACCTGTTCGAGTGTGCCGTCGAGATCGCCGAGCAGTTTGGCCAGCGTCACCGGTGTTCGCGTTCGATCGCTGGCGATCTCGGCGCCGTCGGCGAGGTAGGGACCGTCGTTGCGGTCGGCGCGAAAGTCGAGATACTGCTCACCAGCCGGCGACAGCGCGGAGACCCTGACCTCGGTGTCGGTGGGAATCCGGGTGCCCGGATGCAGCGCCGCCACCGCGACGGCGCCGGTGTCGGACAATTCGATGGCGCGCACCCGGCCTACGGGTACGCCCCGCAGCGTCACGTCCTGCCCCGGCAGCAGGCCACCGGTCTGAGCGAGATGGACGCGAACCAAGGACTCGGTGCTCACCGGATCGAGGCGCAGCGTTCCGAACATCAGATACGTCACGCCGACAACGAACATCATCGCCAGCGCGAATGCCGACAGCCCGAGACGGCGCACCTTGGCCCACCGCAGCGCGTTCAACAGCAGTCTCATGGCGGTCCCTCCAGAGACGCACCCGGCGGGGCAGTCGGCGGGGGTGGCGGCAGGCCTGGCGGCGGTGGAGCGGGCGTGAGGTTGGCCGGGTTGGGCCCGATCAGGTTCGGTGGAGGCACCACACCGGGCGGCGCCGTGGGCTTGCCCCAGAACCGGTTGCGAATCATCAACAGCTCGTAGGAGATGCTGCCGACGAGGTTGCGGAAGTCCTCGCGGCCCGGCCCCCGGCTCCCCGGATCGGCCGGGTGGAACCGATCGGCGAATGCGCCGACGGCCAAGTCCGCGAGATCGATCTCGACGTTGGACGCGGTCGAGTTGGTGGTCTTGAGTATCGGGCCGAACATCAGGTTGAAGTTGGCCAACGACGCGCCGGGAGCCGTCGACGCCTCGTTGAGCCCCTCCGAGAGCCTGTTGAGGTCGGCCATCATGCTGCGCGACTCCTCCCCGCGCACCGACGGGAACTTGGCCAGCTGCAGGGTGATCCGGTTGACCTGGGCGATGAGATCGACGATGCGGTCGGTGTTCTCGGCGACGGCGCCCAGCGCGGGACCCGCCGCCTCGACGGCCGCATCGATGGACTGCTGGCGGGCCGCCATCGTCGCGGAGAGGTCGTCGGTCTGCGCTAGCGCGCGCTTGATCGAATCCGAGCGGGCCGAGAGGCTTTGGATCAGCCGGGTGGATTCGTCGACGAACTTGTTGAGGTCCTCACCCTTGCCGCCGACGGCACGGCCCATACCGTTGATCACCCGGGTCAGGTTGCGGATCGCTCCCCCGTTGACGAGCATCGCCGCGGTGCTCAGCACGTCCTCCACCGACGCCGCCGACGCGGTGGAGTCCAACGGCAGCACCGCGCCAGGCGGCAGCGGTTCGGTCGCCGCGGAAGCGCCAGGCGGCGGGGTCAGCGCGACGAAGATGTCGCCGAGCGGAGTGGCCGAACGCAGCTCGGCCTTTGTGCCGGAGGGTATCTGGACGTCGGAAGAGATCCGCATCGTCACAACCGCCGTGTAGTCACGGGCGGTCATCGACTGGACCTCACCCACATCGGCGCCCGACAACCGAACCTTCGCCTTGGCGGGCAGGTTCAGCGCATTGGCGAACGACGCGCTGATCTCGTAGGAGTCCTGGCCGACGGACGGCGCGGGCAACGGAACCCGGTCCAGGCCCATCGAACACCCCCCGAGCGCACCCACCAGGAGCGCCGACGCGGCGAGTGCGCCGAGGGCGCGGGCGCTTCCGCGTGTCGGTGTCATGGGCTTCGTCATGAGCCCTTTCATGGGCTTCGTCATGGTCCGAGGCCTGCCAATCCCTCGAGCATGCTCGTCACCCCGAAATCGGGACCGAAGTCCTGAATGGTGCCCGTCGTGCAGCCCAACTGCTTCATGCCCAGCAGGTTGCAGACCTCCTTCGTGAACTGACCGTTGAGTTCGACCTTGTCGAGCACGGGATGCGCACGGATGGCGTCTTTCTCGTGGTCGATCATGTTGTAGACGTTGTCGAGCAGCATCGGCGCCACGTCCAGCGACTCGGCTAGTTCGCGGCGGTACTCGGCGATCGCCTTCGTGGTCGTCTCCATACCCGCGGTCGACGTCTTCAGGGCCTCCCGGTTGTCCTCGATCAGATCGGCTGTCTCAGTGAGGATCTGATTGATCTGCGCGCCGGTCGATCCGCTGCCGAGCTGTTCGGCCGCCAGTACGTCGCTGAGTTGACGCATCGAGGAGCCGAAGTCGCGGATGGTCTGGTCGTTCTCGGCGGCCGCGGTGGTCAGGCTCTCGAGGTTGGTGACGATCTTGGTGATCGCGTCGCCGGTCGGCGCACCGCGTTCCTTGCTCATCTTCAACGCCGTCGAAAGCTCGCCCAGCGCCGAGCGGATCTTCGTGCCGTTGCCCTCGGTCATCGCGGCGCTCACCGAGAGTAGGTCGGCCACCGGGCCGGAACCGTGACCGTCGCCCTGCAACTGCACTGCCAGCTTGTCGATCATCGCCAGCACTCGGTCGAATTCGACGGGTGTCCGGGTGCGATCGAGCCCGAGCGTCTGACCATCGGTGAGCGTTGGGCCACCCTCGTAGACGGGCGTGAACTCGACGTGCCTGTCGGTGAGGATGGAGGTGGACACGGTCACCGCCTGTGCATCGGCCGGGATCTTGACTCCCGGCTCGACGCGCATCGTCACCTCGACGTAGGCGCCTTTCGCCTCGATCTTCTCGACGGAGCCGACCGGCATGCCCAGGATCGACACCGCATTGCCTTCGTAAAGCCCACTGGCACTGTCGAACAGGCCGATGATCGTCATCGCCCGCTCGCCGAACGGATTGCTCGAACAGCCGCACGCACCGCACACCATCGCGACGATGGCGATCAGCTTCAGCAGTGCCCGTGAACTCATTTACAGTCCCCGAAGTACGGCGGCAGGTTGAACTGCTTGGCGCGCCCGCTGATCGCACACACGAAAGAGTCGATCATCGAACCGCCTGTGGAGGTGAAGTCGAACTCGTTGCCGTTGCCGGTGGCGTTGGCGAAGTTGCGGACCGTGACGGGCATCAACTGCAGCGTGCTGCGTAACAGCGCGTCGTTGCGGCCCACCGCGCCCAGCATGCCCTCGAGGTTGTGCAGCAGTTCGTCGATGCGCTGCCGGTCCCCGATCAACACGGGCCGCAGCTGATTCACCAGCTTCGTGGTGGCATCGATCAACCGGACCACCAAGTCCTTGCGCGCCGCCAGATCGCCGAGGACCTCGCGGCCCTGGGTCATCAACAAGCCCAGGCTGCGCTGCTGGTTGCCGAGCAGTTCGGCCACCTGTTCGGTGCTGCGCAACAGGTCGTAGATCTGATCCCGGCGCGATGCGATGACCGATGACAGGTGCTCGATGTTCTGCAGCGCCTGCGGGAGCACCTCGGGTGCGCCCTGCAACTGGGTCGACAGCGTCGTCATCGACTGTGCGATCTTCTCGGCGTCGACTGCCTCGAAGGTTGTGGTTGCATCCTGCAGGGCGGACTGCAGGTCGTAGGGGACCTCGGTGTTGGCAAACGGAATCCGTTTGTCCGACAACGGCTTCGAACCAGCCGGTTGAACGTCGACGTACCGGGCGCCGAGCAGCGTGGTCAGCTTGATCGACGCGCGGGTGGCCGAGCCGAGCGGTATGTCGTCGTCGATCTCGAGGCCTACGGCCACCCGGTCGCGCGAGAGTCGCATGCTGGTCACGCGACCGACACGCACACCGGCGACGGTTACCTGGTCACCCACGCTCAAGCCCGCCGCCTGCGCGAACTCGGCGGTGTAGACGTCTTTTCCCAACCCGAGCCTGCCGAGGCCCAGCGCCCCACCGAGGGCCAGCGCGATCACCAGGACCGAGATCACGCCGAGCTGAAGCTTGCTGTACGACCCTACGGAGCGGAGCCACACGCGTTTCCCGGCCGTCTTGTCCAGCACCTCTGTCATCGTCCTCACCGACACTTCTGGCTGTAGGTCAACCGGTCTTCGGGCGTGCCTTCCCGCACGATCGCGTTGATCAGGCTGTCGATCCGCGGGAACTGGCTGACGGTCAGGTTGCACGCGTAGACGTCGAGATAGGCACCGCCCTGGCTGAACCGGGCCATACCCTTGAGCATCAGCGGCGTGTTGAAGGCCATGTAGGCGAAGCCCTGTTTGTCTTCCATGAAGTGTTTGGCGAAGCCCGGTTCGCGGGCCAGCCATTCCCGCATGTCCGGTTGGACGTCGGTGATGACGTTGGCCAACCGTTCGCCCACGATCGACACCTGGTCCATGGAGTCGACGAATTCCGCACGGCGTGCGGCGAATCCGTTGAACGTCGCCTCCGCCGAATCGATGGTGTCGTTCAACGCACCGCCGTGGTCGGCCAGCGAGGCCACCACCTTGTTCAGATGGACGAGCACGCCGTCGAGGATCGCGTCGGTGCCCGAGTAGGACTCGGCGAGGCGGGTCGTCTCGGAGATCATCGTCGCGATCGCGCCGGTGTCACCCTGCAGAGACCGCACGATGGCGGTCGTGAGATTGTCGACCTGGTCGGGGTTGAGCAGCGCGAACAGCGGTTCGAACCCGTTGAGCAACCGGGAGATGTCGAACGACGGTTCGGTGTGCTCGACGGAGATCACCGCGCCGGCGGGCAGCACGCGTGGGTCGCCGTAGTCGGCGAGGGACAAACCGAGGTAACGCTGGCCGATGATGTTCTGGTAGACGATGGCGGCCTTGGTGTTTCCGTAGAGCACCTGTTCGGACTGCACCTGAAACTGCACACGCGCTTCGGTCCCGTCGAGCGCGATGTCGTCGACGCGGCCCACCTTGACACCGGCCATCCGCACCTCGTCACCGACCTTCAGCCCGGACACGTCGGTGAATATGGCGTTGTACGAATGGGTTTGGCCGTCCACCTCGCGTTTGAGGGTGACGAACACCGTCCAGATCAGGGCCAGGCAGACGACGAGGAATATGCACAGCCCGGTCAGCGGGCGGAGATGCCTTCTCAGCGGTGTCCTGACGGGTGGGCCGGTCGAGGTCACGGGCCGTTCCTCCCCTCCGGAGCGGTGGGCCCGGGAAGCGCGGCCTCCGCGGGCAGGGGCAATCCCGGCGGCGGTGCCGCCGCTGCGTGCGCCGAGGGATCCGGGATGATCTGCACGGTGTTACCCCGGGCGACCGGACCGAACAACAACTCCGTGGCGGCATTCGGCTCCGGTCCGAGCAGTTCGCTCAGCTGGGCACGCTCTTCGGGGCTGCCGACCGGGCCCACGTTGCCGCCGGGCGGCTGGTAGTTGCGCGGGTCGAGTTGTCGCGGCAGCACCGGCGGGTCGGCAGTCAGCGGGGCGGTGCGGCAGCTCGGTCCCTCCAGGGCGCCATAGCGCGGGCAGTCCTGGCGGGTGTACATCCGGTTCGGGGTGAGGACCAACATGAACTTGCCGACCGCCATGTTCTTGTCCTCATGCCACACGTGGTCGAAGAAGCGGTTGGTGACGTCGTTGATCCGGGTGACGATCGGCGCGAAAGCGCCTGCACCGTCGGCCATCACGCCCATGACCGGTGATAACTGGGTGGTGATCACGATCATCCGGTCGGTGTTGTTCTCGAAGGCCGTGCCCACTTCGCCGAATGTGGCGTGTCCGGCGGACAGGAAGTGAGCCAGGTCCTGACGCTTCTCGGCGAAGGTCTGCATGGGCACGACCGCACTGTGCACCGCGTCCAGCAGGTCCGGTGAGCTGGTCTGAAGACCTTGCAGCGCCTCGGACAACACCGAGAGCGTGGGCTCGGTGCCGTCGTCGGCCATCACGCGGTTGAGCTGGTCGACGATGCGGTTGGCCCCGCTGCCGGCACGTTCGAGTTCGTCACCCCGACCGCTGGTCGCCTCGGCGACCGCGGACAGTACGCCGACCGAGTCGGTGGACCCGGGCCGTCCCGCGGCGGCGAGCACCTCACGCAGTTTCGACAGGGCGGTCTGGAACTGGACGGTGGCCAGGCTGTCGTCCTGGTGGATCTGCGCGCCCGACCTCAATGCGGGGCCGGAACCGTTGTCCACCAATTGGATCGACGACACCGCAAAGACGTTGCCGGGAACGACGCGGGCGGTGACCGTGGCTGGGATCGCGTGCGCGAAATGCGGGTCCAGGCTGAGGTCGACCTCGTTGTCGCCACCGTCGATGCTCGGTGTGACGCCTTCGACGGTGCCGACCAGCGCACCGCGGAACTTGACATCGGAGCCCTTCGGCAGGCCATCTCCGACATTGGCGAGCAGGGCAATCACTTCGACCCGGCTCGAGAACACCCCTTCGGATTTGGCGATCGCCGCGGCCGCCAACAGCACGGTGCCGAGCAACAGGGCGACCCCACGCAGCAGCAGTCGCGAGTCCGATACGGGTTTGGCCGCGGATTCGAAACTCTGCGCCATCGTCAGCCTCCGAGCCTTGCGCCCGAGCCGATTCCCCACAACCCGATGGTGAGAAGGAGATTGGCGATGATCATGACCGAGATGCTGGCGCGCATCGCGCGGCCTGCGGCGATGCCGACGCCTTGCGGTCCACCGGCGGCGAAATAGCCGTAGTAGCACTGGATGGTGGAGGTGATGATCACGAAGGCGATCGCCTTGATGACCGAGTACACGATGTCCTGGCCGGTGAGCACCAGCCGGAAGTAATGCTCGAAGGACCCCGCCGACAGACCGCCCGCGAACGTCACGATGCTCTGCACCGCCGCGTAGTTGACGACCAGGCACAGGATGTAGAGCGGGATGATCGCCACCACGGACGCAAGCAGGCGAGTGCTGACCAGGTACGGCAGCGGACGGATCGCCAGCGACTCGATCGCGTCGATCTCCTCGGAGATCCGCATCGAGCCGAGCTGCGCGGTGAACCTGCAGCCAGCCTGCGCTGCGAACGCCAGCGCTGCCATCACCGGCGCGAGCTCCCGGGTCGACACCGTCGAAGACAGCAGTCCCGCAGCGGGTTCCATGCCCAGCAGGTGCAATGCCTGGTAGCCCTCGATGCCCACGATCGCGCCCGCCGTCGCGCCGAGAAGGATGATCACCCATGCGGTACCGCCGCCGACGACGATCGATCCGTTGCCCCATGTGACGTCGGACAGAATGGTCAGGAAGGCCTTGCGGTAGCGGGTCACCGCCAACGGGAACCCGGCGACCGCGCGGCTGAAGAAAGTCAGCATGTGGCCCAGTCGCACGCCGAGGCCGGCGACCGACGTTGACGCGGTCAGGATCGGCCGAACGCCCTTCGGGTAGTACGGCGCCGCCATCAGAGCGCTGCCTTGGGGAAGAGCAGCACATACATCTGGGTGAACACCACGTTGGTGATCATCAGCAGGAGAATGGACGCCACAACGGTGGCGTTCACCGAGTTCGCCACACCCGCCGGGCCGCCCTTGGTGGTCAGTCCCTTGTCGCACGCGACGATCGCGACGATGGCGGCGAACACCACCGCCTTGATCATGGTCAGGACGAGGTCGCCAACCGTCGCGAACGACGCGAAGGTCATCACGAAACTGCCCGGCGCGCCGTTCTGCGCGAAGGTGTTGAACAGGTAGCCGGCGAGGAAGCCGATGAAGCACACCAGTCCGGTCAACGCGACGCCGACGACGATGGATGCCGCCAGCCGAGGGACGACGAGCCGGCGTACCGCCGAGATACCAAGCACCTCAAGGGCATCCACCTCTTCACGGATGGTGCGCGATCCGAGGTCGGCGCAGATCGCCGAACCCACCGCCGATGCCATCAGCAGGGCGGCCACCAGCGGTGCGCCCTGACGGATCACCGCCAGGCCGCTGGCGGCACCGGCCAGTGAGGTGGCGCCGACCTGGCCGGCCAGCAGGGCGAATTGGATCTGCAGCGTCACCCCGATCGGGATCGCCACGCACATGGTGGGCAGCATCGCCGTCGACGCCATGAACGCCGCCTGTTCGACGAACTCCCAGAACGGGAATCGCCACCTGACGATGTCGACGATGAGGTACCGGATTGCCTGCAGGCCCAGGATGCACTGACTGCCAACGGTATTCAGCGCCGCGACGGGGTGACGCTGGACATAACCGCGCCCCCAGTCGCCGACCTCGCCGAGCGGGCTGGGGTACACCTGTCGCGGGGTCGTCATCCCGCACTCACCAGCCGTCAGCCACGTGGTAGTCCGAGCGCCCGCTCTGCAATGACGTTACGCAATACCTCGTTGGTCCCTCCGGCGATGGTGAAAGCCCGTCCGTAGAGAAACGCATCTTGCCACCAACCACCGTCGCGCACATGCGAATCCGTCTCGATTCGAACACCGTCGTGGCCCTGTAGCTGCAGACCGTACTCGTGCAACGCCAAATTGATCTGACTGAACAGGATTTTCGACACCGGCGCGTCGGCCATGTCGGCGCCGCCGTGCAACGCCCTGCTCTCGTTGTAGGCCGCGACCAACGAATTGACGTGTACGTCGGCGACGAACCCGCCGATCGCCTGGCGCACATCGCGGCGGTCGAGTGCAGAGCCTCCTTCCACGCGGTCGTCGGCGCCGGACGTACCGGGCAGCGTGCCCGCGAGCCGGACGAGCCGCTGCAGCGCTCCGAACAGCGACGCCCCACTCCCCGCTCCTGCGCGCTCGTGCACCAGGCTGGCGGTCGTCACGGCCCAGCCCTGATCGACCTCGCCGATCACGCGCTCCGCAGGAACGCGCACGCCGTCGAGGAAAACCTCATTGAAGTCCGACGTTCCGGTGATCTCGCGCAGCGGCCGCACCGTGACGCCCGGCAGCGACATGTCCAGAGCGAAGGCCGTGATGCCCGCGTGCTTGGGAACGTCGGGATTGGTGCGGGCCAGCAAATAACCCCAATCGGCGTGCTGGCCGTTGGTGGTCCACACCTTCTGACCATCGATGACGAAGACGTCGCCATCGCGACGTGCGCGGGTGCGCAGTCCCGCGAGGTCGCTGCCGGCATCGGGCTCGCTGAACAGCTGGCACCAGATGTGCTCGCCCGACCGGATCCGGGGCAAAAAGTAATCTTTTTGCTCGGTGGTCCCGGAGGCGATGATCGCCGCCGCCGCGAGCATCCCGCCGCCCACCGGGCCAGGCGCGTTCACACGGATCAACTCGTCGATTACGACCGATTCGTGCAGCGGATGCGGATCGGGCAGGCCACCGTACTCGACCGGCCAGTTCACTCCAAGCATTTGCTCAGAGAACAGTCGCGCGGTCCACTCCCGAAGTTTCGGAATGTCGTGCGCTTCCGGCGCCCGAACGCCGGTGCGACCATGTCGAGGCGGTTGACATCGGGCGGCCAAGGCACGCACCCGCTCCCGCAGCAAGTCGAGGTGCGTGTCCTGTTCGAGGTGCAATTCAACCCCTCTCCCTTGAATGGCCGAACCAGCAATCGAGCTTAATCAGTATCCTGTATCTTGTGAAGGCTTTTCCAGATCCCGTCCTTCCGTCACCGATCAGAGCCGAGGAGACGCCGTGAATTTCGATCTCACCGACGAGCAACGCGGGCTGATCGAGGTCACCCGCGAGTTGCTGGAACGACATGCGTCGGTGGCCGCGGCCCGGGCGTTGATCGATGGACCGGCGGGCTACGACGGCCAGTTGTGGCGTAAGGGGGCCGAGCTCGGATGGCCCGCGTTGGCCATCCCCGAGGAGGACGGGGGCCTTGGCCAGCAGGTCATCGAATGGGCTTTGGTGGCAGTCGAATTGGGGCGCGGATTGGCGAGCACGCCCTTCCTGCCGACGGTCGTGGTCGCTGACGCCGTGACCCACTCGACCGTGGACGGTCGCGCCGACATGTTGTCGGCACTGGCCTCGGGTGCACGAACGGGGGCCTGGGCCTTCGCCGAGATGGGACGGCCCTGGTCGGTGACGGGCCTCCAGACCACTGCAGCGCGCGACGGCTCCGACTATGTGCTCGACGGCGCGAAGGCGTCGGTCCAGGACGCCGATTCGGCCGCCATGCTCGTGGTCGACGCCGTGCTCGACGGGCGTCCTGCACGTTTCCTGGTGCCTACCGACGCGACCGGCGTGAAGATCGAGCGACAACACACACTCGACGTGACCCGCCGGTTCTGCGACGTCGTGCTCGACGGCGTGAGGCTGGACCGCGCGGCGATGCTCGCCGAAGGCGCGCCCGCAGAGGAGTCCATCGTCCGTTCGTGCCAGCTCGCGGCTGTGCTGACCTGCGCCGAACTGGTCGGGATCGGTGAGCGCCTGCTCGAGCTCACGGTGACCTACGTCAAGGAACGGGTGCAGTTCGGTAGGGCGGTCGGCAGCTTCCAGGCGGTCAAACACAAGTGCGCGGACATGCGGATCTGGAATCAATCCTGCGCCGCGGCAACGTACTTCGCTGCGATGGCCATCGACAGCGACCACCACGACAGAGCGCACGCCGCGAGCGTGGCGAAGGCGTATGTCTCCGATGCGGTGAATCGCCTTGCCGGCGAGGCGCTGCAGCTGCACGGCGGCATCGGTTTTACCTGGGAGCACGACCTGCACCTGTATCTGCGTCGCGCGCGGGTGGGTGCGGCGCTCTACGGCGACGCTGACCACCACCGCGAGCAGCTGTTCCGTGCGCAGGTGCTGGCTTCTGCCTGACCTTCCTGCACCTGGCGAACGCTCAGCGATTCCAGCTCAGTTTCAGCGAGTCCAACCCGAACACCTGCCCGGCGTGCTCGATGGGTGGTTCGGCGACCCGGTAGTCGGGGATGCGGGCGTGCCACTCTTGAAGGAACACCGTCATCTCCTGGCGCGCCAGGTGTGAACCCAGGCACCGGTGTGGACCTGCACCGAACGAAATGTGTCGTGTGATGCCGCGTTCGAGGTCGACCTCGCGGGCTCGGAGAAACACCGTCTCGTCCCGGCCGGCGGCGGCCAGCGGGAACGAGGCCATGTCGCCGGCCTTGACCGGACACCCGTGAAACTCCAAGTCACGAGTGGCTTTTCGGGCGGTCTGCACGATCGGATAGACGCGCAGCAACTCCTCGATGGCCTGCGGAATGAGCTCGGGTTCGGCCACGATGCGAGTGCGGTCGTCGGGATGGGTGGCCAGGTGCAGCATCGCGTAGGACAGCTGGCTTGCCACGGTGTCCAGTCCCGCCATGAACAACAGCAGCAGGCAGTTGAGCAGATCGCCGTCGCCGACCGGCTCACCGTCGATCGTCCACCCGAGGGCTGCGCTGACGATGTCGTGGGCATCGGGATCCGGGTCGGCGCGACGCTGGTCGATAAGCGTCTGGAAGTAGCCGACCACCTGGGTCATGCCTTCCAACCGGATCGCCATGGCTTCGTCACCGGTGCCGGACTGGTGCAGCATCTTGTCCTCCCAATCGAGGAACTCATCCAGTCGCTCGATCGGCATGCCCATGATGTTGAGGAAGATGTGCGACGGAAACACCCTGGCCGCCTGCGTGACGAACTCGCAGGCGCCGTCGGCCGAGATGCGCTCGACGAGTTCTGCTGCGAGCCTGCGGTGTTCGTCGCGCAGGCCCTTGACCCTGCCGGGCGAGAAGTAATCGGCAAGCACCTGTCGCCACTTGGCGTGCTGCGGCGGATCGACCATCACCGGGATCCACTGGTAGGGCGGATCGGGATCGGTCGGAACGATCACGCTGCTCGACCACATCTCCGGGTGCTGCAATCCCTCGAGGATGGCGGCGTAGTCGGTGAACATCCAGTAGCCGGCCTCGCCCTCGGTGTTGCGGAACACCGGGCGCATGTGGTCTTGGCGCGAATCGATGCTGGAGAATCCTGTCAAGGCCGGTCCGGCGAGCGCGGCCAGCTCGAACGTGTCCACCGGGCACTGCCCAACCTGCTGTTCAGCCGTCACGTCGTGAACCTCTCGTCAATCGGCCGGCCGAGCAGCGCCATGTGCAGTGGGCCTCGACCGTGTCGCCCACTTCCCCTGTCTACGAGGAGATTTCGCCAGGGCAACAGGCCCGGTCGAGGCGAGTCGCCGGGTGTGATCCTGGACTCCGGGGTGATGCTCAAAACGTATTGGACGGTACCAAGGGTCTTGCGGCCGCGGGGGCAACTTGCACGCTTTGGAAGCGCCCGCCGCACTCAGGTGACGGCCGTACCGACCAACAGTCCGACGACGTACGTGGCTGCGATGGCCACCGCCCCGAATGCGAGTTGTCGCAGCGAGGCGAACCACACGGGGCGCCTGGTGAAGCGCGCGGCCACACCGCCGGCGACAGCAAGGCCGATGCCGCCGCACGCCAGTCCGGCCCAGAGGGTTTCGAATCCGAGCAGGTACGGGATGAGCGGGATGATGGCGCCGACGGTGAACATCAGGAACGACGATCCGCCCGCGACCCAGGGCGAGGGCTTCTCGCGTGGGTCGACGCCCAACTCCTGGACGAGGTGGAAGTTCAAGGCGCGGCTCTCGTCTTGGTGAACCTCCTCGGTGGCCTTGGCCGCCGTCTCGCGGCTCATGCCCATGTCCATCAGCATCGCCACCAGCTCGGCCTTCTCGGCCGCAGGATGCTTTCGGAAGGCCCGCCGCTCCACCAGCACCTCGGACTCGAGCTGCTCGTTGGCGGTGGTGACCGAGGTGTACTCCCCCAGCGCCATCGAGAAGGCACCGGCTAGCAGCCCGGCGACACCGCTGATGACGACGGTGTGGGCGCTGGCGGCCGCGGCGACACCGGCGATCAGTGCGGTATTGCTGACCAGACCGTCCATGGCCCCGAAGGTCGCGGCGCGCAGCCAGCCGCCGGTGACATTGGAGTGCCGGTGCGTCGAGGTGTGCGGCACTCCGGTCGGGGCGGTCATGACGACGATTCAACCCCTCCGGTTTGACCTGGTCTAGTCAGGATTGCCTGGGTTTGCCACATCACAGTTTGCGGAAGCGCGCAGAAGGCTACCGTCGAGTCATGACCACCACTGCGGAACATCTGCGCAACGCGCTCGACGGCCGTTGGCGCGATGTGAAGAACCGGCTGCGCGAAGAACTGTCCAGCGAGATCTTCCGCCCGCACTACACCCCGAACACCGTCATCGCAAGGACCAAGGTCGCCGAGCAGCTGAAGATCATGGCGGCCCAGGGTTCGGCCGAGGACGGATTCAAGAAGGAACACGGCGGCAACGGCGATGTCGGCGCCGCGGTGACCCAAATCGAGATGCTGGCGATGTCTGACCTCTCGCTGATGGTCAAGGCCGGTGTGCAGTGGGGCCTTTTCGGCGGTGCGATCGAGAACCTCGGCACCGAGCGCCATCACGAGAAATACGTCCGCCGGATCATCGACTGCGACCTGCTCGGCTGTTTCGCGATGACCGAGACGGGCCACGGCAGCAACGTGCAGGCGTTGGAGACCACCGCGACGTACGACCCGGCGACCGAAGAGTTCATCATCGACTCGCCGACACCCACCTCGCGCAAGGACTACATCGGCGGAGCCGCCGAAACCGCCCGGATGGCAGCGGTATTCGCGCAGCTGATCACGCCGGACGGCGTCGGTCACGGTGTGCACTGTGTGCTGGTGCCGATCCGCGACGAAGAGGGTAATGACCTGCCGGGCATCACCACGTCGGACTGCCACTACAAAGGCGGTCTGCCGGGCGTCGACAACGGTCGGATTCAATTCGACAAGGTTCGGGTCCCGCGCGAGAACCTCCTCAACAAGTACGGTGACGTGGCCCCGGACGGCACCTACAGTTCGCCGATCGAGAATCCCGGCAGACGATTCTTCACGATGCTGGGCACCCTGGTGCGCGGGCGCGTCACGGTGGGCGGGAGCGCGGCGGCCGCGGCCCGCGTCGCGCTCGACATTGCGACGCGATATGCGTTGCAGCGCAGGCAGTTCGAGGCGCCCGGGGCAGACCACGAGGTGGTCATCATGGACTACCTGGTGCACCAGCGTCGGCTGCTGCCCTTGATCGCGAAGTCCTACGCGCTGCAGTTCGCGCAGAACGAGCTCGTCGCGAAGTGCCACGATCTGCAGAGTGCCGAGAACCCCGACCCGGAGGAGCAGCGCGAGCTCGAGGCACGGGCGGCCGGGTTGAAGGCGGTCAACACCTGGCACGCCACGCAGGCGATCCAGGAAGCGCGCGAAGCATGCGGCGGCGCAGGCTACATGGCCGAGAACCGGCTCATTGCGCTGAAGGCCGACACCGACGTGTTCACCACGTTCGAGGGCGACAATCACGTGCTGATTCAACTCGTGGCCAAGCAGTTGCTCACCGCGTACGCCGACGACATCAAGAGCATGAGTCCGGTCGAATGGGTGCGATTCGCCGCGAACTTCGCCGGTGAACGGGTGCTGAAACGTACTGCGGCCGAGACGATCATGCAGACCATCCTCGATACGCGGCAGGACAACGAGGAGGAAGGCAGCCTCTTCAACCGCGGCACCCAGGTCAAGATGTTCGAGGACCGCGAAGAGTACATGATCTCCACCGTGGCGCGCCGGTTGCAGGGCAAGTCGAAGGAGATGAGCGAGTTCGACGCCTTCAACGCCGTGCAGGACCACGTGCTGCACAGCGCCCAGGCCCACATCGACCGGGTGATCCTCGAGGCGTTCGTCGCGGGCATCGATGCCTGTGAGGACGAAGAGGCACGGACGATCCTGAACATGGTGTGCGATCTGTACGCCCTGTCGGCGATCGAAGAGGACAAGGCGTGGTTCATCGAGCACCGCTACATCTCCACCGAGCGGGCCAAGGCCGTCACCCGCGGCATCAACGAGCGGTGCCGGTCGCTACGCCCGTACGCCGAACTGCTCGTCGACGGGTTCGGCATTCCAGAACAGTTGCGCTACGCGGAGATGCTGCACCCCGAGCACATTCCCGACGCCGAGGAGCACATTGAGCAGCACGCGATCAGTTCGGGGACGATCGAGCCGAAGTAGTTCCTGCTTAGACGGCGGTATTGGGCGGCCTGCCCCCAAAGAGTACTGGCACGGAGGCGCGCATGTGGTTCGAGGCACGGGAGCGTCGTGAGGCCATTCTCGCGGCTAGCTTGTGCGCATTCGATAACTTCGGCACATGGTCCCTGCTGTAACGACACAGCGTGTCTGTGAAGTGAGCGGGGTGTTCCGATCACCGAGTGGTTACCGTCCATCAGAAGGTCGGCAACGTGATAGTCGGCAGAGTCGGCAAAGTCGGCATGGTGACCGTCGGCATGGTCGGCATGGTCGGCATGGTCGGCAAAGTCGGCATGGTGACCGTCGGTACGGTCGGCATGGTCGGCATGGTGACCGTCGGCACGGTCGGCATGGTCGGCAAAGTCGGCATAGTGACCGTCGGGACGGTCGGCAGAGTTGGCAGGAACACATCGATCGGCGGGGCGTTGAGCCCTCCCGGAATCACTGGCCAGGACCACACCGTCGCACCCATGGCGGGGTTGATGGGACCCGGACCGTACCAGAAAGCATCAGCATCCAGGGCATAGGGTTGCTGTGCTAACTGCAGGCCTGGCGTGACCGGCGAGGGGGCGGCACTCGCTACACCACCCGCGCTTACTCCCAGGATGCCGATGCCCAGCGCACCGGAGACAATTGCGGCATAGGTAGCCATTTTCAGATTCACAACGCACCCCATCAAAGTCACAACCAAACGCTGTCGAAAGCGCAACACCATCGTGCTCCTTTCGAGGTGCGACGTGAAGAGGGTTATGGCTATCCGCCCACAGCGACACCGGTGCGGGTGATCGACCCGCGCTGACGCGCGTCCTACTTCCATGATTGGCCGGTGATCGTGCGCCAGACGACAGCTCTCGGCGGCTGACCGATGATGCCAGGCAGGCCAGTGCGCGACGACCAGATTTGACGCTTCGCCGCTTGGCTACGGCTCGGTGCAGGCCCTCGATGGCACTTAGCGGTTCAGTTCTGCAGTTGGACTCAACATCGCATTCCGTTTTGCGAGCTTGTCCAAAGTGGCTCTGATTTGGCTCCCCCGGCTGGACTCGAACCAGCAACCCTTCGGTTAACAGCCGAATGCTCTGCCAATTGAGCTACAGGGGACTGCTCGCCCGCGATCTCGCTCTGCGGGGGACGGGGGTTGACTCTAGCGTACGTGTCGGCGCCGCCGCCAATACGCCGCCTCCGCTCGCGCTCTCAGGTGCGTGAGGCAGGATGGAGCACAACGCACCATCGTTTGGAAGGGACCCCGTGATCGGGTATTTCGTCGTATTGGGTGTCGGCTACGTACTCGGCTCCAAGGCCGGCCGACGCCGGTATGAGCAGATCGCCGGAACCTATAAGGCGGTCACCGAGAGCCCCGCCGCCAAGGCCGTGATCGACGCCGGACGCCGCAAGATTGCTGACCGGGTCTCGCCGGACCCGCCGCTGGTCAAGTTGACCGAGATCGAGAACGGAACCGAGGTCATCGGCCCCGAGACCGCGCAGGTGAGAAGGGCCCGGTAGGGCTAGAAGCCCGTACCGTTGCCGTAGATCCGGCCCGGGAGCAGGGGTCCGGTGGTGACGCCGGCCCCGTCGGGTCCGTTGAGGCCGAACTGCGGTGTTCCGACATTGATGCCGTTGCCGTTGGAGACCCCGAGGCAGTGGCCGTCTTCCTTGTTCCCGAACCATGCCAGGCATTGGCCGAGCGGCTGGCCGGCATCGGACGTACTCCCCAGAACGGAGGCGGCGATCGGGGCCGCGACCGCAGCGACGACGAATGCGCCGGCGGCGATGAAACGCCGCGCCCGGTTGTTGGTCGATGTCACGTGCACGCCTTCCTGACCGTTCCCACGGTTGTATAGCGCGCTTACCCTATCGCGTTACCGCCGACTACGCAGAGATGTCGTCTCCGCTGGCCTGTTCGAGCAGGCTGCGACGATACGCCTCCATCGCGACCAGGTCGCCGAACAGCGCGTGGTACTCGTCGCCCTGTTCGACCGGCGACATCCGCTGGAGTTTGGACTTGACCTCGGCGATCTGGCGGCCCACCCACACTTCCTGCAATCGGGCCAGCACCCCGCCGATGTAGCGCGGCAAGCGCTCGTCGTCGACGACGTTGATGGCCTCGACGCCGAGTTCGTTGACCAGGCTCGCCGCGGCCGGCACCTCCGTCTTGGACCGGACCGTCTCGATCCATTCCGCACCCGATTGGCCCGTCGACGTACCACCGGCGGCGCCGATCGCCGAACGCACCGCCGCATAACCCGGATGAGTGAAGCTTTCGACGGTCAGCGAGTCGAACACCGGCCCCGCCAGTGCCGGATACTGCAGAGCCGCCTTGAGCGCTTCGCGCTGCGGCCACAGCGTCGGGTCGGCCGGGTCGGGCCGCGCGCCCAGATCCGGGCTGCGCGACCGGCGTGGCTGCGCCTGGTCGTTGGCGCGCCTGCGCCCTCCGCGTTCGGGCAGGCCGCGCTTCTGCGCCTCCTCGCGAACCCGGCTCAGCACTTGCGCCTCGTCGGCCCAGCCCACCCAGCCCGTCAGCCGCCGCGCGTACTCGTCGCGCAGCATCGGCTCCTTGATGCGGGCCACCATCGGCACGCACCGGCGCAGGGCGGCGACGCGACCCTCCGCGCTGTCGAGGTCGTGTTCGGCCAGTGCGGTGCGAATGGCGAACTCGAACAACGGCGTTCGGCGCGCCACCAGGTCGCGCAGCGCACCGTCGCCGAACTGAAGCCGGATGTCACACGGATCCATGCCGGCTAATTTGTCTTCTGAGGCGACCGCGACGAACGACTGCCCGGCCAGGTTCTGCTCACCCTCGAACGCCTTGATCGCCGCGGCGCGACCCGCGGCGTCGCCGTCGAAGACGTAGATCAGTTCGCCGCGAAAGAAGTTGTCGTCCATCATGAGTCGGCGCAGCATCGACAGGTGCTCGTCGCCGAACGCCGTTCCGCACGACGCGACCGCCGTCGTCACCCCGGCCAGATGCATCGCCATCACGTCGGTGTAGCCCTCGACCACGACCGCCTGGTGGCCCTTGGCGATGTCGCGTTTGGCCAGATCCAAGCCGAACAGCACCCCCGACTTCTTGTACAGAACCGTCTCCGGGGTGTTCACGTACTTGGCTTCCATCGGATCGTCGTCGAAGATCCGCCGGGCACCGAAGCCGATCACCTCGCCACCGCTGGCTTTGATCGGCCACAGCAGCCGACGGTGAAAGCGGTCCATCGGGCCGCGTTTGCCCTCTCGTGACAGACCGGCCGCCTCGAGCTCCTTGAACTCAAAACCCTTGCGCAGCAGGTGTTTCGTCAATGAATCCCAACCCGACGGCGCGAACCCGCAGCCGAATCGTTTGGCAGCCTGACCGTCGAAGTTCCTCTCGATCAGGTATTGGCGCGCGGGAGCGGCCTCATCGGACTCCAGCGCGGCCGCATAGAACTCCTGTGCTGCCGCGTTGGCGGCGAGCAGCCTGCTGCGGCTACCGCGGTCGCGCTGCACATTGGTGGTCGAGCCGCCGGTGTAGGTGATGGTGTAGCCGACGCGGTCGGCGAGCAGTTCGACCGACTCCACGAAGCTGACGTGCTCGATCTTCTGGACGAACGCATAGACGTCGCCGCCCTCCCCACAACCGAAGCAGTGGAAGTGGCCGTGATTCGGCCGCACGTGGAACGACGGCGACTTCTCGTCGTGGAACGGGCACAACCCCTTCATGGAGTCCGCGCCTGCACGGCGCAACTGCACGTAGTCGCCGACGACGTCCTCGATGCGAACCTGCTCACGAATGGCCGCGATGTCGCGATCAGGAATACGGCCGGCCACCGGGCCAGTCTAGAGCGCCCCGCGCGAACGCCTAGGCGGGTTCCAGGCGCTCGAGACGCCCTTCGGTGAAGGACGCCACCTGGTCGATGACCACCCGCAGGCGGGCGCCGTCGTCACCGGCCGCGTTGTATGCAGGCACGAAGATCGGATCGAGCGTGGCGGGTGCTCTCGCGGCGACCCACTCCACCACCCGGTGCACGCGTTCGCGCTGCCGCGCCTGCAACTCCAGGTGCCGCGGGTCCGACATGATGAACTGCAGCGCCAGGATCTTGAGCACCGCGACCTCGGCCCGCACCAGATCGGGGATGCGCAGGTCGGCCTGGTAGCGGACCAGCGGGCCCCGGCCGGATTCCGCGCGGGTCGCCGCGATGGCCGCCGACGCGAACCGGCCGACCAGTTCGCTCGTCAGCTTCTTGAGCGCAACGGACGCCGCCAGGGTGCCGTCGTACTTACCGACCGCGGCAACCACCGGCAGGCTCGAGAGCCGCGTCGCCGCTGCCACCAGGTCGTCGGCACGCATTCCGCCGCCCATCCCGCTCGACTCCCCCAGCCGACCCAGCACCGCCGCGGCGTCGCTGTCGGCCAGCACCCGCATGTCGATGCGACCGGACACCACGCCGTCCTCGACGTCGTGCACCGAATAGGCGACGTCGTCAGCCCAGTCCATGACCTGGGCCTCCAGGCACGGCTTCTCCGCGGGTGCGTCGGCGCGCACCCAGTCGGCGACGGGCAGGTCATCGGTATAGAAGCCGAACTTGGTCGGCCGCGTCCAGCGTTGCCACGGGTACTTGGTGACCGCGTCCAGCGCGGCTCGGGTGAGGTTCAGGCCCGCGCTCTGCTTCTGCGCGTCAACGACTTTCGGTTCGAGACGGGTCAGGATTCGAAAGTTCTGGGCGTTGCCCTCGAAACCACCGCAGTCGGCGGCGATCTCATTCAGGGCGCGCTCGCCGTTGTGACCGTAGGGCGGGTGCCCGATGTCGTGAGCCAGGCCGGCGAGGTCGACGAGGTCGGGATCGCAACCCAGGCCGATGGCCATCCCGCGGCCGATCTGGGCGACCTCGAGCGAATGGGTGAGCCGGGTGCGCGGCGTCTCGCCCTGACGCGGGCCGACGACCTGAGTCTTGTCCGCCAGCCGGCGCAGCGCCGCACAGTGCAGGACCCGGGCACGGTCGCGGGCGAAATCGGTGCGGTGCTCGGTGTCGGTGCCCGGGAGCGCGGCGCCCTTCGGGAGCTCGACCACCCATCGCTCGCGGTCGAACTCGTTGTAGGAATCCCCGTTGCCTGTCACCGACGGATAGTCTGCCAGCACCGACCGGCCCCACCGCGTCGCGCACTAGATTGGCGGGCATGCGCCTCGTCCGCCTGCTGACCCTCGTGCTCGCCATGCTCACCGCCGGTGCCCTGATCGCGCCGACGGTGTCCGCCGAGCCGCCGTTTCGACTTCCGGGCTACGTCACCGACAACGTGGGCGTCCTCGACAGCGCCGGCCGGGCGGAGGTGACGTCGGCGATCGACTCGCTCTACAACAGCCGCAAGACGCGGCTGTGGGTCGTTTACGTCGACTCGTTCGACCGTCAGTCGGCCGAGACCTGGGCGCGCAACACCATGCGCGCGAGCGACCTGGGTTCCTATGACGCCCTGCTCGCGGTGGCCACGGTCGACCGCTCGTACGCGTTCCTGGTGCCCGATAGCGCCACCGAGTTGAGCTCGAGCCGGGTGGACAGCGTGCGGCGCAACGACATCGAACCCGCACTGCGGCAGAGCGACTGGGCCGGGGCGGCGGTCGCGGCGGCCGATGGGCTCGCGGCGTCGAGTAGTTCCGGCAGCCTCAGCTGGGTTGGGCTGCTCGTGGCGCTCGGCGTGATCGCGCTGGCGGTCGTGGTGCTGATGATCTGGCGTCGGCGTCGGCGAAGCAAGCGTCGCGAGGCCGAGTTCGCCGCCGCGCGCCGAGTGGATCCCACCGATCCGCAGGCGTTGGCGTCGGTGTCGCTGGACGCCCTCGACGATCTGTCGCGCGCGATGGTGGTCGAGGTGGACAACGCGGTGCGCACCAGCGACCACGAGCTGGAGTTGGCCGTCGAGGAGTTCGGCGCGGAACGGACCGCGCCGTTCACGCGGGCGGTCAACAACGCGAAAACGACGCTCGCGCAGGCGTTCAACGTGCGGCAGATCCTCGACGACGCCATCCCGGAGACCCCGGCCCAGCGTCGCGACCTACTCACCCGCGTGGTGGTTGCGGCGGCCAAGGCCGACCGCGAGTTGGACGCGCAGCGGGACGCGTTCACCGAATTGCGGAACCTGGTCATCAACGCGCCGTCGAAGCTCGACGCGATGACCCAGCGGGTGGTCGACATCACCGCTCGGCTCGACCCGTCGCGCGAGAAGCTCACACAGCTGCACAGCGAGTTCGACGCGGCGGCGCTGAGCTCGGTGGACGGAAACGTCGACGCAGCCAGGGAACTGCTCACCTTCGCCGACGAGAACATCAGCCGCGGCCGCGAACTCGCCGCCCGTCCGGTGCCGGGCCGCCAGAGCGAACTCGTCGAGTGTGTGCGTGCGGCGGAGTCCGCATTGGTGCAGGCGCGTGGGTTGCTCGATGCGGTGGACAGCGCGGCCAGCGACATCCGGCGAGCCGCCGCCACGTTGCCCGCGACCATCGAGGACATCCAAAACGGCATCAAACAGGCCGGCGCGCTGCTCCAGCAGGGCAACGTGCCGCAAGCAGCGCAGCTGGCCGAGGCGCGCGACGCCGCGGCGGCCGCCGTCGCCATTGCCCAGCGCGAGAAAGCGACTGACCCGCTGGGCGCGTTCACCGAACTGACGAAGGCGGACGCGGACCTCGACCGGCTGCTGGCCGCTGTCGAAGAGGAGCGCGAGGCCGCCGAGCGGCTGAAACGCACGCTCGACGAGGCGCTGTTCACGGCGCGGTCGCGGGTCCGGTCGGTGTCGGACTTCATCGACACCCGCCGCGGCATCATCGGGCCCGAGGCGCGCACCCGGCTGGCTGAGGCCGTCCGGCAGATCAGCGCCGCAGAAGAGAAGCGGGAGAGCGATCCCGCCGGGGCCATCGCCTACGCCAACGGCGCCGCGATGCTCGCGTCGCAAGCGCAGAACCTGGCCAACGCCGACGTACAAAACGCGCACAACTCGTTCATGGGGCCGTTCGGTGGCGGCCGCGGCGGCGGGGGCAACATGGGCGCCGTCATCGGCGGCATTCTGATCGGCAACATCCTCAGCGGCGGGATGCGCGGCGGCTTCGGCGGTTTCGGCGGTGGCTTCGGCGGTGGCGGGTTCGGCCCCGGTTCGTTCGGCGGCTCCGGTGGCGGAGGCGGAATGTTCGGCGGCGGCGGTCGCTTCTAGGTCACCACGAAAAATGATTGGTTAGCAGCCTTTGAGGCGGGCGGCGAGGTAATCGCTCACGTTGTCGAGCGCCACCCGGTCCTGCGTCATGGCGTCGCGCTCGCGGATCGTGACCGCGTGGTCCTCGAGTGAGTCGAAGTCGACCGTCACACAGAACGGTGTGCCGATCTCGTCCTGGCGGCGGTAGCGCCGGCCGATCGCACCCGCGTCGTCGAAGTCGACGTTCCAGCACTTGCGCAGTTCCGCGGCGAGGTCACGAGCCTTCGGCGAGAGCGCCTCGTTGCGCGACAGCGGCAGCACCGCGACCTTGACCGGCGCGAGCCGCGGGTCCAGCCGCAACACCGTCCGCTTGTCGACGCCGCCCTTGGCGTTCGGCGCCTCGTCCTCGGCGTAGGCGTCGACGAGGAACGCCATGAACGACCGCGTCAGTCCGGCCGCCGGCTCGATCACATACGGAACGTAGCGGGTGTCGTTGGCCTGGTCATAGTACGACAGGTCGACGCCGGAATGCTTTGAGTGCGTGGATAAGTCGAAGTCGGTGCGATTCGCGACGCCTTCGAGCTCGCCCCACGGGCTGCCCTGGAAACCGAACTTGTACTCGATGTCGACGGTCCGGTCGGAGTAGTGCGACAACTTCTCCTTCGGGTGCTCGTAGAGCCGGAGGTTGTCACGGTCGATGCCGAGTTCGACGTACCACTGCAGCCGCTCGTCGATCCAGTACTGGTGCCACTCGCGCGCGGTCGACGGCTCGACGAAGAACTCCATCTCCATCTGCTCGAACTCGCGGGTGCGGAAGATGAAGTTGCCCGGCGTGATCTCGTTGCGGAAGCTCTTGCCGGTCTGCGCGATGCCGAACGGCGGCTTCTTGCGTTGCGTGGTCACCACATTGGTGAAGTTCACGAAGATGCCCTGCGCCGTCTCGGGCCGCAGATAGTGCAGCCCCTCCTCGGTCTCGATCGGACCGAGGTACGTCTTGAGCATCATGTTGAAGTCGCGCGGCTCGGTCCACTGCCCCTTGGTGCCGCAGTCCGGGCACGCGATCTCGCTCATCGGCACGGAGTCGGGATCGACTGTGACCCTGTCCTTCTTCGCCTGGTCCTGCTTCGCCTGCTTCTCGCTGTACGCCTCCTGCAGGTGGTCCTGCCGATGCCGCTTGTGGCAGTTCAGGCATTCGACCAGCGGGTCGTTGAACACGTCGACGTGGCCTGAGGCCACCCACACTTCGCGGGGCAGGATGATTGACGAGTCCAGGCCGACGACGTCGTCCCGGCTGGTGACCACCGACCGCCACCACTGGCGCTTGATGTTCTCCTTCAGCTCGACGCCCAGCGGGCCGTAGTCCCACGCCGACTTGGTGCCGCCGTAGATCTCTCCGGCTTGGTAGACCAGGCCGCGCCGCTTGGCCAGGTTCGCGACGGTGTCGATGATCGAAGAAGATGAAGCCACGACTGCATAGCCTAGCGACCCCGACTTTCGTCGTTGACATGCATAGAAGCGCATGTATTGTTGGCCCTAATGAAAATCGTTTCCACTTTGGCTGACGGAAGCGCCGGCGCCGCGGACACCCACGATCACGGCGGTGAGCCGTATCCCGATCTCCCACGCCGCGACGTGCTGGACACCTCCGGCGATCTGCTGCGGGCGCTGGCCGCGCCCGTGCGCATCGCGATCGTGCTGCAGCTGCGGGAGTCAGCGCGCTGCGTGCACGAGCTAGTCGACGCGCTGGCGGTGCCTCAGCCGTTGGTCAGCCAGCACCTGCGGATCCTGAAGGCCGCGGGCGTCGTGGCCGGTGAACGGTCCGGGCGCGAGGTGATGTACCGCCTCGTCGACCATCACCTCGCCGACATCGTCGTCGCGGCGGTGACGCACGCGGCCGAGGCGGGCGAATGAGCACCACCGGAGTCCGCGCGACCCGCCAACGCGCGGCCATCGCCGACCTGCTGGAGAACCTCGAGGAGTTCCGCTCGGCCCAGGAGCTGCACGACGAGCTACGGCGCCGCGGCGAGGGCATCGGGCTGACCACGGTCTACCGCACCCTGCAGCAGATGGCGGCCGCCGGCGTCGTCGACACGTTGCGCACCGACACCGGCGAATCCGTCTACCGTCGCTGCTCGCAGGACCACCATCACCACCTGGTGTGCCGCGATTGCGGTTCGACCGTGGAGATCCAGGGCGGCGATGTCGAGACCTGGGCGGCCGACATCGCCCGGCAGCACGGCTTCTCCGACGTCAGCCACACCATCGAGATCTTCGGAGTCTGCGGTGTCTGCGCGACGAACGGGTCAGCCGACTAGCGCCCGACGCACCTCGGCGCCGGTGGCCAACACCATCAAAATCAGCGTGCGCAGCGCGTCATCGGACAACCCCGCCGCCGGAAAGTTGTAGCGCAGCAACACATCCGCTGCCTTCTTCGAGTTGCGCTTGGCGCCCGCGGCGACCTCCGTGGGCGCGCTCTTCGACGTCAGCGACACCGTGCCCAGCAGCGTGTTGCGGGCGTGCTCGGCGACCGCGGCCCGCAGCTTGGCGTCCAGCGGCAGATCCCACGCCAGGATCTGGGTCAGCGAGACCAGCTCGAGGCCCTCGGCGACCGGGACCGTGCGCAGCGACGCGAACGTCTCGTCGTGGTGGACGGTGACCGCGCCGTCGTCCTCGCGCTTGACGGGCAGCACACCCTCGAGGACCTCGCCGAGCCGCTCCTGCAGCGCCATCAGGCCCTCCCGCTCAGGTACATCATCAGGCTCTGCCGCTCAGGTACATCATTCGGCTCTGCCGAAGCGACGGTTGCGGTTGACGTACTCCTCGCAGGCGGCCCACAGGTCGCGGCGGTCGTAGTCCGGCCACAGCTTGTCCTGGAACACGAACTCGGCGTACGCGGCCTGCCACAGCAGAAAGTTGCTGGCGCGCTGCTCCCCCGACGTCCGGATGAACAGGTCGACGTCGGGGATGTCGGAACGGTGCAGGTGCTTGGCGAACGTCGCCTCGGTGATGCGGTTCGGCTTGATCTTGCCGTCGACCGCCAACTGCGCGAGCTCGCGCGTCGCCTCGACGATCTCGGTGCGCCCCCCGTAGTTCACGCAGTAGTTGATGGTGATGACGTCGTTGCCGACGGTCATCTGCTCGGCGATGTCGAACTCCTTGATGACGCTGCGCCACATGCGCGGTCGGGAGCCGACCCAACGCATCCGCACACCCATGTCGTTGAGGTTCTCCCGGCGACGACGCACGACCTCGCGGTTGAAGCCCATCAGGAAACGCACCTCTTCGGTGCTGCGTTTCCAGTTCTCGGTCGAGAACGCATACACCGTCAGGTGTTTGATGCCGATTTCGATTGCCCCGCAAGTGATGTCGATGAGAACGGCCTCACCCATCTTGTGGCCCTCGGTGCGGTGCAGGCCGCGCTGGGTGGCCCAGCGGCCGTTGCCGTCCATGACGACGGCGACGTGGTGGGGCACCTGGTCGGCGGGGATCCGCGGCGCGGCCTCCTTCGACGTGTGCTGCGGCGGACGCGCGAAGCGCCCGTTGGTGCCGGCCGGGATCTCCGGAAAGACGACCGGCCACGTCGACTTGTCGGGGAACGTCGGGTAGTCGTCAGGCGCCGGGGGCAGCTGTGGGTAAACCCCCTTGCCCGCCCGTTTGGAAGCCATGTGGCACATCCTGCCCGACCACCGACACATGCTGGTCGTCGACACTCCTATCCACCCGGTACACCCGCTCCACCAGCGGCAACGTCCGCAGTTGGCGTTCGAGGTGCCACTGCAGATGCGCGGCCACCAGCCCGCTGGCCTGGCTGCGGTGCGACGGGGTGGACGTCTCGGCGTACTCCCAGTCCCCGTCGTGCAGCGCAGTCATCAGGTCCAGCACCGCCTGGGGCGGCGTCACCGATCCGGAGGGCCTGCAGTGCACGCATATGCTGCCGCCGGCCGCCACGTGAAAAGCCCGGTGCGGACCCGGCGCCGCGCAGCGGGCGCATTCGGTCAGCGCAGGCGCCCAGCCGGCGATCCCCATGGCGCGCAACAGGTACGCGTCCAGCACGAGTTCGCGGGGGCGGACCCCGTCGGCCACCGCCCGCAGCGCGGCTACCGTGAGGCGGTGCAGCGCGGGCATGGGGGCGCGTTCCTCACCGGCCAGGCGTTCGGCGGTCTCGAGCACCGCGCAGGCGCAGGTGTAGCGGCCGTAGTCGCTGACGATGTCGGAGGCGAACGCGTCGATGGCCTGCACCTGGGTGACGATGTCGAGGTTGCGGCCCGGATGCAGCTGAACGTCGATGTGCGCGAACGGCTCCAGCCTGGCGCCGAACTTGCTGCGGGTGCGCCGCACCCCCTTGGCCACCGCCCGCACCAACCCGTTGTCGCGGGTGAGAAGTGTCACGATGCGGTCGGCCTCGCCGAGCTTGTGCTGGCGCAGCACCACCGCCCGGTCCCGATACAGCCGCATCGGTTCAGTCTCCCACTGCGGTCCGTCAGATTCCGATCCGCACCGCCGATAAGCTTCTACTTGATGGTCAGAAACGCGCGCTTCCCCACCCTCACTCAACAGCTTTTCCAGCTCGCGAGCGGCTCGGTCACGTCGGTGGAACTGGTGCAGCGCTCACTCGACGCCATCGCGGCCAGCCAACCGACGCTGAACGCATTCCGCGTGGTGTTCACCGAGCAGGCCCTCGCCGATGCCGCCCGCGCGGACCGCAAACGCGCGGCGGGCCAGGATCTTTCGAAGTATCCGCTGTTGGGCGTTCCGATCGCGGTCAAGGACGACGTCGACGTCGCCGGGGTCCCGACCCGGTTCGGCGCCGACGGCAACGTCCGCCCGGCCACCCAGGACGCCGAGGTGGTGCGGCGGTTGACGGCGGCCGGCGCGGTCATCGTCGGCAAGACCAACACCTGCGAGCTCGGCCAATGGCCGTTCACCAGCGGGCCCGCGTTCGGCCACACCCGCAACCCGTGGTCGCGCGAACACACCCCCGGCGGTTCCTCGGGCGGCAGCGCCGCCGCGGTAGCTGCCGGCCTGGTGCCCGCGGCGATCGGCTCCGACGGTGCGGGCAGCGTGCGCATCCCCGCCGCGTGGACCCATCTGGTCGGCATCAAACCGCAGCGGGGCCGCATCTCGACATGGCCCCTGACGGAGGCGTTCAACGGGATCACGGTCAACGGCGTGCTGGCGCGCACGGTCACCGACGCCGCGCTCGTGCTCGACGCCGCTTCGGGCAACGTCCCCGGTGACCGCCACCAGCCACCGCCGGTCAAGGTCTCCGAATACGTGGCGCAGGCGCCCGGCCCGTTGCGCATCGCGATGTCGACGAAGTTCCCGTTCACGGTGTTTTGGGCGAAGCTGCATCCCGAGATCGAGGCCGCGATGTCGGTGGTCGCCGCGCAGCTCGAGGACCTGGGACACAGCGTGTTCGCCGCCGACCCCGATTACAGCCTCGGAATGTCGTGGAACTTCCTGTCCCGGTCGACGTCGGGGCTGCTGGAATGGGCGGACCGGCTGGGTCCAGGTGTCACCCTCGACAAGCGGACCAGGGCCAACCTGCGCACGGGTCGGCTGCTTTCGGAGCACATCCTGCGGAAGGCCCGCGCTCGCGAGGCCCGCGCGCACCGCCGCATCGGCTACATCTTCAACATCGCCGATGTGGTGCTCGCCCCCACCACCGCGCAGCCGCCGCCGAAGGTGCACGACTTCGACGAGCTCGGCGGGCTGGCCACCGATCGCACGATGATCAAGGCGTGCCCGGTCACCTGGCCGTGGAATCTGCTGGGTTGGCCATCGATCAACGTGCCGGCCGGGTTCACCTCGGACGGACTGCCGATCGGCGTTCAGCTGATGGGACCGGCCAGCAGCGAGCCGTTGCTGATTTCGCTGGCAGCAGAGCTGGAGGCGATCAACGGGTGGACGGCGCGCCAGCCCGAACCGTGGTGGCTGCCCGAACCCGCACCCGACCCCGAGCCGGCCGCGAAAGAGGAACCAACCAGGGGCCCCGACCGGCGCGAAGCCGAGGACGTCTCCGACGAGGTCGCGTAGAGTTTTCCGCCATGAGAGCGGCGGGCTGTGCATGTGCGATTCCGGTTCTGGCCCTGGTGGCCGGCTTGGCCGGGGCCCCGGCGGCGGCCGCGGACAACAAGCGCCTGAACGACGGTGTGGTGGCCAACGTCTTCACCGTGCAGCGGCAGGCCGGCTGCAACACCGACATCAAGATCAACCCAAAGCTGCGCCTGGCCGCCGAGTGGCACACCAACGATGTCCTCAACAACCGGGCGCTGAACGCCGACATCGGGACGGACGGGTCCACAACCGCCGACCGGGCGCGCAACGCGGGTTACGCCGGCGCGGTCGCCGAGACGGTGGCGATCAACCCGGCCCTGGCGATCAGCGGCATCGAGCTGATCAACCAGTGGTACCACCGGCCCGACTACTACGCGATCATGTCCGACTGCTCGAACGTCGACATCGGTGTGTGGTCGGCGAATGCGATCGACCGCTCGGTGGTGGTGGCCGTCTACGGCAAGGGCGACGGCGCTCCCCCGGCGCACGGGCCCGGCAGGCCGTTCGGCGAGCCGGGTTCGGGTGCGCAGAGCTGACGCGCTAGAAGCCCAAGCGGCCCAGTTGTTTCGGGTCGCGTTGCCAGTTCTTGGCGATCTTGACCCGCAGGTCGAGATAGACCTTCGTGCCGAGCAGCTTCTCGATCTGCTGGCGCGCGGCCGTGCCGACCTCGCGCAGCCTGGCACCGCCCTTGCCGATGACGATGCCCTTCTGGCTCTGTCGTTCGACGTAGAGGATCGCGTGCACGTCAATCAGCTCACCCTGTTCGGGTGTGCGGCCCTCCCGCGGGGTCACCTCCTCGATGACGACGGCCAGCGAGTGCGGGAGTTCGTCGCGGACCCCCTCCAGCGCGGCCTCGCGGATCAGCTCGGCCATCAGGGTCTCCTCCGGCTCGTCGGTGAGCTCGCCGGCGGGATAAAACGCCGGTCCCGGTGGCAGTTTGGAGGCAAGCACCTCGACGAGCTCGTCGAGGTTCTCGGCCGCGGTGGCCGACACCGGCACGATCTCGGCGTCCGGACCGACCAGCTCGCTGACCGCGACCAGCTGCGCCGCGACGCGGTCCTTGGGCACCTTGTCGATCTTGGTGACGATCGCGACGAGTGCGGTCCTGGGGGCGACGGCGCGGATCTGGTCGAGGATCCACCGGTCGCCGGGACCGATCTTCTCGTCGACGGGGATGCACCACCCGATGACGTCGACCTCGGAGTAGATGTCCTTGACCAGATCGTTGAGCCGTTGCCCGAGCAGTGTGCGCGGGCGGTGCAGGCCCGGGGTGTCGACCAGGACGATCTGGAAGTGCTCGCGGTGCACGATTCCGCGGATGGTGTGGCGGGTCGTCTGTGGGCGGTTCGACGTGATCGCGACCTTCGCCCCAACCAGCGCGTTCGTCAGCGTGGACTTACCCGTGTTGGGCCGGCCGACGAAACAGACGAAACCCGAACGGAATTCGTCGTTCACACCGGGCGCCCGGATCGATCGGTGACGATCACCGCCGCGTCGGCAGACAGTTCGCGCACCGCCGCAACACCCGCGTCGTCGGATGATCCTCCGACCAAGACCGCCGCCTCCAGCCCGGCCGCCCCGCTGGACACCGCGGCGGCGACGGCGGCCTGTAAGGCGGTGAGCTCCAACGCCTTCAACGCCACGGGGCCGGCGGCGTAGGTCCGGCCGTCGCGGTCGCGCACGGCGGCACCGGTCCCCGCCTCGGCCCTGGCCATCGCGCTGCGCGCCAACGTCACCAGTTTCGCGTCCTCGCTGTCGAGGTCAGTCATCGTGTCTCACCGCTCTTCGCGCAAGCGCTCATCGTCGTCGTTCCCTTCGGGAGTTTCGGTGCGGCTGACCAGAACGGTGCCGATGCGCACGCGTCCGCGGTGGTCCGGTCCGCCTTCGGCCTGCAGCCGCAACCCGTCCCACGTCACCTCCGCCCCCGGCAACGGGACGCGGCCGAGTTCGAGCGCGACGAGACCGCCGACGGTGTCCACGTCGAGGTCGTCGTCGAATTCGATGTCGTAGAGCTCACCGAGATCCTCGATCGGCAGCCGGGCCGAGACGCGATATCGGTTGTCGCCCAGATCTTGTACGGGCACCACTTCACCGGCGTCGTATTCGTCGACGATCTCGCCGACGATCTCCTCGAGCACGTCTTCGATGGTGACCAGGCCGGCGATCGCACCGTATTCGTCGACCAACAGGACCATGTGCACGCGGTCGCGCTGCATTTCGCGCAGCAGCTCGTCGAGCGGTTTGGAGTCCGGCACGAACACCGCGCGACGCATGACGTCGGAGACCTTGGTACCGCGGCCACCATCGGTGGAGTAATAGGTCCGCTGCACAAGGTCTTTGAGGTAGACGACGCCGACGACGTCGTCGACGTTCTCCCCGATCACCGGGATCCGGGAGTGCCCGCTGCGCACCGCCAGCGAGGTAGCCTGCCCCGCCGTCTTGTCGTTCTCGATCCACACCATCTCGGTGCGCGGCACCATCACCTCACGCGCGGGGGTGTCGCCGAGCTCGAACACCGACTGGATCATCCGACGCTCGTCGTCGGCCACCACACCGCGCTGCTGGGCCAGGTCGACCACCTCGCGCAGTTCGATCTCGGAGGCGAACGGTCCGTTGCGAAATCCGCGGCCCGGCGTCAGCGCGTTGCCGATCAACACCAGTAGCCGGCTGATCGGTGTCAGCAGCACCGAAAGCACCTGCAGCGGAAGAGCGGCCAGCAGCGCAATCGTGTAGGCATGCTGCCTGCCGAGGGTCCGGGGTCCGACGCCGATCACGACGAAGCTCACCACCACCATGATCGCGGCGGCGACGAACAGACCCCACGTGACACCGAGGTGACCGTCGAGGTAGGCGGCCAGCAGCACCGTCGGCCCGACCTCGCAGGCGATGCGCAACAGCACGATGAGGTTGATGTAGCGGGGCCGTTCGGCCATCACCCTGGCCAGTCGCACCGCTCCCGGTCGCTCTTCGCGGACGAGCTCCTCGACGCGCGCCATCGACACCGTGCTCAGCGCAGCGTCGATCGCTGCGAACAGCCCGCCGAAGAACACGAGCACGATCGCGAAGATCAGCTGTCCGACGCCGGTCACAGCTCGTCGAAGTATCGGGAGTTGTCGAGAAGCCTGCGTTCCTTCTCGGACTGGCGGTCCTGGTGGTACGCCTCGACCTGGTCGGCCACCCACTCCTCGAGCAGTTCGCGCTGCAGGGTGAACATCTCTTTTTCCTCTGCGGGCTCGGCATGGTCGTAACCCAGCAGGTGCAGCACGCCGTGCACGGTCAGCAGCGCCAGCTCCTGGCCCAGCGAGTGGCCGGCCGCGGCGGCCTGGTCGGCGGCGAACTGCGGGCACAGCGCGATGTCACCCAACATGGCCGGGCCCGGTTCGGGTGCGTCGGGACGACCGCCCGGCTCGAGCTCGTCCATCGGGAAGCTCATCACGTCGGTGGGTCCGGGCAGGTCCATCCACCGCATGTGCAGGTCGGCCATCGCCGCGGTGTCGAGTAACACCATCGACAGTTCGGCCGCGGGGTTCACCTTCATCTTGCGGATGACGAACCGGGCGACGCTGATCAACTCCTCTTCGGAGACGTCGATGCCCGACTCGTTGGACACCTCGATGCTCATATCGACCGCTACCGTCGGGGCCGGCCGCCGGAGGCGCGTCGCTGTGCCCGGTTCAGCTGCGTCGGTTCGTCGTGTCTCGCGTACGCGTCGACGATCTCGGACACCAGCCGGTGCCGCACCACGTCGGCGCTGGTGAGCTCGGCGAAGTGGATGTCGTCGATACCGTCGAGGATCCGCATCGCCGCGTGCAGACCCGACGCGGCGCCGCCCGGCAGGTCGACCTGTGTGATGTCGCCCGTCACAACGATTTTCGAGTTGAACCCGAGCCGGGTCAAAAACATCTTCATCTGCTCGGCGGTGGTGTTCTGCGCCTCGTCGAGGATGATGAACGCATCAGAGATGGTCCTGCCGCGCATGTACGCCAGCGGCGCAACCTCGATGACTCCTGCGCTCATCAGCTTCGGGATCAGCTCGGGATCCATCATGTCGTGCAGCGCGTCGTAAAGCGGGCGCAGGTACGGGTCGATCTTCTCGCTGAGCGTGCCGGGCAGGAAGCCCAGCCGCTCACCGGCCTCGACGGCCGGACGCGTCAGGATGATGCGCGACACCTGCTTGGACTGTAAAGCGTTGACCGCCTTGGCCATCGCCAGATACGTCTTTCCTGTCCCGGCGGGGCCGATGCCGAACACGATGGTGTGCGCGTCGATCGCATCGACATAGCGCTTCTGGTTCAGGGTCTTGGGCCGGATGGTCTTGCCGCGCCGCGACAAGATGTCGAGGGTGAGCACCTCGGCGGGTGACTCGTTGCCCGTTCCGGTGAGCATCCCGACGCTGTGGCGCACGACGTCGGGGTTCAGCGACTGGCCGTTGGCCACGATCGCGATCAGTTCGGAGATCACCCGTTCGGCCAGCGCGACGTCGGCGGGTTCCCCGGAGAGGGTCAGCGCGTTGCCGCGGGCGTGGATGTCGGCCGCCAGGACGCGCTCGAGTGCGCGCAGATTCTCGTCGGCGGAACCCAGTAGGCCCACGACGAGGTCGGGCGGAACGTTAATGCTGCTGCGTACCGACTCAGAAGACTGATCAGAGTCAGCGGTCGTCTCGCGGGGCGTCAAGAGGGTCCAGTGCCTGCTTTCTGATTCTCGCCTGGGCGTTGCTGATGGGTGTTCACAGTTTACCGCTGGTCAGCGACACCACCCAATGGTCGAGCCCCCCGCCGGTCACGCCCACCGGTCGGTCAGCACGCCCAGCGCCCCGAGCGCGACCGCCGCGGCGGTCGACGTCCGCAGCACCGTGGGCCCCAACCGCACGGCCGTCGCACCGGCGCCGGTCAGCGCGGTGAGCTCGTCGTCGGCGATCCCGCCTTCGGGCCCCACCACCAACGTCACCGAACCGGCCCCGGCCACCAACACGTCCGTCAGCCGCTGTGCCGCCGACTCGTGCAGCACCAGGACCAGCGCCGATCGGTCACCGAGCCGGCCGACCAGTTCCGCCGTCGTCACCGGCCCGCCGACCTCGGGGACGCGGGCCCGCCGCGACTGCCGAGCCGCCGACCGGGCCACCGCGCTCCAACGCCGGATCCCCTTGTCGACCTTGGCCGGCGTCTCCCACCGCGCCACGCAGCGTGCGGCCTGCCACGCCACGAAGCCGTCGGCTCCCGCCTCGGTGGCCAATTCGATCGCGAGTTCCGAGCGGTCCGATTTCGGGAGCGCCTGCACGACGGTGACCGCCGGCGACGGGGCGGGGACGAAGCGCCGCTCGAGGACCCGCGCCGTCAACCTGCCCTTGCCGACCTCCTTGACCTCGCACTGCGCCAGCTCACCGGCGCCGTCGCTGAGCTGCAGGCGCTCACCGGGGCGGATGCGGCGCACATTGGCGGCGTGGAAGCCCTCGTCGCCGTCGACGACCGCGAGCTCGCCGACCGACGGAAGGGCGTCGACGTAGAACAGCGCGGCGGACATCGAGTTACCGCGGGCGTGAGCGACGCCGGCCCATCAGCGGCCGCTGAACGTCTCGCGCAGCCGGCTGAAAAGCCCGCCTCCGCCCGAGGAGGACGGCTGCGCGGAGCGCACCTCGGCGACGTCGCGGCCGCGCTTGTCCTTGAGCTTGCGCAGCAGCTCGATGTCCTCGTTGTCCAGCCGCGTCGGCACCACGACGTCGATGTGGGCATGCAGGTCGCCGCGAACCCCGGAGCGCAGGTGCGGCATGCCGTGCCCGCGCAGGGACACGATGGCGCCCGGCTGCGTGCCCGACGGGATCGTGATCTCCGTCGGCCCGTCGAGGATCGCGTCGACGGAGACGGTGGTGCCCAGCGCCGCGTCGACCATCGGCACCGAGATGGTGCAGTGCAGGTCGTCGGCGTCGCGAAGAAAGGTGGCGTGCGGCTGCTCGTGCACCTCGACGTACAGGTCGCCGGCGGGTCCGCCGCCGGGGCCGACCTCGCCCTGCGCGGCCAACCGCACCCGCATCCCGTCGCCGACACCGGCCGGGATCTTCACGCTGATCTCGCGGCGGGCGCG
>NZ_LZMD01000109.1 GCF_001668575.1 Mycobacterium sp. 1164985.4
AGCAGATCGAACGCGATGAAGGCCGCGGGTGTCTTCTCGGCCAGCATCCGGACCCGCGAGTCGGCGGGATGGATGCGTTGCTGCAGAGCCTCGAAGTCGAGGCCGTGGCCGGCAGCGACGACGATCTCGCCGTCGATGACGCAGCGTGCGGGTAGCTCCGTCCCCGCGGCCTCGACCAGCTCTGGGAAGTAGCGGGTCAGCGGGCGTTCGTTGCGGCTGCCGAACTCGACCTCGTCGCCGTCGCGGAAACAGATCGACCGGAAGCCGTCCCACTTCGGTTCGTACGACCACACACCGGCCTCGGGCGGGACCTTGGCCTGGGCCTTGGCCAGCATCGGTTCGAGCGGCGGCAGTACGGGCAGGCGCATTCGGCCATTGTCGCCTCGGGCGCGATGACGCGGTGAACCGGCGATGACATTTCCCGGTGTCGGCGGTCTGAAGTGGCGTGGACGCAATAATGGGCGGGGTGGAGCTTCCCGTACTGCCGCCGCTCGAACCGATGCTGGCCAAGGCCCAGGCCAAGGTCCCGCCCGAGGCCGGTGTGTGGTCGTA
>NZ_LZMD01000110.1 GCF_001668575.1 Mycobacterium sp. 1164985.4
CGACCGGCGGAATCGGGTCGATCGCGATCCGCGCGATCTCCCAGCGACCCGACGTGGACCTCGTCGGGGTGTGGGTGCACTCCCCCGAGAAAGACGGAAAGGATGCGGGTGAACTCGCCAACGGGCAGCCGATCGGACTGGCGGCCACCAATGACGCCGACGCGTTGATCGCGCTGCAACCGGACTGCGTCGTATACGCCGCGAGTGGGCCCGAACGTGACGCCGGCGCCGTGCCCGACTACCTGAAGCTCCTCGAAGCCGGGATCAACGTCGTGTCGACGTCGTCGACGACGCTTGTCTATCCGCCCGCCTACTACTCGCCCGAATGGCGCGACCAGATGGAACAGGCGGCGAAGAAGGGGAGTGCATCCTTCTACGCCTCCGGGATCTTTCCCGGTTTCGGCTCCGACCAGCTCGCGCTGGTGCTCGCCACGCAATCGAAGCGAATCCGGTGTCTGACCGTCACCGAGGTCGCGCTCAACGACCATTACCCGGTGGCCGACGTGATGATGAACGGCATGGGCTTCGGTCGCCCCCTGGATTTCGAACCGCTGCTGAAGACGCCCGGGTTCATCGAAATGGCCTGGCGGGCACCAATTCATCTGATGGCCGCCGGTCTCGGCGTGGAGGTCGACGAGGTCCGTGGCACCCTCGAACGGCGCGTCACGGACCGCGACATCGAAGTGGCGTTCGGCACGATCGAGGCGGGGACGTGTGGTGCGGTGAGCACCCGCGCCGCGGGCGTGGTCAACGGCCGGGAAGCCATCGTCGTCCAACACATCATCCGGATGGCACGTGATGTGGCGCCGGACTGGCTGTCCTCGGAGTTCGACGCGACCTATCGCGTCGACATCGACGGTGATCCCGACATCCACTGCGCGATGAACCTCGGCGCTGCCGAGGGCCACGGGGCGGGGCATGCCGCGATGGCGGCCACCGCGATGCGCGTGGTCAACGCGATCCCGTATGTCGTGGAGGCCCCCGCCGGCCTGCTGAGCTCGCTGGATCTGCCGAACACGCTGCCCCGGCACGCTTTCGGGTGATCATCGGTGTTCTCCACACACTTGGACCTCAACCTGTCACCGCTGTGCGGCGGTATCCCACCTGAGACCGCATGGCCGTATCTGTGGCGTGCCGGCGAGGTGGTCTCGAATCAGACGACGACAAGAGGGAGCAATGCATGACCGACATCGGCACCGTCGACCTGTACTACGACCCGTTCGACTTCGACATCGACGACGATCCGTACCCGATCTGGAAGCGGATGCGCGATGAGGCACCGCTGTACTACAACGAGAAATACAACTTCTACGCGTTGAGCCGTTATGACGATGTCGCGCAGGGGTTACACGACTGGAACACCTACCGTTCGGGTAAGGGCACCACGATGGACGTCATCATGAGCGGCGTCGACGTGCCGCCGGGGGTGATCCTGTTCGAAGATCCGCCCCTTCACGACATCCACCGACGAGTGCTGTCGAAGGTCTTCACCCCGCGCCGGATGGAGGCCATCGAAGATCTGGTGCGCCAGTTCTGCGTGCGTGCGCTCGACTCGCTGGCGGGGGCTTCCCGTTTCGACGTGATCGGCGACTTCGGAGCGCTGATCCCGATGCGGACCATCGGTTACCTGCTGGGCATCCCGGAACAGGGACAGCAGCAGATCCGCGACAACACCGACGCGTCGATAGGCCTGAAAGAGGGTAGTTTTCAGGCGGTCTCGGCCGCCACGTTCGAAAACGCCTACCAACTGTTCGCTGACTACATCGAGTGGCGGGCGGACCATCCGTCCGACGACCTGATGACGCAGTTACTCAACGCCGAGGTCGAGGACGAGGGTCGGCTTCGGCCGTTGTCGCGCATCGAGGTGCTGACGTATACGAGCATGATCGCCGGCGCGGGTAACGAGACGACCGCCAGGCTGATCGGATTCATCGCCCAGATGCTTGCCGAGCATCCCGATCAGCGCCGGGAACTGGTCGACGATTACTCACTGATTCCCCGGGCGATCGAAGAGGTGCTGCGCTACCAGGCGCCCTCGCCGGTTCAGGGCCGATACGTCGCCCACGAGACCGAGTGCTATGGGCAGACGATTGCCGAGGGTTCGGTGATGTTGCTGCTCAACGGTTCTGCCAACAGGGACGAGCGGCGCTATCCCGACGGGGAGAGCTTCGACATCCACCGCGGCGGGTCGCACCTGTCGTTCGGGCAGGGGCTGCACTTCTGCCTGGGCTCGTCGCTGGCCCGCATGCAGGCGCGAGTCGCGCTTGAAGAGATGCTGCGGCGCTGGCCTGAGTGGGACGTCGACTACGCCGACGCCGCCATGGCACACACTTCGAGCGTGCGGGGTTGGGGCAAGCTGCCGGTCATCGTCGGTTAGCGTCCTCGGCCGACGAGCGTGTGGTGACGCCGCGCAGCAAGGTGTCGCGCACGTGGATCTGCGATGCGCGGGGGCCGAGATCGTGCAGAAGGTTCTCCGGTATCCACGAGACCCCGATGACGACGCGGGCCAGTGTCTCGTTCGACGGGCCGTCGATCGAGATCTCGCCGGAGCGAATGCCTGCGGTGATAAGGGATTTCATCTGCCGGACGCGTTTGGTGAACAGCCAGGCGATGTTCGGGGTATCGGGGGGCGACTGACGCATCCACGCCAGCTGGATCCGGAACTCGTCGCCGAAGTGGGCGAGCGCATTGGTGTGAATCCAGCTCAGCGCGTCGAGCTTCTCGACGGCTGACGAGTCGGACTGCAGCACGCTGGTCCATCCCACCTCTGCGACCTTCTCGCCGAACGACTGCATGATCGAGGCCAGTAGCTCCTCTTTCGAACCGATCAAGCGGTATACCGTTCCGGTGCCCAGGCCCGCGGCCGCGGCGATGTCGCGGATCGTGGTGACTTCGTAGCCTTTTCGCCCGAACTCCGCGCGTGCGACCGCGCGTACATGAGAGGCCTTGTCGTCCGGTGCGTTCTGCTCATCTGAGATCCACGACTTCACAGCATTGTCGGCGGCGATGAACGCCGCGGAGCGATCGAGTTCGGCGTCGCTGGGAGGAACGGTCGCCAGGCCCTCGAGCAGGATTCGGCACAGCGTCGCCGCGACCTTGTCGGCGCCTGCGGTGTGCCGGATGACGTCGAGGCCGACCTGCCGCATCGCCTGGACGATCCGGTCGGCCAGGATCGGGAGATCGACGTCGGGACGCAGATAGCCGCTCCAGCGAGCTGCGCGCAGCGTCTGCACCATCGCTTCGAGGATCTTCGCCGGGCGTTGTTGGGCCAGCGCGGCGAGTTCCGGGTTCGATGTCGGGGTTTCGTAGAACGTCATCTGCAGTGCGGCGCTGTGGGTCACCGCGCACTGGGCGATCGCCGCGCCCAACTCCACGATGCGATCGAACGCCGACAGCGGTGCGGGATCGTCGAGCCGGGCGAGGGCCTGCTCGGCGATGCGGTCGAGGTCCTCGTGGTACCGCCGGAGCAACTCGACGAGGATGGCTTCCTTGGATTCGAAGTGGTGGTAGAGGCTGCCGGGCAGGATGCCGGCGGCGTCCGCGATCTCCTGAAGCGACGTCCGCAGCCCGGACGTGGCGATCAACGACGCCGCCGTCTGGAGGATCTCGGTCCGCCGGGTGCCGTCGTCGTAGGAATGGCCTGCATGCTTCGCGAGGTCCGCCTTCGGCGTCACGCGACGCCCCACAGCACCTCCAAGACCAGGCTCCTGTCCACCTGTTTGGTCGATCCGACCCAAAGTTTGGTTAACGCTACCAGAAATGCGGCACCGCACAGTGTCGCTCGACGTGGAAGCGCTTGTGACTCCGCCGCTCGGTCAGTGGGACGGCGGCGACGGTTGACGGTGATCAGCCGGTGACACCGAGGCGCTGAGTCACCGCGAAGACCTCGTCATAGATCGCGCCAGGAACGGTGAACGGTTCGACCGCCGCCACCTCATCGAGATGCGCGGCGACATCCTCGACCGTCACATCGCCCTCGCGCGGCGCCAGCCAGCCCTCGCTCAACCCGATGAAGACCCTCGCGAACCGGCCCGCGCAGGCCGAAAAATTCTGGTGGCTGAACTCGCAGGCCCGGCTGGCCAGATACACCACGATCGGGGCGACGAGTTCGGGCCGGATCGCGGCGAAAAAACCGTTGTCCTCGAGCATCTTCGGATCACCCAACGTTTCGGTGACCATGCGCGACAACCCGAAGGGGAGGACGGTGTTGGCGCGAATGCCATGCGGTTCGCCCTCCAGCGCGATGACGTTGGTCAGACCGACAATGCCCGCCTTGGCCGCCGCGTAGTGCGCCTCCAGATGCTGGCCGAACATTCCGGCCGACGAAGCGATGAACACGAATCGGCCGTAACCCTGCGCCTTCATCACGCGGTACGCGGGCTGCGACAGGTAGAACGCACCGTCCAGGTGCACGGACAGCATGCGTCTCCAATCGTCCGGTGTCAGTTCGTCGAAGGGGATGGAGTTGAAGATGCCCGCATTGCTGATGACCGCGTCGAGCCGACCGAATGCGTCGACGGCGGTCTGCACGATCGCCTCGCCACCGGCCGGGCTGTCCACCGAGTCGTACGACGCGACGGCGATGCCGCCGGCTGCGGTGATCTCCTCGACCACCGTATCCGCGACCGCACTGTCCTCGCCCGCACCGTGCATGGTGCCGCCGAGGTCGTTGACGACGACCGAGGCACCGCGCCTTGCCAACTCGAGCGCGTAGACCCGGCCGAGGCCGCGGCCGGCCCCGGTCACCACGGCGACCTGGTCGGTGAAGTCGATCATCGTCTCTCCCGGTGATTGACGGCAGTGCCGCCGGACTCTACGTTGGAACAGATATTTGGTCAACGCGGAAAGGGCTCGATGACGAGCGAGGGCGCCGACGATCCCAAGCGGCTGGCGCTGCTGGCCTCGGCACTGGCCGGCCGCACGATCGCGGTCGCTCCGGCGACTCCCGGTGAAGCAGCATGGACCGACGGCATCACGGTGTTCGTCGACCCGTCCGTGGGAGCACCCCGCCAACTCGAGTCGGTCACGGTGCAGGCGTCGCTGCTGGCCAGCGGGGGATTGGACCCTGACGTGGTGCGTAAACTCGTCAGACGCCCGGCATTGGCGCGGCGCTACCTCGCGGTGGAGGGCCAGCGCGCGCTGTCGCAGAACGAGGACCTGCTGCCGTCCGGTGTCCGATCGCTCCTCGACTATGACCTCGCGGCGCGCGCGGATTGCGCCGCCGGTTCGTTGAAGGTGGCCGGGGACCACCGTGTCATCGCCGATCCACCGGCGGGTTTCGGAGTGATCAAGGCACAGAAGCTGCTCGCGATGCGCGCCGCCGCAGCACAGGTGGAACCGGCCGGCGGGCACATCCCACGTCGCGGGTCGAACGGGGACCTGGCCGAACTGGACGACGACGATGACGTCGTCGGCGACGACGTCATCGATCCCTTCTCGAGCCCCGTCGGCGGAGGCGGTGCGCTCGGCAAGCTCCTGAAGCGCATGACCAAAAGTGTCCGGAAGATCTCCGGCGGCGGCACACCAGGCGCGGATACACCAACCCATCGCAACCGCAGGGGATTTCGTGGCACGGGTGCGGTGACGTCGAGCGCGGCGGGGGCGGTCGACGCCGACGGGTTCGATATCTCTGAGAACGCGGGTCGCACCTATCCCGAGTGGGATTTCCAACGACGGTGCTACCGACCGGACTGGTGCACGGTGCTCGAAATCGAGCCTCCGATCGAAGAGGGTCACACCTTGGCCCGCCCCGATGTCCACGCGTTGCGGAGACCGCTGACCCGACTCGGTATCGGGCTCGACCGGTGCCACAGGCAGACGCAGGGAGACGACATCGACGTCGATGCGGCGGTCGAGGCGCGCGTGGAAACCCTTGCGGGTTCGACGCCGGACGAGGCCGTCTACCTCGACAACCTGCGTAGGAGGCGCGACCTGGCGGTGCTCGTCCTGCTCGACATCTCCGGATCGGCCGGAGAGGCGGGCACATTCGGGCAGACCGTGCACGAGCAGCAGCGGGCGGCCGCCGCGGCGCTGACGATCGCGCTCCACGAACTCGGAGACCGCGTTGCGCTGTATGCCTTCCAGTCGCAGGGGCGCGCGGCGGTCAACCTGATGCCGGTCAAGCGCTTCGACGAGCACCTCGACGCGATGGTCATGCGGCGCTTGGGAAGCCTCAAGGCCGGCGCCTACTCACGGCTTGGCGCGGCGGTCCGCCACGGCGCCGCGGTGATGACGGAGAAGTCCGGCACGTCACGACGCCTGCTGGTGGTGCTGTCCGACGGTTTGGCCTACGACCACGGCTACGAACGGCTCTACGGGGCGGCCGACGTGCGAAAGGCGCTGGGAGAGGCCAGGCGCGAGGGAATCGGCTGCCTGTGCCTCACGATCGGGGCAGCCACCGACTCCGGGGAGTTGGCCAGGGTGTTCGGCAGCGCCGCGCACGCGTCGATCCCGAAGCCCGCACAGTTGGCCGACGTGATCGGACCGCTGTTCCGCTCTGCGCTACGCACCGCGGACCTGCGGCGGCGCGTGTCAACACCCGGCAGACTCTTGAACCAAACATCTGTTCCGGGATAGGGTCCGTAAGAACAGGCTGACGAAGGGAAGCCATGCAGGTGAAGCCGCCGCGGCCCTACTACGTGCCCGTCGCGAACGAGGAGCAGGTCTTCAAGGCCGCCTACAACCAGGGCCTCTCCATTGCATTGAAGGGACCGACGGGCTGCGGGAAGACCCGCTTCGTCGAGGCGATGGCGCACGACCTGGACCGACCGCTGGTCACCGTCGCCTGTCACGACGACCTCACCACCGCCGATCTCGTCGGCCGCTTCCTCCTGCACGGCGGCGAGACCGAGTGGGTCGACGGGCCGCTGACCCGCGCGGTGCGCGAGGGCGCGATCTGCTATCTCGACGAGGTCGTGGAGGCTCGTCAGGACACCACCGTCGTGCTGCACCCGCTGGCTGACCACCGCAGGCAGTTGCCGATCGAACGGCTCGGCGTCACGCTGGACGCTGCACCGGGATTCTGCCTGGTCGTCTCCTACAACCCCGGTTATCAGAGCGTGCTGAAGGATCTCAAGGACTCCACCAGGCAGCGGATGGTCGCGATCGAATTCGGTTTCCCGACAGCCGATGTCGAGGAGAAGATCGTCGCGAGCGAGGCCGCGATCGACCACGACCGCGCCGCGGAGCTGGTCCGGCTGGGTCACGCGATCCGTCGGCTGGAGACGGGGGGACTGCGCGAAGTCGCTTCGACGCGGGTGCTCATCGCCGCCGGGCGGCTGATCGCCGAGGGATTGACCCCGCGCGACGCCGCCAGGGCCGCGATCGCGGGCCCACTCACCGACGACGCGACCATCACCCGCGGTCTGCTCGAGATGATCGACGCATATCTGGTGGACTCGCGGCCGGACGATTGACGGTGAACATGACCGTGGCTACTGTCTGAACAAATTTTAGGTTTCATCCGACGGAGGTGGCATGTCCTACGAGAGCACCGCGGAACCAATCAAGTTCGGGTACCTCATGGACTTCAAGCTGCCCGACCTGTACCCGCAGGAGATGAAGGAGGACCTGTCCAACCCCTTCGAGCTGATCTTCGCCGAGGCGGTGGAGCAGGGCGTGATCGATCGCCCCATCGAGATCATCTACAAGGAGGTGGAAGGGCTGCCGAAGGGTTCGGTCAAGGCGGTGATCGACGCGTACGGCGAGCTCGTCGACGAGGGGTGTCTCGCGGTGTTCGGCCCGCACATCACCGACAACTGCGTGCCGACCCGTGAGGCCATCGAGGAGCGTTTCCGGGTGCCCGCGCTGAGCGTCACCGGTAGCGACGCGTGGCTGGGGGAGTGGACGTTCTCGTTCCCGTAGGGCTCGCTGACCGACGAGCCGATCTTCTGGGCGGACCTGCTTGCCAAGGGCGGCCACCAGGAGGTCGGCGTGCTCATGGAGCAGTCGCTCGTCGGCGAGACATATGTGAAGAACTTCCGGAACGCCTGTCGGCGCAAGGGGATCCGGATCGTCGCCGAGGCGGCGATCGCACAGACGGCGCAGGATGTCTCGGAAGCCGTGCGCACCCTGTATGAGGCCAAGGCGCAGGCGATCGTGCACGCCGGCTTCGGATTCGGCATTGTGTTCGTCAACCCGACACTCGAGGCGCTGGGGTGGGACCCGCCACGCTTCACCAGCACGGCCTTCCAGAACGCGTGGATCAACCCCATCATGTGGAACGCGTTCATGGGGTGGACGGGCGTCGATCAGTACGACGAGGGCAACCCTGTCGGCCAGCGGTTTCTCGACAAGTATCAGGAGAAGTTCGGCCGTCGGCCGGAATACTGTGTGCCCGTTGTGAACTGCGATGTCGCATCCGCTCTGCTGCGCGCGTGCGCCGATGCGCATCCGCTGAGCCCGCGGGGTGTCAAAGAGGCGCTCGAACGCGTCAAGATGATGCCCGCCGCCGCGGGTGCGCCGGGCACCCGTGTCTCGTTCGGCAACTGGACACGTCGAGCCTGGATGGGCGCCGGGTATCTGGTCGCCCGACGACTGGACGTCGACGGCGTCAACTCACATCTCGTTGACCGATTCGGTGAGGAGTGACCCATGACCACGGAAGCACCGAAGGCTGATCTCGCGCAGCCGTCTGCCGAATCGCCGAAGCGCGCGTGGCTCGGACCGACCATCTCGGTCGCCGCCCTCCTTGCCGTCGCGGTGTTCTTCGGGATCAACACGCGAAAGGGGCCGGGCTCTCCGCGGATCGCCAACCCCGAGGTCGAGGGCGCGCCGCGGCCGGTCGAAGCGCTGTTCGGGTGGAGCCCGTCCACCTGGGTGGTGGTCCTCGAGACCTTCACCGTCATCACGATGGTCGTCATCGTCACCCTGTGGGTGGTCCAGTGGCGCCGCAACCCGCACAACCCGACGTTGTTGATGGCTCTGGTCACTTCGTTGATCGTGTGGCAGGACCCGATCATGAACTGGTCGCCGTTCGCGGTCTACAACCCGGAACTGGCGCACCTGCCCGAGGACTGGCCGCTGGTGTCTCTGTCGCCAACGGTCGAACCGTTCGTTGTCCTCGGCTACGTGATGTTCTATCTCGGGCCGTACTTCCCGGCAATCTGGATTCTGCGAAAACTGCAGGCGCGCAGCTCGGTTGACTCGTTCGTGTGGCGTCACCCGCTGATCAGCCTGGCCGCCATCATCTTCCCGATCGGGGTGCTGGTGGACGCGGCGCTGGAGATCACCCTGGTGCGCACCGGCATGTACATCTATTCGCAGGTGCCACCGTGGGCGTCGATCTTCAACGGAGAGCCGCACCAGTTCCCCCTTATCTGGGAAGTCGTGGCGGTGACGTTCGTGATGATCCCCGCCGGTGTGCTGCTCTACCGCGACGACACCGGCAAGTCCGTCGCCGAGAAGCTGGCTCAGCGGGCCAGGATCTTCGCCTCCAGGCCTCGACTGGGCACCTTCATCGTGATGTTCGTGATCATCAACATCGCCTATCTCTGCTACGGCGGCCTCTTCGCGATCGTGAAAGCCACCAAGATCTCCACCTCGGTGGCCTGCCCGTGGCCGTATCCCGAGGTGAAAATCTATGACCCGCAGGGGTTCTACGAGGAGAACGGGCAGCCTGGCCCGTACTCCGTCGGCATCATGTCGACCTGGATGAGCGGTCAGCCCGACGGCCGGCCCACCGTGGAACTGGGCGCCAAGAGTGACCGATGTGCGCCGGAAGCGTCGAATGGATAGAGGACGAAACGTAGTCATCACCGGCGCCTCGCGTGGGCTCGGACTGGCGTCGGCCACCCATCTGTACCGGCAGGGCTGGCAGGTCGTCGCGGCCATGCGTTCCGTCGACGCCGGCATGCAGCGGCTACGCGAGGCCACGGGCGCGGCGCCTGACGATCCGAACCTGATCGGCGTCACCCTCGATCTGACCGACACCGCGTCGATCGAGGCGGCAGCGAAGTCGATCGTGGAGGCGGTCGGCGCACCGTATGCGGTGGTGCACAACGCCGGGATCTCGGCGGCCGGGATGGTCGAGGAGACGCCGATAAGCCTGTGGGAGCAGATGTTCGCCACCAACATCTTCGGCCCGGTCGCGTTGACCAAGGCGCTGCTGCCTGCCATGCGGGAGGCCGGGCGCGGCCGCATCGTGCTGGTGTCGAGTCAGGGTGGCGTGCGCGGAATGCCCGCCACGGCACCGTATTCGGCGGTCAAAGGGGCATTGGAACGCTGGGGTGAGTCGATGGCCGCCGAGGTTGCCCCGTTCGGCATCGGTGTCACGATCCTCGTCACCGGAACCTACGACACCGAGATCATCACCGACGCGGGAACCACCGACTGCCGCGATCTCGACGGTCCGTACGCCAAGCACCACAGCACGATGGACAAACGTGGCCGGGCCGCGATGCGCATGGCCGCGAGGTCGCCCGAGAAGTTCGCGGTGGGCTTGGCCAAGGCGCTGGACAGCACGAAACCGTTCGCCAAGCGCCCGGTGGGGCCCGATGCGCGAATGTTGTTGATCGTCAACCGCGTATTTCCCTCCGCCGGACTGCACCAGATGATCCGGTTGATGATGGGCATTCCGCGGTTCGGCGCACTACGAGGAAGCAGAAATCATGACTGACGTTCGCTTCGAATTGAAGATGATGGTCGACGGCAAGCTCGTCGACGGTGAGGCAGGCACCTTCACCAACATCAACCCCGCGACCGAGGAGGTGCTCGGCGAGGTCGCCGATGCCTCGAAGGCCGATATGCTCCGCGCCATCGACGCGGCGCGCCGCGCCTTCGACGAGACCGACTGGTCAACGAATCATGCGTTCCGCCAGAGATGTCTGCTTCAGCTGCAGGAGGCGATCGAGTCCGAACAGGAAGAGCTGCGCGAGGAGCTCATCCTCGAGGTGGGCTGCCCGCGCGCCATCACGCACGGCCCCCAGCTCGATGCCCCGCTGGCCGACGCTCTGAGATATCCCGCCCGGCTGATCGACGAATATCCCTGGGAGACTTCGCTGGGCGACGCGCTCGTATCGGTCACCGGAGTCAACACCACACGGAAGGTCTGGCGTGAGCCCGTCGGCGTGGTCGGTGCGATCGTGCCCTGGAACTTCCCGTTCGAGGTCACGATTCAAAAGCTCGGGCAAGCCCTCGGCACCGGTAACACCGTCGTGCTCAAGCCGGCGCCCAACACCCCCTACAACGCGACCCGGCTAGGCCGGCTGATCGCCGAGAACACCGATATCCCACCGGGTGTCGTTAACGTCGTCACCGCATCGGATCACTTCGTCGGTGAAGAACTCACGCTGTCCCCGAAGGTGGACCTCATCTCGTTCACCGGATCCACCGTCGTCGGCCGCCGGATCATGGAGAAGGGCGCCGCGACGATGAAGCGGCTGTTCCTCGAACTCGGCGGCAAGTCCGCCACCATCGTGCTGGAGGACGCGGACTTCGCGGTGGGCTGCATGATGGGCATCGCACCCTGCATGCATGCGGGCCAGGGGTGTGCCAACCCCACCCGGCTGCTGCTGCCGCGGTCTCGTTACGACGAGGGCATCGAGATCCTCAAGGGCATCTACGAGGGTGTCGCACCCGGCGATCCGCAGGATCCGGCCACGCTGTGCGGACCGGTCATCTCCGACAAACAGCGCAGCCGCATCCGCGGATACATCGACAAGGGCGTCGAGGAGGGGGCGACCCTGTTGGTCGGCGGAGCCGAGGCGCCCGAGGGCATGGACAAGGGCTACTTCGTCAAGCCCACGTTGTTCGTCAACGTCGACAACTCGATGACCATTGCGCAGGAGGAGATCTTCGGTCCCGTGCTCTCGGTGATCCCCTTCGACGACGAGGACGACGCGGTGCGCATCGCGAACGACAGCCCGTACGGCCTGGCGGGCAACGTGATGGCGGGAACGCTGGACCGCGCACTGTCGGTGGCACGACGGCTTCGTGCTGGTTTCATCGGGTTGAACGGCACCGCAGGCTACGGAGCCGACACGCCGTTCGGCGGTTACAAGGCCAGCGGAATCGGCCGCCAGAACGGTGTCGCCGGGTTCGACCAGTACACCGAGATCAAGTCCGTCGCCTATCCGGCTGGTTCCTAGGAGGAAGCCATGCAACTGTTGTTCGAGGACCTCGAGGATTTCGGCGAGTTCGACGACTTCGTGTCGGGCGATGTGCGCGACCCCTACACCGAGCTGGCCAGGTTGCGTCGCGAGGAGCCCGTCCAGAAGATCGAGATCCCCGGAATCCCTGGGCAAGAGGGCAAGCCGATCGTCATGGTCTACCGCTATGAAGAGGCCCAGCAGATGCTGCGGGACAACGAGACGTTTTCCTCGGCGATCATCATCCAGGCGTTCGGGGACGTGTTCGGTAAGCATGTGATGCTCGGCATGGACGAACCCGAGCACGGCAGGCACCGGGGCCTGGTCGCCAAGGCGTTCTCGCAGAAGGCCCTGGCCCGCTGGGAAGACACGCTGGTGACGAGGATCGGCAACGCGTTGATCGACCGGTTCGCCGAGCGAGGAAGTGTCGACCTGGTCAAGGAATTCAACTTCCCGTACCCCACGCTGATCATCGCCGGGCTGCTGGGTCTGCCGCAGGACGACTACGCGCAATTCCAGAAGTGGTCCATCTCGCTGCTGTCATTCACGGTCAACCCCGAACGCGGGAAGGAAGCGTCCGCGGCGCTGGCCGACTACTTCAGGCCCATCCTCGCCGCGCGTCGCGAGGAACCGCGAGACGATCTGATCAGCCGGCTCGCCGGGGCCGAGATCGACGGCGAGCAGCTCTCGGACGAGGAGATCTTCTCGTTCCTGCGGCTGCTCTTGCCCGCGGGAGTGGAGACCACGTACCGGGCATTCGGCAACCTGATGTTCGGGCTGCTGACCAATCCCGAACAGCTGGAAGCCCTTCGGGCCGACCGGTCACTCATACCGCAGGCGATCGAGGAGGCGGTGCGCTGGGAGCCGCCGCTGAGCATGATCACCCGGATCGCAAGCCGCGACACCGAACTCGGCGGCGTTCACATCCCCGAGGGTTCGTCGGTGATGCCGGTGTTGGGCGCAGCCAACCGGCAGGACGAGCGGTTCCCCGACCCCGATGAATTCGACATCTTCCGGGAATCCAAGGCCAACATCGGGTGGGGCCACGGCGTGCACGTCTGCCTCGGCATGCACCTGGCGCGGTTGGAGATGCGGGTCGCGCTCAACCTCCTACTGGATCGCTTGCCGAACCTGCGGCTCGATCCGGGCGCCGAGGAGGCCTACATCCGCGGCCAGGTGTTCCGGTCACCGACCGCGCTGCCCATCCTCTTCGACCCGACCGCCAACCCGTGAGTGATCTGCGTTTCGACGATCGCGTGGTGGTCGTCACCGGGGGCGGCCGTGGAATCGGCCGCGGCCACGCGCTGCTGGCTGCCGCCAAGGGGGCGTCCGTCGTGGTCGCCGACAACGGCGCCGAGATCGACGGCCGCACATGCGCCGCGCGACCGGCCGACGCGGTGGCCGAGGAGATCACCCAGACCGGCGGACGAGCGGTGGCGTGCAGCGCCTCGGTCGCCGACGAGGCGGGGGCGCAGTCGATCATCGATGCCGCTCTCGACGCGTTCGGACGTATAGACGCGGTGATCAACAACGCGGGCGTTCACGACCCGGGTCTTTTCGAGACGCTGTCGGCGGAACGGGTGCGCCGGATGCTCGACGTGCATTACTTCGGAACGCTTTTCGTCACGCGGGCCGCATGGTCCCATCTCACTGAGGCCGGCGCGGGCCGGATCGTCAACACCGTCTCCGAAGCCATGCTCGGCGGCATACCGGAGCTCACGAGCTACGGCGCGGCCAAGGGAGCGGTGTGGGGGTTGACCCGCAACCTCGCCACCGAGGGCGCGGCCCACGGCATCGGGGTCAATGCGATCGCGCCGCGGGCTTACACCCGCATGTCCGCATCGCAGAGCCGGCAATTGGCCGATTTGTACGGCATGTCGGAGGAGACGATGTCGGAGATCAACGCCGGCATGCCTCCCGAACTATGCGCTCCCGCAGCGATTTTCCTTGCCCATGAGTCCTGTGCGTTGAACGGCGAGGTGTTGCTGACCGGGATGGGCGGTGTCTCGCGGCTGGCGGTCGTGCGCACCCAGGGCATCTGGAAGCAGCCACTGACCGCCAAAGACATCGCCGAGAACCTCGACACGATCATGACCGTCGACGACGCCTACGTGACCGAAGCAACCAGGAGTGTCCTGTGACCGATTATGAAACCGTCGACTTCTTCACCGACGCCAACCTCGTCCCCGACCCCTACCCGTACTTCGACTTTCTTCGATCCAAATGTCCGGTGGCTCCGGCGACCCCGTTCAACGTGCTGGCCGTCACCGGATACGAAGAGGCGCTCGCGGTATACAAAGACCCGGCCTTCTCGTCGTGCGTGTCGGTCGCCGGCCCGTTCTCGGGAATGCCCTTCGGGCCCGGTGAATCCGACGACGTCAGCGAGCTGATCGAACAACACCGCGGTGCCGTGCCGATGGCCGAGCACATCACGTCGCAGGATCCACCGCTGCACACCCGCACCCGCGGATTGCTCAACAAGCTGATCACCCCCAAGCGCCTCAAGGAGAACGAGGACTTCATGTGGCGGTTGGCCGATCAGCAACTCGACACCTTCCTCGACAAAGGCAGCTGTGAGTTCCTGGCCGCGTACGCCAAACCGTTCTCGCTACTGGTCATCGCCGACCTACTCGGTGTGCCGCTTGAGGATCACGACGAGTTCAAAGAGGTCTTCGCGCTCGAAACCGTCGGCGAACTCGGCAAGGAGGCGCCGACCTCGCACAACCCGCTGCAGTGGCTCAACGACAAGTTCTACTCCTACATCGAGGACCGCAGGCGCTCACCGCGCGAGGACGTGCTGACCGAGCTGGCGCAGGCGAAACACGAGGACGGCTCGACGCCCGACATCGAGGATGTCATGAACCTGTCGACGTTCCTGTTCGCGGCGGGCACAGAGACGACTACGAAGCTGGTCAGTTCGGCGGTCCGCTTCATCGCCGACAACCCGGGCTGTGAGAGAGAACTGCGCGACGACCGCAGCAAGATCCCCGCCTTCCTCGAGGAGACGCTGCGGATGGAAAGTCCTGTCAAATCGCACTTCCGAATGGCGCGCACCACCACCAAGATCGGTGAGGTCGAGGTGCCCGCCGGTACGACTGTGATGCTGCTTCCGGGAGCCTGCAACCGCGACGAGCGTAAGTTCGCCGACCCCAACACCTTCCGGGCGGACCGGCCGAACGTGCGCGAGCAGATCGCGTTCATCCGCGGCGTACATTCGTGCCCGGGGGCGCCGTTGGCCCGCGCGGAAGGGCGGATCTCGTTGAACCGGATCCTCGACCGGATGAGCGACATCACGATCTCCACCGAGCACCACGGCCCGCCGGACGACCGCCGCTTCGCCTATGAGCCGACGTTCATCATGCGAGGGCTCAGCGAACTGCACATCACCTTCAACCCGATCGGCTGACCCAGAAATCGAAGGAGTAGAACATGACCGGAAAGCTCGAGGGCAAGGTCGCTTTCATCACCGGGGCCGCCCGCGGTCAGGGTCGTGCGCACGCCATCGCGATGGCCAAAGAGGGAGCCGACATCATCGCGGTCGACATCTGTCGTGACATCCCGTCGAATCCGTATCCGCTCGCCACACCAGAGGATCTGTCCGAAACCGAGCGCGCCGTCAAGGAGGTCGGCCGCCGCGTCGTCGCCCGGGTGGCCGACGTCCGCGAGCGCCACGAACTCCGCGAGGCGGTGGAGGCGGGGGTGGCCGATCTCGGCAAGATCGACATCGTGGTGGCCAACGCCGGGATCCTGCCGATGGCCATGGGTAATCCCGATCCGATGGGATTTGTCGACGCCTCCGACGTCGACCTGGTCGGCGTGATGAACACCGTCGCGGTGGCGCTTCCGCACCTGCCCGACGGTGCGTCGGTCATCGTGACCGGATCCACCGCGGGCATGATCCGCGGCACCACGACGAGCCCGGACATGGGTCCCGGTGGAGCCGGCTACGGCTGGAGCAAGCGCGTCGTGATCGAGTACGTCGACGAGATGTGTCTTCACCTGGCGCCGAGGATGATTCGCATCAATGCCATCCACCCGACCAACTGCAACACCCATCTGTTGCAGAACGAGGGAATGTACGGCGTGTTCCGGCCCGACCTGAAGGCCGAGGGCAAGACACCCACCCGCGAAGACGCCGAACCGCTTTTCTCGCTCTTTCAGGCCATGCCGATCCCGTATATCGAGCCCGAGGACATGGCGAACCTCGGCGTGTTCCTGGCCAGCGATGACAGCCGCTACATCACCGGCCAGCACATCCGGGTGGATGCAGGCTCACTGCTCAAGTGGCCCAACGGCCCCGGCGGCTAAGGCCGGTGCAGGAACCCGTGCAGGATCGCCTGCACGAGTTCGTCGACGATCGCCTCACGTGACGGCGGCCGGCTGCCGAAGAATGTGGACCGCAAAGCCACCATGCCGACGATCATCGCGACCGTCGAGTGCGCGGGTAGATCGGGTTGATCCGACCGAAGGCCCCGCAGCCGGATGCCTTCGGCGCTGATCTGGCCGAGCAGCGTGAGCGCGCGCCTGATGTCGGCGATACCGGCGCTGTCGATCTCCTCGTCGGTGAGCCCATCCGACGCGACGAGAGTCAGCAGCAGGCCCCGGTGTTCGATGAGCACGTCGTAAAGACGCCCGACGAATTGCCGGGTCAGTTCCTCTTCGGTGACTTTGTCCGGTATGACGGCCTGCCACGTCTCACCGAAGTCGTCGACGAAATCGGTGAACGGGAGAACCAGCGCCTCGCGGAACAGTCCGGCCTTCGAACCGAAGTGACGGAACAACAGGTACTCGGTAACGCCTGCCGCCTCGGCGATCTCCCGCGTGGTGGTGCTGCGATAGTCCCGGCGCGCGAACAGGTCACGGGCGGCGTCGAGCAGGAGCCGCCGGGCCTCGCCAGGGGCCCTGCGCGAAGCCTGCGGCTCTCCGGTGGATCCCTTCTTCGACGAACGTCGCTGGGGCACGGCAAATGACGATAGTCGTCTCTTGACCCCGAGACCGGTAATAGTGTCCACTATTACAGCTGGGGGACGGTGTGGAAGGACGTGGTCATGGGCCAACTCGTCATGCTCGGAACGCTGTTCGGGCTGCTCGTCTTGATCATCCGACTGGTGCTGTACTTCGATCCCGAAGCGCGCGGCGAGAAGAGCGCTGCCGAGGACGAGCGATGAGCACCGAGCTGACACCGGCGTTGATCGTCGGTCTGTCCTTCGCCTACATCGGCGGCATCCTGTTTTTGGCCTACGGCGTGTATCTGAGCATTCGTCGTGGCCGCCTTCATCCGCTGCTGCTGGTGTCGATCTCGGCGATCTCGTTCTCGTGGATCGAGGCACCGTACGACTGGGCGGTTTATGCCCAGTTCCCGCCGGCACTTCCGCGCATGCCGTCGTGGTGGCCGATGAACATGACGTGGGGCGGCGGACTTCCGTCATCGGTGCCGATTGGATACATCGCCTATTTCGTGCTGCCCGCGGTGATCGGCGCCGCGCTCGGCCGGTGGCTGATCCGGCGATTCGGTTGGCGCAGACCGCAAACCCTGCTGATCGTGGGTCTGCTGGTCGGGTTCTGCTGGGCTCTGCTGTTCAACGGCTTCTTCGGTCCCCGCGCCGGCGTCTTCTACTACGGATACGTGATCCCGGGGTTGGCGATCTTCGAGGGAAGCAAGTTCCAGTACCCGATCTACGACGCGGTCGCGATGGGCTTGCAGATGATGGTGTTCACCTACCTACTGGGGCGCGTCGACGGTCAGGGGCGCAACGTGATCGAGGTGTGGGCGGACAAGCGGTCGACGAGTCGCCTCGGATCGGCGTTGCTGTCGGTCGCCGCCGTCGTCGTGGTGGGGCACGTGATGTACGGCGCGGTCTTCGCCCCGCACCTGGCGACCAAGCTCGGCGGCTACGTGACGTCCGGTCCGACCGAGCAACTGTTCCCCGGGATCCCGAACCAGCCCCGCTGACTACGACGCCAATGTCGAGCACGAATCCGCGCATCGCAGTAAGCTGCGAACATTCAGCTAGCCGGCGTACCGGGTGCGGAGGTTCGCCACCCGCCTACGAAAGGGAGTCGGCCATGAGATCCACCCATCGCTGCCTACTGGTTGCGCTGTCGGTATCGGTGGTGCCGATTGCCGTCGCTGTCGCCCCCGTCGGATCGGCGGAATGCACGAATGCGGGCGCTGCCACCGTGTGCGCGCAGGGCGACGTCCGCGGCGGGGGACCTTCTGCCACGCAGGCCGGTCCGGCCTATCCCGGCTACTGCGCCGACCCGTGGTATTGCAGCGACGACTGGGGCGTCGACATCATCCTTGATCCGGGCCCGCCGAGGCCACCGATAATCGATCGGCCGGGACGGCCGGGTATCGGGCCGCGCTGAATTCTGTCGAGTTGTCCTCCGTCCATTCGAGCAAGGAGCTTGGAATGTTCTCACGCAACGTTTTCGGTGCTGGTGTGCTCGCCGGCGCGATCCTCTTGGGTGCCGCACCGGCCGCCGCCGACCCGCCCAATTGCACGGCCGCCGATCTGGCCGGCGTCATGTCCGGCGTCTCGGCGGGCACGTCGTCCTACCTGTTCACCCACCCGGACGTGAACGCGTTCTTCACCGGACTGAAAGGCAAGCCGAGGGACCAGATGACGGAGGAGATCAAGGCGTACCTGGACGCCAATCCGCGGGTCCGCGACGAGCTCCGAGCGGTCCGACAGGCCGCCTTCGACTTCCGGGCGCGCTGTGACGTCGCGATGCCCGACCTGCCGATGGGCTAACGATCAAGCGCGGAACTGACACACTGGAGGCGTGCGCGACACACCGAAGTGCTGGCTCACCGACATGGACGGCGTGCTCGTCCGGGAGGAACACGCGCTGCCCGGCGCCGCCGAGTTCTTGCACCGGCTCGTCGAACTGCAGCGGCCTTTCCTCGTACTGACCAACAACTCGATCTTCACCCCTCGCGACCTGTCGGCCCGGCTGCGACGGTCGGGGCTGAACGTGCCCGAGGAGTCCATCTGGACCTCCGCGCTGGCGACCGCGGCGTTCCTCACCGACCAGCAGCCGGGCGGGTCGGCCTACGTCATCGGCGAGGCCGGTCTGACCACAGCACTGCACGAGGCCGGTTACACCCTCACCGACGTGGAACCGGACTTCGTGGTCCTCGGCGAAACCCGGACGTACTCGTTCGAGGCGATCACCAAGGCGATCCGGTTGATCCTCGGGGGTTCGCGGTTCATCGCGACCAACCCCGACGTCACCGGGCCGTCGGCGGAGGGGCCGCTGCCGGCCACCGGGTCGGTCGCGGCGATGATCACCAAGGCCACGGGCCGCGAACCGTACTTCGTCGGCAAACCCAACCCGATGATGTTCCGCAGCGCGCTCAACCGGATCGAGGCGCATTCGGAGAGCACGGTCATGGTGGGGGACCGGATGGACACCGACGTCGTCGCGGGCATTGAGGCCGGGCTGGAGACCATCCTGGTGCTGACCGGGTCGACGACCGTCGGCGAGGTCGAGCGGTACCCCTTCCGGCCCAGCCGCGTGTTGCCGTCCATCGCCGAGGCCATCGAACTGGTGTGAGGTGCGCCGCGGCCGCTGCCTACACTGACCCCGATGACCAGCACATCTGAGGCGACGCGGCCGCTGGCCGGCGTGCGTATTGTCGAGATCTCCAGTTTCGTCGCTGTCCCGTTGGCAGGCATGACGCTGGCCCAGCTCGGGGCGGAGGTGACGCGGGTCGATCCGATCGGCGGGGCCGCCGACTACCGCCGATGGCCCATCACCGACGACGGCGAGAGCATCTACTGGGCCGGGCTGAACAAGGGCAAGCGTTCGGTCGCGGCCGACGTGCGCTCCGACGAGGGTCAGGACGTGATCAGACGGCTCGTCGCGAACAGCGGGGTCCTGATCACCAACGTCGCTGGGCGCGAATGGCATTCGTACGACGCCCTGACAGAGCTGCGCCCCGATCTGATCCACGTCGAGGTCTCCGGGCGCGCCGACGGTGGCACGGGCGTCGACTACACGGTCAACGCGGGCATCGGTTTTCCGCTCGTCACTGGTCCGTCCGAACTCGCATCCCCGGTGAACCACGTCCTGCCGGCGTGGGACGTCGCATGCGGGCTCTATACCGCGCTGGCCGTGGTGACCGCGCTGCGGCACCGCGACGCGACCGGGCAGGGCCAGCGGATCAGCATTCCGCTCGAGAACGTTGCGCTGGCCACGGCGGGTAACCTCGGCTTCTTCACCGAGGTGATGGTCAACGGCACCGCACGCGAGCGCATCGGCAACTCGGTGTACGGCCAGTACGGTCAGGACTTCGTCAGCAGCGACGGGGTCTCGTTCATGGTCGTCGCGCTGACCGGGCGTCACTTCCGTGACCTCACCGAACTCACCGGGACGACGAAAGCGGTTGCGGCGCTGGCTGAGACGCTCGGCGCCGACTTCTCCGACGAGGGTCAGCGCTTCGTGCACCGCGACGCACTGAGCGGGCTGTTCGCCGAGTGGTTCGGCGCGCACACCGCCGAGGAGATCGGTGCGGCATTGTCGGCGACTTCGGTGCTGTGGGAGCGGTACCGCACCTTCGCCGAAGCGACCACCGAGGACAAGGTCACCTACAACCCGCTGTTCACGCCGCTCGACCAGCCGCGGATCGGCACCTATCTGGCTCCGGGACTGCCGATTTCGATCGGCGGACAGTATCCGCGCGCGGTCGCGTCACCAGCGCTGGGAGACGACACCGCAGGTGTGCTCAACGAGTGGCTGGGGCTGAGCATCGAGGAGGTCGACCGGCTTGTCGCCTTCGGTGCGGTCGCGACTGGACGCGCCGAATGAGCAGACTGCTCGACCTTCTCGAGCTACGTCCCGGTCCCGATCCCGACAGCTGGGTCGGCCCGGCGAGCGGGCCGGCCGGGAAACGTGCCTACGGCGGGCAATTCGTCGCGCAGAGCCTGGCTGCCGCCTACCGCACCGTCGACGCGGACCGGCTGCCCACCAATCTGCACCTGCAGTTCCTGCGTGGTGGAGAGGCGGGTGACGAGGTCGCGTACGGTGTTACGCGCGTGTTCGACGGTCGCACATCATCGGCGCGGCGGGTCGAATCCCGGCAGGGGGAACGGCTCTTGACGACGGCGACGGTGTCGTTCGCGGTGCCGATGTGTGGTCCGGAGCACGGGCACCGGCTGCCCACCCTCTACGATCCGGAGACCTTGCCCCGCACCGGTCCTGCCGGACCGGCGCCGTCGATGCCGCTCGAGGAACTCGACATCCGGATCTTCGACGACAGCTCCTCCGGCGAGTTCATCCGTCGCTTCTGGTGGCGCGCAACCGTGCCCCTGCCGCAGGATCCGGTTCTGCACACGCTGATCGCGGTCTACGTGTGCGACGTGTACATGATCGATCCGGCGCTTGGAGTTCACGGCCATTCGATGCGGGCCCGAACGCACCGCAGCGGCACCACGGATTCGTCGATCTGGTTCCATCAACCGGTTTTCGCCGACCAGTGGAACCTGCTCGAGTCGATGTCGCCCGCCGCCGCGCGGGGTAGGGGAGTCGTGACGGGTAGCCTGATTCGCGCCGACGGCGTCATCACTGCGACGCTGGCGCAGGAGGGGCTGATCGCCGAGCGGGACTGAGCGCCGGGCTGAGCGCCGCCGAGCGTCGGGAAGATGACGAATATCGGCCCGAAACCGTCATCTTCACGACGCTCGCTGATACGGCTAGCGCTGTGCGGGCACCGTCGCGCTCTGTCCCCTGCGCACCCGCAGCCACCGGCGCGCCACTGTTACCAGATAGGTGATCAGGATTCCGACCGCGAGCGAGGCGATCACCCCGACGCCCGGGTGTCCGGGAAACCACGAATACACCTGGTAGTGAACCAGGTAGGTGTACAGCGACGCCTCGGCGAGCACGCCGGCCGCGACGGTCAGCAGCGCTGGACAGCGGATGGTGGGTAGCCAGATGACCAGGGCGAGGCCGCCGAACACGACGAGCCCCCGCAGCGTGGTGTCGAAGTAACCGAGCAACGCGACCGCCAAAACCACGGTGAGTAGCGCGCGTTGCAGGGTCGACGTCGCTTTCGACGCCGCCCAGCCGAGCGCGAAAAACCAGAACGCGAGCATTGTGAACCAGGCCTCGCGGCCCATGTCCAACCCGAGTACGTCGTAGCGTAGGGCCAGGCCGAACACGAGGAACGCCACCGCGACCGTGAACGGTCGCCGGCGCTCGGCACGGTCCATTGCCGGTATCCAGAACAGCAGCGCCAGCGCCACAAGCGTCCACACCAGGACTTCGACGAACCACAGGCGGCCGGCGGTCATGCTGTCGTGTGGACCGAGGAACTTGTTGGCCAACAGCAGATTCGACCAGGTGTAGTCGCGCGTCCACAGAAGCGCGATGGTCACCCACAGCACTGAAGGCACCGCGATCCAGCCGATCGTGTTGCGCAGGTGGCGCACCCGTTTCGCGCGGGGCACGGGGGTGAGGCAGAACCGGCCGAAGTTGTATCCGGCGATGCCGAGCAACAAGTGGGCGCCGCCCCACAGTTCGAACAGTTCGGCGTGCGACCCGACGATCAGGACGATCGCGGCGGCCCGCAACGCGACGCTGGTCTCCAGCGTCGCGTCCCACAGCCGCCACCGCGGCCGCCGCGGCTTCACCAGGCCTTCGAGTTCGCGTAGCGGCCGCTGCTGCCACTCGACGGGCAGCTGTCCGAGCGCGCGCTCCAGTCGCACCGACATCGCCACGTAGGACAACGAATTTCCGCCGAGGTCGACGAAGCTGGCATCGGGGTCGATGGCCGCCGGGTCGAGTTGCAGTACGTCGGCGAACAACCCGCGCAGGTCGGTCGCGGCCGGCGCATCGCTGGCTCCCGCGAGCTCGCGGACGGTGTGGTAGTCCGGCTTCCCGGATGCCAGCAGCGGCAGTTCGTCCACGGCGATCGCGCGCACCGCAGAGGCGGGCACACCGGCAGTCTCGGCGGCGATGCGCTGAACGTCGCGCTCGGTGTGTGCGCCGGCCGCCGCGACGACGAGCCGGTCGTCGTCGTTGGTGCAAAAAGCGGTGATCCCGCTGGAGCTCAACGTTGCTTCGATGCGCTGGAGATCGACGCGCAGACCGTACATCTTCACGAACCGGCTGGTGCGGCCGACGATCTCGTAAAGACCATCGGGAGCGCGGCGAGCGAGGTCACCGGTGTGCAGCGACTCGACGGTCTTGCCGAGCGCGAGGTCGTCCGGTCCGTGGGCGTAGCCCATCATCACGTTGGGCCCGCGGTATACCAATTCGCCGACGTCGTGGGAGTCGTCGGCCGATTCGATCGTGAACGATCCGCCGGGTATCGGCCGGCCGATCGCGCCGGGCCGCGACAGCGCCAAATCCGGTGACAGGTAGGCCATCCGGGCCGTCGCCTCCGTCGCCCCGTACATGACGAACAGTTCCCAACCGCCATCGCTCGCCCATTCGGCGAAGCGTCGCACCTGCTCAGGGGGCATACGCCCGCCCGCCTGTGTCACGTACCGCAGGTCGGGCAGGTCCATCGCATCGAACCCGATGCGCTCGAGCAGTTCGAAGGTGTAGGGCACACCCGAGAACGAGGTGCCGCGGTGACGACCGAACAGCGCCCAGAACCGCTCGTCGGTCACCGAGAGGTCGGTGAGGATGAGGCCGGCGCCGCGGATGAGATGGCTGTTCACGACCGAAAGCCCGTAGCAATATGACATGGGTAGTGTGGTTGCTGCACGGTCGTTTTGGCCAATATCGAGGTAGTCCGCGATCACACCGGCGTTGGCCAGCAGATTCTCGCGCGAGAGCCGGACCAACTTCGGTGATCCGGTGGTGCCCGACGTGGACATCAGAACGGCCAGGTCGTCGTGCAGGCGGCGTCCGCCCGCTCGGCGACGGTGGGTGACGATGCCCTCGCTGATCACGGTGTCGGGCTCGTAGGTTCGCAGGATCGTCGAGTGATCGCGTCCGGCAGGCACCGGTAGCACCACGTGGTCGCCGGCGAGTGCGGCGAGATAGTGCACCAGAGTGTCGATGTCATTGCGGGTTTCGAGCACCACGAGGCGTCGGCTCTCGCCGAGCTCGGACATCGCGGCGGCGACCCGGTCTGCCAGCGCTTCGTATGTCAGGCACTCCGATTCGGTGTACACGGCGATGTTGTCACGGTGTCCGCGTAAGTGACCGAGCAGTGTTGTCACAGCGCGACTCCGCTGCCGACGACCTGAATGTGAACTTTGGCGTCGACCTGGGGCGGCTCGAGGCTGTGTTGGCGGACGATGATGGGATCCGCCTCGCCGGCGGGATCAACGGTCAACAGCACGTCGTGTCCGAGGAACTCGACCGCCAGAACGGTGCCGACGCCTTCGAGTCGCTCGGCGTCGGAAACCACCGTCGCGACGAGTTGTTCGGGGCGCAGCAGCAGCGTGGCGGGTCCGGAAGGATGGGATTGCCCGCGTTGCACAGGGATTCGTCCGAGTGCGCATTCGGCGATGCCGTCCGTCACGGTGCAGGGCAGCGATATGCAGTCACCGAGGAAGGCGGCGGTGAAGTGGTCCGCCGGCCGCCGGTACACTTCCTGCGGGGGTCCGACCTGGGTGAAACGACCGTCGCGCATCACCGCAACCTGATCGGCGACGGAGAGCGCCTCCTCCTGGTCGTGGGTAACCAGCAGTGTGGTGACGCCGGCATCGACCAATAACCGGGCGACGGCTTTTCGCGTGGACGCTCGTAGCCCGGTGTCGAGTGCGCTGAACGGTTCGTCGAGCAACATCACCACCGGTTTGCGCGCAAGGGCCCGCGCCAGCGCCACCCTTTGTTGCTGACCGCCAGAGAGCTCGTGGGGGCGGCGCGACGCGAAAGACGGGTCCAGCGAGACCGTTTCGAGCAGTTCGCCGACCCGGGCGCGGATCTCGGCCCGGCGCGCGGAGCCGTTCAGACCGTAGGCGATGTTCTGTCCCACGGTCAGATGCGGAAACAGCGCGCCGTCCTGGGCGACGTAACCGACCGCGCGCCGGTGCGGCGCCACAGCACGTCGGGGGCCGGCCACCTCACGGCCGTCGATGACCACGGTCCCGTCGTCCGGTGTTTCGAAGCCGGCGATCAGACGAAGCAGCGTCGTCTTGCCGCACCCCGACGACCCGACGACCGCGGTGATGGTGCCCACCTGCAGCTCGAGGTCGATGTGGTCGAGCACGGTGTGTCCGTTGAAGGCCTTGGCCAGACCGTGGGTTTCGAGAATGCTCACAGCGCCGCCGCCTTCGTCGACTGCCGGTACAGCACCAATGTGACCGGTATGGCGAGGATTACGAGCACCGATGCGTACGGTGCAGCCGCCGCGTAGTCCAACTCGCTGGAATAGGACCAGAACATCATCGCCAGTGTGCGGGTGCCCGTCGGCGCGAGCAGCAAGGTTGCGGTCAGCTCGGTTGCCACCGCGACGAATACCAGCGCGGCGCCCGCAGCTGCGGCGGGCGCCGTCAATCGCAGCGTCACCCGAAGGAACGTCACTGTCGGCGAGCTACCCAGCGACCGCGCCGCCTCCTCGAGGCTCGGCGGGACCTGGGCGAGGCCGGCGCGGACGTTGACGAGTGCGCGGGGCATGAACAGCAGAACGTAGGCGAACACGATCAGGGCCAGGCTCTGGTAGAGGGGCCGCACGAAGTGGATCGTGACGGTCACGAGCGCCAGAGCGGTGACGATGCCGGGCAGCGAACTGGTCACGTAGTTCGCACCTTCGACGACCCGCGCCAGCACACCGCTGGAGCGCACCGCCACCCACGCGACCGGGAACGCGAGAACCGTCGTCAGAACCGCTGCGGCGGAGGCCAGTCCGATGGTCTGGCCCAGCGCCAAGAGAATGTCGTCGATGATCCAGACGTCTCGGCCGCCCAACCAGAGCCACCGGGCGATCGTGGCGACCGGCACACCGATGGCCAGCACCGCCAGTGTCGTCAGCGCGAGCGTCGCCGGAATCTTGCTGTGGTGCAGACGTATCGGTGATGACGCGCGTGGCGCTCCCGACCCGATCCGGGCGAACCGGGCGTGGCCCCGGGCGGCGGCCTCGCTGACCAGCAGCGCCAGGCACAGCAGTACGAGCACGCCGGCCAGCATGCTGCCCGCCGCCCCGTCGAACGTGGCCTGGAACTGTTGGAAGATCGCGACGGTGAAGGTGTCGAACCGTACCATGGCGAATGCACCGAACTCGGCGAGCAGGTGGACGCCGACAAGTAGCGCACCACCGAGGATCGCGAGCCGCAACTGCGGAAGCACGACGCGCAGGAAGACCTCCGCCGAACCCGATCCCAGTGCCCGGGCCGACTCCTCGACGGCGGGGTCGAGCCGTCGCAACGTCGCCGCGACCGGTAGGTACATGAACGGGAAGTAGGACAGGGTCGTGACCAGAACACCCGCAGGCAGTCCGTGCAGGGACGGGATCGCCCCGACCCAGGCGTAGCTGTTGACGAACGCCGGAATGGCAAGCGGCGCAACGAAGAGGGGCCGCCAGATCGCGCGACCCGGAAGGTCCGTGCGCTCCACCAGCCACGCCACCGCGACGCCGATCACCACACATAGCGGAACGGTGATGAAGACCAGCGCCACCGTGTTGACGAGTAGCTCACCGACGCGCGGGCGCACGATGAGCTCGTACGCCCGCGTCCAGCCCACCGAGATAGTCGCCCACACCACGTAACCCAGCGGGATACATGTCGCGGCGACGAGGATCGCGACCGTTCCCGAGATCAGCGGGCCGGGCCGGGCCGTCTTGTCCGACCGCGGCACCGGTGCCGTGGGCGCAGGGACGGGGGGAGCGGCGGCGACCACCTACAGCAAGCCCGCTTTCGTCATCAGATCGGTGACCTCCTGCGCGTCCAAGTTCGATGGGTCGACATTGGGTGCTTGGAGCGTGTTCAGCGGGGGGAGAGCGGGATTCGCGGGCACCCCGCTGGCGACGGGGTATTCGAACGACGTCCCCTTTTCGAGCACCTCCTGACCCGCCTTGCCGGTGATGAACTTGATGAACTGCTGTGCCTCGTCCATGCGGTCGGTCGAGGCGAGCACGCCACCTCCGGACAGGCTGACGAACGCGCCGGGATCTTCGTTCTTGAAGTAGTGCAGAGCGGTATTACCGCTCATCTCTTTTGTTTTCGCCTGATCGCGGAACCAGTAGTAGTGGTAGATCACGCCGCCGTCGACCTCGCCGGCGTTGACGGCCTTGAGCGTGGCGATGTTGTCGCTGTAGAGCTTGGCGTTGGCCTTCATCGCGGCCAACCACTGCGCTGTCGCGGGCTCGCCCTTGAGCTGCAACAGCGCCGAGACGATCGCCTGGAAGTCGGCCTTGGTCGGGGGCGCGCCCCACCGGCCCTTCCACTGCGGCTGCTGCAGGTCGAGCAGCGACTTGGGCAGCTGGTCGGGTTGCAGCCTCGAGGTGTTGTAGACGAACACGGTGCTGCGCGCGGCCACCCCGGTCCACTTGCCCGACGGCGGACGGTATTGCGGCGGAACCTGATCCAGCGTCTCGGGCTGCAGTTCGGCGAACAATCCGGCGCGTTCGACGGCGGCCATGGCGGGGGAGTTCTCGGTCAGGAACACATCGGCAGGCGATGCCTTCCCTTCGGCCACAAGCTGATTGCCGAGTTCGGTGTCGCCGCCTTGCCGGTAGGTGACCTTGATCCCGGTCTCCTTGGTGAAGGCGTCGATCCACTCCTTGGTCAGCGATTCGTGCTGAGCGTTGTAGATCAGCAACTCGTCGCTGTCGCCCGAGTCCGAGCATCCGGTGGCGGTGGCCGTGAGGGCGAGGGTGGACAGGACGGCGGCGATCAGCCTCCACCTTGGTCGCATGCAGGAGATCCTTTCGCGGGTACGTGCAGGTCAGGCCGCAATCTTTAGCTGAGGTTTACCTAATGAAACATACCCTTCCCGGCCTCCGGGATCGCCGGCTGTCTCGTGATTCGATGCAGGCGGCGGCGAACGGACGGGTTTCGGTGTAGCTGGAGGGTGAGGCGGTCCCTTTTCGGCACAGCACTCCGGCGTCGCCGCCTGCGGGGTACGTTTGCCTGGACCGGGGGCGGCGCGCCCCGCGGCACGGACTCCGAGGACGGTCGAATGAACGGATCCAAGCTTTCGGGACTGGTTTGCGGAGCGCTGGTCATGGCCGGTGCCCTGTGGGCCGCCCCTGCCGCCGGTGCAGCACCGTGCACGGCCAGTGGCCTGGCGACGACGGCCAGCGGCGTGCTGAGCCAAGCGGGTGGTTATCTGGAGGCCCACCCCGGTGCCAACGAAGTGCTGACCGCGGCCGCGACGCAACCGCCGCAGGACGCCCGCGCCGCCGTGCGCGGCTACTTCACCGCGCATCCCAACGAGTACCTCGACCTGCGGGGAATCGCGGCGCCGTTGACCGACATGCGCGCGCAATGCGGTATCGCCGTCAGCCCGGGGCAGTTGGCGACGTTGTTCGACGCGATGGGCGAATAGTCACATCCGTCCGTTGCGGGCGCGGACGAAGTTGTAGACGCCGAACGCGGCGATGCCGATGGCCGCGAGGACGAGGAGGATCTTGCCGAACGGCGCCTGTCCGAGGGTCTTGACTGCGGCGTCCAGCCCCGTGGCCTTGGCGGGGTCGGCCTGCAGGGTGGCCACGATGACGAGCACACCGGCCCCCGCGAGGACCAGGCCCTTGGCGGCGTAGCCGGTGATCCCCACCGCTTTGACTCCGGTGCCGCCGGTGTTGCGCAGGTCCTTGAAGAATTTCTTCGTCACGCCTTTGTAGACGTGGTAGCAGCCGACCGCGATCAAGCCGAGTGCGACCGCGATCAGCACGGCTTTACCCCAGCCGGATTGCATCATCTGCGCACTGAGGCCGGCGTTCTGCTGCGAGCTCTGCTGGCCGCTGCCCATGGCGAAACGGGCCGCCGAGAAGGCGATGGCGAAGTTCACGACGGCCAGGCCGAGCGATTTAACGCGCTTCCACGCCGGGGTGTCGTCGTTGAAACGGCCCGATCCCTCGCCCGGCCGTGGGCCGACGACCGCTTCGGCGACGCGCCACAACCCGAGCGCGAGCAGACCCGCGGCGACGAGCCACAGGAGCACGGCGCCGAAGGTTTGTTGCGCGAGCGTCGCCAGAGCGCCCGACTGGTCTGCGTTGCCGCCGGATCCGAACGCGATCCGCAGGATCAGATAGCCGACGAGCAGATGAAGGACACCGCTGACCGCGAAGCCGGCCCGCGCGGTGTATTCGAAGGCATCGCTGTCGGTCGCGCGGTCGGCGACTCCGTGTAACGAGTTGTCGGTCATGCCGACCTGTACCCGCTTTTTGACGGCGGCGAAACGGTGCCGGCGCAATCTGTGGAGTAAACCGGCGTTGGGGATAACGGTCGGCACAGGCACGGGCGGCGCGTCAATGTGTCGGTGGCCCGATCGACGGTGAAGCCATGACTTCATGGACGCGTGCCGAGATCGGCACGCTGGGTGAACAACTCGCGGTCGATCACCTGCGGGCCGTGGGCCTGCGGGTGCTCGAGCGCAACTGGCGGTGCCGGTACGGCGAGTTGGATGTGATCGCGATCGACGACACGACCCGCACCGTGGTGTTCGTGGAGGTGAAGACCCGCACGAGCGACCGGTTCGGCGGCGTCGAGGAGGCGGTGACGCCGAAGAAGTTACGGCGGCTGCGGCGGCTCGCCGGGCTTTGGTTGGCGGCGCAACAGACCGGATGGCCGGATGTGCGTATCGACGTCGTCGGGGTGCGGATCGGCAGACGCCGCACGCCCGAGATCATCCATTTTCAGGGGGTGGGCTAGATGGCGTTGGGGCGGGCGTATTCGGTCGCGGTGACCGCGCTCGACGGCCAGATCGTCGAGATCGAGGCCGATATCGGCAACGGGCTGCCACGCGTCCACTTGGTCGGTCTTCCCGATGCAGCGCTTCAGGAGTCACGGGATCGGGTTCGCGCCGCGATCACGAACTGTGGATGTGAGTGGCCGCAGGCTCGCCTGACGCTGGCGCTGTCACCGGCGACCTTGCCGAAGATGGGATCGGTGTACGACCTGGCGTTGGCGATGGCGGTGCTGTCGGCCAACGTCAAGGAAAAGTGGCCGCGACTCGAAAAGACTGTTCTGCTCGGCGAATTGGCTCTCGACGGGCGGGTGCGGCCGGTCAAGGGCATCCTGCCCGCAGTGCTGGCCGCGAAGCGCGAGGGTTGGCCCGCGGCGGTCGTGCCCGCCGAGAATCTGGCCGAAGCCAGCCTCGTCGACGGCCTCGATGTATGGGGCGTGCGCACGCTGTCTGAGCTGAAGTCGTGGATCCTGGGGGAGGGCCAGCTCGAAGCGCGCATCGCGTCTCCGCCGTCGCGCTTCGAACCCCGCGCCGATCTCGCCGACGTCATCGGTCAGACCGAGGCGCGCTACGCGGTCGAGGTGGCCGCGGCCGGTGGCCACCACCTCATGATGACCGGTCCTCCGGGCGTCGGTAAAACGATGCTGGCACAACGCCTTCCGGGCCTCCTGCCGCCGTTGTCCGACAGTGAAGCGCTCGAAGTCACGGCGATCCACTCGGTGGCGGGTCTGCTGTCGGAGGAAACCCCCCTGATCACCCGCCCGCCCTTCGTGGCTCCGCATCACACGTCGAGTGTGGCGGCGATGGTCGGCGGTGGGTCGGGGATGGCGCGCCCCGGCGCGGTCAGTCGCGCGCACCGCGGCGTGCTGTTTCTCGACGAGTGCGCCGAGATCGGCAGCAGTGTGCTCGAGGCGTTACGAACACCGTTGGAAGACGGGGAGATCCGCCTCGCGCGCCGCGACGGCGTCGCCAGGTATCCGGCCCGGTTCCAACTGGTTCTGGCGGCCAACCCGTGTCCGTGTGCGCGCCCCGACCCGCGGGACTGTGTGTGCACCGGCCACGAGAAACGGCGATACCTTGGCAAGCTGTCCGGTCCACTGATCGATCGGGTCGACCTCTACGTGCGGATGCACTCGCTACGGGCGGGCGCAATCGTCGCCAAGGATGGCGAGTCCACCGACGTGGTGCGCGAGCGGGTCGCCGCGGCGCGGGGGGCCGCTGCGGAGCGGTGGCGGCCCTACGGCATCAGCGCCAACGTCGAGGTCAGCGGATCGTTGCTACGCCGCAAGTTTCGCCTGCCTCCCGCGGTGATGAAGCCGTTCGAGGCGGCGCTGAACCGGGGCACGCTGAGCGTCCGCGGAATGGATCGGACCCTGCGGGTCGCGTGGACGCTCAGCGATCTTGCCGGACGGACGTCGCCGGTGCTCGAGGACGTCACCACGGCGTTGAGCTTCCGGCCTGCAGGAGGTGTGCTGTGACCGACGTCGTGGATGAGGCTCGGGCCTATCTTTCGCGTGTCGTCGAACCCCCGTGTCCCGCACTGGCGGCACTCGTGCAGCGGGTCGGGGCGGTGGAAGCCGCCGATCGGGTGCGGCGCGGCGCGGCGGGGGAGGTGATCAACCGTCACGCCGAAGCGCGTCGTGACATCGATTGCGCTGCACGAGATTTAGATGTGCTGGCCCGGCTCGGCGGCCGGCTGATCACCTGCGAGGACGACGAGTGGCCGCTGTTGTCGTTCGGTGGATTCGGGGGTGCACCCGACCGGTTGCGGCCGCAGGCGCACCCGCCGTTGGTGTTGTGGGCGATCGGTCCCGCCGCGCTCGACGAGGTCGCCTTCCGGTCCGCCGCTGTCGTCGGGACGCGTGCAGCGACGGCCTACGGCGAGTTCGTCGCGGCCGACATGGCGACCGGATTGGCCGAGCGTGATGTCGCGGTGGTGTCCGGTGGCGCGTTCGGCATCGACGGTGCCGCGCACCGTGCGGCGTTGGCCGGGGAGGGCGTAACCGTTGCGGTGCTCGCCGGCGGCGTCGATGTGCCGTATCCGGCGGGCCATACCGCGCTGCTGCGTCGGATCGCCGAACAAGGCTTGCTGCTCAGCGAATATCCGCCCGGTGTCCGGCCTGCACGTCATCGGTTCCTGACGCGCAACCGCCTGGTGGCCGCGCTGGCCGGGGCGACGGTCGTCGTGGAGGCCGGTGCGCGAAGCGGTGCTGCCAACACCGCGGCCTGGGCGCGCGGGCTCGGCCGCCCGGTGTGTGCGGTACCCGGCCCGGTCACGTCGTCGGCGTCGGTCGGGTGTCACGCTCTGTTGCGCAGCGGAGCGCACCTCGTCACGCGCGCGGCCGACGTCGTCGAGCTCGTCGGTCGGATCGGCGAACTGGCGCCCGAAGATCAGGGCCCTGTCTCACCGTTGGACGAGCTCAGCGACATCGACAAGCGAGTCTACGACGCGCTTCCCCGCCGTGGCGGGCGCACCGCCGAAGAGATCGCGGTGGCATCCGGCCTGCCGGCGCGCCAGGTGCTGGGTCCGCTGGCGACCCTCGAACTCTGCGGGCTGGTGCTCAGCCGCGACGGGAGGTGGAAGTTGACGCCCCGGTGACATGCGTTGTCCGCGACCGCAGGCGACAAGGTAGAACCCCGACCAGCGCGACCCGCTCGTATAGTCGGTGAGGCCGGCTCGAACCCAGTTCGGTCGAACCGGCTGGCGAGTTTTGGAGGGATTCCTGTTGGCAGGGCGACCGATACACACCTTCGAAGTGGTGCGTACTGAGCAATTGACCCCACACCTGTTGCGGCTGGTTCTCGGCGGACCAGGGTTCGACACGTTCACCCCGAACGAGTTCACCGACGCTTACGTCAAGATCGTGATCGTCGATCCGGCGGTCGATGTCGCCGCATTGCCGCAACCGCTGACCATCGACTCGTTCTCGTCGCTGCCTGCGGAGCAGCGTCCCACCGTGCGCACGTATACGGTTCGCAACGTCGATCCCGAGCGCCGTGAGATCTGCATCGACTTCGTGGTGCATGGCGACCACGGTGTCGCAGGGCCGTGGGCTGCCGCCGCGACTCCCGGTCAGCCCGCCTACCTGATGGGGCCCAGCGGCGCCTATGCGCCCGATCCCGCCGCCGACTGGCATCTGATGGCCGGCGACGAAGCCGCGGTTCCTGCGATCAGCAACGCACTGGAGGTGTTGCCGGACAACGCCATTGGGCATGTGTTGATCGAGGTGGCCGGATCGGACGATGAGGTCCCGCTGAAGAAGCCCGACGGCGTCGAGGTGCGCTGGGTCCATCGCGGTGGTCGCGCAGACCTGGTCCCCGAGGATCAGGCGGGCGACCACGCGCCGCTCATCGCCGCGGTGAGAGAGTCGCCGTGGTTGCCAGGACAGGTGCAGGTGTTCATCCACGGTGAGGCGCAGACGGTGATGCACAACCTGCGGCCCTACATCCGCAAGGAGCGCGGTGTCGAGGCCAAGTGGGCCTCGTCGATCTCCGGCTACTGGCGTCGGGGCCGCACCGAGGAGACCTTCCGCGAGTGGAAGCGCGAACTGGCCGAGGCCGAAGCCAACGCCTGACCGTAGGCCTGGCACGCTTGCCGCATGACGTTCGGTAACTACCAGTTCGGTAGATAACGCCTAGCACCGCCCGCAGACGCGTGCGTTAGATGTCCCCCGTCGGGTTGACTCTCACCCTTGCTCTGACGACTGTCATGGCGGCGTAGGGAGCGTCATGCCCGCTTTTCTCCTCTCTATCACGGGGGTAGCGACCGGACGATCCGGTTTCCGGACCCGACCGTCGGCGCCCGTCAGGACATCTTGTCCGTCGTCCCATCCCCGCTGGAACCAGCAAACATTAGTTACCTGAGCGAGAATCGGAGCCTGTCGACGACGCATCTGATGACGATCGCGAGTCCTCGCCCGCGTCCTCTGCGTCGGCCTCGTTGCCAGCGGTGTCAGGCCGAGTCATCCCGACACCCCCCTCGTCAACGCGGGACGGCTCGACCCGCAAGGAGCCCCGCACCTGACGTCTTACCGGCTCGGCCCGCAATGGATTCCGCACTTGTGGCTTGACCGGCTCGGCCCGTGATGAATCCCGCACGCGAGGTTTAACCGGCTGGGATGCCTCGTTTCGCTGTTGGGAGTCGGTCGCAGAAGGCTCGCTCATTACCGATGCCGGCCGATCGCCCACCGGTTCTGCCGGAGCATCCTGCATGGATGTGTCAACCCGTTCGGTCGCTGTCATTGCCGCCGTGGTTGCCGTGTCGACTTCTGCGGTGGACCGGACCTCGGCTTGGGGTGGCGCATTCTGCGGTTCATCAGCAGTGGATACAAGCGCGACGGGTGCGGGGGAGATCGGCGGCGGTGAGACGAGGGCGGTGGCGTTGTGGATGCCCTCGGTCGCAGCAGTGACGAGATCGGTGGCTACCTTCGCGGGATCGAGCTGCGGGATCAGTCGCGCCGGGGTGGGCTCCCACGGTTTGATGCTGCGGTCGTACCCCAGCTCGACGATCTCGCGGACGAACGGCTCGAACACGTCGATGACTGGCTCCGGAACACCGGCGATGCGCAGCGGCTCAAATAGCGGCAGGTTCTCAGACCGGAAGAAGTAGTAGCTGGTGTCACCGTGCTTGCCGACGAACGCCGGGGAGTTGATCTCTGGGTCCTCGGGGAGGCTGACCTCGCCGAGGTAGAGGTGCACGAAGATCAACCCGAACAGCGCGTTCACGTCCGACACGACGTTGATCGGGTACAGCGGAAAATCGGTGAACCCGTCGTATTGCCGAAAGATCTCTACGGTTTCGAACGGGGTGTCGCTCGGTGCCGGGCCGCTGAATGAGAAGTCGAGAATCGGAATGTACAGCCCGTCGAACCGCGACAACAAGCCACCGTTGGGTAGGTTCGGATCACCGGCCAGCACGAAGTCGATGTCAGGCGGGTTGGGGTCGCCCGCGTACTTCTCCGCGAGCCGTCCCTTGACGACGTTCGCTACGCCCGCGCCCTGCGAGATGCCGGTGACGATGATCGGTTCCCCGGGATGGTCGGCCAGTTGCTGGGCAATGCGGGCCTCCAGGATGTCGGCACCTTTCCGGATCGACTGGTCGGCGGTGAGGTCGAACAAGCCCGAGAGTTTCCACAGCGGCATCCCGTCCGGGAACTGAGCGGCGATGAGCTTGGGCGAGATGCGTGGGTCCACCGCCGCCAGAGCCGGGCCAATCACGCGGAACACGCCCGTGATTGGCCAGAACTCCTGCGGCGTCGTCACCGGAATGTACTCGATATCGAGGCCGGAATAGACCGGCGCAACGTACTTGTCTTTGGTCCAGTCGATGATGAACTGGTTCGGCGTCGGAAAGCTGGTCGCGCCGAGGACCAGAGCCGTCGCGTCCGCGGACAGCTCCACCTCTGGCGTCCCTGCCGATGGTGACCCCCAGAAAACAGTCGCCACCAATAAGGCACTCGCGGTGGACGCCAATGCGTTGAACATCATTTTCATTCCTCGAATCGAGCGCCCCCGCCCTCCCTGGCGGGGGCGACTGAATACAAATTGCGGACCTTCTCCTTTCGGCGTCAGCGGGACCGGTTGTGGCAGCGGCTCGACTTCAGGCTCGCCGGTGATGCGCCTCGATCCAGCAATGTCAATAAACGGAACAAGCGCTTCGAACACCATGAAGACCGTGGCGGTGGCGGGCGAGTTTGGCCGCTGGGTGCATCGACGCAGCCGCAATGGCAGCCGCAGTGGCACTGACCACTGACCGCGTGGGGCGATGTCTCACGGCGTTTCCTTTCGTCATGTGGAGATCGAAGGTGTGCCTGAAGCCGATGCGCCCCTCGCTGAGCAGCAATTCGACGCGAGGCAATGATGGGAACTTAACGGAAATATTCTCATGTGTAAAGATATAGTTTCCAATTGTTTCATCCTCCGCCGGATTTCGCTCGGTAGTCACAGGAGAGGGCTGTCCCTTGGTGTGCTCGCCGATTCAGTCCGTGAGAGGGCAGTGGCGGTGGGACACTTGAGCTGCCACCAGCGGATAAGGGAGGCGGCGATGACGACGGTGTTCGTGGTGACGGCGGGCAGCGGCGACACCTACCGCATCGAGCGGATCTACGATGATCGCGAAGAAGCGGATCGGTTCGTGCAGGACTACAACGGCATCGCCCCAGTCCAGTCTGTGCACGTGGAGGAATGGCAGACCGGTGCCCCCCCGAGTGCCTACGATGGCCCGTACTGGCGGGCGTCGTGGTGGGCGCGAGTCCCGGTGAGCAAGCGACGCGCTGAGCTGCGCCATACCCGTTCTGGCGAGCGCTTCGATGACTTCGATATCCGCCAAGAATGGTGGACAGGCGACGCCCTGCCCGATGCCAAGGTGGTGCGCCGCGAACTTGCGGGAATTCCGCGAGTAGAGGTGGCCGGGCTGTCAAAGGAGAAGGTGGAGGAACTGTTCTGGGACACGATTACACAGGTCAGGGCTGATCTGGCTGGAGTGCCACGGAAGTGATTGCATCTTCTGCACGCAGAATGGAAACGATTGCGTGCAGCGACTCGACATAGTCGACGGGGGAGGTCATGATCTGGCCATGGACCGACATCCCCTGGAACGGCTCGGCCACCACATAGTCAGTCGCCGTGTTGCGTTGGGCTACCGCACCCGCACCGACTTCGCGAGCAGTCTGCAATTTACCGTGCGCACCCTCGCCGACATCGAGAACGGCGTCCGCAGAGCCAGCCCCGGCACTTACGCCATGCTGGAAAACAAGCTGGGCTGGGCACCGGGCAGCATTGACACCATTCTCGCCGGAGGCGAACCTAAAGACCTGGTGGTCAAGCTACGCCGCGAAAGCCCCGCGCCTCGACATCGTTCCTTCGCCACCGACGACGCCCTAGCCGGTGCCTCCACCGAAGAGTTGCTGCTGGAACTGCGAAGGCGAATCATCCGGCCTCGCGACAGACACCGCCAGACATGGGACCACTGGGATGGCCTCGATTCACGGGGTGACTGGGGAAGTATGACTTCGCGAGATGAATGGCCCGATGAGGTCTAACCGACAACGTTGCGCTTCGTCCGCTTTGCGACACGAATTTCGAGACTCTCGGACGCATCGTTTTGAGATAGGTCACCTCAAAATCGTGCGAGCGGTCTTTATCGACACCAAGATCTGACCTGCTCCTCGGCTTGAACTTCTGCCGCGTTCTCGGAGACGCGCTGTGCCCGCAACGGTGACCTGTGGCCGGACACCAGTGACGCGTCACGACACGATTGCTGCGGCTGAAGCCAGGGATACTCTTCGTGGACTGTAGTTTCCAGCAATGGCAGTACCGCATCGATCGACAGCACCCAGCGGCGCCTGCACCTCCCACGCGGTTGGTGCCAGCGCCGCCGCCAGCTGGTGACGTGATGCCGCCGTCTCTTCGATTGTGTACTACGCGAACTGTTCGGCAGCGCGTCGGCTGGTTCGGCACCGCTGGTGGTCGGCGAACCGCACCCGGATATCGCCGAGGACTAGACGACGGGACAGCAACGGCGCCCCACAGGAGAGCTGTGTCGGCTCCGGTCGAATCTTGAGCAGTTTCTTCCGGGGTGGTTTCTAGGGGCGGTCGCAACACTTCTCTAGATTC
>NZ_LZMD01000111.1 GCF_001668575.1 Mycobacterium sp. 1164985.4
CCACGGCCAGATCTAGGTCTGGCGGGCCGCGGCCCTTCATGCGCCGCGAGCGTGCGTGTCTGCACACGACACGCCGCGCATTGTCAGCACTTTGCGCACGCTCGCGGCCGGCTGAGCGTGCATGACGACAGCTGCTGCCAGCGTCATCGAAATCTGCGGGAAGGCTGCGATCGGTCGAAAATCACGACCCTCCTGCAGAAGTCGCGGGAATCAGCGGCGTGTCGTGTGCAGACACGCACGCTCGCGGCGCATGAAGGGCCGCGGCCCGCCAGACCTAGATCTGGCCGTGGCGGGGTGGGGGTGTGCCTGTCAGGGTGTAGCGGCCGATGTGCTGAACCTTCCAGCGCGTCGGGTCGTGCAGCGTGTGCGTGCGGGCGTCGCGCCAGTACCGCGACAGGTTGCCTGACGCCGAAGCGCTTCGCGTACCGCCCAATTCGAATAACACGTTCGACGCGTCCAGCGACGCCCTCACCGCCGCGACCTTCGCCGCCGCGACGGCGATTGACGCCTCGGCGGCCGTCTCGTCGGACAGATGAGCCTCCGCGTGGTCGACCACCCGCGCCGCCTCGTTCACTAGCGCCTGCGCGCCGCGCACCGTCACGGCCAGCTCGCCGGCGACCGTGATCAGTGTCGGGTCCTCGACCGCTGCGGCCACATTCGCCTCGAAATGCGGCCGTGCCCGCTCGGCCTGACGCACACCGGCCGCGAGCGCTCCCGTCGCGATGCCGACGTCGATTGCGCTGTGCAACAACTGCGCCCGCGCCCCGTAGACCGACGGCCCGCTGAAGATCGGCGAGAACGGCACCACATGCTCGACGGGCACCGCCACGTCGTCGAGCGTCACCGTGCCCGACGCCGTCGTCCGCTGGCCCATACCGTCCCAGTCGTCGACCACCGACAACCCCTCGGCGTCGCGCGCGACGAACGCGACCGCCTTCGGCGTCTGCGCCGTCGGGACCTCACCGCCGTCGGCGAGCGACGCCCGCACCAGCACCCAGTCGGCGAACAGCGCACCCGTCGAATAGAACTTGCGCCCCGACAGCAGGTAATCGCCCGACGGCTGGCGCACCAACGTCGTCGTATCCACGTCGATGGTGTGCGGACCCCGCTCGGACTGCGCATTGGCCAACAGCGCGCCGCTGCGCACCCGGTCGTAGAAGTACGACTTCTGCGTATCCGTGCCCTGCAGTCGCAGCGCCTGAAGAAACACGAAGTGCGAGTGGGGAATCTGCGCGAGCGACGGGTCGGCGTGCGCGATGCGCCGGAAGACCTCGGCCAACACCGTCGCGGGTGCGTCGATGCCGCCATAGTCGGCCGGCACCGTCAACGCCAGCAGGCCCGACTCCTTGAGCGCTTGCACCTGGTCGTGCGGCAACCGGCGGTCGGCATCGCGCGCGGAGGCCTCGGCCTCGAACTCGGCAGCGAGTTTCGCCGCGACGTCAAGCGCCTCGTCCACCGACGCGATGAGGGTCATCGCGTGGCGCCGATGAACGGGATCGATGCCGGGGCGGCCGTCGTCGCCGCACCCTTGTACAGCCCGCGCTCACGCAGGATCGGCACGACGCCCTCACCGAACCAGTACAGCTCCTCCAGATGGGGATAGCCGGAGAAGATGAACTCGTCGATGCCGATGTCGGCGTATTCGGCGATGCGCTCGGCGACCTCGGCGTGGCTTCCGACCAGCGCGGTGCCCGCACCGCCGCGGACCAGGCCCACACCCGCCCACAGGTTCGGTGCGATCTCCAGTGAGCGGGCGTCGTGCCAACTGCCGTTGCGGCGATGCTCCTCGTGCAGCGCCAGCATCCGCTTCTGACCCTCGGATTGACTGCGGTGCAACCCATTCTGCGCGTTGCGCACAGTCTCCTCGTCCAGCGCGGAGACGAGCCGGTCGGCCTGTGCCCACGCTTCGTCGGAGTTGTCCCGCGAGATCGTGTGCAGCCGGATGCCGAAGCGGACCTGTCGGTCCTCCTTGGCCGCCAGGTCGCGGATCCACTCGATCTTCTGGCGCACCGCCGACGGCGGCTCACCCCAGGTCAGGTAGACGTCGGCGTGGCGGGCCGCGACCGGCCCCGCGGCCGCTGAACTTCCGCCGAAGTACAACGGCGGCACCGGATTCGGCAGCGTGGGCAGCGCGGCGTCCTCCACGCGGATGTGTTCACCCTCCAGCGAGACCGTCTCCCCGGCCCACAACCTGCGCACCACCTCGAGGAACTCGTCGCAGCGCTGGTAGCGGCCGTCCTTGTCGAGATGGTCGCCGAACGAGCGCTGTTCGTGCGCTTCGCCACCCACCACCACGTTGAGCAGGATGCGGCCGGGGGCGTGCCGCGCGAACGTCGCGGCCATCTGCGCCGACAGCGTCGGGCTGACCAGCCCGGGCCGGAACGCGACCAGGAAGGCCGACGACGTCGTCTCGCGGGCGAGCAGCGACGCGGTGATGAACGCGTCCTCGCACCACGCGCCGGTCGGGATCAGTGCGCCCGTGAAACCGAACGACTCGGCGGCGCGCACGATCGAACCCAGGTAGTCGATCGAGGCGTCACGGTCACCGTGTGCCGCGCCGGCGGGCATGCCGTGGCCGCCGCCGACGATCAGGCGGCTGTCACCATAAGTCGGTAGGAACCAATGTAATTGGATGGTCACGCGATAACTCCTTAACGGCCGCGGGTCGGCTGGGACGCCACCGATGCCGAGGACGAGGGCACCGTGGACGGCCGGTCGATGATGGTCGAGTGGGGCCCGCCGACACGATAGCGGGAACCGCGATGGTCCTCCGGTAGCCGGTCTCCGTTGCCGAGGAGTTTGTGGCGCAACGTACCTGGCGTGTATGACGTCTGGTATGCGCCGCGCTCGGTGAGGACCGGAACGACGTGGTCGACGAACTCCGCGAACGAGCCGGGCGTGATCGCGTAGGCGAGGTTGAACCCGTCGACGTCGGTCTCCTCGACCCACTCCTGCAACGTATCTGACACTCGTACACCGGAACCCACGAAGCGCGGGCCCATGCCGCCGATCTTGCCCCACTCGGCGATGTCGCGGATGGCCCACTCGCGGCCATCGGGGTCGGCGGACTGGAACGCCGCGACCGCCGACAGGATCGCGTTGGAGTCGACGTTGCCGACCGGTTCGTCCAGCCCGTAGCGCGACAGGTCGACGCCCATCCAGCCGGACATGAACGTCAGCGCGCCCTCGGGGTCGCCGTAGGACAGGTATTCGGCGTGGCGGACATGGGCTTCCTCGTCGGTGGAGGCGGTGACGATCGTCGACAGGTTGAAGATCTTCACGCTGTACGGGTCGCGGCCGGCGATCTCGAGCTCCTGGCGAATGGTGCTGACCGTCTGGCGCAGAATCTCTTTCGTCGGGGATGCGGTGAAGATCGCCTCCGCGTTCTCCGCGGCGAACCGCACACCGCGCGGTGACGACCCGGCCTGGTAGATCACCGGTGTGCGTTGCGGGGACGGTTCGGACAGGTGGACACCTGGGACGCTGAAATGCGTCCCCTGATGGCCGATGTGGTGCACCTTGTCCGGTTCGGTGAACACCCCGCGGGCGGCGTCTCGGACCACCGCGTCGTCCTCCCACGAACCTTCCCACAGCTTGTAGAGCACCTCGAGGTACTCGTCGGCGTGGTCGTAACGGGCGTCGTGCGCGGGCTGGTCGGTCTGGCCCATGTTGCGGGCCGCGGCGGGCAGGTACCCGGTGACGACGTTCCAGCCGATGCGGCCCTTGGTCAGGTGGTCGAGCGTCGACATCCGGCGGGCGAACGGATAGGGATGCTCGAAGCCCGTGCCGGTGGTGATGCCGAAACCGAGGTGCTCGGTCACCAGCGCCATCGCCGATACGAGCAGCATCGGGTCGTTGACCGGAATCTGTGCGGCCTGCCGGATGGCGGCCTCGTCGCTGGCACCGTAAACGTCGTAGGTGCCGAGCACGTCGGCGATGAACAACCCGTCGAAGCGGCCGCGCTCGAGCAGCGTGGCCAGCTCGGTCCAGTACTCCAGGTCTTTGTAACGCCACGACTGGTCGTCGGGGTGCTTCCACAGCCCGGGGGATTGGTGGGCGACGCAGTTCATGTCGAAGGCGTTGAAGCGGATCACACGAGTCACCCCGAAATGCTGCCCGGCGTGCGCAACGCCGTCACCGGTTAGGTTCAGCGCGATCAGAACCACCGCTTGGGGGGCGCTGATGCGCGAATGTGGGGCGCTCGTGGCCGTTGAGCGTGCGCCGAGCGTCGACATTTCGCGGCGTGTCGTGTGCAGACACGCACGCTCGCGCAAAAGAAGGGGGCGCTGGGCGCAGGCCGGCGGGAAAGTCGCGTGGAAATTGGATGACCTGCGGCGTGCTAGCCTCTACGTGGATGTTTATCTACATCCATTCAGGATGAGAGAAGTTGAAAAAGTATGGCACAGGGAACTGTGAAGTGGTTCAACAGCGAAAAGGGCTTCGGCTTCATCGCTCCCGACAGCGGCGATAAGGACGTCTTCGTCCATTACTCGGAGATCCAGGGAAATGGATACCGGTCGCTGGAGGAGAACCAACGCGTCGAGTTCAACATCGAACAGGGCGCCAAAGGACCTCAGGCAGTTGGCGTAACCGCCGTCTAAGCTTGCACGATCGACAGTGGGCTGGTGGGGATCCCCACCAGCCCACATCTCGTTTATCGGGGGAGAAGAAATGAAGCGAGAGGTCGGCGTCGAACTCCAGATCGAGGTCACCGAGCCGACGGAACTGGAGTTCCAGATCGCGGTGGCACCGCATCTGAACGCCGAAGTCTCCGAGGGCTTTTCGTTCATTCTCGACGGTGAGCCCGTCGAACCCGTGGAGATCAGCGGTGTGCACGGGAACCGTCTGCACACGCTGCCGGTGGACAGCGGGACACTCACTGTGAACTACGCCGCGACGATCGTCGGCCGGACCGAACCCGCGCCGGTCACCGACTACGACCGGTTGGCGTACCTGCGCCCGAGCCGATACGCCGAAGCCGACAAGTTCTACGGCTTCGCCGCAACGGAATTCGGCAGCTACGCCGACTCGACGACCCTGCTCGAAAAGGTGTCCTCCTGGGTCGGCACCCGCTTGAACTACGTCCCCGGCTCCAGCGATCCGATCGACGGCGCGGCCGACACCCTGCTGGCCGGCGAGGGCGTGTGCCGCGACTTCGCGCACCTGGTCGTCGCGCTGCTGCGGGCCGTCGGCGTCCCGGCCCGGCTGGTGTCGGTGTATGCGCCCGGGCTGTCGCCGATGGATTTCCACGCCGTCGCCGAGGCCCTCATCGAGGGTTGTTGGCGGGTCGTCGATGCGACGCTGCTGGCACCCCGCCAGTCGCTGGTGCGCATCGCCACCGGCCGCGACGCCGCCGACACCGCGTTCCTGACCAACCACCGGGGCGCGATCACGTTGAACACGCTCTCGGTGACCGCGGTGGTCGACGGCGACCTGCCCAACGACTCGATCGACCAGCTGGTGTCGATCGGCTGACCAGCGGCGTCGACACCGCCACCGGGCTCCCACTACACTGGCCACAACGCCGACGCCCTGCGTCGTCTCCGTTGATTTCGGCCGGTGGTCCGTGATCACGACGGGTTCACCCACGAGCCCGCCCGACCACCCCGAACGCCCACAGGACTTCTCTTGGCCATCACCGACGTCGGTGCGTACACCCATTTGACCGCAGCGGACATCGAAGCTCTCGGCGCCGAGCTGGACGCCATCCGCAGCGATGTCGAAGACTCGCTCGGGCAGCGCGACGCCGCCTACATCCGCCGGACCATCAAGTTTCAGCGTGCGCTCGAAGTGCTCGCTCGTGTGCTCATCGGCACCAGCCGGTCCCGCACCGGCTGGCTGGTGGGAACCGCCGCGCTGGCGTACGCCAAGAGCGTCGAGAACATGGAGATCGGCCACAACGTCAGCCACGGTCAGTGGGACTGGATGAACGACCCCGAGATCCATTCCAGCACATGGGAATGGGACATGGTCGCGGTCTCGGCGCAATGGCGGTACTCGCACAACTACCGCCACCACGTGTTCAGCAACGTCGTCGGCGTCGACGACGACCTCGGCTTCGGCATCATGCGGATCACCCGTGACATCCCGTGGCGACCCGTACACCTGCTGCAACCGCTGCGAAACATGTTGTTGGCGAGCATCTTCGAATGGGGCATCGCGCTGCACGGCGTTCACTCCGAGCGTGACCGCGCGGATGGCGACACCGAGCAGGTGACCCGCGAGAGAAAGATATTGGTGCGCAAGATCGCCCGCCAGGCCGTCAAGGATTACGCGGTCGTCCCGGCGCTGAGCGGACGGCGCTGGCGCCGCGCACTGGGCGCCAACGTGGTCGCCAACCTCCTGCGCAACCTGTGGGCGTATGTCGTGATCTTCTGCGGTCATTTTCCCGACGGCGCCGAGAAGTTCACCGCCGACGTGATCAACGAGGAGAGCCGCGCGGAGTGGTATCTACGCCAGATGCTGGGCGCCGCCAACTTCAAGGCCGGCCGGCTGCTGGCGTTCTCGAGCGGCAACCTGTGCTACCAGATCGAACACCACCTGTTTCCCGATCTGCCGAGCAATCGCCTGGCGCAGGTCGCGGTACGGGTCCGGGGCGTCTGCCAGAAGTACGGCCTGCCCTATACTTCAGGATCGCTTGTGCGCCAATATCTTCTGACGCTGCGCACCATTCACAAGCTGGCGCTGCCGGATGAGTTCCTGACGGCCACCAGCGATGATGCACCGGAAACGGCGTCGGAACGCAAGCACGAAATCCGGCGGGCGTCCTAGCGGTTCAGTCGCGTCGGAGAACCCGCTGCAACAAACCCGGGCGCGCTGCGGGCGCCCGGCGCGGCGAGTACGGCCACGGGTTGTTGCGCTCGGGCACCGACTCCGCACGCGCCTGCTTGAGCTGGGTGCGCAGGTGCTGTCGCAGGTCGTGCAATTCGGTGTCGGTCCACCGGTTGCGGGCCTCGGCCAGGTCGTCGGTCAGGTCGTACAACTCCCACTGGTCGTCGACCGGTGACGTCCGGTAGGCCTCGCCGCCGATGCCGTTGGCCGCGAGATGACGGACCCCGGGCTCGGTCCACGTCGCCGGATCGTCGAATGTGCGGACCAGCTTCCACAGATGGCCCTGACCGCCGGCCTCGTCGACGCGGACCACGAGACCCTCGAAGTTCGACGCGACGTGTGCCGGTATCCGAATGCGCAGTGGTGCAGGCGGATTCGCTCCCCGCTTGATCTTGCGCGCCAGACCCGACGCGCCGGTGTCGCCCTCGAGCACGTTGTCGCGGGTCATCAGGTACACCGCCCGCGAGTCGTCGGCCTGCGCGCCGTCCACGACGGGCATCAGGTTGCGGCCCGGCAGGTCGTGCACCTCGGAGAAGGATTCGGCCAGCCTCGCAGCGGCGGCCTCGACGTCGACACCCGCGGCGCCCAGCAGCGTCGGCACGATGTCCACGTGCGACGTCGGCGCCGTCACCGTCCGCGGTTCGGTCGCCTGCTCGCCGATCCGGGCCACCACGAACGGCACCCGCGTCGCCTCGTCGTACAGGTTGAACCACTTCTGGTGCAGGCCGCCGTGCGCGCCGAGCAGATCGCCGTGGTCCGACGTGCGGACCAGCACCGCGTTCTCCGACCCGCCCTCGGTGACCGCGCGCCGCACACGGTCGATCGGGTTGTCGACCTCGGCGTGCAGTCGGTAGTACAGGTCCCGGTAGCGCTGCGCCTGACGCGTGTAGGTGCGGTCGATCGCCGGCGCCGGACCGTAGCCCGAGTAATAGGCCTCGCGGAACGCGATCTGGGCGGCGGGTTTGGTGGACAGATCCTCGTCGGCGGTCGGCGCCGGCGGCACCTTCGGCGAGTCAAGCGGCGACGGGTGCACCGGGCTGCGCCGCTGCCACGCCGGGAACAGCACGATGTCGTGCGGGTTGACGAAGCTGGCCACCAGCAGGAACGGCCGCATCGCGTCGACGTCGCCCGCGCGGCGACGGTCGTAGCGGTCCCGCAGCCAGGCCACCACCCGGTCGGCGATCAGCGGGTCGCGCCGGATCCCCGCGTTCGCCAGCGGTGCGCCGTGCGGCTCCGGACCGACCCAACCCGAAAAACCGTAGGGTGCAAGTGGATCGGCGTCGAGATAGCGCTGCACCGCCTTCGGGTCGACGACGCCGTCGTCGTCGTTGGTGGCCAGCGGCTCACCGGTGGCGGGGTCGGTCAGGTCGGCATGCGAGATGTGCCACTTGCCGTCGTAATGGGTGTCGTAACCGGCCGCGCGGAACCAGTTGCCCAGCGTCGGCACCTCGTTGGGGCGCAGCCAGCGCATGCGGGAGTCGTCGGCGGTCTTGCCGATCCCGTCGGTCTGGGTGACGCCGTGCAGGTCGGGGTACTGGCCGGTGAAGATCGTCGGGCGGCTCGGTACGCAGGCCAGCGAGCCCGTGTAGTGCCGCGCAAAGCTCACGCCGTGCTCCTCGAACCACTTGCGGCCGGTCAGCGTGTCCCGGCGCCAGGCGAGGACCTCGGGCGCCTCATACGGCGGCACCGCGCGCTCCTCGTCGGTCATCACGATGATGATGTCGGGTCGGTTCGTCATCGGGTGTTCTCCAATCGCTTCGCCAACGCGGCGAGCATGGTGTCGGATCCGCGGGCCAACGCCTGAGAGGTCAGGCGTTCGACGAGCTGCTGCGTTTTGCCCCTGCCCTTGCGAACGGTGGTGGTGATCGTCACGATCGTCTCGCCGCCGCTCGTCGGCTCCAGGGTCCAGCGGTTGCTGATCGTGCCAAGGACCTTGGGCAGACCCTCGATCTCGTACGCGAGGACGTACTGCGGATCGCATTCGGTGACGGTCTCGACCAACGTGTTGCGCCCGATCTGCACCCGTCGTGCCGTGCCGATCAGCGCGCCGTCGGGCCCGTGCACCAGGATGCAGGAGTGGTCGACGTCGAGCCACGAGGCGATGGCGCCGAAATCGGCGAGCACATCCCAGATCTGCGTCGGGCTCGCCGCGATCACGCGGCTGCGGTCGAGTTCGGCCACGGCCCCACCGTACGTGAAACTGACGTCGCCGTCAGGTAATCTCGCGTCGTCGCGGATTGCGGTGTGGTAACCGAACTCTCAGCCACCGTGGTCGCGCTGGTTGCACAATGTCGTACCGGCTAGCCGGAAAGAGCGCGCTTTCCTGTAGACGCGCACGTCGCGCGTCCCTACCGTCGGACGGCATGAGCAACATCCTGCAGGTCGGGCCGATGATGCCGACGCTCGCGCAGAGCCTGCGCGACGACTACGGCGCGGTCGTGCTGCCCAGCGACCCGGGAGAGCGCGAGCCGTTCCTGAACGAGCACGGCGACGAGATCACCGCCGTCGTGACGTCGGTGGTCGGCGGGGCGGACGCGGAGCTGATCGCCGCGCTGCCGAACCTCGCGGTGATCGTGAACTTCGGCGTGGGGTACGACTCCGTCGACATCGATGCCGCCGTCCGACGCGGGATCGTGGTCAGCAACACCCCTGACGTGCTGACCGACGCCGTCGCCGACACCGCCGTCGGTCTGATGATCGACACGCTGCGGCAGTTCTCGGCCGCGGACCGGTTCGTGCGGGCGGGCCGCTGGCCTACGGGGATGTACCCGCTGACCCGCGAGGTGAGCAACTCTCGTGTCGGCATCCTCGGGCTGGGCCGGATCGGGAGCGCGATCGCCAAACGGCTGAACGCGTTTGGCTGTGAAATCTCGTATCACAACCGCCGTCCGGTCGCCGATTCGCCATACCGTTACGCCGCGTCGGCCGAGGAGCTGGCGCGCGGCGTCGACGTCCTGATCGTGGCGACGGCCGGCGGCGGCGATACGGCGAACCTGGTCGACCGGGCCGTACTCGACGCGCTGGGCCCCGACGGGTACCTGATCAACATCGCACGCGGCAGCGTGGTCGACGAGCAGGCGATGGTCGAGGCCTTGACGTCCGGACGGCTGGGCGGGGCGGGCCTCGACGTCTACGCCGACGAGCCGCATGTCCCCGAGCCGCTGCTCGGGCTCGACAACGTCGTGGTGCTACCGCACGTCGGCAGCGCAACGGTGCAGACCCGCGCGGCGATGGCGGCGTTGACGTTGCGCAACTTGGACAGCTTCTTGAAGACGGGCCGGTTGGTCACCCCGGTGCCCGAGTGCCGAGAGTCGTGAAGATGACGGAAATCGGCGTGATTTCACCATCTTTGCGACGCTCGGCGCAGGGGCGCTATCCCGTATGAGCCGGGGGTCGCGGCAGCGCGTCGCGGTAGGCGTCTTCGTAATCCTCGATGCCGGCCTTGACCGACGGATCGATTCCGTTGAAGTAGTTGGTGAGCGCGGTCCGGAAGTCGGAGAAGCCGTTTTCGAGCGGCTTGAGTTGGCCGGTGGCCGGATCGAGCAGGCCTGCCTCGGCGAAGAACCGCGGATCGCCGATGTTGTTGTCCAGCAACCGCTGCGCGACGGTGTGTTGCAGCGCCTCGGAGCTCTCCTGGACGATGTAGGTCGGGTCGTTGGGCGTCGGCGCTTCTCCGACGAAGATCTCCTGTAGCGGGTCGACCGGACCCTTGCCGGCGTAGTCGAGAAACGCCTTGACGCCGGGGATCTCGTTGCCGAGCGTCTTGGCGATGTCGAACCACTGGCCACGGCTCTCGTACGCTTTGACGTCCTGCATGTTGCCGTACTTGATGGCGTCGTTGTCGGCGACGTTCGCACCGGAGTCGATGATGCCGCGCAGCGTGCCCGCCGACTGCAGATCCGCGGTGTTCACCGTACCGCCGTCGATGATCGACTGTTGAAAATTGTTCTGGTACTGCAGGCCGTTGACGTAGGCCTGGCTGTTCAGCGCCGCCGCGGCCTCCGGATCGGTGTCGATGACGGCGAAAAGGTCACGGGTGACCGGCATTTGGGGATTGCTCAGATCGTCGAGCGGTGCGAACCCGCGGCTGTTGTCGAGCGGGTTGCCCAGCATGTCGTCGATGTAGGGCTTGTTGGCGTCGGCCAGGGCGCGGGCGAGTTCGGGGTTCACCTGTCCGAGCGACTGGCCGTCGGTGCCCGGGATGTCGAGCAACCGCGGCGAGTTTGCTCCCGCCCACTGGTCGACTGCGTGCATCGTCTGCCCGTTCTGCTCGGCCTGGAACAGCTGGGTGGGGTCGGTCAGGTCGGTCGGGACCGCACCGGTGCCGTGGAGCAGATTGCCGGCCGCCACGCCGTTGTCGGCCCACTGGTGGGTGAACAGGTCCTCGATGAAACCGTCGTTGGCGGTGTTGCCGTCCGCCCCCGCCAGCGCGTCGTGCACGGCCATCGGGTCGCGTCCGGCCGCGCTGAGCATGTCCTGCACGGCCGGGTCGATGAGACGTTGCCCCAGGTCGATGTTTTCCTTCCAGGCGATATCGGGAGCGTCGTGCATGTTCTGGAGGATCTGCTCGGACTTGTCCAGCAGCGCATTGTCCAGCGCGGTGCCCTGCTGCAGTTTGGCGTCGCCGGCGGACACGATCGCGGCCACATCGCGGTATTCGTCGAGATGCGGGAACGGCTTGTACCAATCGGGCCACTCGAGGGTCGGGTTGCCCTCCTCGTTGGTTCCGGCGGTGGGCGCCGTCGGCCCCCGCAGCGGCGCCTCGAACGCTTCTCGAATGCCCGACGGCAGGTTCTGCATGCCGCCGCGGGTGGGCACGAATCCGGCGTCGCCGGGTTTGGCGTCGGGATCGACGCCGGCGACGGTGATGTTCTCGTTGGACACCAGCTGCAGCGCGTCGGCGAGCCGTCCGCCGTTCGGGCCGAGCCTGTCGATCATCGCGCAAATCTCGGCCGGGCTCTTGCCATCCAGCGACCGCGACAGCTGGTTCAGGTAGTCCATCTGGCTGGCCGGCAGCACCAGCTCGCCGCGCGCCAACGCCTCCTGCTCCTGCGGGGTCAGCGTGGTGTTCTCCTCCAGGCGCGCGAGCTCCTCGGGGGTGAGCTCCCCGTCCTGGAGCGACTCCCCGTCGGCGCTGCCCTGCTCGGCGGGGGTGCCGGGGTCACCGCCGGTGGCCGCGGACAAGACCCGGGCGAGGTCGCCGTCGACCTCCTCAGCGGCGGCCAGCACCGCCACCGCGCGGTTCTCCACCTCGGCCATCTTCTTCTCGAGCTGCGCGATCTCCTCATCCGTCCAGCCGGTCGTGTCGGGAGGAGTGACCGTGCCGGTGTTCAGGTCGAGCTGCACCGCCGGCGCCGCGGCCGCGTAGTCGATGAGGTTGGTGAGGTCGTTCTTGACCGAACGGGCGTCCGCGGCGGCGCGCTGAGCGCCCAGCGACACCAGGATCGCCTCTTTCTGCGTGATGTCGAGCTTGGTGGCCGACTGCGCGATGGCCTGCTGAGCGGCCTCTGCCGCCTGACCTTTCCACGTCCCGAACACCGAGAGGTTGCGCAGCGCCTCGGCCGTCTCCCCGCTGGTGCGGGCGCGGTGGGCGGCCGCCTTGGAGACCTCGTCGATCTGCTCGGGCTGCCAACGCTGGACGTCGGCCAACGTCATCCCCACGGGTCAGAGCCCCATGGTGCCCAGATTCGATCCCGCAGAGTCGATTTCGGTGGCGGCATTGTCATCGGTGCGGACGTATTTCGCCGCCGCGGAGCTGAGGTCTTCGGCGTGTTTGACCAGCCCGCTGTAATGCGCGGCGGACTCCTGTTCCCACTTCGCGATGGTTGCTGAGAGCCCCGCGGCGCTGGTACCGATCCAGCCGGTCTGGGCGGCGCCCATGCGCTCGTGGGCCGTGCCGTGCGCGGACCTCAGGCCGTCGGCGGCCGCGTTGACGTGATCGGCGGCCATCCGTACCTCGAGCGGGTCGACCCGCAGTTCTTCGCTCATACACCTTTCCAAACGCTCGCCGGCGGTCAAGTGTTTGCTGGCCAACCCTACCATCGCCGCGACGCCCCCTAATGCACTAATTTGGGAGGCCCGGGGGGCTGCGCGGGCCTTTGGAGCGAGTTTGCTAGCTCAACCGAGCGACGAGCGCGTCGGTGACCTCCGGGGTCGAGGCCTGACCGCCCAGGTCTCCGGTTCGGGTCTGCGGGTCGGCCAGCGTCGCCTCGACGGCGGCCATCACGTCATCGGCGGCTTGGGTGTGCCCCAGATGCTCGAGCATCAGCGCCGCCGACCACACCGCGCCGACCGGGTTGGCGATGCCCTGCCCGGCGATATCGGGCGCCGACCCGTGCACGGGTTCGAACATCGACGGGTACTGCTTGGTGGGGTCGAGGTTGGCAGACGGGGCGATGCCGATCGAGCCCGCCACAGCGGCGGCGAGGTCGCTGAGGATGTCGCCGAACAGGTTGGAGCCGACGACGACGTCGAATCGCTGGGGCTGCAGGACGAATTTCGCGGCCAGAGCGTCGATGTGCTCGCTGTCGAGCTTGACGTCGGGGTAGTGCGACGCCCGTTCTGCGACTACCTCGTCCCAGAACGGCAAGGTGTGCACGATGCCGTTGGATTTGGTCGCCGACGTCACGTACTTGCGACGGGTGCGTGCGAGTTCGAACGCGAAGTCGGCAATGCGGCCGACGCCGTTGCGGGTGAAAACCGACTCCTGGACCGCCATTTCGTCGGAGAAGCCGCGGTTCAGTCGTCCGCCGATCTCGCTGTACTCGCCCTCGACGTTCTCGCGGACCACGACGAAGTCGACATCGTTCGCCGTGCGCAGCGGGCTTGCGACGCCGTCGAAGACGCGGATCGGCCGCATGTTCACGTATTGGCGGAACGCGCGGCGGATCGGGATGAGCAGGCCCCACAACGAGACGTGGTCGGGCACCCCCGGCCATCCGACCGCGCCGAGGAAGATGGCGTCGAACTTGCTCAGCGTGTCGAGGCCGTCGGCCGGCATCATCGCGCCCGCCTCCGCGTAGCGCTGACACGACCAGTCGAACTCGGTGTAGGACAACGAGATCCCGTGCTTGCGTGCCGCGGCGTCGAGCACCGCCCGCGCCGACGCGATCACCTCGGTGCCGATCCCGTCGCCGGGGATGACGGCGATATACGATGAGCCGCCTGCGTGAAGAGCATCAGACTCGGTCATGTACCCAATCCCAGAAGGCTGATCATCAACGGCAACAGAACGATGATCAGGATAGCGCCCGCGATGTCGAACGTGACGCCGGAGCGGATCATCTTCGTGATCGGCACGACGCCCGAGCCGTAGACGATCGCGTTCTGCGGCGTGGACACCGGCAGCATGAAGCCGAACGACGCCGCGAACGTGGCCGCCAATGCGGGCACGAACGGGTTGACGCCCGCGGCCACCGCCACGGGTATCACGATCGGGACGACCACCGCGGCGGATGCGGTGTTGCTGGTGGTTTCGGAGACGATGATCGCCAGCAGCACGGCGAATATGGTGATCGCGACGCTGCTGGTCAGGCCGAGAGCGTCGTTGACGGAGGTACCGATGGTCTCGGCCAGCCCGGTCGACGAGATCAGTGAGCCGAAGATGATGCCGGTGCCGAACAAGATGATTGTGCCCCAGTCGATTTCGGCGGCGTCCTTCCAGCGCAGCGTGAACTCGCGACTCTGCCAGTCGGTCGGCAGCAGGAACAGCAGCGACGCGCCGAACACCGCGACGACACCCTCGTCGAGGCGGTCGCTGACGAACTCGTACACGTTGGACTCGGTGCCGGTGATCAAGGCGACGACGCCGGGCAGGATCCACAGCGTCACGGTCACGGCGAACGCGATGAGCGTGTTCTTCTCCGCCCGCGACAGCGAACCGAGTTTCTCGCGTTCGCTGGCCACATACTCGGCCACCCCGTCGATGCGTTTGATCTCGGGTTTGTTGAGCCGCAACATGATCAGCGCCAGCAACAGGAACATCACCAGGCAGATGGGGATCGCCATCGCCATCCACTGGCCGAAGCTGATCCGCTCGCCGGTGGCCTCTTCGATCAGCCCGCGCCCGATCAGGTTCGGCGGGCTACCGACCGGCGTGAGCAGGCCACCCACGCTGGCGCCGTAGGCGAGCATCAGCATGAGCGCGGCGCCCACCCGCAGCCGTTGCGGGTCGAAGTCGGCGTCGACGTCGCCGCGCTGCTGCAGCAGTTTGGCGATGACGGACAGGATGCCGATCGCCGTCGGCAGCAGCATGGCCACCGTTGCGGTGTTCGAGACGAACGCCGACAGCAGGCATGTGATCGCGCCGAACGCGAGGATGACGCCGGTGGTCGAGCGGCCCGCCCGCGGCAGGGCCAGGATGCGAAACGCGAAACGCCGCGCCACACCGTGTTTGAGCATCGCTTGGGCGAGGATGAAGGCGCCGATGAACGTGAAGATCGTCGATGACCCGAACGGACCGAGCACGTCGTCGACCGGTGCGACTCCGAGGAACACGGCCACCGCGACGCCGAGCAGGCCGCCGATCGGGATCGGCACCGCCTCGCTGATCCACAGCGCGATCACGCCGAGCAGGACCGCGCCGAGCACCTGCTGTTCACGCGGGATGTCCAGCGGCAGGACGAGGAAGACGACGGTCAGCAGCGGGGCGAGGAACAGGCCGACTGTGCGGCGGCCCTTCTCGAAGCGTTCCTCTCGCGGCGAGAGTCGCTGTTCGCCTAGGCTTCGGTACGTCGCGCTGCCGAGAAGTGCCTTGTCGACGTCGGTCGGCGTGACCTGGTTCTCCGCAGTCATCACAGGCTCCGTCCACCCGGGTGGCGTGTGCGCTACACCACAATCGCTGGGAGGAGTGCCCTGGACTCAGGCGACGCTAAACATCAGCGGGTCAGGTGGCGCTGGATGAGAGGCGGCGCGAAAGGCCCGAGGCGCGTACCGCCCGCCGCTCGACGGCGGCGCGCACCGATGCCGCCGGCCCGACGACGCGGATCTTCTTCTTGGCCCTGGTGACCGCGGTGTAGAACAGCTCGCGACTGAGCAGCCGCGAATCGTCCGGCGGCAGCAACACGGTCACCTCGTCGGCCTGGCTGCCCTGTGACTTATGGATGGTCATCGCGTGCATGGTGTCGACCTCGGCGAGCCGGCTGGTCGCGAACTCCAGCCGTTCGGTGCCCGCGATGACCGCGCGCAGCACGCCGTCGCGCAGCACCGTGACGCCGGTGTCGCCGTTGTAGAGGTTGAGTCCGTAGTCGTTCGCCGTCACCAGGACCGGTCGCCCCGCGTACCACGTCGACCAGATCGGCTCGCCGGTCAATTCCGACAGCCACCGCTCCACCTGGTGATTCCAGTACCGCACCCCGTACGGCCCGCGACGATGCGCACACAGCAGCCGGTGCTCGGTCAAGATGGCCAGCGCCGCGTCGGCGTCGCCGAGAATCGCCGCCGTGCGCAGCGCGATCGCGTTCGGCACCAACACCTTACGAAGGTGTTCGGACGGCTCCTCGGTGTCGACCCACTCGATGTGCTCATCGCCGGCGCGCAACGCCTCGACAACAGCGTCGGCGTCGCCCGTGCGGATCGCCGTGGCCAACCGGCCGATCGACTCGCCGAAGCGGTGCGACGTCTTCAGTTCCGCGATGCGACCTGCGCCGAGACCGTCGACCAGGTCCGCGAGTACCGCACCCGCCTCGACCGACGCCAGCTGGTCCGGATCGCCGACCAGGATGAGCCTCGCATCCGGCCGCACCGCCTCGAGCAGTCGCGCCATCATCGTCAGCGACACCATCGACGTCTCGTCGACGACGATCACGTCGTGTGGCAACCGGTTGGCGCGGTTGTGGCGGAACCGCGCCGACGTGTCGGGGCGGCTGCCGAGCAGCCGGTGCAACGTCGTCGCGTGCAGGCCGGACAGTGCCTCGCGGTCGGACGCGTCGAGCTTGTCGACTTCCAGTTGCACCGCCTCCTGCAGTCGCGCCGCCGCTTTCCCCGTCGGCGCCGCCAACGCGATCCGCAGCCGCGTACCGCTCGCGAGCAGGGCCAGCAAGCGCGCGACCGTCGTCGTCTTACCCGTGCCCGGACCGCCGGTGAGCACCGTCAACCCTTGCGACAGCGCGAGTTCCGCGGCGGCGCGCTGCTCCTCGAAGCCCGGCGGGAACAACCTGTCGAGATCGGGCACCGGCTGGGCCGGCCGGGCGGCGGTCATCCGCAGGATGTCGTCACACACCTGCTGTTCTTCGAGCCAGTACCGGTCGAGGTACAACAGGTCGCCATCGACGTGCAGCACCGGCGGTTGCCCGGTCAGCGGGTGCCCGGCGATGGCGGCGAACCAGTCGCCGATCTTGGGCCACGGCAGCCCGTCGAGGCCGACCTGCTGTTCGACGGTCCGCAGGTCCAGGCACACCGACCCGTTGCGTAGCGCGCGCACCACGAGCGCGACCGCGAGCGCGACCCGTTCGTCGGGTGCCTTGACAAGCTCGCAGAGCCGTTGTGCGACATGCACATCCGACGCACCGAGGACCTCGGCTTCGGTGAAGTTGCGCAGCAGTCCGGTGGCACTGACCGCCCGCCGCCATTCCAGGCTCGTCACGCCGCGGCCCTCCCGAAGTCGAGCAGATCCGACAGCGCGGTGATCAACGCCGTCGGCGGGTTCCAGCTGAACACGCCGGCGGGATGCCCGTCCACGGTCGGCGTGTCGGGCCCGCACATTCCGCGCAGGAACAGATACAGCACGCCGCCGAGATGTCGTTCAGGCGTGTAGTGCGGCTGCCGCCACCGCAGGAAGCGGTGCAGCACAACGCTGTACAGCAGGGCCTGCAGCGGGTAGTCGGAGTGCAGCATCGCCTCGGCCAGCCGCGGCCGCGAGTAATCCGCCGCGGTCAAAGGCCGGTTCGGATCGCCGAGCCAGTTGGTCTTGTAGTCGACGACGAGGTAGCGGCCGTCTATCCGCAGCACCGCGTCCACCGAGCCCGACAGGTATCCCTTCAGCTGCTGCGGTCCCAGACCCGCTCCGGTCAACCGTTCCGCGTACGACGCCAACGGATCGTCCACGGGCAGGTGCGCACGCAGCAGCTCACCGACATGGCTCAGCCGGATGTCGGGCCTCGACGCGCGCAGATCCCCGCCCGCCAACGGGAATTCGAAGTCCATCTCCCGCATCCGGTCGCGCAATCCGATCTGCCGCAGCGTCGTATCTCCGGCCAGCGGTCCCAGAGGTGTGTCGTGCATCGGCACCATCGCCGCCGCCAGCTCGGTGGCCTCCACGTTGACGGGCCACCACACCGAATGCTCACGGATCCGGGCCTCCAGCTCCGCGGCGAGGTCGGCGGCGAACGGATTCGCCGTCTCGAGCACGGCGTGCACCAGCGAGCCGAACTTCGCCCCGGTCGGCAGCTCCGCCATCGGTGACGGCACGTCGGCGCCGTCGGCCGCGGTGGTCAGCGGAATCTCGGCGACCTCGTCGTCGAGTTCGACCGTCTCGGGCTCGCTGCTGACCGGTGTGGCCTCGACCGCGCGGATCAACCCGCTGTAGGACGTCCGGCGCCACGCCGTGTCGATGGATCGGTGGAAGTGCCGGGCATCGACCTCGGCGGGAGCGGCCGGCTCTTGGGGTGCGCGCCTCGGACGCGGCACCGAGTCCTCGATCACGGGACCGCCGACGACCTCCCACTCCTTGAACCGTGCCATCGCGTCATCGTCGGAAACCTTGCTGGGCACAACCACATCCGGCACCATCGGCTCACCCGGCCGCCTGCCGCGCAGCAGCCGCGACAGCCCGCCGTTGGGCTCGTCGCGCGACGGCGCCCACCAGGCGACCAGCTGCGACTGCGCGCGCGTCATCGCCACGTACATCAGGCGGCTGTCGTCGCTGGCGTCCTCTTCACGGCCGATCTTCGACACCGCGTGGAAGTCGGGGCTGTCGTTGCCACCGATGTGCAGGCATCTGGTGTCGCCCTCGTGGTAGAGCACGGTCTCGGGCTCCCACACATGGCGGTTGAACGCGAACGGCAGATAGACGACCGGAAACTGCAACCCCTTGGCCACGAAAACTGTCATCACCTGAACCGCCGCGGCATCGTTGTCGAGGCGGCGGAACCTCTCCGCTGCTCCGCTGCGCTCCTCGCGCTGGGCCCGCAGCCAGTCGCGCAGCGCCGGCAGGGTGAAGTGCTCGCGGTGCGCGGCCTCCTGCAGCAGCTGCGTCATGTGGGCCAGGTCGGTCATCTGGCGCTCACCGTTGCGCCAGGACAACACGCGATCACTCATGCCGGCGAGCTGCGCGGCCTCGAAGATCGCCGCCACCCCGCGCTCGCGGGCGTGACCTGCCCACTCCCGCAACGTTTCTGCGATGCGATCGGTCAGCGGGTCACCGCCCGCGACGAGCGATTCGGCGGTCTCACCGAAGAACATGGTCGCGGCGGCCGCGCGCACGACCCCGGGCCGGTGCGGCTGGTCGAACGCCTCGAGTAACGCCAGCCAGTCCTCGGCGGCGTCGGAGTTGAAGATGTCGGAGTCGCCGGTGTACACCGCGGGGATGCCCGCGTCACACAGCGCTCGGTAGCAGACCCTTGCGTCGCGGTGGTTCTCGACGATGACCGCGATGTCGCCCGCCCCGAGGCGGCGACCGTCGAACGTCGCCTCCGCATCGATCAGTGCGCCGATGTCGGCCGCCAGATCCTTGGGGATGTGTGTGCGCAGCTGGTCGATCGGTATGACACCGGTTCGGCTGCGGCCCAGGGTGTTCCGGGACACGACGCGCAGCCGGAACGGATCGTTGCACGGCGCTCCGGCCAACCGCGAGCCCGTGTGCCTGGCAGCGACGTCGTGCACGACGATCTTCTCGTGGCCCAGTTGGGCACCACGCAGCACCGCCTGCAACCGCGTCACCAGCGCCTCGTCGCTGCGCCAGTTGATGGCCAACGTCTTCTGGACGTCGGCCTTGGAGGCCGCACTCAGATAGGTGACGATGTCGCCGCCGCGGAACGCGTAGATCGCTTGCTTGGGATCGCCGATGAGGATCAGCGTCGACCGTTTGGTGAAGGCGCGGTCGATCACGCGCCACTGGACGGGATCGGTGTCCTGGAACTCGTCGACCATCACGATCGGCCAACGCTGGTGCATGCGCAGCTGCGCCGCGGAGTCGTCGGCGTCCAGCGCGTCGGCCAACCGGCTCAGCAGGTCATCGTAGCCGAGGATGCCTCGCTGCCGCTTGCGCTTATCCAGTTCGTCCAGAACGTCTTTCGCGAACCGGATGCAGACGGCGGCACGGGAATCCGGTGGAGGGTCCTTTGGCCGCAGCTCGGTCGCGGGATGCTCGACGACCTGCTTTGCCAGGCGCAGCGCATCGGGATAGGTCAGCACCGGGTTGTCACGCTCACGGCCGAAGTGGTGCAGGTAGAGATCGTCGACGATCTCGATGACCAGTTCCTCGAGGCTCTCGACGAGCGTGACCCGCGAGTCGCTGTCACCCGCCACACCAAGCGATTTGAGAACCAGTTGGCAGAACTGGTGGGTGGTGGCGATCGTCGCGGCGTCGAATGCGGCCAGCGCATCGCGCAGACGGCGTTCGCGCGCGGCGACCTGCTCAGCGGTGCCGTCGAGCAGGTGCTCGACGATCTCGTTGACCTCGACGCCGGCCGGATCGATGAAAGCCTGGACGGCGTCGACGATCTGGCGCCTCACCCGATCACGCAATTCCTGGCTGGCCGCGCGGCTGAACGTGATCAGCAGCATCTGGTCGAGCGTCGCGACTCCCTCGGCGAGGTAACGTGTGACGAGCCCGGCCAGCGCGAACGTCTTCCCGGTCCCTGCGCTGGCCTCCAGCACCGTGGTCGAACGTTCGGCGGGCAGCTCGCCCAGCAGATCGAAGGGTTCCATCACGTCTCCAGCGCCCGCAGCATCGGCAGCCACAGTCGACCCGAGTACGAATCCAGGCCCCGCTCCACGAGGTGCTTCAACCAGGTGCCCTTGCCGAACGCCAGCTGGTATGCGGGTTCGTCCTCCTCGCCGGGGTACATGCCCGACCGCCACTTGAACCCCGCGCGTTGTTCCGGATCGCCCTGGCCGTGCACGGCTTCGGCCCAGGCGTAAGACGTTTTCACCGGCAGCGGAAGCGGTTCGCGGCGACCCTGGTCGTACATCGCGACCAGGTCGGCGAGCAACTCCCGCGCATGCTCCGACGGCCTGCCCATTGACTCGATCCGCGGCGTGGTGCCGCGGCGGGCGCGGCCGATGCTGATCGCCTTCCACTCGCGGCTGGGATCGTGAGCGAACAACGCCAGCAACGGAATCCACGGCTGCAACAGATGGCGACCGTCGAGCTTGGAGTAGGTGACCGAGACCAGCCGCTCACCGTAGACGGGCGTGACGGTGCCGGTGATCCGGCGGCCGGCGCCGATCTCGACGTCGATGTCGACCGCGGTCGGGTCGGCGCCCCGGTACGGCCGTGCGGCGTCCGCGATCAGCGACGCCTGGTCGCAGATCTCGTTCGCTCGGCGCCAGCCGAGGTGGCCGGGCGGCAGGGTGCCGCGCCGCCACTCAGCCTGGCGGGCCTGATCGGAATCCATACCGCTCAACATGTCCCGCAACATGCGATCGCCGACCGCCCACTGCTCGAGCGCGTCGATATCAACAGGCATCGCGTCCTCGACGCCGTCGACCTCCCACGGCAACGTGTAGTCCAGGGCGCGGAAGAATCCCTTAACGGGGTCGCGGAAGAACGCGACCAGGTCGGCGAGCACGACGTCGTCGGGCGAGGGAGCGGGCAGCGGGCCGGAGACGAATCTCGGCCGCTCTGCGCGTTCGGCGGCGCGGGTGAGCGCCGCGCGCTTGACCGTGGAGTCGAACGTGAACGGCACGTTCGGAATCAGTTTCCCGGGGATGACATTGCGGGTGTCGAACGGTTGCAGCGGATGTTTCACCACGATCGCCTCGCGGACCGGATGCTCGGTGGTGCGGTCGAGCGTGTCGAGCAACTCGGCGAGCGGGACGGCCGGCGGGCGTTCCTGACCGGAGTATTCGTTGGCGCCGGTGTAGGTGATCACCAGTGTCTCGGTGGCCGCGCCGATGGCGTCGAGCAGCAATTGCCTGTCCTCGGAACGGATGTCGCGCTCACCGGTCATCGGTTCGCGGGCCAGCGCGTCGTCGCCGTCGACCACGCCCAAACGCGGGAACACGCCGTCGTCGAGGCCGACCAGGCACACGACGCGGTGCGGCACCGATCGCATCGGCACCATGGTGCAGACGGTCAGCGTGCCGGTGCGGAAGTTGGCGCGGGTGGGCCGGCCGGCGAGGTGGCGGTCAAGCAGTGCTCGGACGTCGGAGAGCCGCATCGCGGTGTGGGCGCGGGTACCCGCCGTGGCGAGCACGTCGGCGAATTCGCGGTCGAGTTGGGCGGCCTGCCAGACGTCGTCGTCACCCACGCGGGTCAACAGGCCGATGCCGTCGCTCAGCGCCTGCAGCCACTGAACAAGCGGCCTTGTGCCGGTGAGGGATTGAACGGCACACCGCAGGCGGTCGACGTACTCGGCCAGCTGGCCCGCCAGGTCGACCCGGTTGCTGCTCACGTCGTCGAGGGGAAGCGTGGTGTCGATCCAGGCGTGCGAGTCGTCGGACATGGCCACCCCGGCCAGCACCCGGTCGATGCCGAAACGCCATGTGTTCTGGACGAAGTCGACACAGTAGGGTTTGCGGTGCTCGGTGTCGAAGCCCCAGCGGATGTTGGCCTGGCGCACCCAGCGGGTGATGTCTTCGAGGTTGTCGTCGGTGAAGCCGAAGCGGGCCCGCACCGGCGCGGCCTGCGCGAGGTTGAGCACTTCGCTCGAGGTGGCGCGGCCACCCGCCAACGCGAGCAGCTGGGAGGCCACGCCGAGCAGTGGATTGGTCTGCACGAGCGACCGGTCGGCGAGGCGGACGCGCAGCTGGTGGGCCGGATGCACACCCTTGATCATGTCGCCGAGGCCGAAGCCGGCCACGATCAGAGGCGCGTAGGTCTCGATGTCCGGGCACATGACGAGGATGTCGCGCGGTTCGAGGGTCTCGTCGTCGGCGAGCAGACCGAGCAGCACCTCGCGGAGCACGTCGATCTGGCGGGCCGGTCCGTGGCAGCTGTGCACCTGTACCGAGAGGTCGGTGGCGAGGTGTGCCCGGCCTTGCGGCCGGATCGCATTGGCCGCGATGTCGGACTGCAACCACCCGAGGAGGGTGTCGCGGCGCTGCCTGCCGCCGAGGTATTCGTCGGTCCGGGGGTCGGTCGGCAGTGCGCGCTGCAGTTCGCGAAGGTCGCGGCCGAGCGTGGCGAGCAGGGGATGGCCGACCCGGCGGTGACTGTCGTCCTCGCGGCGGGGGATCTGGCCCTGCAACGCCTTGAGTTGCTGCCACATATCGTCGCTCGGGTGCGGCAGCCACAGGTGCAGGGCGTGGTGTGTGGAAAGCGCGTCAAGCAGTTCGATCTCGGTGCGGGGCAGCCGGGTGTGCCCGAACAGCGACAGTCGCTCGGGCAGATCGGCACGCGATTCGCGCAGCCGCGCAACGGTTTTCGCGTGCCGAACGTGCGGGGTGTCGGCGCCGACGCGCTCGATGAGCGCGCGCCACAGCGGCGGCTGCCAGGCGAGGTCGGCCGCGATGTCGCCGTCGGCGCCGTTTTCCCAGTCGATCAGCAGCTGTGGACGTTGGCGGGCGTAGGAGGCGAACAGCCCCGCGAGCCTGCGAGCGACGGCGTAGCGCCGGCCCTGGCGCAGTTCCCGCTCCTCGCCGGCCTCGAAGTGGCCGAGGTGGGTGGCCAGCGGTTTACACCAGTCCTCGGGGCAGGCGGCGTCGATGACCTCCATCAATGGCCACACCATCGCGTCGGGCGACCACGGGTCCTCTACGGCGGCGGTGCCGCCAGTCCTGCCGGAGCCGGTTCCGGTCAACTCCGCGATCAGCGAGCGCGGATTGCGGAACGCGATACCTGCGCAGACACCGTCGGCGCCGGCGCCACGCCCCAGCACATGGCTCAACCGCTGGCTCAGCCAGCGCTCGACCCCCTTGGCCGGCACGATGACCAGCTCCTCGGCGAACGGGTCCGACAGGGGATGACTGAGCAGAGCGCCCAGCCCGTCGGCGAGAAGATCGGTGCGTTCGGCCCGGTGGATGTGAAGCGCCATCGCCGCCAACGATAGGTCGTGGGTCCGACGGGGACGGGGGTTTACCGTGGCGGTGGACGTTTGCAAGCGACCGAGTCAGGGAAAGCCACGTTTCGATGAATCGTTCGATGGCCGCGATGTTGACCATGGCCGCCAGCGCAGCCGCCTGTATTCCGATGATCGCGACACCGGTCGCGGCAGCCCAGCCGACGTGTAGCCCCGACCAGGACGACGCGATACGCCTCGCGTTCGCCCAGCTGCCGTTCGAACCACTCACCGGGTCCCCATGGGACAGCACACCCGTGGACAGCAACTACGACCCGTGCTCCGAACTCTCCACGATCTTGGTGACGACCGAAGGCGGCACCGGCAGTTCGCCCGTGCAGGCCCTGCTGTTCCATCGCGGCGAGTACGTCGGAACTGGTACGTCCAAGGCGTACGGCTTCACCTCACTGGACTCCGCGGCCAGCAGCGACGACACAGTCGTGCTCAACTACAAGGTGCCCGGCGAGTGCAACGCCTGTGCGCCCGCGGCGATTCACAGCGCGCGCTATCGCTGGAACGGCGACCGGGCCGTGATGCTCGACCCGCCCCCGCCGACGGCCTGAGGGAGGAGTATGAGGTGAGCGAAACGACATCACCGCGCCTGGGCACAAAATTCCATGAGGCGCTGGGGTTCGCCGCCGAACTGCACCGCACCCAGACCCGCAAGGCCTCCGAGGTGCCGTACGTCGGTCATCTACTGTCGGTCGCCGGGTTGGTGATCGAGGCCGACGGCACCGAGACCGAGGCGATCGCCGCTCTGCTGCACGACGCCGCCGAGGATCAGGGCGGTGACGCGACACTCGCGACGATCGAAGAGCGCTTCGGTCCAGAGGTCGCCGGCATCGTCGAGGAGTGCAGCGATACGGTCGTGACGCCGAAACCGCCGTGGCGCGAGCGCAAGCAGAACTACATCGAACACTTGAATACGGCCTCGGACAGCACGATTCGCGTGTCGATGGCCGACAAACTGGACAACGCCAGGGCGATCCTGCGGGACCTGCGCCGCTTCGGCCCGAAGGTGTGGCAGCGCTTCAACACCGACGATCCGCAGGAACATCTGTGGTACTACCGCTCGCTGCTCGAGGTGTACCGGCGGCGTAGCGACAGTTGGCTGGTCGACGAGCTGTCCCGCGTCATCGAGACGCTGGCCGAGGAGATCGGCCCTCCGATCGCCGCTACCGTCTGAGGTATGAGCGCACGCGACACGGTGTGGATCTCGGCCGCGGAGGTGGCGCGGCGACTCGATGCGGGTGAACCGCTGACGCTGCTGGACGTGCGGTGGCAGCTTGCCGAGCCCGACGGCCGCGCAGCCTACGAACGGGGACACCTGCCCGGGGCGGTGTATGTCTCCCTCGAGGACGAGCTGAGCGATCACACCGTCGAAGGCCGTGGACGGCACCCGCTGCCGTCCGGGACCGCACTCCAAGCGGCCGCCCGTCGCTGGGGCGTGCGGACCGGGGTGCCGGTCGTGGTGTACGACGACTGGAATCGCGCCGGATCCGCGCGCGCCTGGTGGGTGCTGACCGCGGCCGGCATCGACGCCGTCCGCATCCTCGACGGTGGGCTCGCGGCGTGGACGAGCGCCGGCGGCGCATTGCAAATCGGTCCCGTCGACCCTCAACCCGGCGACGTCACCGTCGCACACCTCGACCTGTACGCCGGGGCCCGCCGGACCGTCACCGCGGACGCACTGCAGGACCCGGGGCGGCTCGTGATCGACGCGCGGGCGCCGGAACGGTTCCGCGGCGACGTCGAACCCGTCGACCCGGTCGCCGGGCACATCCCCGGCGCTGTCAACGTCCCGAGCACCCGCCTGCTGGCCGACGACGGCACCCTGATCGCCGACGCCGTCCTCGCCCGCGCGTTCGAGGACGCAGGCGATGTCGCGGTGTACTGCGGGTCGGGTGTGACGGCCGCCGTGACGATCGCCGGCCTGGCCGCGGCGGGAGTGGACGCCGCGCTGTTTCCCGGTTCGTGGTCGGAATGGAGTTCGGACCCGTCGCGCCCGGTGGCGCGGGGCTGACCAGCGCTGACATGGGAGGCCCTCCCGGAAATACGCCGCCCGGGAGGGCCTCTGTGGAGGTAAGCGCTTGTGATCAGCGGCGGTAGTCCGGCTGGACCCGCTGCAGGTGGTTGATGCCGTGGTTGCGGTGGGCACCGGTGGCCGGGTGTGCCTTGACGTTCGGCGTGGCGACGAGGCCCGGCCGCGGCGTGGTGTCCTGCGAGTAGGTGCCGGCATTGGCGGCACCGGCGAAGCCGAGGGCTCCGGCCAGGATTCCGGCGGCGACGACCGGCAGGGCGAAGAACTGGGCGATGCGGCGGGTGGTGGTGGCGTTCATGTCGATCTCCTCGTTGAGTTCGGTGTTCGTGTTCTCTGCCGGTGTTCCGGCGATGACTCAAGAGTGCTGCGCCGCGGGGCTTGTGTATGTCGACCGGCCGGAGGGTGAGCCGGTCGAATTGCGTGTCCACCGATCGGGGGATACGCCCTAAGCTGCAGGAGGCGGAGAGGAGCACATATGGACGTTCTGCGCACACCCGACGACCGCTTCGCGAACCTCGCGGGTTATCCGTTCGCGCCGCACTACGTCGACGTCACCGCGTCCGACACCGAGCCGCTGCGGTTGCATTACGTCGACGAAGGCCCCGCCGACGGCCGGCCCATCGTCCTGCTGCACGGCGAACCGACGTGGAGTTACTTGTACCGCACCATGATTCCTCCCCTGGCCGCTGGCGGCTTCCGGGTACTGGCGCCCGACCTCATCGGGTTCGGTCGTTCCGACAAGCCCTCTCGCACAGAGGATTACACCTATCTACGCCACGTCGAGTGGGTCACATCCTGGTTCACCGCGCTCGACCTGCGCGACACCACGATCTTCGTGCAGGACTGGGGTTCATTGATCGGGCTGCGCATCGCCGCTGAGCAGGGCGAGCGCATCGCGCGCGTCGTCGTCGCCAACGGCTTCCTGCCGGCCGGACAGAACAGGGCGAACCTTCCGTTCCGGATCTGGCGCGCATTCGCGCGGTACACGCCGGTGTTCCCGGCCGGACGCATCGTCGCGATGGGCACGGTCACCGATGTGCCGGCACGCATTCGCACCGGATACGATGCGCCGTTCCCCCACAAGCGCTTTCAGGCCGGGGCCCGCGCCTTCCCCGCCTTGGTGCCGACGGAACCGGACGATCCCGCGTTACCGGCCAATCGCGCGGCGTGGGATACGCTGGGGCGCTGGGAGAAACCGTTCCTGTGCATCTTCGGCGCGAAGGATCCCATCCTCGGCCGCGCCGACCGTCCGCTGATCGAGCACGTCCCGGGCGCGTCCGGTCAACCCCATGCCCGTATCGACGGCAGCCACTTCGTGCAGGAGGACTGCGGCCCCGAGCTGGCCGAGCGAATCCTGCAGTGGCGCACCTAGCCTCGGGTGACGGTGTTCCTCGACGACACGTTCACCTCTGGATCACCGGAGTGGAAGATCACCTGGTTGTCGAACCCTGACGCGCCGATCTCGTCGGCGCTGTCGATGCTCACCTGATTCTCGACGCCCGATACCGTCACGCTCAGGCAGTGACCGAGCAGGGTCACCGTGTTGTTGACTCCGCTGACGGTGATGTTGCTGCCATTGCACTCGACGGTCTCGTTCCTCTCGACCCCGGAGACGCTGTAGTTCCCGCCGGCCGGCGCGACGGCGACCTTGGGTTCGTCGTTCGGCAGCTGAGTGGGCAGCACGACGGTTGGCGCCCCGCGGGAGGGGCCGATCGTCACGCTGCCGCCGCGGGGATCGTCCCCGGTCGCGATGGAAATGCCGGGGCGACCGGTGATCTCCTCCGTCTTCGAATTCAGCGTCCACACCAGCGCACCGATGCCGGTGACGATGAACACCGCAACCGCGGCGACCAGTCCGAATATCAACCCGAGTGGTGCGCCGCTCTTCGCCGGCCCGGGCGGGAAGGACACCCCGAACGGCGGCGCGCTGTACGGCGACTGCGCGGGGAAAGGTTGGTGCGGCGCGTAGACCGGCGGGGGTAGCGCTGACGTCTGGTAGTCATTTGCGGACCGCTGCGATGTGCCCAATTCGACGGCGCCGCGGTCGGCCAGCGGTTGCTCCAGCTGCCGGATACGCGCCTCCGGGTCGTCCTCGGGGTTCATGCGCAGATGGTGCCATAACGTCGTTTGCGCCGCCTGGATACCGGCAACCCGGCACGCATGCTCGGAAAGCTGCGATCAACCGTCGTCGACTGCAAGGATCCGATGCGGCTCGCCATCTTCTACGCGGGCGTCCTCGGCGGCGACATCGCCAAGGAAGACGACACCTGGGTGGTGCTCACCGATCCGCAGGGCCGACGGCTGGCGTTCCAATACTCACCGGAGCACGAGCCGCCACGCTTCCCCGATCCGCACGGTTCGCAACAGTTCCACCTCGACATCCAGGTCGACGATCCGGACGCGGCCGAACACCAGGTGCTCGACCTCGGCGCCACGCGGGTGGCCGGCGCCGAGGAGGACTCGAAGTTCCGGGTGTTCCGCGATCCGGCGGGGCATACGTTCTGCCTCGTCTGGGGCATCACCGACTAGCCGCGGCGGCAAATCGCCGGCGCACGGTTATCGAGGCGCAGAAGTTGGTACCCAGGACCCGTGGTGGCTCCAGGGTTTGTAGCCGTCGGCAGCGGGCCGGCCGGGCTGAGCGCTGCGGAAACGTTCCGGAGCAAACACCCCGACATCCCGGTGCGCATCCTGACCACCGATCCGGCGCTGCCGTACGCGAAGCCGCCGCTGAGCAAGGACTTTCTCTGCGGTCGCGACACCAACCTCGCACTGCACAGCGAGCGGTGGTTCGAACGCAACGCCGTCGATCTGATCCGGGGGGTCACCGTCGACCGCATCGACGTCGACCGCCAGGAGGTGGTGACGGCGGGCGGTCAGCGTTACCCCTACTGGCATCTCGTGTTGGCCTCCGGCTCCGTCCCGGTGCGGCCGCCGATCCCCGGTGTGGAGTCCGCGTTGACGCTGCGTTCGTTCGCCGACGCGGTCGCGCTGAAGATGGCCGCGCGGTACTCCGACTGCGCCGTGGTCATCGGCGCCGGACTGATCGGCTGCGAGGCCGCGTCGTGCCTCGCCGCGCGCGGGGTGGCCACGATGATTGTCGCCGCCGAACACGTCCCGCTGCAGCGCAGGTTCGGCCTCGAGGCCGGGGAACGTGTCGCTAAGTTGCTGTCGGACAACGGTGTTCGGTTCGCCGGTGAGACGACTGTGGCCGCGATCGAGGACACCCGCGTGACGCTGGGCAGCGGCGAGACCGTCGACGCCGACCTCGTGGTATGCGCGACGGGGGTACGCCCCGACATCCGCCTCGCCGAGAATGCCGGTCTGCAGGCCCTCGACGGGCGCATCGTCGTCGACGAGCACATGCACGCGTCGGCGCGCAACGTGTACGCCGCGGGCGATGTCGCGCTGGCGCACAACGTGACCGCCGGCCGGCGGATCCCGGCCGAGCACTGGCGTGATGCCGCGCATCAGGGCCATGTCGCCGGGCTGACCGCCGCGGGTTTCTCCGCAGCTTGGGACACCGTGCCCGGGTTCTCCTGCACCATCGGCACTTCCGTGCTCAAGTACCGCGGGTGGGGAGTCGGCTACGACCGTGCCCGGTTCGTCGACCACCACACCGGGTTCACCGTCTGGTACGAAGCGGGCGGCGACGTCGTCGGAGTGCTCACCCTCGACGCCGACGACGATCACCGCCGGGCGGGGGAACTGCTCACCGGCTCAGGCTGACCCGAGCCCGTGTTCCAGCGCGTACATGCTTGCGCCGATCCGGTTCGAGACGCCGATCTTGGCGTACACGTGCTCGACATGGTTGCGCACGGTCTTCTCGCTGAGGACCAGCCTGGCCGCGATGTCCTTATTGCTCGCCCCCTGTGCGACCAGGCGCAGCACCTCGACCTCGCGGGCGGTGAGCCCGTCGGGCCTGGGCGCACGCCTGCCCGACGCGTGCCCGGATGCCTGCAGCACCGCGTCGGCGGCGGCGGAGTCCAACTGCCCCTTCGACACCCGCTCCCGCAGTCGTCGGGCCGCGCCTGCGGGGCCCAGCGCCTCCCGGTAGGGCCTCGGTTCCAGCGCGCTCTGATAACTCACCACGCACGCCAGCAGGCGATCGGGCATCGCGAGCTGTCGCGCGGCCAGGCCCCGCGGATACCCTGAGCCGTCGAGACATTCGTGGTGGTTGGCCGCGACGGCCGCGATCTCCCTCAGGGCCGGTACCTGCGAGAGGATTCGTTCGGTCAGATACGGGTGCAGCCGCATCCGCTCGAACTCCGCCATGCTGAGCGTGGCCGGTTTCGACCAGACCTGATTCGAGACGCCGATCCGGCCGAGGTCGTGCACGTACCCCGCGCGCCGCGCCGTCGCGACCGCCTCCGGGTCGAACCCGAGCACCTCGGCGGCGGATGCGGCAAGTTCGGCGACCGCGCGCGAATGCCCGAGCGTGAACGGGCATTTGAGGTCGACGAACTCACCCAGCGCCATCAGCAGCGTGTCGAGCGCGTCGCCGTCGAGATGTGTGCCGCGATCGGGCGCGTACCGCAGCGCCGTCGCCCACGCGTCTCCTGTCGACGGCACCGACAGGACGTCGTCCGGATCGGCGACGAACGCGTCGACGACCACGGGGTCGAACTGGCCGCCGCGTCTGCTGCGGGCCATCGCCACGGCACCGTCGACGCCGTACTCGCGCTGGTGCACCTCGACCATGTCGGCGACCTGAGCCACCCGCATCTCGATCGGTATCCCGTCGCCGGAGGCGCCGTTCGGCAGCCCGCCGCCGTCGTAGCGTTCGAAGGTGTGGCGCAGCGCGTGCTGCACGTCGGCACCGAGGCCGATGCGCTCGGCCAGCAGTCCGGCAGACGTGCAATGTGAGTGGATCAGCTGCGAGATGTGTCCGCGCGCATTGGCATACAGCGTCGCCGCCGTCTTCAGCCGGGTGAGCAGCGACTCACCGCGGCCGAGGTTGGCCAGCAGGAAGCGGTGGTACGGCAGTCCGGACCAGTCGACGAGGTACGAGCTACGTCTCACCGCAATGTCATCGCCGAACCACCGGGCGTACTCGTGCGAGTCGGCATGACAGCCGATCCACATGATCAGCGTCGTGTAATAGATGCAATCGCGCTGCTGTGCAGTCAGATTCAGGCGGTCGGCCAGCCGTGTCGCGATCAGCGCGGACCGCAGCATGTGTTCGGCGGGCTGGCCCAGGCCGAGGTCGACGGCGACCGACAGCGCCGCGAGCACTTCCGCCCGGGTCGGATGCGCCTGCGGGGTGCTGGGACCGGCCACAGCCCGATTCTGCACCGTCGGCATGGCCGGATCAGCCCGTTAGGTCAAGACGGTCGGCATCGCGGTGCCGTGCGACGTCGAACGCCTCGAACCGGCCCTGCGCCACCACGCAGATGCCGCGCTGCGGCAGTTGGAAGTCGGCCAGGTTGCCCTGCACCGGATGCGGACCGACGGGGCCGAGGTCGACGCCCCGCACGACGGCCGACGAGTCGGCGACCGCCCACACCCTCCTGGGCGCGATGCGGAACTCCTGACCGTTGGGCAGGTTGCCGGTCAGTCGCACCCTGCCGATGCCGAGCACCGGCCCGACGATCCGGCTCATCACCCGCAGCATCCGTCGGTTGCGGGCGGCCGCGGCGGGTATGTGTGACCCGATGGCGCTCATCAGCCGCGAGCCCGGGGTCGTCTCGATGTCGACACGCCAATCCAACACTCCGGCAATCGAAATCGCGAGCGACCACGGTGTCAGCCACTCGGCGTCGATGGCGCATACAACCGGATCGACCGGTGTCGCCGAGCTGAAGTACCGCGAGCAGCTCTGAGGGCCGGGTGTCGTGGCGTAGAAGGTCCACACGCCGTCCGGCGTGCGGTGCCACACCGATTTGTAGGCAGGCGAGAAGGATGTCTCGGGGAAGTCGCGGTAGGCGAGGTAGTCGCCGTTGACGAAGGGCAGTCCCATGACGCCGAAGCCGACGACGCGCTCCTCGTCTCCGTCGGGTAAGGGCATGGTCTTGGTGGCGGCCGCGAAGGCCTGTGGTGTTTTGGTCATGGTCGTCATCGTGTGGCACCCGGCCGGCCGCTCACATGGGGCAAACGCCCCAGAAGTGGGGGGTTTGGGTGCTCTAACTATCGCTCAGCGACCGATAGGACACCGAAATCACGATGGGGCGGGGCGCAATCCGTCCAGCAGGGACCGCACGCCCAGCCTCCACCGGTGCTCGATCGACGGCGCCGACGACCCCAACCACCGCCCGAGTTCCTGGACCGCGAGGCCCTGCGCGAGCGCCAGCAGCACATGGGCGATGTCGGCGACGTCGCCGGCCAGCAGCCCCGCGTCGACGCAGCGCTGGATGCGTCCCGTGAACGCCTCACGCACCGAGGCGCCGGCCGCCGCTTCGTCGGGTCCGGGCTCGAGTTCGGCGAACGGCCGCGCGAACATCAGCTGGGCGAGGCGCGGATAGGACCGGCAGAATAACCGGAACACCGGCACCAGCCGTTCCAGGTCGGCGAGCGGATCGTCGGTCAGCGGCACCGTCTCCAGCTCGGCGCCCAGCAGCCGGAACCCGTCGAACACCATCGCCCGCAGCAGCCCGGCCTTGTCGGAGAACAGCTCGTACACCGCGGGCACCGACGTGCCCGCCCGCTCGGCGACCCGTCGCGTGGTGAAGCCAGAGATTCCTTCCTCGGACAGGGTCGCGATCGCCACCTTCAACAGATGGTCCCTCAGTTCGGGCGTGCGCTGCTTCGCCCTCGGCACCGGACCGACCTAGCCGAGGCTGAATTCGGTTGCCAAGCCGTCGATTCCGGCGCGAATGGCCCGCAGCGCCGATTCTCGGGCCTTCAGCTTGGTCCCGACGTGCGCGCCGGCGTGCACAGTGTTCGCGAGCTCCGTCGCGACCTCCTGCGCCCGCGCCAGCACACGATCGGCCTCGACGATCTCGTCGAGCCAGCCGCCGTTGACGGCCTCGTCGCCGACGAATGTCGACGCGAGGGCAGCGCCTCGCTGATAGACCGCGGGGGTCAACCGGAACCGCATGATCTCCAGCGCAGCGATCGGGATCGTCATGCCGATCGCCACCTCGATCGCCTGGCAGCGCGTCTTCGGCTGACCCACCCGATGGTCGCCGGAAAGCAGCAGAAACGACCCCATCGCGATGGCCGGACCCGTCGCGGCCATGACCACCGGGACGGGGAACGTCAAGCACCGCACCGCGAGCTCGAATCCGCCCGCGAGCATGCCGTGGGCCGCCTGTGCATCGCCGGACTGAAACACGGTCAGGTCGAACCCGCCGCTGAACACGCGCCCGTTGCCCGCGATCACCACCGTCTTCGCGCCGTCCGTCTCGGCGCGGTCGAGCGCCTCGTTGATCGCGGTCTGCATGGCGGGGCCGAGGACATTGACCTTGCCGTCATCCAGGGTGATCGTGGCGACGGAATCCGTGAGTTCATAGCCAACGAGGTTGCTCATCGCTTCTCCTTTGAATGCGGCGGCTAATCGTATCGATGTTACGAAACCTCGCTACGAATGCAAGAGACTGGGGTAGCTCGCTACGCGCGACGTCTGGTCGCCACCTTTCTACCGTTGAGACAGCCCGGTAGCGAGGGGTTACCGGGCTCCACCGCGCGGCGTGTCAGGCGATGCGATGCCGGGCCGTATCGGTCCTGAGGATCTGCGTGTGCGCTTCCTCGAACTCCGCGTCGATGTCGACCGGTCGACCGGGCGCGGCGCCGTTGCGCGGCTTCCGTTGTGGGCCTTCGGATTCCGTCCGGTATCGGTCACGCAGCTCGTCAACCGCGGACCGCACGCGATTGATCTCCTGGCGCAGCACGTCTTCGCGGCTCTCGCCGGCCGCGTACTGGTAGTAGGTCAGCAGATGGCGCAGCAGTTCGAGCTTCTGCTTCTCCTGGCGGGCCAGGTCGTGGGTCGTCAACAGCTCGAGTCGCTCAACCGGGTGCAGCGTGGACCAGTCCAGCACCGCCGTGGAGCGGTAGCGGCGTCGGGAATCTTTTTTCTTGGCCTGCCCGTGCCTGTCGTAGTAAGTGATCGCGCCGTCGAACCGGGACGCGATGGCCTCGCCGAGCTCGCGGCGGTCCAGCGCCGAATCCCACACGATGCGCCATTCCTGTCCTGGTGCCAGATAAGGGATTTCGGCAGGCAGGTTCAGAGGGGCGATGTCGACGTAGCGGTCGTCGTAGACGTTCTCGTACTTGGCCACCGTCGGCGGGTGCGCGAAGTCGAAGCGGATGTTGTAGGCCGGTGTGCGACCGAAGTTCTTGACGACGAGCTCGATGAGGTGCCAGTCGTTGGCCGCCGGTTCCATGAACATCGCCACGTTGGGCTGCATCAGCTCTTCGCTTTGGCGCCGAACCCGCTGATACTGCCGCCACGCGTACACCAGCGCGGCTATCCCGACCGCGACGGCGAGCCAGGCGGCCAGCGCCGTCCACATACCGGCCGACAGGCCGAGAACCCCATCCGAATCCACGCACCGCTGTATATCACGCAGCAGCGGATCCCACAGCCTTTGCTAATTGGCGTGGGCGTCGATTAGTCGGCTGGCCGGGAACGATCGTGACCGGCGGACATATCTCACACTCGGGTTGCCGGGGTCAACTCTCGGATATTGCTGACCAGCTCACCGAACGAGGCATCGAGTGACGCGTCGGCGACGGTCGGCGGCGTATCCGCGACGTGGACCAGGCGCTCACCGCGCGCCGCCCAGTCGAGGTCGGACCACGTCACGCGGAACGGTAGGCGCTTCCAGTACTGCGGATGGTCACGCAGGTACAGCTCGACGCTGGCGTGCACGGCGGCGTCCTCTGGCAGCCTGCGGAGCGAGAGCGTGTGGGCGGTCTCTGCGAGCGCGTCGTACTGCCCGGGCGCAGGCAGCGCGTCGATGCGCTCGTCGGACATCGCCAGACCCGCGCCGACCGCTCCGTCGAGCACCCAGTCGAAACAGATCTCGGCCAACTGCCTGCAGGCTCCCGGTCCGCCGGCGACATCACAGTGGGCGCCGCGGAACCAGACTTCCTCGACGCGTTCCGACGTCGAGGTCGTCAACCGTTCGCCGGGCCGGCCGTCGATTGCCACGGCGTGCCTGCCGGATTCGACGTTCGCGATGGGGGCCGGTACCGCCCGGCGCGTGAAGCCGGGCATGCGCACCGCGTCCCAGAGACCCAAAAATCGGACCGAGACAGGGATTTCGCGTTCAGGAGCCAGACGTGCCGCGATCTGCGTGACCCGTGTCCAGTCCTGTTCGGTGCGACCCGTCCGCGGCAACGCGTATGCGTCCAGCACGAAGTCGGCCAGGTCGGGCAAGATGCCGACGGTCGCGAGCAGCCGGGTCAGCGCTTGGGCGCAGTAGCCGCCGCGACCGACGCCGAAGAAGTAGATCGCGTCCCCGGGCTCCCAATGGTCGACCAGAAATCGGTACGCCTCCGCGATGGCCGCGCGAGCGTCGTCGGCGGCGTCCTTGAAGGGGTGCAGCGGTGAACCATGATTTGCTGAGAGCCCCGGGTGATACCACGCAACTTGATCGGGGGCCTCGTCGAGCGAATGGAGAAGTCGGAGCGCGTTCGTGGCGATTTCGGGTCCGGAATGTCCACGATTGCGGTCGAAGGACAGCACTAGCTTCTTCATCTTGGCCCCCCGGCCCGAATTTTTGACGCTAGGGTCTACAAGTTTGCCCCCATGCGGCTCTCTTGTCTAGAAATTCGAGATCTTCGGCAGATATGCCGCATGCACGTGCAAACACTCCAGGGCTCAGACCGTCGGCCGAGTTCATGTCACAGTTGCCGAACGGTGGTGCACCCTCCGGTAAACCACCGCCGTATCCAGTGCCGTCGGTGTACTGATGGGCCACCTTGCCCGGACACGGCGGATTGTGGCCGTAGGCGGCGACCACGAGGCGCATGCCCGGCGGTTTGTGAGGCCACAGGGAGTTCAGGTCGTTGACGTTGCCGTAGCCGATCACCTTCGCGGCGCTGCCGACGAACGTCCCGACCTCGCGGTGGGTCGCATTGATTCCCGTCGAATGGTTGCCGCCGAGCTGCCCGCCCCATGACTCCACGTCGAGCATGACCGCCATCTTCGGGTGGGCGGTGCCGACCTGATCGCGGAACGTGTCCACGGTTTCGCGCCAGTTGGGCCGCCATACAAAGTACACGATGAAAAATGCCAGACGCCCGTTGTCGACATTGCGGCGGCACCAGTCATAGTTGTTGCGCCACTGGCGATCTCGATACGTTCCATCGTTGGAGCGGATGCACAACACCGAATACGGATAGCTGTCGTCGACGCCGACCTGCCACTCCGACACGTCGGCATACAGCGTGTCTGCCACGCCCGCCAGTCTGACGGAAAGCTACGGCAGCGGAATCTGCACACCCACGCTGAGCGGATCGGCGTGCACCTCGACGAAGTCCGGCACCGTTCCTGGTGGCACGTCGTATGCGAGGCCGACCTGCGCCTCGGCGCCCGATGGAATCTCGACGACTCCGCCGCCGACGTAGAACGTCGCCTCGTCGTCGATGGAGTAGACCGTGTCGGCGGCGTGCAGCTTTTGAAGGGTGCCGAGGAATTGCGCGGCGGCGTCACTGTTGTTGACCACCGACAGGCGCACGACGACGTACTCGCCCGTCGCGGTCTTCTCGACGGGCGCCTCGGTCGAGGACACGGTCGTCCCAGTCTCGACATCGACCAGCGTGAACGACAGCGGCCCGTCGACGGTCACTGCACCGGCCGGCGGCAGCGCGGGGGTGGAGACTTCGGCCGCATCCGCCTCGTCGGTGGCGGTCGTGGTCGCCGCGGTGGTGGTCTCGGTCGAGAAGGTGCTCGTGGCGGCGGCGATGTCGTCGGCGTCGTTGAGAAACACGCCGTAGACCACCGCGAGGACCAACACGATCAGCAGCGCACCGCAGGCGGCGAGGTAACCGGTCAGCAGTCTGCGGTTGTTCCGGGCCGCCGGCGCAGCGGGCCGCGGTGCCGGATCGGGTGAGCGGTGCTCGGTCCATGTCGATCCGTCCCAATACCGTTGGGCGGCAGCGTCGTCAGGGTCGGGATACCAGCCGGCGGGAGTGGGTGGCGTCGTCATCGCAAGCGGTCCTCCCGGTACGCGCCGCGGGGCGCCGAGCAAACGGGAGAATAGCGCAGCAGCGCTCGGACCGGCGCTTTTTCGTCAACCGGACCTTGTGCGGTCGAAGGTCAGCCGCCCATCAGCATGCGCCACTGGTCGAGGTTGCTCGCCCGGTAAACGTAGTTGGTCTGGCGCACCTCCGACAGGGACGCGCTGGGCTCGGCGGAGTACCAGTGGCCGGGGAACACCGTCGGGTCACCGGAAAGCTTCGCCAGGGCCTGCAAGCTGCGGAACATGTCGTCGACGTTGCCGCCGGGGAAGTCGGTGCGGCCGCACCCTTCCAGAAACAGGGTGTCGCCGGCGACGAGTCGCCCGTCGAGCAGGAAGCATTGGCTGCCCGGGGTGTGGCCGGGAGTGTGCAGCAGTTCGATGTCGATCTCGCCGACCTTGACGACGTCGCCGTGCTGATGCCCGGTGAGCTCGCTGCGAGCGATTCCGGTGACCTTCGAAACCCAGTCCGCCTCAAGCTGGTTGACGTGTACCGGCACGCTCGTGCGCTCCAGCAGTTCGGCCAGCCCCTTGAGTTCGAAGCCCATCATCGAGCCACCGACGTGGTCGGGGTGGTGGTGGGTGACGAGCACGCCGGACAGGCGCATGCCATCGGCCTCGAGCGCATCGACGAGATCGCCTGCGGCGTAGGCGGGGTCGACGATCACGGTGTCGCCGGTCTCGCGGTCGCCGATCAGGTAGGCGAAGTTGCGCATCTGCTGGGCGATCATGTCGCCGGTCGCGAAGTCGCGACCCGACAACAACTGACGGAAGTAGAGCCGATCCGAAGCCATACCGTCAGCGTATCGGCGGCTCAGTCCTGGCTGCGCAGCCGCACCATGCGGATGGTGCTGCTCTCGTCGAGCTCGACTAGGTCGGTGTGCGAGCGCAGGAAGTCGCTGAACGAACGGAACCCGAGCGACTTCTCCGAAAACGACGGGTCCATCCGCTTCATCTGCGCCTTGACCGCCGAATTGTGCAACCAGTCGGAATCGTCCTTGCCGTGCGCGATGCGCAGCGCGCGCTCGAGCAGCGCGGTGGCCGCGGCCTTGGGGTCGGGAGCATCGGGCTCCTGCTCGGCGTCGGCTTTGGTCCGGCGTCTCTTCGGCGCGTCCGACTGGACCGGGGGAACGCCGGGCAGCGCGTCGTAGGAGACGTACTCGTCGCACGCCGCGGTGAGCGACCGGCTGATCGATCCGGTGATGCCGATCCCGACCACGTAGCGGCCGAGACGCTTGCATCGCTGGGCGAGCGGAATGTAGTCGGAGTCGCCGGCGACGATGACGACGTGGGTCAGGTCGGGCAGCCGGAACATGTCCTCGACGGCGTCGACCGCAAGCCGGATGTCGGCACCGTTCTTGCTGTACGCCGCGGCCGGAAAGAGCTGCACGAGGTCGACCGCGCGGCCGACCAGCTGATCGCGGTAGTCGGCGTTGACGTCGGTCGACCAGTCGGCATAGGCCTTGGTCAGCACCAGCGTGCCGAACGACGAGGCGAAGTCGATGATCGCGCCGACGTCCACGGTCGCCTGCGTCAGCCGGCCCGGGTGCTTGTGAAAACCGGCGGCCTTGTCCCGTTGGAACGAGTTACGACCGTGGATCTGGTCGTAGCGCGAGATCACGATGTTGTCGAAATCGAGGTACACCGCCACGCGGGTCGCGCCGGGTTCGGTCACTGTTCCGTCCTATCACTCGAGGGCTAGAGTCGGGCGGTAGCGGTTGAGGTGATCAGCGGTTTGGCGCGGCAATCGGCGAGACTGTACCCTCTTTAAGGCTCGCGCCACGTGCGCGGACCTCGAAGTAGGCAGGCCCCCTTAGCTCAGTCGGCAGAGCGTTTCCATGGTAAGGAAAAGGTCAACGGTTCGATTCCGTTAGGGGGCTCGGTGAGCGGGCGGACATCCGCCCGGATCCCGGGGCGGTGTAGCTCAGCTGGTTAGAGCGCACGACTCATAATCGTGAGGTCGGGGGATCGAGCCCCCCCACCGCTACAGGCAAATGAACGCGTAGACGAAGGACAAAGAACGTGGCCTCCAGTACCGATGTACGGCCGAAGATCACCTTGGCGTGCGAGGTGTGCAAACACCGCAACTACATCACCAAGAAGAACCGCCGCAACGACCCGGACCGGCTCGAGATCAAGAAGTTCTGCCCGAACTGCGGCAAGCACCAGCCTCACAAGGAATCGCGCTGAGTCGAGCCCCCATGGGCGTCGCCCGGCTGACTAGGTAGGTTCACTAACTGTGTCTTTGACCGAGCGGATCGTCGGGATGCACTATCGCTACCCCGACCATTACGTCGTGGGCCGCGAGAAGATTCGCGAATACGCGACCGCGGTCAAGAACGACGCTCGCGTGTTCTTCGACGAGGACGCCGCGGCCGAACTCGGCCATAAGGCCCTTCCTGCCCCGCTGACGTTCACCAGCGTCTTCGGCTACATGGCGCAGACCTCGTTCTTCGATTACGCGGGGGTCGGGATCAAAGACGCGAAGATCGTGCAGGTCGACCAGGTGCTCAAGTACGCCAAGCCGATCTTCGCCGGCGACAAGCTTTACTGCGACGTGTACGTCGACTCCGTGCGCCAAGCCCACGGCACCGACATCGTCGTGCTCAAGAACATCGTCACCAACGAAGCCGGTGACGTCGTACAGGAGACATTCACGACCCTGGCGGGTCGGTCGGGTGACGGAGAAGAGGGTTTTTCAGATGCCACTGCGTGAGTTCGCATCGGTGAAGAAGGGTGACGAGCTTCCCGAGAAGGTGATTCCGCTGACGCGGCAGGACCTCGTCAATTACGCCGGTGTGTCTGGTGACCTCAACCCGATCCACTGGGACGACGACATCGCCAAGCAGGTCGGCCTGGACACCGCGATCGCACACGGCATGCTCACCATGGGGCTGGGCGGCGGCTACGTCACCGAGTGGGTCGGCGACCCCGCCGCGGTCACCGAGTACAACGTGCGCTTCACCGCCGTCGTACCGGTTCCCAACGACGGTATCGGCGCGGAGATCGTCTTCAACGGCCGCGTGAAATCCGTTGAGCCCGAGACGAAATCGGTGACCATTGCGCTGTCGGCCACCACCGGTGGCAAGAAGATCTTCGGCCGCGCAGTGGCCGTTGCGAAGCTGGCGTAACCGTGGCACTGAAAATCGATATCAAGGGAATGGTCTGGAAGTATCCCGAGCCCTATGTGGTTGGTCACGAGCAGATCCGCCAGTACGCCCGTGCCGTCAAGGCCGAGGACCCGCAGAGCCACAGCCTGGAAGCGGCCAGAGCGTCGGGGCATGATGCGCTGATCGCGCCGCCGACCTTCATGTCGATCTTCGCGGTGATGATCCAGCGGCACTTCTTCCAGCACAACGACGTCGGCTTCGAGACGATGCAGATCGTGCAGGTCGACCAGAAGTTCAAGTTTCATCGGCCGATCAAGGCCGGCGATGAGCTGACCGGCACGCTGTACATCCAGTCGGTGGACGAACGCTTCGGCGCCGACATCGTGACCACCCGCAACACGCTGGTCGACCAGTACGGCGAGCTGGTGATGGAGTCGTTCACCACGTTGATGGGACACGAGGGCGACAACTCGATCTCGGCCGGCTGGGACCCGGAAACGGGTCAGGTCGTGCGAAAGCCCGTCGTCCATGATCCCGCGGAGGATCCCGACGGCGGCGAGGTGAATGGCGAGGCATCCGCATAGCGGTCAGCGCAGCGGTCGAAGCGCCGGTGGATTAGTAACTCGGACGGGTGGCGCGCTACACTCGGACCTCGGGGTTTTCCCAGTCCAGCGCGCTGTCCATCGGTTTGCAGATCTGCCGATCGGGGAGCGCGCGAATTGTGTGAGCCCCGAACGGGTGGACTGTCGCAGTGTCATCCCGAAGGGGCGTAGCTCAACTGGCAGAGCAGCGGTCTCCAAAACCGCAGGTTGCAGGTTCAAGTCCTGTCGCCCCTGCTCAAAGTGAATACTCGACAAGTGTGGACACTGGAAGGTGACCCACAAACCAGATGACCAGACAAGGGAGCATGCGGTGAGCGACGAGCGCGACGGTGCGGGCTCCGACACCGACAACGGCCGCGGCGCTATCGTGACCCGGGCCGCCCGCCCGTCGGGGAAGCGAACCCGGAGGGCAGCGGTCGGTGAGGACGCCGGCGATGCCGTCGACCTGTCGACCGGCACCGCGGCTGCACCCACGAAGAACGGCTCGGGTGGCCGCAAGAAGAGCGCCAACAAGCGCGGCGACGGTCCATCGCGCAACCCCTTCCTGTTCGTCTGGAACTTCCTGAAGCAGGTTGTCGCTGAGCTGCGCAAGGTCATCTGGCCGAACCGCAAGCAGATGGCCAGCTATACCGGCGTGGTGCTGCTGTTCCTGGCCTTCATGGTGGCGATGATCGGTGGCGTCGACTTCGGTCTGGCCAAGCTGGTTTCCCTGGTGTTCGGCTGACGAGTACGCGCGACGGATGAGAATTTTGAGAGGACAGACAAGTGACTAGCTTCGAGGGCGATACGCCTTCGGCCGAGAGCGTTGACCTGATCGACGAGACGACTGGGGCGACGACCGACGCGACCACCGATCCCGCGACCGAGGACGCCGACGTCGCTGGTGACGCCGTCAGCGACGAGGCTGCCACCGCCGAGGACCCCGCCGGTGAGTCGCCCGCCGATGGGGCGGAGGCCGAGCCCGAGGAAGAGGATCCGGCGGTCGCGCTGAAGAAGGAGCTGCGCACCAAGCCCGGCGACTGGTACGTCATCCACTCCTATGCCGGTTACGAGAACAAGGTGAAGGCCAACCTCGAGACCCGCGTACAAAACCTCGACGTCGGCGACTACATCTTCCAGGTCGAGGTGCCGACTGAAGAGGTCACCGAGATCAAGAACGGCCAGCGCAAGCAGGTCAACCGCAAGGTGCTGCCCGGCTACATCCTGGTCCGCATGGAGCTCAACGACGAGTCGTGGGGCGCGGTCCGCAATACCCCGGGCGTGACGGGCTTCGTCGGGGCGACGTCGCGGCCGTCGCCGCTGTCGCTCGACGACGTCGTGAAGTTCCTGCTGCCTCCCGCCGCGGCGAAGAAGCCGGGCAAGGCCGCCGCTGCGGCCGGTGCGGCCGCCGCCGAGGCAGGGGGCATCGAGCGTGCGCCGATCGAGGTCGACTTCGAGGTGGGCGAGTCGGTCACCGTCATGGACGGGCCGTTCGCGACGCTGCCGGCCTCGATCAGCGAGGTCAACGCCGAACAGCAGAAGCTCAAGGTGCTGGTGTCCATCTTCGGCCGCGAAACACCTGTCGAATTGACCTTCAACCAGGTCGCCAAGATCTAGAGCGATTTGGGTGCACTACTGGTCGCTCAGCGACGGTTAGCGCACCGAAGTCCGAGAAACGAGAGAGGAAACACCACACCCATGGCCCCGAAGAAGAAAGTCGTCGGGCTGATCAAGCTGCAGATCCAGGCCGGGCAGGCCAACCCCGCCCCGCCGGTCGGTCCGGCGCTCGGCCAGCACGGCGTCAACATCATGGAGTTCTGCAAGGCGTACAACGCCGCGACGGAGAACCAGCGCGGCAACGTCATCCCCGTGGAGATCACCGTCTACGAGGACCGCAGCTTCACCTTCAACCTCAAGACACCGCCCGCGGCCAAGCTGCTGCTGAAGGCCGCTGGTGTGCAGAAGGGCTCGGGCGAGCCGCACAAGACCAAGGTCGCGAAGGTGTCCTGGGATCAGGTGCGTGAGATCGCCGAGACCAAGAAGGAAGACCTGAACGCGAACGACATCGATCAGGCCGCCAAGATCATCGCCGGCACCGCCCGGTCGATGGGCATCACGGTCGAGTAGTTCGACCGGATCCCGTGGGAGAGCTGGCATCGGCTCGGCGATGAGCGCTCGCGCGAAGAGCGTCCATCACAGACCACAACTCAGCAACTAGGAGATACGAATGAGCAAGACGAGCAAGGCATACCGCGAAGCCGCTGAAAAGGTCGACCGCAGTCGGCTGTACACGCCGCTGGAGGCCGCGAAGCTGGCCAAGGAGACGGGGTCGAAGAAGCAGGACGCCACCGTCGAGGTGGCGATCCGGCTGGGCGTCGATCCGCGTAAGGCCGACCAGATGGTGCGCGGAACCGTCAACCTGCCGAACGGCACCGGCAAGACCGCCCGCGTCGTGGTGTTCGCGGTCGGGGACAAGGCCGAGGCCGCCGAGGCCGCGGGCGCCGACGCCGTCGGTAGCGACGACCTGATCGAGCGGATTCAGGGCGGCTGGCTGGACTTCGACGCGGCGATCGCGACGCCCGACCAGATGGCCAAGGTCGGTCGGATCGCGCGCATCCTGGGTCCGCGCGGCCTGATGCCGAACCCGAAGACCGGCACCGTGACGCCGGACGTTGCCAAGGCCGTCTCCGACATCAAGGGCGGCAAGATCAACTTCCGCGTCGACAAGCAGGCCAACCTGCACTTCGTGATCGGCAAGGCCTCGTTCGACGAGAAGGCGCTGGCGGAGAACTACGGTGCCGCGATCGACGAGATCCTGCGGGCCAAGCCGTCGTCGTCGAAGGGGCGCTACCTCAAAAAGGTCGTCATATCGACCACCACCGGACCGGGAATCCCCGTCGATCCCTCGGTGACGCGCAACTTCGCCGAGGCCTGACGCGAGAAGCCGGCCGGGGCGCGCAGGGCCGCGCCACGGTGTCGGCGGCCGACCGTAAGACGTCCAAGGGTGCTTGTCGGGACAAGCGTGTAGACCGTCGTGTCTCTGGCCTCATTCGCCGTGTGTCACGATTGGGCGCGTGAGGGGCATTATCTTGGCGGGCGGAAGCGGTACGCGTCTGCACCCGATAACCCTGGGCGTGTCGAAGCAATTGGTGCCTGTTTATGACAAGCCGATGGTGTATTACCCGCTTTCGACGCTGATGCTGGCCGGCATACGCGACATCCTGGTGATCACGACCCCGCACGATGCGCATGGCTTTGAACGTCTACTGGGCGACGGATCGCGGTTCGGGGTGTCGATCACCTACGCTCAGCAACCGTCGCCCGACGGTCTCGCACAAGCGTTCACGATCGGCGAGGCGTTCATCGGCACCGACAACGTGTCCCTCGTACTCGGTGACAATCTGCTATACGGGCCGGGGCTGGGAAGTCAACTCAAACGCTTCGAGACCATCGACGGCGGAGCGATCTTCGCCTATTGGGTAGCGGAGCCCTCCGCATATGGGGTCATCGAGTTCGATGACAGCGGCCTTGCGATATCTCTCGAGGAGAAGCCCGAGCGGCCGAGAAGCAACTACGTTGTGCCGGGCCTCTACTTCTACGACAACGACGTGGTGGAGATCGCACGTGACCTGAAGCCGAGTGCGCGTGGCGAATACGAGATCACCGACGTCAATCGCTGTTATCTCGAGCAAGAACGGTTACAGGTGCACGTGCTGCCTCGTGGCACCGCCTGGTTGGATACCGGCACCTTCGACCAGATGACCGACGCGGCCGAGTACGTGCGCACAATGGAGCGGCGCACCGGCTTGAAGATCGGGGCTCCCGAGGAGATTGCCTGGCTCCAAGGCTGGATGACCGACGACGAATTGCGCAGAGGTGCCGAACCCCTGGTGAAATCGGGCTACGGCAGGTATCTGTTGAACCTCTTGGAGAGAGGACGGTGATGTCGCGACTCCTCGTCACCGGTGGGGCGGGCTTCATCGGCTCCAATTTCGTGCGATACGTCATCGCCCACACCGACCATCACGTCACCGTGCTCGACAAACTCACATACGCGGGCAACCGCGCCTCGCTCGCAGGATTACCCGACAACCGAATGACGTTCGTGCACGGCGATATTGCCGACGCTGCGCTCGTCGACGACCTGTTCGGTTCGGTCGATGCGGTCGTGCACTTCGCAGCCGAATCGCACAACGACAACTCGCTTGACGACCCGCATCCATTTCTGCACACCAACCTCGCGGGCACCTTCACATTGCTCGAGACGGCGCGTAAGCACGGTACGCGATTTCATCACATCTCGACGGACGAGGTGTATGGGGACCTGGCGCTCGACGATCCGCGCAGGTTCACCGAGGAGACGCCGTACAACCCGTCTTCTCCGTACTCGTCGACGAAGGCAGGCAGCGACCTGTTGGTACGGGCTTGGGTTCGATCGTTCGGTGTCGCCGCGACGATCTCGAACTGCTCGAACAACTACGGTCCGTATCAGCACGTTGAGAAGTTCATCCCGCGACAGATTACGAATATTCTTCGGGGGACCCGCCCCAAGCTCTACGGCGAGGGACGAAACGTTCGGGACTGGATCCACGCCGACGACCATTCGTCGGCGGTACTGACCATCCTCGAGAAGGGTCGCATCGGCGACACGTACCTTGTGGGCGCGGACGGCGAGAAGGACAACATGACCGTCATCGAGCTGATCCTCACCCTCATGGGTCAGCCAGCGGATGCATATGATCATGTCACCGATCGGGCGGGCCATGATCTGCGGTATGCCATCGATTCGACGAAGTTGCGGGAGGAACTCGGTTGGCGGCCGCAATACAGTGACTTCGAAGAGGGTCTGGCCGCGACGATCCAGTGGTACTGCGACAACGAGGATTGGTGGTCCCCGGCCAAGGACGCCACCGAAAGCTTCTACACCCGCTTGGGTCAGTGAAGAAAGACTGCTGAGTGACTGAATTCGGTAAACCCCTGCGCGCCACCACAACTCCCATACCAGGTCTGGTCATGTGGGAGCTTGCGGTCCACGGCGACAACCGAGGGTGGTTCAAGGAGAACTGGCAGCGCGAGAAGATGATCGCGCTCGGCTTGCCCGACTTCAAACCCGTCCAGAACAACGTCTCCCTCAACGAGGCCGAAGGGACTACTCGGGGTATTCACGCCGAGCCGTGGGACAAGTTCGTGTCCGTCGCTACCGGTAGGGTCTTCGGCGCATGGGTGGACCTGCGCGAAGGCTCCACTTTCGGCACCACGTTCACCACCGAGATCGACCCGTCCCGCGCGGTGTTCGTCCCTCGTGGTGTCGGTAACGCATTCCAGAATCTGGAGCCGAACACTGCCTTCATCTATTTGGTCAACGACCATTACTCACCCAATGCGGAGTACACATCGGTCAACCTCGCCGACGAGACCGTCGCCATCGACTGGCCGATCCCGCTGGATAGCGCCAAGATGTCGGCGAAAGATCGCGAGCATCCGAGTCTCGCGGACGTCAAGCCGATCCCGCCCCGAAAGACACTGGTGCTCGGCGCAAGCGGACAGCTGGGCCGCGCACTGCGCGAGGCATATGCCGATGTGGCAGGCGTGGAGTTCGCCGAACGCGGCGACATCGATCTCACCGCCGCCGGTATCGCGTCTGCACGCCGCTGGCGCGACTACGAGACGATAATCAACGCCGCTGCCTATACGGGGGTGGATGCGGCTGAGACGCCAGAAGGCCGTGCGGCGGCGTGGGCGACCAACGTCGCCGGCGTGGCCGCGCTGGCGCGTACCGCGTCCGACAACAACATCACCCTGGTGCACATCTCCAGCGACTACGTGTTCGACGGCAGCTCCCCTGGCCCCTACCGGGAGGACGATGCGGTGTCTCCGCTCGGGGTGTACGGCCAGACCAAGGCCGCTGGCGACCTCGCCGTGGCGACGGTGGATCGGCACTACATCGTGCGCACTTCCTGGGTGATCGGAGAGGGCCACAACTTCGTGCGCACGATGCTGTCGCTGGCCGAGCGTGGGGTGAACCCATCCGTCGTCAACGACCAACGGGGCAGGCTGACCTTCACATCCGAGATCGCCAGGGCGATCCGCCACCTGGTGGACAGCCGCGCAACCTACGGCACGTACAACGTCACCGGTTCGGGATCGGTGACGTCGTGGGCCGATATCGCGAGACGGACATTCGAACTCGCCGGTCATGATCCGAGCCGGGTCACCGATGTGACCACGGAGCAGTACTTCGCCGACGCCTCGAAGCCCGTGGCGCCCCGTCCGGCCAACAGTGTCCTCGACCTCGTCAAGATCCGGTCGATCGGTTTCGAGCCGGCCGACGCGGACGAGTCTCTGGTCAACTACATCCAACGATCGATCGGAACTCGCTAGAGCTCAACGATTCTCGCCGAACATGCGACCGAGCTCAGCCCGCGACCGGATCCGGAGCTTCCGGTAGATCCGAGCCAGGTTGGTCTCGACCGTCTTAGGGCTGATGAACAGCGCGGTGGCCACGTCCTTGGTCGTCATTCCCGACGCGGCGAGCTCGGCCACGCGGAGCTCCGACGGCGTCAGGCCCATACTGTCGTTGCTCGACGCGCCGGCCCGCGCGATCTCGGCGCGCGCCCGCTGGACCCACAGCGGCGTGCCCAACTCCTCGAACACACCCAAAGCCTCGGTCATCGTCGTTCGCGACGCCTCCTTCCGCCGCTGACGACGCTGTAACTGGCCGAGCAGCAACAACGTTCGGGCTCGTTCGAACGGCATCGGCAGACGCTCGTGATGCGTCAACGCCGTCCGCGCCATGTCCGCGGCTCCGTCGACATCACCCCGTGCGGCCAGCCACAGACTGCGGCACCGTGCGCCCATCGCCAGCATCCACGGCCTGTCCAACAGGCGGCCATTGGCTTCCAGCGCCTCAATCATCGGCTCGGTGTCGGAGGCGCGGCCGAGCGCGACCATCGCCTCCACCGCATCAGGGACGTATCCCACGGTGATGATCTCCGTGCCGGGGAGCAGCGGAAGCCGGTCAACCAACGGCTGCAGAATAAGCAGCGCATCCTCGTAGTTGCCCAGCGATACCTCAAGGAATGCCAGGTTTACCGATGCCCAGTCCGCCAGCCGGGGGGAACCGCAACTCTCGGCGAGGGCGATCGCCCTACTTGCTACCGCGCGGGTCTCCTCCTGCCTGCCCGCGTATGCCGCGACCGCGGACTGGATGGTTTTGGCGACCACGCGCATGTGTTCGCCACCGAGTTGCTGTGCCCGCTCGACGGTCTCCTCGGCGATGCGGGTCGCGTCTTCGTAACGTCCCCGCCAGATTTCGATCAGCGCACTGAACACCGCGACGAAGATCAAATCGGTTTCGGCTCCTCTTTCGACGCAGCGCTGTCGGACCGAAGCCATCTCTTCTGCCGCCTCGTCCAACCGGCCGACGAACGCCAGTAGCAAGGCGTTGTTGGATCTGGCCCGAAATGCGATTGGCGCCTCGCTGTTGGGGTCTTGAAGTGACAATGCCCGGCGCATGCCGATCCAGTCGACGCCGCGACCACACATGCATGCAACGACGGTGCGGACCGCGAGAACCTGACTGGTGAGATCAGGGATCCCAACGTCTTCGGCGTACGCCGCCGCTCGTTCGGCGCTCTGCAGGGCGGCTGCGAACTCACCGGTGTTGAGGCGCGCGTATGACAGAAGCAATAGCGTGCGGACGCGCACCTCCCGGTCGCCCTCGTCGTGCTGGAGCGCCTGTTCCAAGAGACCAACGGCATCGGTGAAGCTGTTGTGTTGAATCCGCATGCTGGCCAGAAGGTTCAGAGCCATCGCCCGATGTAAGCCTTGCGGTACTCGTTCGGTCAACCCGTCCAGCAGCAAACGCGCACGCTCCAGGTCGCCCGCGTGTAGGTAATGGTCGGCCGTGCGAATCCGCCGCGCCGGGGTATCACCGCCGAGACCGATTGCCAGTTCGAGTAGTTCGGCGGCCGCGGCAGGTGCCCCGCGGGTACACGCCGTGTCTGCGGCCATGTCCAAGGCTTTCAGGGTCGCCGGATCTGCACTGGCGGCGGCCAGCGCCATATGCCTGGCTCTCGATTCGGGGAGGATCACCGCCTCGGCCAGCGATCGGTGCATGGCCCTTCGCTCAGACGGTTTCGCATCGGTGTAGACGCTGCGCGCCAACAGCGGATGGGAGAACGCAACGTCGTACCCGTCGATGGTCAGGATGCCTTTATTCTTGGCCTCGCCGAGCAGTTCGACGGTGCGATCGACTGTGCTCTGCGTGACGCGTGCGAGCAGGTCGACGGTAGGCGCGGCCGCGCACGCGGTGGCAAGCAACAGGATCTGGGCCTCAGGTTCCAAACGACCGATTCGCCTGCGCATCAACTCTGCGAGAGTCGCGGGTAACACCGATTGGGAGCCGCCAGCGTCGATCGCCCGCGCCAACTCGAGCGCGTAGAAGGGGTTGCCTCCAGAGATTTCGGCAATCCGGACCATCGTTGGGCGGGGGAAGGACCGACCAAGCCGCGCTGAGATCAGCGCGTGCAATCCGCCGAGACTCAGGGGTCCCACATGAACCCGGCGCACATCAGACGAGTCGCCCATCTGAAGCCAACTCACCGCGCCGGGGCCCTCGTGTTCGGTGCGCTCGGTGAGCAGCATGCCTACGCATCCGTTGGAACGCCTCGCGGCGAAGGTCACCACGGCCTGGCTGGACGGGTCGAGCCACTGCACGTCGTCGAGTGCGACCAGCACTGGCCCGTCGCCGCAGAGTCGTTCGATGGCCGCGGTGAACGCCGCCGCGACAGCGCCCTGGTCCGTTGGTGGGCCGTCTCCGTCGACGCGTAGCAGCACTCGGTCGACCGCGAGGCGCTGTACCTCTGGTAAGTCGGCGACGACCTCGGAAGGAATGTCGCCGAGGAGGTCGGCTACCGCGGCGTATGCGAGAGCGGTCTCCGCCTGACCGGCTCGCGCGGTCAGCACCCGGAAGCCGCGCTCACGCGCCGCCGCAATACCCGCCAGCCACAGAGTGGTCTTGCCGGCCCCGGCCTCGCCCTCGATGACGAGCGCAGACGGGGCGCTGTCGGCGGATCGCAGGAAATCGCTCACCGCCCGAAATTCCGCCGGACGTTCGATTACGCCGGACACGTATGACCACACCCCTCATCGACAGCAAATTGAGGATAGCCCGTCGACAGGCGGGGCCGAAGTCGTAGGTCCGGGGATCCGCAGCTAAGGGCGCCGCTGAAATTCGTAGCCAGCGCAGAAATGGCTGGCTGGCAACGTCATGTGCGATGACGCCGGATTCGAGTGCCGACCTGCGAGGTAAGCCGCTGATGCGGTGCTCCCGCGGCAAGACACGTGCGGGACACGATCTCCTGGGAGTCCGCGCCGAAGACGCCGTAGAGCACCTCGTCGCTGGGCACCGCCAGCGTAACCAGCAGCTCAACGGGAGTGCCCTCGCCGGTGGCGACGGCCGCGGCGGCGTCAAGACGCGTGATCAGGTCGTCCACGGATTGCTCCGTGAGCTCAGGCAGGTACCACTCCGCCAGGTAGCACGCGGACTCCCCGCTCCCGCTCATGAGTCGACACGGTAGCGGTTTGTCGGGCTATGTGAATCGGGGTTTTCCCTACGTCTTGTCTCGCCTCGGACACGATTCCGCTGCGGAGCGTCTCGGCCATTCACGGACGTCGGAATCATCAACGGCGTCGTTTTCGTCGCACAGACGAACCCGTTATGTGACAGTAGTCACATGCGAGAAGCCGCTCGCGTCGTCGTTTTCTTCTTCCTCAGCGTGGTGGGAACGGCTGTACTGGGAGTCGTCACGGCGCTGATGTCGGCGGTCAGCTTGGCGGCGACCACCGCCTTGATAGTGCCGGGCACCGGTACTCCGGACGCCGAAGCCGTCGGCGGATATATGCAGAACGCGCAGAGCCGCTACCTTGCGCCTTTCTCGAACTGTGACACTGCAGCGGACTGCAACCTCGTCGGGATCCCGTACCCGGCGTCCTTCTTCCCATTGGTCATCTTCCCCGGTTGGTGCGTTCCGGGTCGGTGCGAGACCTGGAACGCCTCTGTGGGTACGGGCGTCGAGAATCTCTACACGGCGCTGCAAGGCACAAGCCCTGACGGTCAGTTCGTTGTCTTCGGATACTCGCAGGGCGGTGCCGTAGTGTCCGACACCCTCCGGCGCATCGTCGCCGAGGACCCCAAACTGCTGGACAAAATTTCGTCGATCGTGTTGATCGGCAATGCGTACAACCCCGACGGCGGTCTGTTCACGAGGCTCGGTTTTCTGCCGACGATCCCCTTTCTAGACATCACGTTCGGACCGGCGACACCCATCGACACCGGTATCCCTATGACCAGCATCGGCTTCGAGTACGACCCGGTCATGTACGCACCGCTGTACTGGGGTAATCCACTGGCGATGTTGAACGCGCTCGCGGCGTTCGACACCGTGCATGGCTACTACCTGACGCCCAACCAGAATGGCCCCCACGACACCCTGCCCTACGGCTACACGAACGCCGAAGTTGCCGCCATCTTCCAGGAGGGCTGTCCCAGCAAGTACTGTCGCGTCGACCAGTACGACAACGAGTACTGGATGATCCCGGCGAAGAGCCTGCCGCTGATGGATTTCATCATGTCCGAGGTACCGGACTCGCTGAAGCCGGCCGTTCAACCGATCGTCGACCTCATCAGCCCCGCGGCGAAAGTGATCATCGACCTCGCCTACGACTGGAGCGGTGATCCCGGCGAGACGCGGTACTTGTCGCTTCTTCCGTTCAGTCCCGCCACGAACTGGGAGCAGGTGAGCGTTGACCTCATCGAAGCGGTCGCTCAGGGCATTGAGGACGCGTTCGGAGATGGGGCGACGACGACGATCGCGCCTGCGGACGAGGACGCGTCGACCCTCGCTGCGCGGATGTCCGAACTGCAGCGGTTCGGACGGTCCGCTGAGGTCATCGAAACGGAAGAGCCGCTTCGATTCAGCTCGATCGCAAACGAGGAGCCGTCGGATTCCAGTCTGATTGGTGACGATGCGGATGGCACCATTGACGATCAGGTCGGCAACTCCGAAGAACCCGTCGTCGAGGACGAGGGACGCAGTGGCGACGCGGACGTCGCAGACCGTCACGACGGACAGGACGTAGCGGCCACGGCCGATGACGTCGTCACCAGTCTCAAGGACAGGGATGAGACGAACGAGCCGACCGTCCGCCATGGCGTGACCGTCGACCGGGACAGCGACGGGATGGACGCCCCAGCGAAACGCCAGAAGATCAACAACGGCGTCGACGACGGCGTCCGGAATGGTGACAGCAGGAACAGCGGGACTGACAGCAGGAGCGTCAACCACACCAGCGGCGCCGTCCGGAACGACAGGAGCAGCGGCGTCAACGACAACAGCGTCAGCGCGAACAACAGCGACACCCGGGATAACGGCGTCGACACCGGCGCCAGGCAGAACAGCGTCAACAACGGAATCGGCAACCGCGGCGTCAATGACAGCGGTGGCAACGGCGGCACCCGCGCCAACGGCGGCGTCAACAAGAACGACGCCGACAACGCTCAGAACAGCGGCGACGACAAGGCGGCCGCCTGACCTATGCCGCGGCGCCGGGCTTCAGGTACGTCACGAGGCTGACGTCGATGCCCTCGTCGATGAAGTACCACTGGCAGCCTTTGAGGTACTTCATGTAGCGCTCGTAATTCTCCTCGCCGGCGGCCGCGATCGCGGCATCCTTGTTCCGCTCGAGGCGATCGGCCCAGATACCCAGCGTCTTGATGTAGTGGTTGCGCAGCGAGATGGCCTCGGGCACCTGGAAGCCGGCCTTCTCGCCGTGCTCGATCATCATCTGCGTGGTCGGCAGGCGGCCACCCGGGAAGATCTCGGTGATCATGAACTTGATGAAACGGGCCATCTCGAAGGTCAGCTTCTTACCGCGGGCGGCCAGGTCATACGGGTGGTAGCCGACGCTGCTCTGAATCGTCATCCGGCCGTCGTCGGGCAGGATGTCGAAACACGTCTTGAAGAAATCGTCGTAACGCTCGAAACCGAAGTGCTCGAACGCCTCGATCGAGACGATGCGGTCGACGGGGGAGTGGAACTGCTCCCAGCCCTCCAGCCGGACGTCGTAGGTGCGCTGCGTATCGACCTTGCTCAGCAGCTGATTGCAGTAGGCCTGCTGATTCTTCGACAGAGTCAGCCCGATCACGTTGACGTCGTACTTCTCCATCGCGCGCTGCAGGGTCAGGCCCCACCCGCAGCCGACCTCCAGCAGTGTCATACCGGGCTTGAGGTCAAGCTTGTCCAGGTGTTGGTCGACGTTGGCAACCTGCGCCTCCGACAGGGTGGCATTCGGGCCGGTGAAGTATGCGCAGCTGTACTTGCGCGTCGGATCCTGGAAGACGCCGAAGAAGTCGTCCGACAGGTCGTAATGCGCCTGGATATCCTCGAAATGAGGCCGCATATCCTTCGTGCCGGTTGAATTGTCAGACATGTTTCCTCTGCTTGGCCTTTCCGATGCGTGACGCGAACTTGCACGTCGTCACGTGATATCTGGTCACACACTATCGGTCGGTATGGACCAGACCCTAATTCGGCAGGCCGCCACTCCGGCGGCGATTTGCCCCGGCGGGGTTACTTCCGGAGCGTGAACTGGTTGACGTCGATGTACCCGACGCGGAAGCCGTTGGCGCAGCCGGTCAGATAGTGCATGTATCGGTCGTAGACCACTTCGGACTGGATGGCGATCGCCTCGTCCTTGTGCGCCTCGAGCGCCGCTGCCCAGCAATCGAGCGTTCGCGCGTAGTGCGGCTGCAGGCTCTGACGGCGGGTCAGCTCGAAGCCGGCCTTCTCGGCGTGCTCGCCGACCAGCTCGATCGTCGGCAGGTAACCGCCGGGGAAGATCTCGGTCAGGATGAACTTGACGAACCGGGCCACCGAAAAGGTCAGCGGCATCTTCTTCTCCGCCATCTGGGGCAGCGTGAGCGCGGTGATGGTGTGCAGCAGCATCACCCCGTCGTCGGGCAGCACGCGGTGAGCCATCGCGAAGAAGTCGTCCCATCGGTCGCGGCCGAAGTGTTCGAACGCGCCGATCGACACGATCCGGTCGACGGGCTCGTCGAACTGCTCCCAGCCCTGCAAAAGCACCCGCTTGGACCGGGGGCTGTCCGATGCGGCGAAGACCTCTTCGACGTGGGCGTGCTGGTTCTCGCTCAACGTGAGACCGACGACGTTGACGTCGTAGGTCTCAACGGCGCGCAGCATCGTCGAACCCCAGCCGCAGCCGACGTCGAGCAGCGTCATGCCGGCCTCGAGACCCAATTTGCCCAACGCAAGGTCGACCTTCGCGCGCTGGGCCTCCTCGAGCGTCATGTCGTCCCGCTCGAAGTAGGCGCAGCTGTAGGTCTGCGACGGGTCCAGCCAGAGCCGGAAGAACTCGTCTGACAGGTCGTAATGCGCCTGGACGTCGGCAAAGTGCGGCGTCAAGTTACGGGTTGCGGCCATGGTGTGCCTTTCTGGGCGGGATCAGCTCGCGTCGCCTGAGGCGTGTCAAGCCCGAAGCACTCGCAACGAATGTACGCGCCGCCGATACCGCTGACCAGTCGAGCGAATGTTTGCGGGAGCGTCAAATAGTTGCCGCGAAGGTGGTTTTCAGCTCGCTGATGATGTCGTCCCACAGCGGCTCGGGGAGTTCGTGCCCCATACCGTCGAACAGCACCAACCGGGCGTTCTCGATGGCCTTGGCGATCGCCTGCCCGCCGGAGGGCCGCATCAGTTTGTCCGCTTTGCCGTGCAGAACCACGGTGGGCGCGGCGATCTCGCGGTCGTAGCGCAGGAGGCTGCCGCTGCCCAGGATCGCCGCGAAATGCCTGCCGATACCCGCTGGGTAGTAGGACCGGTCGTAGCCCTCGATCGCGTCGGCGCGCAGTCGGTCCTCGGACGCGGGGAACCCAGGGCTGCCGATGATCTTGCTGACCCTGACGGCATTGTCGATGATCGCCTCGCGGGTGGAGTCCTTCGGCCGCTGCAGGATCGCGAGCAGCTGCCGCGGACCTGGCGGAGGCAGGAGCGCCTGGTTGTTGCTGGAGAAGATGATCGCGAGCGTCTGTGTTCGCGACTTGTGTCGGGCGGCGAACACCTGCGCGATCATGCCGCCCATCGAAGCCCCGACGATGTGGGCGCGGTCGATGTCGAGATGGTCGAGCAGCGCGGCCGCGTCGTCGGCCATGTCTTCCAGCGTGTAGCCGGCCGGGCTGCGCATGCCGAGGAACGAGCGCAGCATCCGCGGCACCAGCGGGGCGTCGGTACGTACACCGTGCAGCTTCGACGACAGCCCGACGTCGCGGTTGTCGTACCGGATGACCCGCAGCCCCTGGTTGGTCAGCCGCTCACAGAAGTCCTTGCGCCACATCAGAAGTTGTGCGCCGAGACCCATGATGAGCAGTACCGCCGGATCTCCTGCGTCGCCCATGTCTTCGTAGTGGATGTCGAGATCTCCCGACTTGGCGACCCCGCTTCGGACCTGCATTCAGCCCCGGACCTCGCTGTCGAATTCCTCGTCGGTGGGATTCTCCTCGCGCAAGCGCTCGTCGGTGTGCTCTCGGCTGACCTCGACCATGAAGTTCGCGAAGTAGCCGGTGAGCTGTGGATCCGACATCATCTGCCAACTCGGCGCGAGCAGTTTCATGTAGCGCTCGACGTAGAGGAACTGCTTGCCGATCAGCACCAGTTCGCGCGGCAGCTTGACGTCGTAGGCCTCGGCGAGCGTCGACAGTTGCTTACCGATCTCGGCGTAACTCATGTCGCCCAGCGTCGACATCGTCAGCGGCGTCGCGAATTTCTCGAGGTCCTTGGCCGCCTGTGCCTCGGGCTTCATGGTGCCGACTGCCCCCATCAGCACGACGATCTTGCCCGCGGCGGCGTGGTCCTTCTTCACCAGCAGCGCGTACACCAGCTCGCGCAGAAGCCATCTGGTGCGCGGGTCGATGCGGCCCATGATCCCGAAGTCGAAGAACACGATCTTGCCGTCGTCGTCGACGTAGAGGTTGCCCGCGTGCAGGTCACCGTGGAACAGGCCGTGCCGGAGTCCGCCCTCGAAGACGGAGAACAGCAGCGCCTTCACCAGTTCGGTGCCGTCGAAACCCTTCTGGCGGATGGCCTTGACGTCGTCGATGCGCGTGCCCTGGATGCGCTCCATCGTCAGCACCCGCTCACTTGTGAGGTCCCAATACACCTGCGGTACACGGATGTTCTTGCCCAGCGGCGAGGCGTGCATATGCGACACCCACGCGTCCATCGACTGCGCCTCGAGCCGGAAGTCGAGTTCCTCGGCAAGGTTGTCGGCGAAGTCGGCGACGACGTCCTGCGCGCTCAGGCGCTGACCCAGTTTGGCGAACTCGACCAGGCGCGCGCCCCGCTTGAGGATCTGCAGGTCCGCGGCGACCCGCCTGCGGATGCCCGGTCGCTGGATCTTGACGACGACCTCTTCACCGCTGTGCAGCGTCGCGTAGTGCACCTGCGCGATCGATGCGGACGCGAACGGCTTCTCATCGAAGCTCTTGAACAGGTTCGAGGGTTCGTCGCCGAGATCCTCGACGAACAGTTTGTGCACTTCTTTGGAATCCGCGGGCGGAACCCGGTCCAGCAGGCTGCGGAACTCCTTGGACAGCGGCTCGCCGAACGCGCCCGGACTCGACGCGATGATCTGGCCGAACTTGACGTAGGTGGGGCCCAGGTCGGCGAACGTCTGCGGGATTTGCTTGATGATCTTCTGCTGCAACGAACCGCGGTCGGCGATCTTCGAAACCACCCTGGCGCCGGTGCGGGTCATCTGCCAACCGGTCGCGCCGATGCGGGCAGCCTCGATCGGCAGCGGAACCTTGTCCAGCTTGGCTCCGTCGCGGTGCTGCGGCTTTCGCGTGGCACTCATAGGGGCCAGTGTCTCAAAATCCGCGGTGGCCCGTAAAAACGTGTGGACGGGCTCACAGTGATCAGGCCTCGGCGAAGCTGCGCTCGACCTCTTCGCGGCTGAGGACCTCGTCGTCGCCCAACCGGTACGACGGCAGCGTGTGCGGCAGATCGGTGCCCGACGCGACCCTGGCCTGGGCCTGCCGGAACTCCGGGATCGGACCCTGTACCAGGTGCAGCCCGTTGATGACCGACCAGACGGTCGCGCGCCTCGTTGTCTGCTCCAAGATGTTGGGGTCCTTGTGCTGGATGAGCTGCTTGGCCCAGCGCGGCATGGTGTCGCGGATGGCCCAGTTGATCGCGCTCTGCGCCAGCGGCAGGCCTGGTCCGGTCGCGACCGCCGTGCCGTGCGTGACGGCCAAGCGCGGCAGGTACGACGCCAGGCACTCGGCGACCTCGGCCTTGGTCTCGGGCAGATCGCTGCCGCCCAAGGCGTGGCCGACCCGCACGAATTCGCGGTAGTAGCGATCGATCTTCTTGCCGCGCAACGGGTTCGGATGGTAGAGCTCGTGCGCGGTGGCCAGCCCCCACACCACGGTGGCGTAGTTCCATCGCAGCCAGTCCGGGTCGTCTGCGTCGTAGCGGGCGCCGTCGGGACGGGTGCCCTTGATCGTGTGGTGCATTGAGCGCACGGCCTTCGCCAGGCGCTCGGCGGTCTCGGTCGACCCGTAGGCGGTGCCGATGAAGAACGCGATCGAATGGCCGAGGCGTACCGCGGCCCCCTTCGGATCGATCTCCGGCCGGCCGACACCGTTCTCGTCACGTTTGACCAGCCGTGAGTGGTGCATGCCCATCCAGTAGATCGACGGGTCAAGACGTTCCATGAACGCCGCGCACTGCAGGCCGAAGATGAGGGCCTGCATGTGCGAATGCACGTGCCACACCGCGCTGCCGGGCCCGAACCAGCCTGGATCTCCGACCGGCGCGGCGAACTCCATCCCCCGGAAGTAGTTACGCCGTACGTCCTTGTCGAAGCGCTGGTTGAGGAACTCACCGATGAACTGGTGCGGCAGCAGAATCACGTCGGCTCCTAAGTTCCCGAATTCTGGTCACGGCTGTAGCCAGAATACCGTTTGGTCACGTATGTGACCAGAGTCGGCACGCGTCGGCCTACGCTGAGGCCGTGACCAGTCCCACGCGATGGGCCGGCATACCGCTGACGGACCGCCGAGCCGAACGCCGTGCACAGCTGATCGACGCCGCCTTCCGGTTGTTCGGCGACGGTGGCGAATCCGCCGTGTCGGTGCGTTCCGTATGTCGTGAATGCGGGCTGAACACACGCTACTTCTACGAGAGCTTCGCCGACACCGACGACCTCCTCGGCGCGGTCTACGACCAGGTGAGCGCCCAGCTGGCCGAAGCGGTCGAGGCGGCCATGTCGCAGGCGGGCGATTCGCTACGGGCCAGGACCCGGGCGGGTATCGCCGCCGTGCTCGGGTTCAGCTCCCAGGATCCGCGGCGCGGTCGCGTGTTGTTCACCGATGCGCGGTCGAACCCCGTGCTGGCGACGCGCCGCGCGGCGACGCAGGACCTGTTGCGCGAGGGCGTGCTCACCGAGGGCTGGCGGCTGCAGCCGGACACCGACTCGGTGGCCGCACTCGTCGGCGCCGCGATGTATACGGGCGCGATGGCCGAGCTGGCGCAACAGTGGCTTGCGGGCCGGCTGGGGACGGATCTGGACGCGGTCGTCGAACACGCCGTCAGTCAGGTGTTGCGGTAGCGGCCGCGGCGAAGTTCTCCGTCAGCGCCCCGACCACCGGAGCCCACACCGGCTCGGGGAGGTCATGGCCCATACCGTCGACGACGACGTAGCGCGCGCCCTCGACGGCCCGCGCGACCGTGCGGCCGTTGCGCGGTCGCACCATCGGGTCCTTCGAGCCGTGGACGACGACCGTGGGCGCGGCGATGCGACGGGTGTAGCGCAGCAGGCTGCCGGTGCCGAGGATGGCGTCGAACTGCCGCAGCATGCCCTGCGGGTAGTCGCTGCGCTCGCGCAATTCCCGCACCCGACGCTGTAACTGTTCGGTGGGCGGTAAGAAGTTGGGCCCGTTGATGATTGCGACGTTGCGCACCTCGTGGGCCAGCCGCTGCTCGAGCGGGGCGTCACGGGGCGGTGCGCCGAATGCCAACCGAATCACCCGCAGCGCCGGCAACGACGAAAGCGGCGTGCCCGCGCTCGTCATCACTAGCCCCAGCGATGCCACCCGGTCGGGGTGGCGGCCGGCCAGCACCTGCGCGATCATTCCGCCCATCGACGCGCCGACGATGTGCGCGCGCTCGATGCGGAGATTGTCGAGCAGGCCGCGCACGTCCTCGGCGAGGTCGACGAGCGTGTACGGCACCGGGCTGCCGCGGCCCAGCAGGTAGCGCAGTACCCGCGGATACACCGAACCGTCGGCACGCTGCCCATCGAGCTTCGTCGACAACCCGGTGTCGCGATGATCGAACCGGATCACCCGGTATCCCTGTCCGATCAGCCGGGCGCAGAAGCCGTCGGGCCACATCGGCAACTGGGCGCCGACGCCCATGATCAGCAGCACCGGCGGGTCGGCGGGGTCACCGAGGTCCTCGTAGAAGATCCCGACGTCCCCGCAGACTGCGGTGCCGCTTCGAACCTGCATGCTGTGCTTTCTACACCTGACCGCCGACCGGTTGCTTGCCCCACGGCGTCAACCACGGTGTGGGCTCCCAGTCTTCGAGGCCCGCCAGCAGCTCGTAGAGCGTTGCGCCGTCGATGGTTTCGCGGATGATGTCGGCCTGTCCGGCGTGCCGGGCCAGCTCCTCGATCATGTGGAAGATCACCCACCGCACCGACCACGCCGGAACGTCCTTGGGAAACCACGGCACGTGCGGCGGGATCGGCACCGCCGCACCGAGGTCCGCGGTTTCGATCAACCGGACGGTTTCGGCGTTCTGCTCGTCGAACCTGGCGAGAATGTCAGCAAGGGTCTCGTCCTTGCCCATGACGAATTCGCTCTGGTAGTCGGCCTGCTGATTCGCCATCGGACGGCGGTCGCTCTCGGTCATCTCCGGCGCGGCGGCCACGCGCGCCATCCACCCGCGTTGGCAGTTGGTTACGTGCTTGATCAAACCGCCGATCGACAGCGCGCTGACCGATGGTGTCGACCGCGCCTGTTCGTCGGTCAAGCCGAAGGCCACGGCGTGGAAGGCGTACTGCTGCGCGGCCAGGTATTCGCGCAGGCCCTCGCGCTCGTCGGCAACGGGTGGGGGCAGAGCGGGCATACTCAATTTCCTTTCGGGTTGGTGTGGGCGTAAAGGTCTCGGATGCAGGCGATTTCGGCGCCGTGGTGGATGAGCTCGCGGTTGATGTGCAGGACGAGCGCGATGAGCGGATAGTCCGCGTAGGGTCCTTCGGCGGGTCCGCACGGCCGGTTCAGGTCCTCTTCGGACAACTCTCGTACGCCCTCGATCCAGGTGTTGTACTGCTCGTCGAGTTGTCGCAGCGCGGTCGTCGCGTCGGTGGCGTAGTGCCACGACTGGTAGTCGGCGGCCGGCGCGTTGAAATGGCTGTGGTTGCGCATAGCGAAGACCCCGACGATGAGGTGTGCCAGTCGCCAGGCGATCGTCGTGAACGGCGGCGGCGTCGGTTCGGGATATGCGAAGTCGATCCTCCCGTCGGGGTGGACCGTCCAGCAGTCCGCGACCGGCCGCCAGAAGTACTCGTCGTCGGTGAGCCCCTGGAACCGGGGGCGCAGGAAGTTGGTCCAGTGGAAGTCCGCCTGTTCTGCCAGCTCGTGGGTGATCGTCGTGGGCATATGATCACTCTGGCAGGGTTATAGGACAGTTTCGGTCCTATGAGTGAGGCAGGCTGCGTACATGTCGGAGACGACGAGCCGGGTACTGCAGCTTTTGGGTTTGCTCCAGGCGCGCCGGGTGTGGACGAGCGAGGAGCTCGCCGGACGCCTGGGAGTGACCACGCGCAGTGTGCGCCGCGACGTCGAGCGGCTGCGCGACCTCGGGTATCCGGTCCACGCCAGCAAGGGCCACGGCGGCGGGTATCAGCTCGGCGCCGGCGCGGCGCTGCCGCCGCTGCTGCTGGACCCCGACGAGGCCGTCGCGATGGCGGTATGCCTACGCCTGGCCGCGGGCGGAACGGTCGCCGGCGTCGGCGAATCGGCGTTGCGCGCGCTGAGCAAGCTCGATCAGGTGATGCCGTCGAAGCTGCGCTCGCAGGTGGCCGCGGTGCACGACTCGACCGTCACCCTGATGTCGCCGTCCCCGGATGCACCGGTCGCGCCCGACGTGTTGATGACGCTGGCCCGAGCATCCCGCGACCACGAGCACGTCTCCGCCGGTTACGTCGACATTCGCGGCAATGCCACTCAGCGCCGGCTCGAGCCCTATCAGCTGGTCACCACGGGGCGGCGCTGGTACCTGCTGGCCTACGACCGCGACAAACAGGACTGGCGCAGTCTGCGGCTCGACCGGATGAACGACGTGCGCGCGCAGGGCAGCACCTTCACGCCCCGCGAGGCGCCCGACGCGGCGGCCTACGTGCAGCGGTCGATCAGCAGCTCGCCGTACCGATATGTCGCGCGCGTCCGCTTCGAAGCGCCTGAAAGCGTTGTCGCGCAGCACTTCTCAGCGGCATCGGTGACGATCGAGTCCGACGGCCCCGACACGTGCATCGTCACCGCCGGTGCCGACGATCCCGAACGCATGGTGCTTTTCTTCGCGATGGTGGGATGCGACTTCGAGGTGCTCTCGCCACTGGAGGTGGTGCGGGCGGCCGAGGTGGTGTCCGAGCGGCTGGGGCGCAGCGTCAGCCGGTGAGCTCCAAGCGGTCCGCGAGCATCAGGAACGCCGACGCGAACGGGTTGTCGGCGGTGTCGACGCGTAGTTGCTCCCAGTCCAGTTGTTCGCGCACCGCGCGCACCGCGGGCAGCAACCCGGCGAAGTCGCAGTGGTGTTCGTTGAGAGAGTTCAGCTTCTCGCGCATGACCTCGGTCGGCGCGAGCACGCGCATCCGCACCGCGAGCACGTCATACTCCTCGGCGGCCAGGATGCTCTCCTTGTCGACCGGAACGCCGTTGAGCCGGTGCAGCACGTCGATCACGAAGTCGTCCTCGACGCAGGCCTTGAACAGCCAGTCCTCCGGGGTGCGCTCGACGCGGAAACCCGCTTCCTCCAACGTCGCCGCCGCCTTCTCGGTATCGGGCTCGGCGACCACGAAATCGACGTCGTGAACGGGCTCCGGGCCGCCGAACACCCACAGCGCGTAACTACCGCCCAGTGCGAAATCCGGGCCCGAAGCGCGCAATGCCGACGCCGCGCGCTTGAGCGCGTCGCGCAGATCATCGTTTCGCTGTGGCACTATTCTCCTGGGGCCGACTGATCGCCTAGCGGACATTGTGGGTAGCTAGTACCCATGCAGATGCGGATGGCCACCTTCAACATCTTGCACGGGCGCAACGTGCACGACGGGCTGGTTCACCGGGATCGCCTCGTGCAGGCGGTCCGGGAACTTGACGCCGACGTCCTGGCTTTGCAGGAAGTCGACCTCGACCAGCCGCGTTCTGGGATGGCCGACCTGACTGCGGTCGCCGCCGAGGCGATGGGCGCGGTGAGCCACCGCTTCGTGGCTGCGATCTCCGGCACACCGGGCGCCACCTGGATGGCGGCCACCGGTGACGAGCAGCCCGGAACCGCGGCCTACGGCATCGCGCTGTTGTCGCGGTTTCCCGCGGAGTCGTGGCAGGTGTTGCGGTTGCCGCGAATCCCGGTGCGGTTTCCGATGTATCTGCCCGGACCGAATCGGGTGAAGGTCGTCAACGAGGAGCCGCGAGCGGCGGTGATCGGCCAATTGAACACGCCGCTGGGCCCGTTGACCGTGGCGAACACGCATCTGTCGTTCGTGCCGGGGTGGAACCGGATGCAGTTGCGGCGGCTGCTGCGTGACATGCGCGGCTTTCCGACGCCGCGCGTGCTGATGGGCGATCTGAACATGGTGCCGCGGTCGGTGTGGCGGTGGACGCGTCTGCATCCGCTCGCCGAGGCGATCACGTTCCCGTCCGACGAGCCCGATCGCCAACTCGACCACATCGTCACCGACGACCGCGGCCTGCGGGTGGAGCGGTGCTGCGCCCCAAAACTGCCGATCTCCGATCATCGCGCCCTCGTCGTCGACATCTCCCGGGACTGACCTGCTTCGACACCGCGGTTTCGATCACTGCCGCGTCGACCGCACGTAGGGTTTGGTTGTGCGGGTCATCTCGGCGGAGTCGACGGATCTGTTCGTCGGGCCCGCGGATGCGCCGCTGCAGATTGTGCGGGTCACCTACGCCGACGGCGCTGGCGAGGTGCGCGTCGACGGTGACGGCCTGGCGGGTCACGCCCGTAGTGTCGCCGCGGACGGCAGCGTCGAGCTGGCGGTCGCGGTGACCGATCCGCGGCCAGGCGAGCAGCGACCGGCACGGGTCGCGACGGGTGATGGCATCACGCCGTTCGTGTTCACCGTCGCCGAGCCCGGCTGGACGATGTACATGATCAGCCACTTCCACTACGACCCGGTGTGGTGGAACACCCAGGCCGCGTACACCAGCGTGTGGAGCGAGGACCCGCCGGGCCGGTGCCGGCAGACCAACGGCTTCGATCTGGTCAGCGCCCATCTCGAAATGGCCCGCCGGGAACCCGAATACAAGTTCGTGCTGGCCGAGGTCGACTACCTCAAGCCGTTCTGGGACACCCACCCCGAAGATCGCGACGACCTGCGCCGCTTCCTCGCCGAGGGCCGCGTCGAGATCATGGGCGGAACCTACAACGAACCGAACACCAACCTCACCAGCCCCGAAACGACCATCCGAAACTTCGTGCACGGCATCGGCTTTCAGCGCGACGTGCTCGGAGCCGACCCGGCGACCGCCTGGCAGCTCGACGCGTTCGGCCATGACCCGCAGTTTCCGGGTATGGCCGCAGACGCCGGGCTAACGTCGAGTTCATGGGCACGCGGCCCGCACCACCAGTGGGGTCCGATGGCCGACGGCGGCGACCCTGAGCGCATGCAGTTCAGCAGCGAGTTCGAATGGCTTGCTCCGTCGGGGCGCGGGCTGCTGACGCATTACATGCCCGCACATTACGCGGCAGGTTGGTGGATGGATTCGGCGCCGACGCTGCAGGCCGCCGAAGACGAGACGTACCGCTTGTTCACGTCGCTGAAGAAGGTGGCGCTGACCCGCAATGTGCTGCTGCCGGTGGGCACCGACTACACGCCACCGAACAAGTGGGTCACCGAGATTCACCGCAACTGGAACGCCCGTTACACCTGGCCCCGGTTCGTGTGCGCGCTGCCCAGGGAGTTCTTCGCCGCGGTGCGCGACGAACTGGACGAGCGGCGTGTCGAGGCGCCGCCGCAGACGCGGGACATGAACCCGATCTACACCGGTAAGGACGTCTCCTACATCGACACCAAGCAGGCCAACCGGGCGGCCGAGGACGTCGTGCTCGACGCCGAGAAGTTCGCGGTGTTCGCCGGACTGCTCGGTGGCGCGACGTACCCTCAGGCGGCGTTGGCCAAGGCCTGGGTGCAGCTGGCCTATGGTGCGCACCACGACGCGATCACCGGTTCGGAGTCCGATCAGGTGTATCTCGACCTGCTGACCGGCTGGCGCGACGCGTGGGAGTTGGGCAGGGCGGCCCGCAACAGCGCGCTGGCCGTGCTGTCGGGTGCGGTCGAGGAGTCGGTCGTCGTGTGGAATCCGGTCGCGCACAAGCGCACCGACGTCGTCAGCGCCCATTTACCGGAATCGATCGGGACGATGCGGGTGGTCGACTGTGCAGGCGACGAGGTGCCGGCTCACGTCGAGCATGGCGGTCGCACGGTCACGTGGATCGCCCGTGATGTGCCGTCGCTGGGTTGGCGGTCGTATCGGCTCGAGGAGGCGGATACGCCGACCGCGTGGGAAGCGGTGGGCGGTAACGAAATCGGCAACGACCATTACCGGCTGCGGGTGGATCCGTCGCGGGGTGGTGCCGTCGAGTCGCTCATCGAATGTGCCTCCGAGCGATCGCTGATCGCTGACGGTGACGTCGGCAACGAGCTCGCGGTGTACGACGAATATCCGGCCCACCCGCAGGCGGGGGAGGGGCCGTGGCATCTGCTGCCCAAGGGGCCTGTGGTGCGTTCCTCGGCGGCGGCGGCCACCGTGCAGGCCTATCGCGGAGCGCTCGGCGAGCGCCTGGTGATTCACGGCGCCGTCGGCGACATGTTGCGCTACACGCAGGTTCTCACGCTGTGGCACGGTGTCGCCCGCGTCGATTGTCGGACGACGATCGACGAATTCACCGGCGCCGACAAGCTATTGCGGCTGCGCTGGCCGTGCCCGATACCCGGCGCCATGCCGGTCAGCGAGGTCGGCGACGCGGTGATCGGACGCGGTTTCGCGCTGCTGCACGACCGCGGTGGCGAGGCGGTGGACGCCGCGACGCATCCGTGGACGCTCGACAACCCGGCGTACGGCTGGTTCGGATTGTCGTCGGCGGTGCGGGTGCGAATCGGCGACGGATGTCGCGCGGTGTCGGTCGCCGAGGTGGTCGCGCCGACCGAAGACGCGGCCGCGGTGGCGCGGCCGCTGATGGTCGCGCTCGCGCGCGCCGGGGTGACCGCCACGTGCGGCTGCGCCGACAAGCCGCGCTACGGCGACCTCACCGTCGACTCGAACCTTCCCGACGTGCGGATCGCGCTCGGCGGACCCGATCAAAACCGCTTCACCGCAGACCTTCTCGAAGCCGTGGACGCTGACTATGCCGAGGAGGTGAACCGGCAACTCGACGCGACCGGCGCGGCCAGGGTCTGGGTCCCGGCCGCCGCAGCGCTGACGAAAACCTGGGTGCCGAGCGCGGATCTGCGCGATGTGCGGGCGCTGCCGGTGCTCGTGCTGGCGGGAACGGCGCTCGACGACGTCGTGGCAGGCGTCGTCGACGACCTGGCCGACTGGGAAATCGTCGTCGAGCAGACCGCGCCGGCCGACGTGCAGCCGTTCGAGAACCGTACGGTCGCGGTCTTGAATCGCGGTCTACCGGGGTTCGCGGTCGAAGCCGATGGGACGCTGAACCTTTCCCTGATGCGATCGTGTACCGGATGGCCGTCGGGCACCTGGATCGATCCGCCGCGACGCACCGCAGCGGACGGGTCCAACTTCCAATTGCAGCACTGGACGCACGTGTTCGACTATGCGATGGTCTCCGGGAGTGGCGACTGGCGTCGGGCCGGGATACCCGCGCGCAGCGCCGAGTTCTCGGCCCCCCTGCTGGCGGTGACGGACCACACGGGAGAGGCGGGCGCCCTTCCCTCGTCGGGTTCGCTGCTGGAGATCGAGCCGGCGGGCTCGGTGCGGCTGGGCGCACTCAAGGCTGCGGGCAATCCGCTGGCCGGCGGCAGCGCACGACCGGTTCACCCATCGGACGGCGTCGCGATGCGGCTGGTCGAAACCACCGGAGCGACAACCGAAGTCGCGGTCACCTCAGGGCTGCGCCGAATATCGGCCGCGATTCGGGTGGACCTGCTCGAGCGGCCGCGGGTACAGGAGGTCACCCCGGACGGGTTGTCGTTGCACGGCTTCGAGATCGCCACCGTGCTGGCACGGTTCAACCTGCCGCGGGTGCTGCAGGCCGACCATGCGGTGCTGGCGCCGGATGCGGAGGAGGCTCAGCCGCTCTACGCCCGGTACTGGCTGCACAACCGCGGTCCGGCGCCGCTCGGCGGGCTGCCCGCAGTGGCCCATCTCCATCCCCAACACGTCGAAATGGCGGATTCCCCTGTGCCGCTTCGGCTCACCGTGGCCAGTGACTGCTGCGACGAGATCCTGCACGGGCGGGTGCGGCTGCTGTGTCCGGACGGCTGGACCGCGGAGCCTGCGGTGTTGCCGTTCATGCTGCCGCCCGGCGAACACCTGGACACCGGCGTGAGCGTGACACCGCCGGAAGGGGTGTCGCCGGGGTTGTATCCGATCCGGGCCGAACTGGCGCTGACGGGCGCGCACGTCTCGATCCCGCCCTCATGGCGACAGGTGGTCGAGGATGTCTGCGTCATCGCGGTCGATGCGCCGCCGGACGACGGCCTGCTGCGGCTCGTCAGCGGACCCGAGCCCGTCGACGTGGTGGCCGGTCAGTCGGGGCGGCTGGCGGTCACCGTCGCCACCGACGCCTACGCCGACATCGCCGTCGAAGCGCACTTGGTCAGCCCATGGGGTACGTGGGAATGGTTGGGCCCTCCGGTATCCGGCGTCGAACTCGCCGCGCGCGGTACCGCCGAGATCGAGTTCGGCGTCGCACCGCCGGCATGGGCGGAGCCGGGGAAGTGGTGGGCGCTGGTCCGGTTGGCCGCCGCCGGCCAATTGGTGTACTCGCCCGCAGTGAAGGTGACGGTTCGGTGAGCCACCCGTGGGCCGGCATCGCGGCGACGGTGGACGGAGTGCCGGTACCGCTGGATGAGGTCGACGCGCGCGAAGCGTCGCTGCGCGGTTCACGGATCGCCTCCGCCCTGCCGCAGCCCGGCACCAGCGAAGGTCGACAGCTGCGGCGCTGGCTGACCCAACTCCTGGTTGCCGAACGCGTCGTGGCCGCCGAGGCCGCGGCGCGGGGACTGCACGCCGACGGCGCGCCCACTGAGGCGGAGGTACTGCCGGATATGACCGTGCGGATGGAGATCGGCAGCGTGGCGGCGTCGGTACTTGCCGACCCGCTCGCCCGCGCGGTGTTCGCGGAGTTGACGGCCTCTGTCGACGTCAGCGGTGACCAGGTGGCGTCGTACCGGCAACGGAACCCGTTGCGCTTCAACACCACAGCCCAGATCGCTGAGCATCTGCGCGCCGCCGCACGCCGTCGGGCCTTCCGGCTCTGGCTGGATGCGCGGTGTGCGGCAGACGTGCGGCTTGCGCCCGGGTACGAACACCCCGGCGATCCCCGACAACCCGACAACACCCACCGGCACTGATGATCGACCACACTCTCGCGCTCGATGTCGGCGGCACCAAAATCGCCGTCGGCCTCGTCGACGACACGGGCACGCTGGTGCACCAGGCGAAGTTGCCGACACCCCGTGGTGATGCGGAAACGATTTGGGCCGTAGCGGATTCGCTCATCACCGAGGCACTGGCCACCGCGGGTGGGCGGGTCCGTGGCGCAGGGATCGCCTCGGCCGGGCCGATCGACCTATCGGCTGGGACCGTGAGTCCCATCAACATCACCGCCTGGCAACGCTTTCCGATCGTCGAACGGGTGTCGACGACCGTCGGCGCCCCGGTGCGCCTCGCCGGTGACGGCTTGTGCATGGCGATGGGAGAGCACTGGCGCGGCGCGGGCCGCGGCGCTGACTTCCTGCTCGGAATGGTGGTCTCGACCGGCGTCGGCGGCGGGTTGGTACTCGACGGTGCGCCCTACGACGGTCGGACCGGCAACGCCGGGCACGTCGGACACGTCGTCGTGGATCCGGATGGCTCGCCGTGCGCCTGCGGCGGGCGCGGTTGCGTGGAGACCATCGCCGCGGGCCCTCGGATGGCGCAGTGGGCGCGCGAGCACGGGTGGGATGCGCCCCCCGACGCGGACGCCAAGGAATTGGCCGACGCCGCTGGCGCCGGAGACGCCGTCGCCATTCGGGCGTTCCGCCGGGGTGCGGTGGCCGTGGGTGCGATGATCGCGGCGGTCGGCGCGGTTTGCGACCTCGACCGCGTCGTGATCGGCGGAGGCGTGGCCAAGTCCGGGGCGCTACTGTTCGACCCCGTCCGGGAGGCGCTCGGGTCTTATGCCGGGCTCGACTTCATTCGTGGGGTTCAGGTCGTGCCGGCCGAACTCGGCGGCGACGCGGGCCTGGTCGGCGCGGCCGCTCTGTTGCGCGAGGATCTCTTGCGCGAACAGACGTAAACCTGCCCCTTTTTCGCGACTTTTTGGGCAGTTTTGCGTCTGTCCCCTACTGGCGTGTGGGCCCTCGCCGGGAGAAGTCTCGGCGTTTTGGCTGATCGGCGGGCGGCAGGCTATTCTGGGCGGCGTTCCACCGAAGACCGTCGGTCACCGAGCAATCGGTTGAAGGTCCGGACGGGTCTGTTGTTCTCCGCGCAAGCGGCTCATCAGATCCCCGGCGGCCCACGCAGGAGGACGAGGCTAACGCTATTGCTGCGCCCCGACCCGTCTGCGTCGGGGCGTTCGTCGTTTCCGGCCCCGAAAGCCCTGCACTCCGGCCGATGGTCACCCATCCACGAGGAGGCATGCATGGCCAAGGCTGACAAGGCCACCGCGGTTGCCGACATCGCCGAGCAGTTCAAGGAGGCTTCGGCGACGCTCGTCACCGAGTACCGCGGGCTGACGGTGGCCAACCTCAAGGACCTGCGCCGTTCGCTCGGTGATTCCGCCACCTACACGGTCGCCAAGAACACGCTGGTCAAGCGTGCCGCGGCGGAGGCGGGCATCGAGGGGCTCGACGAGTTGTTCGTCGGTCCCACCGCGATCGCGTTCGTCAAGGGCGAGGCCGTCGACGCCGCCAAGGCGATCAAGAAGTTCGCCAAGGACAACAAGGCCCTCGTCATCAAGGGCGGCTACATGGACGGCCGCCCGCTGAGCGTGTCCGAGGTCGAGCGCATCGCCGACCTGGAGTCGCGCGAGGTGCTGCTGGCCAAGATGGCCGGCGCGATGAAGGCGAATCTGTCCAAGGCCGCCGGTCTGTTCAACGCTCCGGCGTCGCAGGTCGCCCGGCTGGCCGCCGCTCTGCAAGAGAAGAAGGCCGGCGAAGAAGCCGCTTAACCCACCCCGACCTGCGATTTGTCGCACACAGATCGCAACCAGATGTAAGTAAGGAAAGGACCAAAAATGGCCAAGCTGTCCACTGACGAACTGCTCGACGCGTTCAAGGAACTGACGCTGCTGGAGCTCTCCGAATTCGTCAAGAAGTTCGAGGAGACCTTCGAGGTCACCGCCGCCGCCCCGGTCGCCGTCGCGGCTGCCGGCCCCGCCGCCGGTGGTGCCCCCGCCGAGGCCGCCGAGGAGCAGTCCGAGTTCGACGTCATCCTCGAGGGTGCCGGCGACAAGAAGATCGGCGTCATCAAGGTCGTCCGCGAGATCGTCTCCGGGCTGGGCCTCAAGGAGGCCAAGGACCTCGTCGACGGCGCTCCCAAGCCGCTGCTCGAGAAGGTCGACAAGGCGGCCGCCGACGATGCCAAGGCCAAGCTCGAGGCCGCGGGCGCGACGGTCACCGTCAAGTAACACCCCGCCGGCCAGTCCGGCAATACCACAACTGTGGGGTCGATCCAGCAAATGGGTCGGCCCCACAGTCGTTTTCCTGATGGGTCACAATCTGACCCCAGACGCATGTGGTGGCCTGCGGAGGTAGGCTACAGTGACTCAAGCCACAAGCGGGAAGACCTGTGGCGTGACGATGATTGGCGGAAGGATCTCGCGTGGGCATTGGTATCCAGATTGAAGGACTGACCAAGTCCTTCGGCCCCCAGCGAATCTGGGAGGACGTCACCTTCGACTTGCCGCCGGGTGAGGTCAGCGTTCTGCTCGGCCCCTCGGGTACCGGTAAATCCGTGTTCTTGAAGTCCCTCATCGGGCTGCTGCGCCCCGAGCGCGGCAAGATCATCGTCGACGGCACCGACGTGATCCAGTGCACCGCCAAGGAGCTCTACGAGATCCGCACGCTCTTCGGCGTGATGTTCCAGGACGGTGCGCTCTTCGGCTCGATGAGCCTCTACGACAACACCGCTTTCCCTTTGCGTGAGCACACCAAGAAGAAGGAAAGCGAGATCCGCCAGATCGTCATGGAGAAGCTCGAGCTGGTCGGTCTGGCCGGCGACGAGAACAAGTTCCCCGGCGAGATCTCCGGTGGTATGCGCAAGCGTGCCGGCCTGGCGCGCTCGCTGGTGCTCGACCCGCAGATCATCCTCTGCGACGAGCCCGACTCGGGTCTGGACCCGGTTCGTACCGCCTACTTGAGCCAGCTGCTCATCGACATCAACGCGCAGATCGACTGCACGATCCTCATCGTGACCCACAACATCAACATCGCCCGCACCGTGCCCGACAACATGGGCATGCTGTTCCGCAAGCACCTGGTGATGTTCGGGCCGCGCGAAGTGCTGTTGACCAGCGACGAACCCGTCGTTCGGCAGTTCCTCAACGGTCGTCGTATCGGCCCGATCGGCATGTCCGAGGAGAAGGACGAGTCGACGATGGCCGAAGAGCAGGCCATGATCGACGCCGGTCACCACGACGGTGGCGTCGAGGAGATCGAGGGTGTGCCGCCGCAGATCCAGGCGACGCCCGGTATGCCCGAGCGCCAGGCCGTCTACCGCCGGCAGGCCCGGGTGCGCGAGATCATGCACACCCTGCCGCCCAAGGCGCAGGAAGCCATCCGCGACGATCTCGAAGGCACGCACCAGTACCAGTCGCATTCGATCCCGGACGTCGACTCGACGAGCCGGCATCGCACGGCCGAGGACGACGCCCCGACCGGCGCCATCCCGCGCGCGCAGCAGTAGGCCGCCACCGTGGACGCCGAGCCCGCGGCTCGCGTTCCGAAAGCCCCGAGGACTCGCCTCGAGAAGGCGACGTTCTGCCGGATCTGCGAGCCGCTCTGCGGCATGATCGCGACCGTCGAAGACGGCCGGCTGACCGAGCTGCGTCCCGATAAGGACCATCCGCTCTCGGCGGGATTCGCATGCCAGAAGGGCATCGCGTTCACGGAGGTAGTCAACGACCCCGACCGCGTCACCACTCCGCTGCGCAGACGCGCTCGCGCTGACGGTCTTCGCGCAAGCCCGCAAGCGGGAGGTGGCCCCACATCCGAAGGCGGCTTCGAAGCGGTGAGCTGGGACGAGGCGATGACCGACATCGCCGCCCGACTCGCTGACATCCACCGCAGGCACGGCGCCGGCGCGGTCGGCTGGTACTTCGGCAACCCGGGAGCGTTCAGCTACTCCTACACGCTGGCCCTCAACATGCTGATGGCCGGATTCGGGCTCGGTCTGTCAGGCCCCGGTCGCGGGCTGCACGTCTTCACCGCCGGTTCACAGGACGTGAACAACCGCTTCGTCGCCAGCCAGCTGCTCTACGGGTCGCCGCTCGCATTGCCGGTCCCCGACGTGTTGCGCACGGATTTCCTTGTGGTCATGGGCGCCAACCCGGTCGTCTCCCACGGCAGCGTGCTGACCGTGCCGCGGATCCGCGATCGCATGCACGACATCGTCAAACGCGGCGGCCGGGTGCTGGTGATCGACCCCCGACGGACCGAGACCGCGGCCCAGTTCGAATGGCTGGGCATCGTCCCGGACGGCGACGCCTACCTACTGTTGTCGCTGCTGCACGTGATGTTCGGCGAAGGGCTCGTCGATCGGGCTCGACTGGAGCGGCAGGCCGACGGTGCACGGTGGCTCGAACGGTTGGCCGTGCCGTTCAGCCCCGAAGTCACCGAGGTGCACACCAGGATCGATTCCTCGACGGTGCGCGGCCTGGCCCGCGACCTCGTCCGCACGCAGCGAGCAGCGGTGTACGGCCGCGTCGGCACCAGCATCGGTGAGAACGGAACGCTGACGACGTACCTCTTGGACGCGGTCAACTTGGTCGCCGGCAATCTCGATGTGCCCGGCGGCAGTATGTTCGGCCGGCTCGGACTGCCAGGGGAGCGGTGGTTGAACATGGCCGGCGGGGCCCTGCTGCGCACCGTTTACCGGCGCAAGCGCTCGCGCATCGGCGGCTTTCCGTCCGTCCTCGGGTCCGAGCCCGCGGGAGTGATGGCCAAGGAGATCACGACGCCGGGACGCGGACAGGTCAGGGCGCTCTTCGTCGGCGCGGGCAACCCGGTGCTGTCGGTGCCCAACGGCGACGAATTGGAGACCGCGTTGCAGTCTCTGGAGCTGATGGTCGGGATCGATCTTTACGTCAACGAGACGCTCGCGCACTGCGATTACGTGCTGCCCGCGACGTCGATGTATGAGCGTGACGACTTCCCGCTGCCCTTCCAGACGCTCCAACCCACGCCGTTCCGACAGGCCACCGAGGCCGTCATCGCGCCGGTGGGGCAGGCCCGCGCGGAGTGGGAGATCATCGACGAACTGACCGCCAGGATGTGGCGGTCGACGCCAGGCCTGACCATGCTCGCCGTCGTCCGAAAAACATTATCCGCGTTCGGCTTTCGCTTAAATCCCCGGATTCTGGTCGACGCGGTGATCCGGCTGGCCGAGGGTGGCGACCGGTTCGGCCGACGGGGCGGGTTGAGCTTCTCCAAGCTCACGGCGGACCATCCGCACGGCCTCGTCCTCGCCGGCCGTCTGCGCGCCGGCGTGCTGCGCGACACCGTCGTCTACCGCAGTCGTCGGGTGCGGCTCTGCCACGACGAGATCGCCGCCGAGGTCGACAAGCTGACGCGCCGCAGCGTCGTCGATGGCTATTCGATGCGGCTGATCGGCATGCGTGAGGCGCGCTCGGAGAACTCGTGGATGCACAACTCGCCGCTGCTGATGCGCGGTGAGCGCATACATCGGGCGCGCCTGCACGTCGACGACGCGGCCACCCTCGGCATCGTCGACGGCGACGCCGTGCGCATCTCGTCGCCTTACGGCCAGATCGAGCTGCCGGTCCTCGTCACCAAGGACATCGTTGCCGGAGTGGTCGCGGTGCCGCACGGGTGGGGCCACAAGGGCACCGCCGGATGGCGTGTGGCCAACGGCGCCGGCGGTGCCAACGTCAACCGGTTGATGTCCAGCGATCCCGCGGACATCGAGAGCCTGGCCGGGATGGCCCGGCTAACCGGCGTGCCCGTGCGCGTCGAGCGCGCGTCCGCGCAGGCCGAGCACGCGCAAACTTCCGCATAAGGCCGATTCGCGGCCGGCGAACCCGTTATCTTTCTCCCGTCGTCGAGCGGGAGAGGTCATGGTCGACCGGTTTCTGATGTGGTTGAGCGCGGGTGTCGTCGCCGCGGGAATGTCGGCGGCCATGGTCGCCGGGGCGGGCGTGGCGATCGCCGAGGACGGCTCGTCTTCGGACGGCGGTGGGACTAGCAGTTCCGAGTCGTCGAATTCGGCTGACAGTACGAAGGATTCGACCGATTCTCCGGCCGCCGCCGTGACCGGTGCGCAAACGCCCGGGTCGAACGCCACGCGCGCGCCCGGTGGCCCGCCACGCACCCGGGTCGGTGCTCGACGCGCGGACGATGTAACGGACTCGCCGAGAAAGTCCGACGCCCGCGATGCGACGGACCGCCAGCCCGACCGGAAGCGCCGCGGTGCGGCCCGTGAGGACGCCGCCGCCACAACAGCGCAGGCAAACGACAGCACTCTCGCCGACAACCCCGCCAACGAAGGCCCCTCGAACGAAGGCCCGTCCACCGGAGGCGCCGCCAACGAAGACGCCGCGGTGGACGCCGGCACCGGCCAGGGGATAAAAACCGACACCGTCACCGTCGAAGAGCAGGCCCCCGACGAGACGGTCGAAGAGGTCGTCGCCGACTCCCGCTCGGGCCGTGACCACGGCGCCGAGCAGACGACCGCCGCGCTCTCGCGCAACGTCACCCGCATCGCGGCGGACGAGCACACCGGCGTCCGAACCGAAACCGGCAAGGGCGCCACGACGACCGTCGCCGACACGACGGTCGGCACCGGCGCCCAGGCCACCGACGAGCGCACGGCGGTCGTCCTCGAGCAGTCGGAGGAGAACCTCGTTCAGCAGGAATTCGCGGTCCAGCAGGTGGCGTATGCGGCTCCGCTGACCGCGACCACAGCGACCGCGCCCCAGATTCCCACCCTCATCCGGGTGATCGGCACGATCGTGTTCGACCTCTATGCGCTGGCCACCCGGATCTTCGGCGGCCCGCCGATCCTCCCGGCGAACAGCACGGTCACCGTGCGCTCCTCGACGCTGCGGATCGACTGCGCGTGCGCCGAGGGGGAGGGCAAGGAGGTCCCCGCCGACTGGTACATCCCCAAGACCGCCGAGGACGCGCCGCCGGACCGGCTCATCTACCTCCAGCACGGCTTCCTCGCCAGCGGCCCCTGGTACAGCCACACCGCGGCGGCGCTCGCCGAACGCACGAACAGCATCGTCGTCGCCCCGACGATCACCTCGAACTTCTTCGCCCTCGACGGGTGCTGGCTCGGAGGCGCGCCTATGCACGAGGCGATGGCGGGCCTGTTCAGCGCCGGGAACACGGCGCTGGCCGAGAGCGCACACGCGGCGGGTTACGACGGACCGATCCCGGATCGCGTCGTGCTGATGGGCCACTCGCTGGGCGGTGGTGCGGTGTCCGGTATGGCGGGCCACATGGCCGGCGACGCGCGCGTCGACCGGCTTGCGGGGGTCGTGCTGCTCGACGGCGTGGCCCTGGGAGATCCGGCGCAGATGACGGAGGCGCTGAAGAAGGTTCCGCTCGACATCCCGGTCTACCAACTCGCCGCGCCGGTCTACATGTGGAACAACTTCGGCGCCGGCCTCGACGCGCTCGCCGCAGCGCGCCCCACCGGATTCATCGGCGTGACGTTGGTCAACGGCTCGCACGTCGACTCCATGCGTGGCGGCAATCCCCTCATTCAGTTCGCCCAGGAGCTGGTCGCCGGGTTCACGCGGCCCGAGAACGCCGCGGCCGCGCAGATGTTGATGGTCGGCTGGGTCAACGACATGTTCGACCCCACCAGCCACGAAGGGCTCTACCTCGAGCGCGGTGAGCGGTACAGCTTCGACACCCCGGCAGGCAAGGCCAGCGTCGTCGCGCTGCCCAACACCCTGACCAAGCCGTACCTGCTGAACTTCCTGCGCCCGTTCATGTCGCTCGCCAACGGTCTCTTCAGCCTCGATCCGGTCTGCGCACGCGCGTCCGTCGGCTCGACCGGGGGCGGACACTGCAGCGACACGATCGCCGCGTGAACGTAAAAGTCCACAACAACCCGTGTTATCTCTTGACGGACGGCCGCCGAAGGGTCAATCTGTTGGGCAGCAATGTATGGACGGGTGAGAAGGGTTGAGTCGCCAGCCAGCGCCTCGATGCGTTCCATACATGCAGTTGGATTGTGGATGTTGAGGAATACGCCGTCCTGCGGTACTGTTGGACGTTGCGCTGGCTGCATCCTGCCCACCTAAACCCGCACCTGACACCGAAGTCCTAGCCTGAGCCCAGCTCAGTGATCTAGTCGCGTGCCGTGCGTTCGGGAAGTTTGTGGTCGTGAGTGGCCAGCCGAACCGACGCAGATATCGCGACGAGCGGACCGGTGTTCACCGGCACGATAGTCGCATGAGGTGCTGGAAGGATGCATCTTGGCAGGGTCCCGCCCAAGCAAGACAGCAGAAGCTACTAAAAACTCCGTCCCAGGAGCACCAAACCGAATTTCTTTTGCAAAGCTCCGTGAGCCCCTCGAGGTTCCCGGGCTTCTAGATGTTCAAACCGAGTCCTTTGAATGGCTGATCGGCTCCGACGCCTGGCGTGCCAAGGCCAAGGAGCGCGGCGAGGAGAATCCCGTCGGCGGTCTCGAAGAGGTGCTCTCCGAGCTGAGCCCGATCGAGGACTTCTCCGGCTCGATGTCGCTGTCCTTCTCCGATCCGCGCTTCGACGAGGTCAAGGCCCCGGTCGACGAGTGCAAAGACAAGGACATGACGTACGCGGCCCCGCTGTTCGTCACGGCCGAGTTCATCAACAACAACACCGGTGAGATCAAGAGCCAGACGGTCTTCATGGGCGACTTCCCGATGATGACCGAGAAGGGCACGTTCATCATCAACGGCACCGAGCGTGTCGTGGTGAGCCAGTTGGTCCGCTCGCCGGGCGTCTACTTCGACGAGAGCATCGACAAGTCGACCGAGAAGACGCTGCACAGCGTCAAGGTGATCCCGGGCCGCGGTGCGTGGCTGGAGTTCGACGTCGACAAGCGCGACACCGTCGGTGTGCGCATCGACCGCAAGCGCCGTCAGCCGGTCACCGTGCTGCTCAAGGCGCTCGGTTGGACCAACGAGCAGATCACGGAGCGCTTCGGCTTCTCCGAGATCATGATGTCGACGCTGGAGAAGGACAACACCGCAGGCACCGATGAGGCGCTGCTCGACATCTACCGCAAGTTGCGTCCGGGTGAGCCGCCGACCAAGGAGTCCGCGCAGACCCTGCTGGAGAATCTGTTCTTCAAGGAGAAGCGCTACGACCTGGCCCGCGTCGGTCGCTACAAGGTCAACAAGAAGCTGGGCATCACCGAGAACCCGGCTCAGACCACGTCGACCACGCTGACCGAAGAGGACGTCGTCGCCACCATCGAGTACCTGGTGCGTCTGCATCAGGGCGACAAGACGATGACGGTCCCGGGTGGTGTCGAGGTGCCGGTCGAGGTGGATGACATCGACCACTTCGGCAACCGTCGCCTGCGCACCGTCGGCGAGCTGATCCAGAACCAGATCCGGGTCGGCCTGTCCCGCATGGAGCGCGTCGTGCGTGAGCGCATGACCACCCAGGACGTCGAGGCGATCACGCCGCAGACCCTGATCAACATCCGTCCCGTCGTGGCGGCGATCAAGGAGTTCTTCGGCACCAGCCAGCTGTCGCAGTTCATGGACCAGAACAACCCGTTGTCGGGCCTGACCCACAAGCGCCGCCTGTCGGCGCTTGGCCCGGGCGGTCTGTCCCGTGAGCGCGCCGGCCTCGAGGTTCGTGACGTGCACGCCAGCCACTACGGCCGCATGTGCCCGATCGAGACGCCGGAAGGCCCGAACATCGGCCTGATCGGTTCGCTGTCGGTGTACGCGCGGGTCAACCCGTTCGGCTTCATCGAGACGCCTTACCGCAAGGTCAAGGACGGTGTTGTCACGGATGACATCGAGTACCTGACCGCCGACGAGGAGGACCGCCACGTCGTGGCGCAGGCCAACTCGCCGATCGACGAGAACGGCCGCTTCGTCGAGGACCGCGTGCTGGTTCGACGCAAGGGCGGCGAGGTCGAGTTCGTGTCGTCGAACGACGTCGACTACATGGACGTCTCGCCGCGCCAGATGGTGTCGGTCGCGACGGCCATGATCCCGTTCCTCGAGCACGACGACGCCAACCGTGCCCTGATGGGTGCCAACATGCAGCGCCAGGCGGTTCCGCTGGTTCGCAGCGAGGCCCCGTTGGTCGGTACCGGTATGGAGCTGCGTGCCGCGATCGACGCCGGCGACGTCGTCGTCTCCGACAAGGCCGGTGTGGTCGAGGAGGTCTCCGCCGACTACATCACCGTGATGGCCGACGACGGCACCCGGCAGACCTACCGGATGCGCAAGTTCGCGCGTTCCAACCACGGCACCTGCGCCAACCAGCGTCCGATCGTCGACGCGGGCCAGCGTGTCGAGGCGGGTCAGGTCATCGCCGACGGGCCGTGCACCGAGAACGGTGAGATGGCGCTGGGCAAGAACCTGCTCGTGGCGATCATGCCGTGGGAGGGTCACAACTACGAGGACGCGATCATCCTCTCCAACCGCCTGGTGGAAGAGGACGTGCTCACTTCGATTCACATCGAGGAGCACGAGATCGACGCCCGCGACACCAAGCTGGGCGCCGAGGAGATCACCCGGGACATCCCGAACGTCTCTGATGAGGTGCTGGCCGACCTCGACGAGCGCGGCATCGTCCGCATCGGCGCCGAGGTCCGCGACGGTGACATCCTGGTCGGCAAGGTCACCCCGAAGGGTGAGACCGAGCTGACTCCGGAGGAGCGGCTGCTCCGCGCGATCTTCGGTGAGAAGGCGCGTGAGGTCCGCGACACGTCGCTCAAGGTGCCGCACGGTGAGTCCGGCAAGGTGATCGGCATCCGCGTGTTCAGTCGCGAGGATGACGACGAGCTGCCCGCCGGCGTCAACGAGTTGGTCCGCGTCTACGTCGCGCAGAAGCGCAAGATCTCCGACGGCGACAAGCTGGCCGGACGCCACGGCAACAAGGGCGTCATCGGCAAGATCCTGCCCGTCGAGGACATGCCCTTCCTGCCCGACGGCACCCCGGTGGACATCATCCTGAACACCCACGGTGTGCCGCGTCGTATGAACATCGGTCAGATCCTGGAGACCCACCTGGGGTGGGTGGCCAAGAGCGGCTGGAAGATCAACGGGTCGCCCGACTGGGCGAGCGCGTTGCCCAAGGAGTTGCTCGAGGCCGAGGCGGGAAGCATCGTCTCGACACCGGTGTTCGACGGTGCCCGTGAAGCGGAGCTGCAGGGTCTGCTCTCGTCCACGCTGCCCAACCGCGACGGCGAGACGCTCGTCGACGAGGACGGCAAGGCGATGCTGTTCGACGGTCGCAGTGGTGAGCCGTTCCCGTATCCGGTGACGGTGGGCTACATGTACATCCTGAAGCTGCACCACCTGGTGGACGACAAGATCCACGCTCGCTCCACCGGTCCGTACTCGATGATCACCCAGCAGCCGCTGGGTGGTAAGGCGCAGTTCGGTGGCCAGCGGTTCGGCGAGATGGAATGTTGGGCCATGCAGGCCTACGGCGCGGCGTACACGCTGCAGGAGCTGTTGACCATCAAGTCCGACGACACTGTCGGCCGCGTCAAGGTGTACGAGGCGATCGTCAAGGGCGAGAACATCCCCGAGCCGGGTATTCCGGAGTCGTTCAAGGTGTTGCTCAAGGAACTTCAGTCGCTGTGCCTCAACGTCGAGGTGCTGTCTTCGGACGGCGCCGCGATCGAGATGCGCGACGGTGACGACGAGGACCTGGAACGCGCCGCGGCGAATTTGGGAATCAACTTGTCGCGCAACGAATCTGCGTCCGTGGAAGACCTTGCCTAGATCTCTCCGATTGAATTTTTCTAGTCCCGCAAGGGGAAAGGGAGTTACGTGCTAGACGTCAACTTCTTCGATGAACTCCGCATCGGTCTCGCCACCGCCGACGACATTCGTCAGTGGTCCTACGGCGAGGTCAAGAAGCCGGAGACCATCAACTACCGCACGCTGAAGCCGGAGAAGGACGGCCTGTTCTGCGAGAAGATCTTCGGACCGACTCGCGACTGGGAGTGCTACTGCGGCAAGTACAAGCGCGTCCGCTTCAAGGGCATCATCTGTGAGCGCTGCGGCGTCGAGGTGACCCGCGCCAAGGTGCGCCGTGAGCGGATGGGCCACATCGAGCTGGCCGCGCCCGTCACGCACATCTGGTACTTCAAGGGTGTGCCCTCGCGTCTGGGCTATCTGCTCGACCTGGCGCCGAAGGATCTCGAGAAGATCATCTACTTCGCCGCCTACGTCATCACCGCAGTCGACGACGAGATGCGTCACAACGAGCTGTCGACGCTCGAGGCTGAGATGGCCGTGGAGCGCAAGGCCGTTGAGGATCAGCGCGATCTCGATCTGGCCGAGCGGTCGCAGAAGCTCGAGGCCGACCTGGCCGAGCTGGAGAAGGAAGGCGCCAAGAGCGACGTGCGCCGCAAGGTGCGCGACGGCGGTGAGCGCGAGATGCGCCAGATCCGCGACCGGGCCCAGCGCGAGCTGGACCGGCTCGAGGAGATCTGGAACACCTTCACCAAGCTGGCGCCCAAGCAGCTCATCGTCGACGAGGTGCTCTACCGGGAACTGCAGGACCGCTACGGCGAGTACTTCACCGGTGCGATGGGTGCCGAGGCCATCAAGAAGCTCATCGAGAACTTCGACATCGAGGCCGAGGCCGAGGAGCTGCGTGAGGTCATCCGAAACGGCAAGGGGCAGAAGAAGCTCCGCGCGCTGAAGCGGCTCAAGGTGGTCGCCGCGTTCCAGCAGTCGAGCAACTCGCCGATGGGCATGGTGCTCGACGCGGTTCCGGTGATCCCGCCGGAGCTGCGCCCGATGGTGCAGCTCGACGGTGGCCGGTTCGCCACGTCGGATCTCAATGATCTGTACCGGCGCGTCATCAACCGCAACAACCGGCTCAAGAGGCTGATCGACCTCGGCGCTCCCGAGATCATCGTCAACAACGAGAAGCGCATGCTTCAGGAGTCGGTGGACGCGCTGTTCGACAACGGCCGCCGCGGCCGTCCGGTCACCGGACCGGGCAACCGTCCGCTCAAGTCGCTGTCGGATCTGTTGAAGGGCAAGCAGGGTCGGTTCCGCCAGAACCTGCTTGGCAAGCGCGTCGACTACTCCGGCCGTTCGGTCATCGTGGTCGGCCCACAGCTCAAGCTGCACCAGTGCGGTCTGCCGAAGCTGATGGCCCTCGAGCTGTTCAAGCCGTTCGTGATGAAGCGTCTGGTGGATCTCAACCATGCGCAGAACATCAAGAGCGCCAAGCGAATGGTCGAGCGCCAGCGTCCGCAGGTGTGGGACGTCCTCGAAGAGGTCATCGCCGAGCACCCGGTGCTGCTGAACCGTGCACCGACGCTGCACCGCCTCGGCATCCAGGCCTTCGAGCCGCAACTGGTGGAGGGTAAGGCCATTCAGCTGCACCCGCTGGTGTGCGAGGCGTTCAACGCCGACTTCGACGGTGACCAGATGGCCGTTCACCTTCCGCTGTCGGCGGAGGCGCAGGCCGAGGCTCGCATCCTGATGCTGTCGTCGAACAACATCCTCTCGCCGGCGTCGGGTCGGCCGTTGGCCATGCCGCGTCTGGACATGGTGACCGGCCTGTACTACCTGACGACGATGGTCGAGGGCGACAAGGGCGAATTCGTCCCTGCCGCCAAGGATCAGCCGGAGACCGGTGTCTACAGCTCGCCTGCCGAGGCGATCATGGCGATGGACCGCGGTGCGCTGAGCGTGCGCGCCAAGATCCGCGTGCGGTTGACGCAGCTGCGTCCGCCGGCCGACATCGAGGCCGAGCTGTTCCCGGACGGCTGGAAGCTGGGCGACGCCTGGACCGCGGAGACGACGCTGGGCCGGGTCATGTTCAACGAGCTTCTGCCGCACGGATATCCGTTCGTCAACGAGCAGATGCACAAGAAGGTCCAGGCGCGGATCGTCAACGATCTCGCCGAGCGCTTCCCGATGATCGTGGTCGCGCAGACCGTGGACAAGCTCAAGGACGCCGGCTTCTACTGGGCCACCCGCTCGGGTGTCACCGTGTCGATGGCCGACGTGCTGGTGCCGCCGCAGAAGCAGGAGATCCTGGACCGCTACGAGAAGGAAGCGGACCAGATCGAGAAGAAGTACCAGCGCGGTGCTCTGAACCACGACGAGCGCAACGACGCCCTGGTCAAGATCTGGCAGGACGCCACCGAAGAGGTCGGCGAGGCCCTGCGTGCGCACTACCCGAAGGACAACCCGATCATCACGATCGTCGATTCGGGTGCCACGGGTAACTTCACGCAGACCAGGACCCTGGCCGGCATGAAGGGTCTGGTGACCAACCCGAAGGGTGAGTTCATCCCGCGTCCGATCAAGTCTTCGTTCCGCGAGGGCCTGACGGTGCTGGAGTACTTCATCAACACCCACGGCGCCCGAAAGGGTCTGGCGGACACCGCTCTTCGGACGGCCGACTCGGGCTACCTGACCCGTCGTCTGGTCGACGTGTCGCAGGACGTCATCGTTCGCGAGACCGACTGCGAGACCGAGCGCGGCATCAACGTCACGCTGGCCGAACTGCAGGGCGACTCCTTGGTGCGCGATCAGCACATCGAGACGTCGGCCTACGCGCGGACGCTGGCGCAGGACGCGGTCGACAAGGACGGCAACGTCGTCGTCGAGCGCGGCCACGACCTGGGCGACCCGGCGATCGAGGCGCTGCTGGCCGCCGGCATCACCGAGGTGAAGGTCCGCTCCGTGCTGACCTGCGCCACGGGCACCGGCGTGTGTGCGATGTGCTACGGCCGTTCGATGGCGACGGGCAAGCTCGTCGACATCGGCGAGGCCGTCGGTATCGTCGCGGCGCAGTCCATCGGCGAGCCCGGTACGCAGCTGACGATGCGCACGTTCCACCAGGGCGGCGTCGGTGAGGACATCACCGGTGGTCTGCCTCGCGTGCAGGAGCTGTTCGAGGCCCGTATCCCGCGGAACAAGGCGCCGATCGCCGACGTCACCGGCCGGGTGCGCCTCGAAGAGGGCGAGCGCTTCTACAAGATCACCATCGTTCCCGACGATGGCGGCGAAGAAGTGGTGTACGACAAGCTCTCTCGTCGTCAGCGCCTGAAGGTGTTCAAGCACGACGACGGCACCGAGCGCCTGCTCGCCGACGGCGACCATGTCGAGGTGGGCCAGCAGCTGATGGAAGGTGCTGCCGATCCGCACGAGGTGCTGCGTGTCCAGGGTCCCCGCGAGGTGCAGATCCACCTCGTCAAGGAGGTCCAGGAGGTCTACCGCGCTCAGGGCGTGTCGATCCACGACAAGCACATCGAGGTCATCGTCCGGCAGATGCTGCGTCGCGTCACGATCATCGACTCGGGCTCGACAGAGTTCCTGCCCGGCTCGCTGACCGAGCGTGGCGAGTTCGAGACCGAGAACCGTCGGGTGGTCGCCGAGGGCGGCGAGCCCGCGGCCGGTCGTCCGGTGCTGATGGGTATCACGAAGGCGTCGCTGGCCACCGACTCGTGGCTGTCGGCGGCGTCGTTCCAGGAGACCACCCGCGTGCTGACCGATGCGGCGATCAACTGCCGCAGCGACAAGCTGCAGGGTCTGAAGGAGAACGTGATCATCGGCAAGCTGATCCCGGCCGGTACCGGTATCAACCGCTACCGCAACATCCAGGTGCAGCCAACCGAAGAGGCACGGGCAGCCGCATATACGATCCCGTCCTACGAGGATCAGTACTACAGCCCGGACTTCGGCCAGGCCACCGGTGCCGCGGTGCCGTTGGACGACTACGGCTACTCGGATTATCGGTAGGACTACCGCCAACTAGTCACGCAAATGCCCCCGGGGTTCGCCCCGGGGGCATTTCGTATGGACGTGTCACGCGGTTGCACGAGCACTCGCTTTCCGGGGTGTCATCATTCGAGCTGATGCTGGCGAATATCGCGTGGTTCCTCGCCGGGCTGACCGCGTTGATCGTCGGCGCCGAGGTGATGGTCAAGGGCGGGTCGCGGTTGGCGGCCCGGTTGGGCATCAGCGCGATCGTCGTGGGCCTGACCGTTGTGTCGATCGGGACCAGCATGCCCGAGCTCGCTGTCGGCGTGACGGCTGCCAGTCAGGGGAGTGGGGCGCTGGCGGTCGGCAACATCGCCGGAACCAACGTCGTCAACCTCTTCCTGATCCTCGGGTTGAGTGCGGCGATGGTGCCGTTGGTCCTGGAACTACGGACCATCCGCCTGGAGCTGCCCATGATGGCGGCGGCCGCACTGTTGTTGTTCGTGCTCGCGGCCGACGGGGTGATGACGCGGGTCGACGGGGCCATCCTGCTCGCCGGGGCGGTCGTCTACACCGGGGCGGTGATCTGGTCGGGCCACCGCGAATCGCAAGCGGTCGTCCGGGAGTTCGCGGAGTCGTATGCCGAGGATGCAAAGGCAGAGCCCTCCGACGGTCACCGTCAGGCGCTGCGCGAGGTCGCGATGCTCGTCGGCGGCATCGTGCTCGTGGTCATCGGCGCCGAATGGCTCGTCGACGGTTCGGTCGGAATGGCCCGCGAGTTCGGCGTCTCCGATGCGCTGATCGGGCTCACCGTGGTGGCCATCGGAACCTCGGCGCCGGAACTGGTGACCACGGTGATGTCGACGCTGCGCGGTGACCGCGACATCGCGATCGGAAACCTGGTGGGCAGCAGCATCTACAACATCGCGCTGATACTCGGCGTCACCTGCCTGGTGCCCGCGCATGGCCTGGAGTTGCCGTCGAGCCTGGTGCGCATCGACATTCCGATCATGGTGATCGTCGCGCTGTTCTGCATTCCGATCTTCATCACCGGCCGACGGGTCAGCCGCACCGAGGGCCTGCTGATGGTGACGGCGTATCTGGGGTATCTGACCTTCCTGCTCACCACCCAGAGCTGACCTATGCCGGCTGGCGCTCGGGGGCGGTGAACGCCTCCAGTCGGGCGGGCCCCTCAACGCGGCTCGTCCCTCGCCGCTTGATCGTCGCCCGCGTGGTTGGTTGGGCGGGCTCCTTAACGCGGCTCGTCCCTCGCCGCTTGATCGTCGCCCGCGTGGTTGGTCGGGCGTGCTCCTCAACGCGGCTCGTCCCTCGCCGCTTGATCGTCGCCCGCCTAGACTTCCCTACGTGCTTATCGGTTCTCACGTCCACGGTGACGACCCGCTCGCTGCGGCACAGGCCGACGGCGCTGACGTCGTGCAGTTCTTCCTCGGAAACCCGCAGAGCTGGAAGAAGCCCAAGCCCCGTGAGGACGCCGACGTGCTGAAGGCGTCGAGCATCCCGCTCTATGTCCACGCGCCGTATCTGATCAACGTCGCCTCCGCGAACAATCGGGTCCGGATCCCGTCGCGCAAGATCCTGCAGGACACCTGCGACGCGGCCGCCGAGGTCGGCGCGACGGCGGTTATTGTGCACGGCGGTCACGCCGACGACAAGGACTGGGACGCCGGTTTCGAACGCTGGGTCAAGGCGCTCGACTATCTCGAGACCGAGGTGCCGGTGTACCTGGAGAACACCGCGGGCGGCGACCACGCGATGGCCAGGCACTTCGACGTCATCGCCCGGTTGTGGGACCACATCGGAGACAAAGGCATCGGCTTCTGCCTGGACACCTGCCACGCCTGGGCCGCCGGTGAGGCGCTGGTCGACGCCGTCGACCGCATCAAGGCCATCACCGGGCGCATCGACCTGGTGCACTGCAACGACTCGCGGGACGCCGCCGGTTCCGGCGCAGACCGGCACGCCAACTTCGGCACCGGTCAGATCGACCCTCAGCTGCTCGTAGCGGTCGTCAAGGCCGCCGGAGCCCCGGTGATCTGCGAGACCGCGGACGAGGGGCGCAAGGATGACATCGCATTTCTGCGCGAACACCTCGACTAGCTGGCTGGTCACGATCCGCTAACCGAACGGTCCTCGAACCGTGGGTGACCTCGGGGTGAACTAGATTCATCCGGGTGGCCGCGGTCGACCAGTCATCTGTCGCGGTGTCGAGCGCTGCTGAGCGGTCCGACGCCCGCGCACGTCGGCTCGCCCTCGTGCGGTGGGTAGCCATTCTGACCTGGGCCACCGTCATCGTCTACCGGACCATTACCTCGGGATTCGCCTTCAACCGCGAACTCGTCCTGCTCTACATCGCGACCGGGCTGCTGGCCGCGAGCATCGGGCAGGGACGCCGCATGCTCTACGTCGTCTGGGACTGGCTGCCGTTCGCGCTGATACTCATCGCCTACGACCTGAGCAGGGGCGCGGCGGACATGGTCGGTAGACCGACGCTATGGGAGTGGCCGGCCGACGTGGACCGTTGGCTGTTCAGCGGCACCGTGCCCACGGTGTGGCTGCAGGAGCAGCTCAAACAGGCTCATCCCCCATGGTGGGAGGTCGTGGGCAGCTGCGTGTACATGTCCTTCTTCATCCTTCCTTACGTGGTCGCCGGGGTGCTGTGGCTGCGCAATCGGGACGAGTGGAAGGCTTTCGTGCGGCTGTTCGTCGGGTTGAACTTCGCAGGCCTGCTCATCTACGCCCTGGTGCCCGCCGCCCCGCCGTGGGCGGCGGCCCGCTGCACTCCGGCCGAGATCGAGGGCGGACCAGCCGACGCCCGCTGCATGTTCCGCTCCGCGCGCGGAGTACCCGACGGTGGTGTGCTCGGGGCGATGCAGTCCAGTCAGGACGGCGCGAACCCATGGATCGAGCGAATCGTCGGACGGGGCTGGGGCAACCTGAACCTGCACTCGGCGACCGCGTTGCTCGACGCGGGCCAAGCCAGCGTCAACTTGGTGGCGGCGATCCCGTCTCTGCATGCGGCGATGACCGCGGCCATCGCTGCCTTCCTGTGGCACCGCGTCCACGGAGCCTGGCGTCCACTGCTCGCCGCTTATGTACTCGTGATGGCCTTCACGCTGGTGTACACCGCCGAGCACTACGTCATCGACATCCTGTTGGGTTGGGCGCTCGCCGCCGCGGTGATCACCGTCCTCAATCGTTTCGGGAAACGTCGCCGGGCCAGGACCTCGCAGTCGCCGGACCCGTCGGCAGTCGTCGGCCCCGAGGAACCCGACGCAGCGGAGGAGCCCGTCGTGCCCGAACCCGTCCAGGCCGACACCCTCGTCGAGTCCGAGCCGAGCCGTCGTGTGGTGGCCGAACTCGACAGCCGCTGACCGATGACCACAGCAGTATTACAGCTATTGTGCAGCTGTTGGTGAAAGTGTAATAGTGGTGTCATGCCAGATACGCATGTCGTCACCAACCAGGTCCCGCCGCTGGAGGACTACAACCCGGCCACGTCGCCGGTGCTCACCGAGGCGCTGATCCGCGAGGGCGGCGAATGGGGCCTCGAGGAGGTCACCGAACTGGGCGCGCTGTCGGGCTCGCAGCAGGCACAGCGCTGGGGCGAGTTGGCCGACCGCAACCAACCGATCCTTCGCACACACGACCGCTACGGCCACCGCGTCGATGAGGTCGAGTACGACCCCGCCTACCACTCCCTGATGACGGTGGCCATCGGGCACGGGCTGCACGCCGCGCCGTGGGCCGACGATCGGCCGGGTGCCCACGTCGTGCGCGCCGCCAAGACTTCGGTGTGGACCCCCGAGCCCGGCCACATCTGTCCGATCTCGATGACCTACGCCGTCGTACCGGCATTGCGGCACAACCCCGAACTCGCGGCGGTGTACGAGCCGTTGCTCGTCAGCCGCGAGTACGAGCCCGAGCTCAAGGTGGCCACCACCAAGGCCGGCATCACCGCCGGCATGTCGATGACCGAGAAGCAGGGTGGGTCGGACGTGCGTGCGGGTACCACCGAGGCGACGCCGAACGGCGACGGCAGTTACTCACTTCGCGGACACAAGTGGTTCACCTCAGCGCCGATGTGCGACATCTTCCTGGTACTCGCGCAGGCGCCCGGCGGGCTGTCGTGCTTCATGCTGCCGCGAGTGCTGCCCGACGGCACCCGCAACCGGATGTTCCTGCAGCGCCTCAAGGACAAGCTCGGCAATCACGCCAACGCGTCATCCGAGGTCGAGTACGACGGTGCGATCGCGTGGCTGGTCGGCGAGGAGGGCCGTGGCGTGCCGACCATCATCGAGATGGTCAACCTGACGCGCCTGGACTGCACGCTCGGCAGCGCCACGAGCATGCGCAACGGTCTCGCGCGGGCGATCCATCACGCCCAGCACCGAAAGGCGTTCGGCGAGTATCTGATTGATCAGCCGCTGATGCGTAACGTGCTGGCCGATCTCGCGGTCGAGGCCGAGGCGGCAACGATCGTCGCGATGCGAATGGCGGGGGCGACCGATGCCGCCGTGCGCGGCGACACGCGGGAGGCACTGCTGCGGCGCATCGGCCTGGCGGCCAGCAAGTACTGGGTGTGCAAGCGCGCGACCCCGCACGCCGCCGAGGCCATGGAATGTCTGGGCGGCAACGGCTATGTCGAGGAGTCGGGTATGCCGCGGCTGTACCGCGAAGCGCCGCTGATGGGAATCTGGGAGGGGTCCGGCAACGTCAGTGCGCTGGATACGTTGCGCGCCATGGCCACTCGTCCGGAATGCATCGACGTGCTGTTCGATGAACTCGGTCAGACGGCGGGTGCCGATCCGCGTCTCGACGCCCACGTCCAGGCGCTGCGCCCCGCGCTGGGCGATCTCGAGACCATCCAGTACCGCGCTCGGAAGGTCGCCGAGGACATCAGCCTCGCACTGCAGGGCTCTCTGTTGGTGCGCCACGGACACCCGGCGGTCGCGGAGGCGTTCCTCGCCACCCGGATGGGTGGGGCCTGGGGCGGCGCGTTCGGAACGCTTCCCACAGGGCTCGACCTCGCGCCGATCATCGAGCGCGCGTTGGTCAAGGGATGACTTTTTTTCCGGCGAGCTGGGCCCACGCGCCAGCAGGGGAAGGCGACACTGTCCATTTTGGGCGGCTTTTGGTCACGTTTGCGTCTGCTCGCGAGGGTGAGGTGACGCAACGATGACGCACGCGATCAGGCCGGTCGACTTCGACAATCTCAAGACGATGACCTACGAGGTCACGGACCGGGTCGCCCGCATCACGTTCAACCGTCCGGAGAAGGGCAACGCGATCGTCGCGGACACGCCGCTGGAACTGTCGGCGTTGGTGGAGCGGGCCGACCTCGACCCGAATGTGCACGTGATCCTCGTTTCCGGTCGGGGAGACGGCTTCTGCGGCGGTTTCGACCTCTCGGCGTACGCGGAGGGTTCGTCGTCGGCGGGCGGCGGCAGCCCCTACCGTGACACGGTGCTGTCCGGCAGGACGCAGGGGGAGAACAGCCGGCCCGACCAGCCGTGGGATCCGATGATCGACTACCAGATGATGAGCCGGTTCGTCCGCGGCTTCTCCAGCCTGATGCGTTGCGACAAGCCGACGGTGGTGAAGATTCACGGCTACTGCATCGCCGGCGGCACCGACATCGCTCTGCACGCCGACCAGGTGATCGCCGCCGCCGACGCCAAGATCGGCTACCCGCCCACCCGCGTCTGGGGTGTGCCCGCGGCCGGGATGTGGGCACATCGGCTCGGGGATCAGCGAGCCAAACGCCTTCTGTTGACCGGCGATTCGATCACCGGAGCGCAGGCCGCCGAATGGGGGCTCGCGGTGGAGGCGCCGGCGCCCGAAGACCTCGACGAGCGCACCGAACGGCTGGTCGAGCGGATCGCGCGGGTTCCGATCAACCAGCTCATCATGGTCAAGCTGGCAATGAATTCGGCGCTGTACAACCAGGGCACCGCGAACAGCGCGATGATCTCCACTGTGTTCGACGGGATCGCTCGGCACACACCGGAAGGGCACGCGTTCGTCGCGCTGTCGCGCGAGCAGGGGTTCCGCGAAGCCGTTCGCCAGCGCGACGAACCGTTCGGCGACTACGGCCGCAAGGCTTCTGGGGTCTGATGCCGAAGTCGGTGTCGCGGATGCCCGCTCGCTCCGTCGTGCTGAGCGTGCTGCTCGGCGCACATCCGGCCTGGGCCACCGCAAGCGAGCTCATCAGGCTCACAGCCGATTTCGGCATCAGGGAGTCGACGGTGCGTGTCGCGCTGACGCGGATGGTCAGTGCAGGCGATTTGGTGCGGTCCGCGGACGGCTACCGATTGTCGGACCGTCTGATGGCGCGTCAACGCCGTCAGGACGACGCGATCAATCCGCGGCTGCACCCATGGGAGGGTGACTGGACCACCGTCGTGATCACCAGCGTCGGCACCGACGCCCGGGCCAGGGCAGGCTTGCGAAGCACGTTGCACGACGGCCGGTTCGCCGAACTGCGCGAGGGAGTGTGGCTGCGGCCCGACAACCTGGACACGGCGCTGCCGCCGGAGGTCGGGCAACGCGTGCGCGTGCTCGTGGCCCGCGACACCGAGCCCGCAGAGCTGGCGGCGCGGTTGTGGGATCTATCCGCGTGGGCGCACACGGGTTGGGGGTTGCTCGACGAAATCGCCTCGGCGCCCGACATACCCGCGCGGTTCGCCGTCGCGGCCGCGATCGTCCGCCACCTGCTCACCGACCCGGTGCTGCCGGAAGAACTGCTGCCCGACGACTGGCCCGGCGCCGCGTTGCGTCAGGCCTACAACGACTTCGCCGCGGAGCTGTCCGCGCGGCGCGACAGTACTGGATCGTCGCTCACGCGACGCGACCAACTGATGGAGGCGACATGACCGGTGGAGTGCGGGTCGAGAAGAACGGTGCCGTCACGACGGTGATCATGAATCGCCCGGAAGCACGCAACGCCGTCAACGGTCCGGCGGCCGCGGAGTTGTACGCGGCGTTCGACGAGTTCGACAAGGACGAGTCGGCCGCCGTCGCGGTGTTGTGGGGTGACAACGGAACATTCTGCGCAGGAGCCGATCTCAAGGCGTTCGGAACGCCGGACGCCAATCCGGTTCATCGCACCGGTCCGGGGCCCATGGGTCCGAGTCGAATGGTGTTGTCCAAACCGGTGATCGCCGCCGTGAGCGGATATGCCGTGGCCGGCGGCCTGGAGCTCGCGTTGTGGTGCGATCTGCGCGTCGTTGAGGAGGACGCGATCATGGGTGTGTTCTGCCGACGCTGGGGCGTACCGCTGATCGACGGCGGAACCGTGCGGCTGCCACGACTCGTCGGCCACAGCCGGGCAATGGATCTCATCCTGACCGGCCGCGCCGTCGACGCGCCCGAGGCACTGGCAATGGGCCTGGCCAATCGCGTGGTGCCCAAAGGTGAAGCGCGCCAACGGGCCGAGGAACTGGCGGCCGAACTGGCGGGGTTGCCGCAGCAGTGCATGCGCGCCGACCGAATCTCGGCGCTCAACCAGTGGGGCCGATCGGAGGCCGAGGCGATGGACTTCGAGTTCGGCAGCATGTCCCGCGTCGCCGCCGAATCCCTGGAAGGGGCCGCCCGTTTCGCGGCCGGCGCGGGCAGACACGGCGCGAGCGCCTAGTGGGTGAGCGCTCCGTCAGCCCTTGGAGATCTTGTTGTTGTTGCCGGTGTCGTTGACCTTCGGGTCGCCGTCCTTATAGGTCACCGTGTTGTTGAGGCCGACGACGCTGATCTCCTTGTCGATCTTCTCGAAGGTGACCTTGTTGTCGGCGCCGCCGATGTTCACGTTCGCGCAGATGCCCTTGACGGTCAGCGTGTTGTTCGACCCGCCGATGTTCAGCGATTTGCCGTCGGCGCAGTCGATGTCGGCCGTCGTGCCGAACGAGCCGTAGTTGATTGTGTTGCCGACTTCGACCTGAGCGCCCGACGAGCCCGCCGTCGCGGTCGGGGTGTTGGTGTCGGAACTCTCCGATCCGCAGCCGGCGAGCAGAAGCGCGGCGACGGCAGCACCGACGAGGGGATAGGCGACGGATGTGGCACGCATGCTCATGCGGGTACCCGGTTGATGCGGTTGGTCATCCCCAATTCGCGTCCACGGTCCAAGATGAGCGGGTTGCCGTTTTTGTACAACACCGTCTGATCCCAGCCGTACACCGTGATGTCGTTGATCACGTTGTCGGCGACGACGACGTTGCCATTGCCCTGCATCGTCACCGCCCAACAGTTCCCCAATGTGGTGATTCGATTGTTCGCGCCGTTGACGAGCAGCGTGGAGTCGGCGCAGTCGATCGTCTCGACGACGCCGATGCCGGTGATAGTGGTGTCGGTTCCCCGGTGCGCGCCGACGACGCTGTTGTCGGCACACTGACGCAACAACGGGTTGCAGACCACAGGCTCCGCCTGCGCGACGGGAGCGGCGAGGATCAGCGGAAACGCCGTGGCCGATGCCGCAAGTGAACGGGCTGCAACAGTCCACATCATGGACAAGAGCGTACGTTGCCGCGTTCCGCTGGTGGGATGGTTCACCCGAGTCGCTATTAACGGTTGCGCTGGGTAGCGTGAGCGGCGATGCATTCGCGGTTCGGTCCGATTGCTGTCGCGGCGGTCGTAGCGGTGGTGGCGGTGGCGGGGTGTGCTGAGACCGTCAACGGAACCGCGCAACGCGCCACTCCCGGCGTCCCCGATCCCGACCGCGACTACGGCTACGTCGACGACCGCTGCGGGTTGCTCGACGACCAGACCATCCAGGAGATCCTGGCCGCCGAGAACGTCGTGCGGCCCTACAGCGGTGCGGTCTGTCAGTACGTCCTCTTCCGCGGCGACGTGACGATCGACGCGACGTACTCCTGGTTCGAGAACGGAAGCCTCGATCGGGAGCGCGCGCTCGCCGACGAGCGTGGCGCGCAGATCACCGAGGCCGACATCGAGCGCCACCCGGCCTTCACGGCTCGGCGCGACATCACCGGCGCGGCGTGCTCGGTCACCGCCGCGGCGGGCAGCGGGGTCCTCAGCTGGTGGGTGCAGTTCCGCGATCAACGCGCGGGCGATCCGTGCCAGGAGGCGCAAAAGCTGTTGTCAGCCACGCTGAAATCGGAGATGTGACCGTGCCCGCCCGGTGGAGTCGCCGACTGGCCGCGTTGGCCGCGTGCGCCGCCCTGCTCACGGCGTGCGGATCGCCCGACGAATCACCGACGTCCTCACCGACCGCCAAACCCGGCGGCGGATTTCGCAGCGGCGACTGCAACGGCATCACCGACGCCGACATCGCCGCGGCGGTCGGCTCGGAGGAGTTCACCAAGGCGGTCGTCAGCGACGCGGGTTGCTTCTGGCAGGAGAACACCGTGTTCGGCACCGTGGGCGCCGGGATGGGCATCTCGACGTGGTGGTACCGCGGCAGCGACATGGACACCGAGCGGACGCTCGAACAACAGGCCGGTCGCACGCTGACCGAACTGTCCGTCGACGGCAACAAGGGCTTCAAGGCGTTCGACGCGAACGCCTGCAGTTTCTATGTGGCCAAGGGCGGCGACGTCATCACATGGTCCATCCAGACGATGAATCCCGCGACGCTGGCGGATCTGTGCTCGATCACCGAACAACTCGCCGAGCTCAGCCAGGAGCGCGTCAACTGACTCGAAGGGAACTAGAGGTGTTAGTTTTCTCCGGGAATCAACGACGAAATCGACGACGGCAAGGGGGCGAAGCGCGCATGGCCCAGCCCTCGAGCACGCCGGCCAGGAGAGCGCCCCGGCTCAGTCGCGAATCGATCGTCAACGCCGCGCTGACCTTCCTGGACCGTGAAGGCTGGGACGCGCTGACGATCAACGCGCTCGCCACCCAGCTCGGCACCAAGGGGCCGTCGCTCTACAACCACGTCAACAGCCTCGAGGACCTGCGCAGAACGGTGCGGATGCGCGTCGTCGGCGACATCATCGGCATGCTCACCAACGTCGCTGAGGGCCGCACCCGCGACGATGCCGTGACCGCGATGGCCAGCGCCTACCGCAGCTATGCCCATCACCATCCGGGGCGCTATTCGGCGTTCACCCGGATGCCGCTGGGCGGTGACGACCCCGAATTCACCGAGGCCACCCGCGCGGCCGCCGCGCCTGTCATCGCGGTCCTGGCGTCCTATGGACTCGAGGGTGAGAACGCGTTCTATGCGGCGCTGGAGTTCTGGTCGGCGATGCACGGATTCGTGCTGCTGGAGATGACCGGGGCGATGGAGGGTATCGACACCGACGTCGTGTACAGCGACATGGTGATGCGGCTGGCGTCCGGGATGGAGCGTCGGTAGCTGCGCATGTCGGCCCCTCCGGGAGAAGGTAACCTGACCTGCGGTTAGGGCGCAGCCGACGGGTTTGGAGCGCTGCTCCTGTGCTGGTATTGTGGACGATCGTGCCTGGCAGATAAGGCGCTTTGCGGGTGCGTTTACCGAAGGGACCCGCGGAGCGTGCCTGCACGCCGGGCCAATTCGCATGTCGCCATGCTCTGAGAATTGAGGCAATGCCTTCGAGTTGCTTCGGGCGGGCGCGTGCGACACACCCGGTCGCGGGGTACGCAACCGGGGCAAAACAGCAGTACAGAGACTTGACCAGAACTTAAGAAGTAGCAACACAGAAAGCCGGTAGATGCCAACCATCCAGCAGCTGGTCCGCAAGGGTCGCCACGACAAGCCCGCGAAGGCGAAGACCGCGGCCCTCAAGGGCAGCCCGCAGCGTCGCGGAGTGTGCACCCGCGTGTACACGACCACCCCGAAGAAGCCGAACTCGGCACTTCGGAAGGTCGCGCGCGTCAAGCTGACCAGCGCGGTCGAGGTCACCGCCTACATCCCGGGCGAGGGCCACAACCTGCAGGAGCACTCGATGGTGCTGGTGCGCGGCGGCCGTGTGAAGGACCTGCCGGGTGTGCGCTACAAGATCATCCGCGGCTCCCTGGACACCCAGGGCGTGAAGAACCGCAAGCAGGCGCGTAGCCGTTACGGCGCGAAGAAGGAGAAGAGCTGATGCCGCGCAAGGGACCGGCACCCAAGCGTCCGTTGGTCAACGATCCGGTCTACGGGTCGCAGCTGGTCACCCAGCTGGTCAACAAGGTTCTGCTGGACGGGAAGAAATCGCTGGCCGAACGCATTGTTTATGGTGCGCTCGAACAGGCCCGCGAGAAGACCGGCACCGATCCGGTGGTCACCCTCAAGCGCGCTCTGGACAACGTCAAGCCGGCACTCGAGGTTCGCAGCCGTCGCGTCGGCGGCGCCACCTATCAGGTTCCCGTGGAGGTGCGTCCGGATCGCTCGGTCACGCTGGCACTGCGCTGGCTGGTCAGCTTCTCCAAGGCCCGCCGCGAGAAGACCATGATCGAGCGCCTGGCGAACGAGATCCTCGATGCCAGCAATGGCCTGGGTGCCGCCGTGAAGCGGCGTGAGGACACCCACAAGATGGCCGAGGCAAACCGCGCCTTCGCGCACTACCGCTGGTGATAGCCGCCGGCGTGCAGTGTTGCCGCCGGCGCAATGACCACACAGCAACTACCAAGCGAGAGAGAAGACTTCTGTGGCACAGAAGGACGTGCTTACCGACCTGAACAAGGTCCGCAACATCGGCATCATGGCCCACATCGATGCCGGCAAGACGACGACGACCGAACGCATCCTGTACTACACCGGCGTCAACTACAAGATCGGTGAGACGCACGACGGCGCTTCGACCACGGACTGGATGGAGCAGGAGCAGGAGCGGGGGATCACCATCACCTCCGCGGCGGTCACGTGTTTCTGGAACGACAACCAGATCAACATCATCGACACCCCCGGCCACGTCGACTTCACCGTCGAGGTGGAGCGCAGCCTGCGCGTGCTCGACGGTGCCGTGGCCGTCTTCGACGGCAAGGAAGGTGTCGAGCCGCAGTCCGAGCAGGTCTGGCGCCAGGCCGACAAGTACGACGTGCCGCGCATCTGCTTCGTCAACAAGATGGACAAGCTCGGTGCGGACTTCTACTTCACCGTGCGCACCATCCAAGAAAGGCTGGGTGCGACTCCCTTAGTGATCCAGCTGCCGATCGGCGCGGAGAACGACTTCATCGGCATCGTCGACCTGGTCGAGATGAAGGCCAAGGTATGGCGCGGCGAGACCGCCCTCGGCGAGAAGTACGAGGTCGAGGACATTCCGGCCGAGCTCGCCGAGAAGGCCGAGGAGTACCGGACCACGCTGCTCGAGACGGTCGCCGAGACCGACGAGGAGCTGCTGGACAAGTACGTCGGCGGCGAGGAGCTCACCGTTGCCGAGATCAAGGCCGCGATCCGCAAACTGACCGTCAATTCCGAGCTGTACCCGGTGCTGTGCGGGAGCGCGTTCAAGAACAAGGGCGTGCAGCCCATGCTCGACGCGGTCATCGACTACCTGCCGTCGCCGCTGGACGTCGAGTCCGTGCAGGGTCACGTGCCCGGCAAGGAAGACGAGGCGATCAGCCGCAAGCCGTCGGTCGACGAGCCCTTCTCGGCGCTGGCCTTCAAGATCGCCGTGCACCCGTTCTTCGGCAAGCTGACCTACGTGCGCGTCTACTCCGGCACCGTTGAGTCCGGCTCGCAGGTGATCAACTCCACCAAGGGCAAGAAGGAGCGGCTGGGCAAGCTGTTCCAGATGCACGCCAACAAGGAGAACCCGGTGGAGCGGGCCTCCGCGGGGCACATCTACGCCGTAATCGGCCTGAAGGACACCACCACCGGCGACACCCTGTCCGACGCCAACGAGCAGATCGTGCTCGAGTCGATGACGTTCCCGGACCCGGTCATCGAGGTGGCCATCGAGCCGAAGACCAAGAGCGACCAGGAGAAGCTCGGCACAGCGATCCAGAAGCTGGCCGAGGAGGACCCGACGTTCAAGGTCCACCTGGACCAGGAGACCGGCCAGACCGTCATCGGCGGCATGGGCGAGCTTCACCTCGACATCCTTGTCGACCGGATGAAGCGCGAGTTCAAGGTCGAGGCCAACGTCGGCAAGCCGCAGGTGGCTTACCGCGAGACGATCAAGCGCAAGGTCGAAAAGGTCGAGTACACCCACAAGAAGCAGACGGGTGGCTCCGGCCAGTTCGCCAAGGTGCTCATCGACCTCGAGCCGTTCACCGGCGAGGACGGGGCGACCTACGAATTCGAGAACAAGGTCACCGGCGGCCGCATCCCGCGCGAATACATCCCGTCGGTTGATGCCGGCGCCCAGGACGCCATGCAGTACGGCGTGCTGGCGGGCTATCCGCTGGTGAACCTCAAGGTGACTCTGCTCGACGGTGCCTACCACGAGGTGGACTCGTCGGAAATGGCGTTCAAAGTTGCGGGTTCACAGGTGCTGAAGAAGGCCGCGCAGGCGGCCCAGCCCGTGATCCTCGAGCCGATCATGGCGGTCGAAGTGACCACACCCGAGGACTACATGGGTGACGTGATCGGTGACCTGAACTCCCGCCGTGGTCAGATCCAGGCCATGGAGGAGCGATCGGGTGCCCGCGTCGTCAAGGCGCAGGTACCGCTGTCGGAGATGTTCGGCTACGTCGGAGACCTTCGGTCGAAGACCCAGGGCCGGGCAAACTACTCCATGGTGTTCGACTCGTACGCCGAGGTTCCGGCGGCCGTGTCGAAGGAGATCATCGCGAAGGCGACGGGTCAGTGAGCATCGACGGCCGTCAGGCCGGAGGTGCGGAGCTGATCCGGAGCCGAGCCATGAATGGCGCTAAAGCAACCGGGCAGTAGCCCCGGTTGTTCTGCGGCGAGAAACAACTGCAAAGATCAACACTGCTTTAGACAAGCACCAACACAGTCCAGGAGGACCACACAGTGGCGAAGGCGAAGTTCGAGCGGACGAAGCCGCACGTCAACATCGGGACCATTGGTCACGTTGACCACGGCAAGACGACGCTGACCGCAGCAATCACCAAGGTGCTGCACGACAAGTTTCCCGAATTGAACGAGTCGCGCGCATTCGACCAGATCGACAATGCGCCTGAGGAGCGTCAGCGCGGCATCACGATCAACATCTCCCACGTGGAGTACCAGACCGACAAGCGCCACTACGCGCACGTCGATGCCCCCGGTCACGCCGACTACATCAAGAACATGATCACCGGCGCCGCCCAGATGGACGGCGCGATCCTGGTGGTCGCGGCGACCGACGGCCCGATGCCGCAGACGCGTGAGCACGTGCTGCTCGCCCGCCAGGTGGGCGTGCCTTACATCCTGGTCGCGTTGAACAAGGCCGACGCGGTCGACGACGAGGAGCTCATCGAGCTCGTCGAGATGGAGGTCCGCGAGCTGCTGGCCGCCCAGGAGTTCGACGAGGACGCCCCGGTCATCCGCGTGTCGGCGCTCAAGGCGCTCGAGGGTGACGAGAAGTGGGTCAAGTCCGTCGAGGAGCTCATGGAGGCCGTCGACGAGTCGATCCCGGATCCGGTCCGCGAGACCGACAAGCCGTTCCTGATGCCCGTCGAGGACGTCTTCACGATCACCGGCCGCGGCACCGTGGTCACCGGTCGCGTCGAGCGTGGCGTGATCAACGTGAACGAGGAAGTCGAGATCGTCGGCATCCGCCCCGACACCACCAAGACCACGGTCACTGGTGTCGAGATGTTCCGGAAGCTGCTCGACCAGGGCCAGGCCGGCGACAACGTCGGTCTGCTGCTGCGCGGCATCAAGCGCGAGGACGTCGAGCGCGGTCAGGTCGTCGTGAAGCCCGGCACCACCACGCCGCACACCGAGTTCGAGGGCCAGGTCTACATCCTGTCCAAGGACGAGGGCGGCCGGCACACACCGTTCTTCAACAACTACCGTCCGCAGTTCTACTTCCGTACCACCGACGTGACCGGCGTGGTGACGCTGCCGGAGGGCACCGAGATGGTGATGCCCGGTGACAACACCGACATCTCCGTCAAGCTCATCCAGCCCGTCGCCATGGACGAAGGTCTGCGCTTCGCGATTCGCGAGGGCGGCCGTACCGTCGGCGCCGGCCGGGTCACCAAGATCATCAAGTGATCTAGTCTCTGTACGCGATTGCGGCGCTCACCTTCGGGTGGGCGCCGCTTTCGCGTTTTATTCGCGAAACGTACAAGAGGGTCGTTATTTTCCCAGCGCCCGCGACCCCGGTGTACGTCTCGCGAAGTTTCGGCCGGTAACGTCCGCGCCCGCCGGGGCGATGTACTTCGCGTATGCCCTGGTCGGGCGAAGAAGGGTAAGGGTTTCATGTTCGGTCGTCTCACCACGCTCGCCAGCGCCGCCGCAATCGCGGGTGCCACATTCGCGGGTCTGTCCACAGCCACGGCTCAAGCCGCCCCCGGTTGCCCGGATGTGCACTGGTTCGGAGCGGCGGGATCGGGACAGCGTGACGGCGACCTGACCGCGAACGCCGGAATGGGCGACGACATCTACCAGTCCTACCGTGACGTGCAGCGTTTGGTGACCGCCGACGGTCGCACGATGACGGCTGAGGCCGTCGAGTACCCCGCCGTCCCGGTGCCCGATGACGACGGCGGCGTCGGGGAGTGGCTCGGCTTCATGGGCAGCGTCGACGCCGGCGCATCCGCGCTCGAGTCGCAGTACACGGCGTTCACCCAACGTTGCCCGGAGTCGAAGGTCGTGCTCGCCGGCTACTCGCAGGGCGCGATGGTGGTGCACCGCAATCTGCACGCGGCCGGAACCAACCCGAACGTGGTCGCCGCGCTGCTCATCGCCGATGGTGACCGCCTGCCCGCCGACCCGACCATCAACATCGGCTCGGTCACCAGCGTCCCGGGCGCCGGAAAGGGCGTGGCTCAGGACTGGCCGATCCTCGCGCATGCACCGGCACCGCTTCCGCCCGCGATCGGTGCCCGCACGATCAGCGTGTGCGAACTCAACGATGCGGTCTGTGACTATGACCCCGACGCCGAGGAAGTGTCGAAGGTTTCGACGCTCATCCACACCGGCTACACGAAGGCCTCGAGCGGGTACCGCTGGACTCAGCCGTTGTATCAGCTCATCGGACCCGCAACGGTGACACCGCAGGCGCCCGAGGCGCTTCCGATCAGTCCGCTGGCCGCAGCGACACCGACGGAAGCGACGGCTCCGACCGAGTAGCCGCCCGCCGGGCGACCCACAGCACGACCGCTCCGGCGCCGAGCAGTGCCATCGCCAGCACCGCAAGGATCGCGTCGATCGCCTCCGCGGCCGGTGTTCCGTTGTGCTGCAACATCTCCAGCACGGTCGACGCGACCGCCACGCCGACGCCGGCCATCGACACCAACACCGTCAGCGTGACCCCGGCGGCCTCGCCGGCCCGCTCCGGACGCACCACCGCCTGCGTCGCGACGGTGGTGAATGCATAGACCAGACCCAGCGTCAGCCCGCACACACTGAGGGCGACGAGGTAGGGCGCCCAGTCTCGCGATGCCGCGACGGCGGCGAGGCCCAGCGCGGCGGCGACCGTCGTCGCACCCATCACCGCCGCCGGCGAGCGTCGAGTGCCGAGCCTGCCCGCCAGCACACCGCCGATCGCCGCGCCCGCCGATGGGCCGAGGAACGCCAGTCCCGCGGTCAAGGGGTCGAGTCCCCGGACTGTCTGCAGGAACACCGTCGACAAGAAGATGGTCACCGCGTAAGCGATGTTCGCGACGGCGCCCGCCACCACCAGGATCGTGAACCTCGCGTTGCGGACGAGGGACAGGTCGACCAGCGGCCACCGAACCCTGGTCTCGACGACGACGAACGCGCCCAGTGCGAGCAGCGAACCGGCGAACGCGACGAAAGTCGACACCGACAGCCAGCCCCAGCCGGGCGCGCGATCGAAGGTCAACGTGAACAGTCCGATCCCGACGCTGATCAGCGCCAGCCCCGCCGTATCGATGCGCCGGGGCGCCGACTCGTCGAATGATTCGGTGACGACGCGCGCCCCGATGGCGAGCGACGCCGCAGCGAGTGGCATGTTCAGCCAGAAGATCCATCGCCAGCCAACGGTGTCGGTCAGCAACCCGCCGACGAGTGGACCGGCTGCATTGCCCAAAGCTGCTATGCCGTAAGCCAATCCGATCGACCGTCCGGCCCTCGCAACGCCGTACGCGTTGGTCAGCACACTCACCGACACCGGAAAGACCAACGCCGCACCCAAACCCTGCGCCACCCGGAAGGCGATCAGCACGCCGAGGGTCGGCGCTACCGCACACGCCACCGAAGCCGCGCCGAACAATGCGACCCCGGTGAGCAGCGTGCGGCGACGACCGAAGATGTCACCGATGCGGCCCGCGGGCACCATGAACGCGCCCAGAGCCAGCATGTAGACGCTGACGATCCACTGCAGGTCGGTTGCACTGCTGCCCCAACTCGACCGCCATGCGCGGGACCGCGAGGTTCATCGCGAAGTAGTCGATCTGCACACAGAACAACGCCAGTGCGACGGCGGCCAAGGTCCACCCCGACCGTGACTTCGCCACCGATGCCATCGCACGACGATACGGCTCACCGACGGGCGAATGGCGCTAATCTGACACGCAGGTCAGGCGGGGATGACGGGAGCGGACTGGCATGTTGTGGCGTTACATCAAGGTTCAAGCCTTCGTGCTGCTGTGTGGCATCGTCGGGCCGATCTTCTTGGTCATCTACTTCGCCTCGGGCGCCGATCCGATGATGAAGTGGATGTTCTGGGCGGGCCTGCTGATCACCGCCGCCGACGTGCTGATCGCGCTGGCGATCACCGCCGGAGGAGCCCGGTCGGCGGCCAAGACCGCCGCCCTCGAACAGACCGGAGTACTGGCGCTGGCTCAGGTCACCGGAATTCACGAAACCGGCACGCGGATCAACGAACAGCCGCTGGTGAAACTCGACCTGCAAATCTCCGGGCCCGGCATCGCGCCGTTCGCCAGCCAGGACCGGGTGATCGCCTCGATCTCGAGGCTGCCGATGATCACCAACCGCAAGCTGGTCGCGCTGGTCGACCCGATGACCAACGAGTATCAGATCGATTGGGAGCGAAGCAGTCTGGTGAGCGGGATGATGCCCGCCAACTTCACCATCGCCGAGGACAACCGTACATATGACCTGACCGGCCAGACGGAGCCGCTGATGGAGATCCTGCACATCCTCAAGGCGAACAGCATAGGGCTCAACAACATGATCGACCTGAGGTCGAATCCCGTTGCACTTCAGCAGGTTCAGCAGGTTGTGCGCCGGGCGGCGGCCGCACATCAGGCACCGGCCGGCACCGCCCCGTCACCTGCCGCGGCACCGACCGCCGCCCCTTCGGTCGCGCCCCCGGAACCGTCGACCGCCCAGCGCCTCCAGGAACTCGAGACGTTGCGCGCTATGGGTTCGATCTCCGAGGACGAATACACGGCGAAGCGCCAGCAGATAATCGCTGACCTGTAGCCTTTCGGCCTTCAGCCCCGCCGCGGGCTGATACCGTTTCGTCGTGCCGTGTCGCGCCCCCGTGGGGGTGTAGCCATGACGGACTCGCTGGAGCAGAGGGCGATCCGAGGTCCGTCGCTGGGCGATGCCATCATTCCGCTAGTCGCGCTGACCGTCCTGATCGGCAGCTCCATAGCGCTTTTCGGACTCGACGCCCTCGACGGGCCCATTCAGGTGGCACTCGTGTTGTGCTGCGCGGTCGCGGCCCTGATAGCGCTGAAGAACGGGCATCGTTGGAGCGCAGTGCAAGAGGCTGGGCAAGGCGCCCTGTCGTCGATCACCAGCGCGTTGTTCATCCTGCTTGCTGTCGGCGCATTGATCGGGACGTGGAATCTGTCCGGCACCATCCCGACGTTGGTCTATTACGGAATTCAAGTGCTCTCGCCGGGTTACTTCTACGTTGCCACCGCGGTCATCTGTGGAGTCGTGGCGATGTCGATCGGAAGTTCGTGGACGACAGCGGGAACGGTGGGCGTGGGCCTGGTCGGCATCGCGACGATGCTCGGGGTGTCATCGGCCATCACCGCTGGCGCCGTCATCTCCGGGGCCTACCTGGGGGACAAGCTCTCACCGTTATCGGAGACGACCATCCTGACCGCGCAAATGGTCGAGGTCGACCTCTATACGCACATTCGTCATCAGGCGTGGACGTCGGTGCCGGCGTTCGTGATCGCGGCGATCGTGTTCGCGATCCTGGGTGTCGCCGGCCCACCGCCGCTGGCCACTGTCGGCGAAGAGGTCGAACTCGCCAAGCTGAGCGAGATCTTCTCGATCACGCCGTTGAACCTCCTACCGCTGGCGATCCTCGTCTTCTTGTCCGTCCGCAAGGCGCCTGCGTCGTTGGCCCTGCTGGCGGCTTCGTTATGGGCCGGTGCGCAGGCTGCCGTCCTGCAACGCGATGTGGTCGACGGATTCGTGCGCGAGATGCACGGCAGCGCCAATGTGATCGTCGGATCTATACAGGCGGTCTGGCGTGCGATGGCCAACGGCTTCACGATCAACTCGGGGATCGGTGAGATCGACCGGTTGCTGTCACGCGGCGGTATGGACAGCATGCTGCTCACCATATGGCTGATCATCGGCGCGGTGACGTTCGGCGCACTGTTGGAGCAGTTCGGGTTAATCGACCGGCTGGTGCATCCGTTGATCGCCGCCGCGAAATCAACGGGCCGACTCTATCTTTCGGTGTTCGCAACCGGTATCGGGCTCAACATCGTCGCCGGCGATCAGTACATCGCGCTCGTGCTGCCCAGCCGTGTCTTCCGCCTCGAGTTCGAGAAACGCGGGCTTGCCCCGCAGAATCTGTCGCGGCTGGCCGCGGACAGCGGAACCGTGACGTCGGCGCTCGTGCCGTGGAACTCATGCGGCGCGTTCATGAGCGCGGTGCTCGGAGTGTCGACATTGGCGTACCTGCCGTTCGCGGTCTTCAACATCGCCAGCCCCCTGCTCAGCGTGGCGTACGGCTACACCGGCTTCAAGATCGTCAAGGCGTCATCCACCCAGGAAGCGGAAGCGACATGACCTCAGCCGAAACCCGCACCGAACAGGCTGGACAGAAAGTCAGCCTGCCGACCCTGACCGCGATGGTGGTCGGGTCGATGATCGGCTCGGGCGTCTTCCTGCTGCCGAGGCGCTTCGGCACCGAGACCGGCGTGCTTGGCGCGATCATCGCCTGGACCATCGCGGGTTCCGGAATGCTGATGCTGGCCTTCGTCTTTCAGCGGCTGGCTGTGCGCAAGCCGGAACTCAATGCGGGCATCTTCACGTACGCCAAGGCCGGTTTCGGTGATTACGTCGGGTTCAACTCGGCCATCGGCTATTGGGCGTCGGCCTGTGCGGGCAACGTGTCGTACTGGGTGCTGATCACGACGACGCTCAGCGCGGTGGTTCCGGCGTTCGGCGCGGGTGACACCGTGCTCGCGGTGGTGGTGTCGGCCGTGGGAGTGTGGCTCTTTGCCGCGCTGGTCATGCGTGGAGTCAAGGACGCCGCGGTGATCAACTACATCGTCACCGTCGCCAAGGTGCTACCGATCCTGGTGTTCATCGTGATCGCGATCGTCGCGTTCGAGGCCGGCGTATTCGCGGACAACTTCTGGGGCGACGCGGGGGGATACTCCTTCTCCGCGATCTGGGATCAGGCCACGGGCACGATGCTGATCACTGTCTTCGTGTTCCTGGGCATCGAGGGCGCCGCGGTGTACTCGCGCATGGCGCGCAGGCGCGAAGACGTCGGGCGGGCAACGGTGTTCGGTTTTCTCGGCGTTCTCAGCGTGTTCGCGATGGTGACGCTGGTGTCCTACGGCGTGCTGCCGCAGAACGAGTTGGCGAACGTCGCCCAACCGTCCATGGCGGCGGTACTGGAATCCATCGTCGGCCCCTGGGGTTCTGTCTTCATCAAGGTCGGGGTGATCGTCTCGGTGCTAGGGGCCTACCTCGCATGGACATTGATGGCCGCGGAGGTGCTGTTCATCCCCGCCAAATCGGACGACATGCCGCGGTTCCTGGCCCGGACCAACAGCCACGACGCCCCCGTCACCGCGCTGATCATGGCCGCGGCTCTGATCACCCTCCTGCTGATCGCGCTGCTGTTCGCCGCGGACGCACTCGATTTCATGTTGGACCTCACCGCCGCGCTGTCGCTGATCCCGTATCTGCTGGCGGCGGCGTACGCGTTGAAGCTCACCACCACGCGCGAAACATACGAGGACGGCAGGTCACCCGTCGGCGATATGAGCATCGCCGCGATCGCGACCGCGTACACCCTATTCCTGATCTACGCCGCGGGCATGGACAAGCTGCTGCTGTCGTGCATCCTCTACGCCCCGGCCGCCGTGCTCTACTTCAAGGCCCGCAGGGAACGGGGCCTGCGCGTCTTCCGTCCCGCTGAGACCATCCTCTTCGGCGTGATCGTGCTCGGCGCGGTCATCGCCGTGGTGTCGCTGTCAACCGGCGCGATCGAAATCTAGTGCGCACGAGAGGAATCGAAGTGTCCAATCGATCTGCTGATTACGGCGTCCGCTCCGAGGTGGGCAAGCTGCGCAAGGTGCTGGTCTGCTCGCCCGGCCTCGCCCACGAGCGCCTGACCCCGACCAACTGCGACGCGTTGCTGTTCGACGACGTGTTGTGGGTGCAGAACGCCCGGCGCGACCATTTCGACTTCGTCGACAAGATGCGCGAGCGCGACGTCGAGGTCGTCGAACTGCACGAGTTGCTCGCCGAGACGATGGCTATCCCGGAAGCCAAGGCATGGCTGCTGGACCGCAAGATCGTGGCCAACGAAGTGGGACTCGGCTTGGTCGACGACACACGCGGGTTCCTCGACGAGCTGAAGCCCCAACGGCTTGCGGAGTTGCTGATCGGCGGTATGTCGATCCGCGACCTGCCGAGAGAACTGCACTCGGGCTACCGGTCCCTGGCCCGCGAAAACGCCGGGATCACCGAATATTTGATGCCGCCCCTGCCCAACACGCTGTACACCCGCGACACCACCTGCTGGATCTATGGCGGATTGACGCTCAACCCGCTGTTCTGGCCTGCACGCCACGACGAGACGCTGTTGATGAAGGCAATCTATGAGTTCCATCCCGACTTCGTCGGCTCGCGGGTGTGGTGGGGTGATCCGGAGCAGTCGTGGGGCCTGGCCACGCTCGAAGGGGGCGACGTGCTGGTGCCCGGACACGGCGTCGTCATCATCGGCATGAGCGAGCGAACGTCGCGGCAGGCCATCACGCAGGTGGCTGCGACGCTGTTCGACGAGGGCGCGGCGACGCAGGTGATCGTCGCCGGTATGCCCAAGCTGCGGTCGGCCATGCACCTGGACACCATCTTCACGTTCGCTGACCGGGATGTGGTGACCATCTATCCCGAAATCGTAGACGCCATGGAGATATTCACGCTCTACCCCAGCGACACCGCCGCGGGTGTCGAGGTGGTCGAGGCGCACAAGCCCTTCGTCGAGGTCGTGGCATCGGCCCTCGGGTTGAGTGAACTACGGGTCGTCGAGACGGGCGGAACGGCTTACGACTCGGAACGTCAGCAGTGGGACAGCGGCAACAACCTGGTCGCCGTCGAACCCGGCGTCGTGTTCGCCTACGACCGCAACACCCACACCAATACACTGCTGCGCCGTGCCGGCATCGAGGTCATCACCATCGTCGGTGCCGAACTGGGGCGTGGCCGCGGCGGCGGGCACTGCATGACCTGCCCGATCATCCGTGATCCCATTGAGTGAATCAGCCGCTAGAACACGTTCCAGTTCGGCTGTTAGCCTGTCCGCAGGATCCCGGAAGGAGCAGCGGTGACGGCGATCGACCGACCCCTGGAAGGCCGAGTGGCATTCATCACCGGAGCCGCGCGCGGCCAGGGTCGAGCGCACGCGGTGCGGCTGGCCGGCGAGGGTGCCGACATCATCGCGATCGACGTCTGCGCCCCGATATCAGAGACCATCACCTACCCGATGGCGACGTCGGAGGATCTGGCCGAGACGGTTCGCGCGGTCGAAGCGACGGGCCGCAAGGTGCTCGCCCGCGAGGTCGACATTCGCGACCTGACCGCCCTGCAGCAGGTGGTGGCCGAGGGCGTCGAGCAATTCGGCAGGCTCGACATCCTGGTGGCCAACGCGGGCGTGCTCAGCTGGGGCCGCATCTGGGAGATGTCGGAAGAGCAGTGGGACACCGTCATCGACGTCAACCTCAACGGGACGTGGCGCACCATCCGCGCCGCCCTGCCGGCGATGATCGCCGCGGGCAACGGCGGATCGGTCATCATCGTCAGTTCCTCGGCCGGGTTGAAGGCCACGCCCGGCAACGCGCACTATGCGGCGTCCAAGCACGGACTGACCGCGCTGACCAACGCGCTGGCCATCGAGGCCGGCGAGTTCGGGATCCGGGTGAACTCCATCCACCCCTACTCGATCGAGACGCCGATGGTCGAGAAGGACGCGATGATGGCGATCTTCGCCAAGCACCCGAGCTATTTGCACAGCTTCGCTCCGATGCCGTACCAACCGCTCGACGAGGAGAACAAGGGGCTTCAGGGGTTCATGGAGCCCGAAGAGGTGGCCGACGTCGTCGCGTGGCTCGCCGGTGACGGCTCGAAGACGCTCTCCGGCAGCCAGATCGCCGTCGACCGCGGCGCCATGAAGCACTGACTTTTCTCTCGCCGGGTCAGGGGACCAGCACAGCGGCGAACTGGTCGATGGCCCAGTCGATTTCGGCCTCGGTGATCACCAGCGGAGGCGCGAACCTCAGCGTCGAACCGTGGGTGTCCTTGACGAGGACGCCGCGCTTCGCCAAGCGCAGGCTGACTTGTTTGGCGGTACCCGACAGGGGGTCGATGTCGACGCCGGCCCACAAACCCTTACCGCGCACCGCCACGACGCCGTGACCGATCAGCGACCGCAGTCGCCGGTGCAGATGTGTGCCGAGTTCGGCTGAGCGGCGCTGGAATTCGCCACGCCGCAGAATCGCCACCACGGTCGAGCCGATCGCCGCGGCCAGCGGATTGCCTCCGAACGTCGAGCCGTGCTCTCCGGGATGCAACACGCCGAGGACGTCGGAGTCGGCGACCACCGCCGATACCGGCAACACGCCTCCGCCGAGGGCCTTTCCGAGCAGGTAGACGTCGGGCACCACATCCCAGTGCTCGCAGGCGAACGTCTTGCCGGTGCGTGCCAGGCCGGACTGGATCTCGTCGGCGATCAACAGCACGTTGCGCTGCGTGCACAGCGATCGGAGCCGCGGCAGGAAGTCGTCGGGCGGAACGATGATCCCCGCCTCGCCCTGGATCGGTTCGATCAGCACCGCGACCGTGTTCTCGTCGATCGCGTCGGCGAAGGCATCGGCGACGCCGAACGGCGCGACGCGGAATCCGGGGGTGTACGGGCCAAACCCGCGGCGGGCCGTCTCGTCGTCGGAGAAGCTGATGATCGTGGTGGTGCGGCCGTGGAAGTTGTTGTGCGCCACCACGATATTCGCGGCATGTGCCGGAACGCCCTTGACGTCGGCGCCCCATTTGCGGGCGACCTTGATGCCGCTCTCGACGGCCTCGGCGCCGCTGTTCATCGGCAGCACCATGTCCTTGCCGCACAGGTCGGCCAACGCCGCGCAGAAAGGTGCCAGACGCTCGGAGTGGAACGCTCGGCTGACCAACGTCACGGTGTCCAGTTGGGCATGCGCGACGGCGGTGATCTCGGGGTTGCGGTGCCCGAAGTTCACCGCCGAGTACGCCGCGAGACAGTCCAGGTAGCGACGGCCCGACACATCGGTGATCCACGCGCCCTCGGCGCTGATGGCTACCACCGGCAGCGGCGCGTAGTTGTGCGCCACACAGCGGTCATCGATCGCGGCGCCCGTCGCCTCCAGCGTGGTCACAGATGCACCTCCAATGTGCAGCATTTGATCGATCCCCCGCCCTTGATCAGTTCGGAGAGATCGACGCCGACGGGGTTGAATCCGGCCTCGCGGAGTTGGGCGGCGAAGCCGGTGGCCGCGGCGGGCAGCACGACGTTGTACCCATCGGAGACCACGTTGAGGCCGAGGACGTAGGCGTCGGAACTTGCCACCTCGATCGCGTCGGGGAACAGTGTCCGCAGGCTCACCCGCGAGGTGTCGCTGAACGCGGGCGGGTAGTACGCGACCGTCGTGTCGTCGAGCACAGCGAGCGCGGTGTCGAGGTGGTAGAACCGCGGGTCGATCAGTTCGAAGCTGTACGTGGCTAGTCCCAACAACTGCGCGATCTCGTCGTGGGCTCGGCGATCGGTCCGGAATCCGTAGCCCGCCAACAGGATCGAACCGGCGATGAGCAGGTCACCCTGGCCCTCGTTGGTGTGGCGGGTCTGCACGGGCTGATAGCCGTGCTGGGTCATCCAGTCTGCGTACGCGGACGCTTCGGGCGCGCGCTGCGGGTAGGCGAACCTCGCGACGACCGCGACGCCGCTTGCCATCAGGCCGCCGTTGGCGGCGTAGACCATGTCGGGCAGACCCGGCACCGGGTCGACGATGTCGACCACGTGCCCGAGCTCCTTGTACGTCCGGCACAACGTCTCCCACTGGGCGACGGCCAGCTCGGTGTCGACGGCCGTCGCGGTATCCATCCACGGGTTGATCACGTACACGACCGCGAAGTAGGTCGGCGGGGTCATGACGTAGTGACGCACGCGCGCCCGCCGCCGGGAGGGCCGATCCGGCTGACGTGCCGTGGCGACATCGATAACCGTCATGAATCCACGGTAGGGACAGCCATTGGCGCAATCAATCGTTGTCTGTTGCGTGTCTACCAGTGAAACATTGCGTACAATCGGCTGAATCAGCGATTCATTGTGCGAAGGTGTTGTATGAACCGCCTCGACGCGACCGACGAGCAGATTCTCGCCGCCCTCACGGACGACGCACGCGCCACCTACGCCGAGATCGGGGAGCGGGTCAACCTCTCCGCGCCCGCAGTGAAGCGCCGGGTCGACCGCATGCTCGATACCGGAGTCATCCGAGGCTTCACCACCGTCGTCGACCGGACCGCCCTGGGCTGGACCACCGAGGCCTACGTGCAGGTGTTCCGTCACGGAACCATTGCCCCAGAACGGTTGCGGGCGGCCTGGATCGACATCCCGGAGGTGATCAGCGCCGCCACCGTCACCGGAACAGCCGACGCGATCCTGCACGTCGTCGCGCGCGACATGCGGCACCTCGAGGAGGCGCTGGAACGGATCCGCTCGGCCGCGGAGGTCGAGCGCAGCGAGAGCATCGTGGTGTTGACGAACGTGATCGACCGCGATCGAGGCTGAGCACCATTGGCCGGGGTGGCGGACAAATCGCCGTAGGGATCGTGTAAGAAACTGCCCATGACCACATCAGCGGGCATCGTCATCGTCGGCGGCGGACTCGCGGCCGCCCGTACCGCCGAGCAGCTGCGGCGATCGGAGTACACCGGCCCGGTCACGATCGTCAGCGACGAGGACCATCTGCCGTACGACCGGCCCCCGCTGTCGAAGGAGGTGCTGCGCGCCGAGACCGACGACGTCACCCTCAAGCCCGCAGAGTTCTACGAGGAGAACAACATCACCGTGCGGCTCGGCAACGGCGCACGGTCTCTCGACACGGCCGCGCAGACGGTCACGCTCGCCGACGGTTCCGAGCTGGGTTACGGCGAGCTCATCATCGCTACCGGCCTGGTGCCCAAGCGGATTCCGTCCTTCCCCGACCTCGCGGGCATCCACGTCCTGCGCAACTACGACGAGAGCGTGGCCCTGCGCCAGGAGGCGGGGTCGGCTCGGCGTGCCGTGGTCGTCGGGGCCGGGTTCATCGGCTGCGAGGTCGCGGCGAGCCTGCGCAAGCTCGGCGTCGAGGTGGCGCTCGTGGAGCCGCAGCCGACGCCGCTGGCGGCCGTGCTCGGCGAGCAGATCGGCGAGCTGGTGGCACGGGTGCACCGCGCCGAGGGCGTCGACGTCCGCTGCGGCGTGAGCGTCGCGGAGGTGCGCGGTGCGGATCGCGTCGAAAAGGTCATGCTCGGCGACGGCACCGAACTCGACGCCGATCTGGTGGTCGTCGGCATCGGCTCGCATCCGGCGATCGAGTGGCTCGAGGGTAGCGGCATCAAGCTCGACAACGGCGTCGTCTGCGACGACCACGGCCGCGCCAGCGCACCGCACGTATGGGCCATCGGAGACGTCGCCTCGTGGCGGCACAACCTCGGACATCAAGTGCGCGTTGAGCATTGGAGCAACGTCGCCGACCAGGCCCGTGTTCTGGTGCCCACCATGCTGGGGCAGGAACCCCCGACCGCGGTCTCGGTACCGTACTTCTGGAGCGATCAGTACGACGTCAAGATCCAGTGTCTGGGCGAACCGGAGGCCGGAGACGTCGTCCACATCGTCGAGGACGACGGGCGCAAGTTTCTCGCCTACTACGAGCGTGACGGCCTGGTCGCAGGAGTCGTGGGCGGCGGCATGCCGGGCAAGGTGATGAAAGCGCGCGCCAAGATCGCGGCGCGCGCGCCCATCGCCGACCTTCTCGGGTGACTAGTGCTCACCGAGGTAGAACCGGATGCCCTGGTCGTCGGCACACAGCGCTGACTTCCCGTAGGGCTGCTGTGACGGCTCGTCGATGACGGTGCCGCCCGCCTCGCGCACCCGCGCCACCGCGGCGTCGACGTCGGCGACGGTCCACATCGGCACGGTCACCGCCTCGGAGTTGCCGCCGGCGACACCGGACATCGGGTGCGTCTCGCGCACCCCCCAGCCGTCGTCGATGCGCCCGGGCTCGAACGTCCAGAACAGCACCCTGCTGTAGAACGCCTTGAACGCCGCGGAGTCCGGCACCTGATAGGTGATGTACGAAAGTTCGCCCGGCCCAGTGCCGTTGAGCGCCGGGCGCGGCGTTCCGGGTGCCGGCCGGAACACCGCGAACGCCGTACCGGCGGCGTCAGTGGCGTCGAGCACGGTCCCGAAGTCGAACTCACCGATGGTGCCGACCGTGCCGCCGCCGTCGACGATCGAGCGCCGTGCGCCGTCGAGATCGGTTACCGCGTAGCAGCACAGCATGCCCTGTGGACTGTCGACGCTGAAGATGCCGATCCGCTGATCGGTGTTGGTCACCCGGTGGGTCGACGGGTCGTAGCGCCAACCGAGCACGTGACCGTAGAACGCCGCGGCCCGCTCGGCGTCGGGCACCCACACCGAGACGTAGCCGACGTCGCCGTGCTGAATCGGGACGGCCGTGCCCGTCACCGGCCCGCTGAGCATCCAGCGGTGGCCGAACGGATCGATGATCGCCGCGTTACGGGCCCCGTAGTTCTCGTACGGTTCGCGTTGTACCTGCGCGCCGTGCCGCCGGGCGCGATCCAGAGTCGCGTCGGTATCGCCGACGTTCAGCTGCAAGCTCACCGAAACCGACTGCGGTGACGGTGCTTTCAGGCCGATCTCGGGATACTCATCGGCGAGGTAGAACACCCCGTCGCCGACCGCCAACTCGGCATGGCCGATGCGGCCGTCGTCCATCTCGACGGGCTCGCCGACCACCGTCGCGCCGAACACGTCGCCGTACCAGGCGATGGCGCGGCGCGCATCGGCGACGGCCAGGTACGGCAGCGCAGCGGAGCGAGGCCGTGCGTCCGGCGTGATCGATGGGGTGTCGGACAGTTCGGCGAGTGCGGTGTCCGTGCCGCTCATGACAACCTCCTGGGTTCGATTGGGCAGCGAAAGCGCCGACTCCAGCCGCGCGCGCAGGCGGGCGGCGAACGCCGGGTCGGGGGCGACCGGAAGCTCGTCGCCGCGCAGCACGTCCAGCGGATCGTGGCTGTTGTTCACGGCTGCCTCCCTTCCGGTGCCGGGTAGTGAGCGCGAAACGCCCTGCGGGCCCGCACCAGCAGCGCCTCGGTGGCATGCACCGTGCGGCCGATCAGTTCGGCGCACTCGGGCACCGAGCAGTCGTCCATGTAGCGCAGCGCCAGGACCGTGCGGTGCTGTTCGGGCAGCTTGGCCAGCACGCTCTCGGCGACGATGCGGTCGAGCTCGACATCCCAGTCGTCCGTCGGCTCGACCGGTTCGGGCAGGTCGGCGACCGGGGTGCTGAACCGGTCGTGGCGGCGCCGGTAGTGGTCGGCCAGCTTGTGGCGCGCCACCCCGAGCAACCACGGCACGGTGATCGGCGGCGGAGCGGTCTTCCTGGCGGCATCCATCGCCGCCAGAAGGGTTTCCGACGTCAGGTCTTCGGCGGTTCCACGGTCACCACAGCGGCGGACGAAGTATCCGTACACCACCGGTAACGCTTCGTCGTACAGCGTCAGCAGTTGCCGTGGAGCGTCGGTGCCGTGCGGTTCGGCGCTCACACCCTTATCGTCGCCATTGCGCGCCGAACTCCGACGGTCTTGCCGAAACTTTTTCAGTCCCGGTATTCGGGCGTCCACCGGACGTCCGCGATCCGCTGGGCCAGCTCCGCGGAGTTGCGCGCGGGAGCGACGCCGTCGGCGACGGCTTGTTCGGCGACGGCCTGGGCAATCCGCACCGCCACTTGCGGGACGTCCGACCACGCGGGCAGTAGAGGTGCTGAAGGATCGCCGAGGGCGGGGGAGGACTCGCCGAGCGCGGCCGCCGCTGCGCGCATCATCTCGTCGGTCACCCGGGTCGCCTGTGCGGCGGTGACGGCTAGCCCCATCGCGGGGAAGATGTACGCGTTGTTGCATTGCGCGATGGGCCGCTCGACGCCGTCGCGCTGCAACGGCGCGAACGGAGAACCTGTCGCCACCAATGCGCGTCCGTCGGTCCAGGCGTCGAGCTCGGCCGGGTGAGCCTCCGCGCGGCTGGTCGGGTTCGACAACGGGAAGATGATCGGATGGTCGACCTTGGCGGCCATCTCGCGCACGATGTCCTCGGTGAACGCCCCTGTGGCGGTGGACAATCCGAGGAGTACACCGGCGTCGACGTGAGAGATGACCTCGGCCAGCTGGGCGGGTCCGGACAATCCCCAGCCCGCGACCCGATCGGCCGGTTGCGCGAACATGCGCTGACCAGCCGACAGATCCGTGCGATCGTCGGTGAGCAGTCCGTTGATGTCGACCACCCAGATCCGCTCGTACGCCTGGTGCGCGGACAGGCCCTCGGTGACCATCTGACGGTGCACCATCCCGAGGACCCCGATGCCGGCCGAGCCGGCGCCCAGCATCACCACCTCCTGCTCCGACAGCGGGCGTCCCGCCACCTTGGCCGCGCCGTGCAGCGCGCCCAGCGTCACCGCGGCGGTGCCCTGGATGTCGTCGTTGAAAGTCAGCACCTGATCGCGATAGCGCTGCAGGATCGGCAGTGCATGCGCGGTGGCGAAATCCTCCCACTGCAGAAGCACATCGGGCAGCTCATCACGCACCGTGGCGACGAAATCGTCTATGAAGGAATAGTATTCGTCGTCGCTTATCCGGCGGTGACGCCAGCCGAGGTACTGCGGGTCCTCGAGCAGCTCGACGTTGTCGGTGCCCACGTCGAGCACGATCGGCAGTGTGCGGGCCGGGTCGATGCCGCCGATGAGGGTGTACAGAGAAAGCTTGCCGATCGGGATGCCCATGCCGCCGATGCCTTGATCGCCGAGCCCCAGGATGCGCTGTCCGTCGGTGACGACGATGACGTCGACCTCCCGGCGCGGACGGTTGCGCAGCACCTCGCGCAGATATTCGCGGTCGGGATAGGAGACGAACAACCCCCGCGGACGTTGGTAGATCTCGCTGAAGCGTTGGCACGCCTCGCCGACAGTTGGCGTGTAGACGATCGGCATGGTTTCGGCGATGTGGTCGCGCAACAGCCGATAGAACAACGTCTCGTTGCGGTCCTGCAGGTTTCGTAGGTAGATGTGCTTGTCGAGCGGCTCGCGACGCCTGCTGAACTCTCGCCACGAATGTTCGGTCTGCTGCTCGAGAGTCTTCTCAGCGGTGGGAAGCAGCCCCAGTAAACCGAATTCGCGGCGCTCGTGGTGGGTGAAGGCGGTACCCTTCGTCCACAGCGAGTCGAACAACAGGTCGTGACCCGTCTTGTCCAAGCGATCGTCGGCCATCGGTGTCCTTTCCGCGACGGCCCCAAGCTATCGCGGTGACCGAATACGCCGCGGTGATTCAGCGATCGAGGACCCACAGGCCGTCGGCGACGGTGTCGAATGCCGCGCCGAGCGCCACTGACAATGGCTCCGCCTCGTCGGCCAGCCAGTGTTCGTAGGCGGAGAGGGCCACGCCGAGCATCGTCCACGCCACCGTCTGCGGGACGAGGTCGCCGGCGGTGGCGTCGAGGCGCTTGGCGACGAAGTCGGCGACCACGCCGCGCCAGCCGGCGTACATGGTCATCGAATAGGCCTGTAACGCGGCCGTCTCGAGGATGACGCGCATGCGCATGCGGTGCCGCGCGGTCTCCGCCTCATCGAAGCTGTTGAAGGCCAGCAACGCCTTGCGCAACGCCTCACCGATCGGCACCTCTGGGTCGAGATCGGCGAGCAGATCCCGCATGTGGGCCAGATGCGCGTCGAAGTCCCCCCAGGGCAGCGCGTTCTTCGACGGGTAGTAGCGGAACAGCGTGCGCCGGGCGATCCCTGCGGCCTCGGCGATGTCATCGACGCTGACGTCGTCGAAACCGCGCGCGGCGAACAGATCGATCGCCACATTGCTGATGTGGTCCCACGTCGTCGAGCGCCGGCGGCCCGCCCGGTGCTGGTCCGGCCCCATGTGGGGGTCCCCTTTCCATTTAGGCACTCGATGCCATATTATTGCGACCTCGATCACAGTTGTCGAGAACCGGTGATATTGAAAGGCGGAGCGAGATGGAACCGAAGCAGCAGGTGGAGAACGACGAGCTGGTTACCGAGACGCTCGTCGAAGAGGTGTCGATCGACGGGATGTGCGGGGTCTACTGATCGTGACCTCGTCGTCGGCGGCGTCTGAGCAAGGCACCGCATTCGACCCGGAAGTCGGCTGGCGGCTGCACCACCAGGTGGCGGTGCGGCCGGAGCCGTTCGGGGCGCTGCTCTACCACTTCGGGACACGCAAGCTGTCGTTCCTGAAGAACCGGACGATCGTCGACGTCGTCAACATGCTTTCCGAACATCCCGACGTACGATCAGCTTGCCGTGCCGCCGGTATCGACGACACCCAGCAGGCCCCGTACCTGCAAGCGCTCGGCGTGCTTGCTCGATCGAAAATGCTGGTGCCGCAATGACATCAACGGAAACCGTACGTGTGCCGAAGCTGGTCGAGCAGTTCGAGCACGGCCTCGACGCCCCGATCTGCCTGACCTGGGAGCTGACGTACGCCTGCAACCTGGCGTGCGTGCATTGCCTGTCGTCGTCGGGTAAGCGTGACCCGCGTGAGCTGACCACGCAACAGTGCAAGGACATCATCGATGAGCTCGAGCGCATGCAGGTCTTCTACGTCAACATCGGCGGCGGCGAGCCGACCGTGCGCTCGGACTTCTGGGAGCTCGTCGACTACGCCACCGCACACCACGTCGGCGTGAAGTTCTCCACCAACGGCGTGCGCATCACGCCGGAGGTGGCGGCGCGGTTGGCGGCCAGCGACTACGTCGACGTGCAGATCTCACTCGACGGTGCGACCGCGGAGATCAACGACGCCGTGCGCGGCGCAGGCTCGTTCGCGATGGCGACCCGGGCGCTGCAGAACCTCGCCGACGCGGGCTTCAAGGATGCCAAAATCTCGGTGGTGGTCACCCGCCACAATGTCGACCAGCTCGATGAATTCGCCGCCCTGGCAGACCGATACGGCGCGACGCTACGCATCACCCGGCTACGGCCGTCGGGCCGCGGCGCCGACGTGTGGGACGATCTGCACCCCACCGCCGACCAACAGGTCCAGCTCTACAACTGGCTGGTGGCCAGGGGTGAGCGGGTGCTCACCGGTGACTCGTTCTTCCACCTCGCCGGGTTGGGTGAGCCGGGCGCGCTCGCCGGCTTGAATCTGTGCGGGGCCGGCCGCGTCGTCTGCCTCATCGACCCAGTCGGTGATGTCTACGCCTGCCCGTTCGCCATCCACGACCGCTTCCACGCCGGAAACATTCTGTCCGACGGCGGTTTTCAGAATGTCTGGAAGAACGCGCCGCTCTTCCGCGAGCTGCGTGAACCGCAGTCGGCCGGGGCGTGCAGCAGCTGCGATCACTACGACAGCTGCCGCGGCGGGTGCATGGCCGCCAAGTTCTTCACCGGGCTGCCGATGGACGGCCCGGACCCCGAATGCGTCGAGGGCTACGGCGCACCCGCCCTGGCCCGTGAGCGGGTCAAGCCCAAGTCCAGTGTCGACCATTCGCGGTCCGGTCCGGTGATGCTCAAGCTGCTGACGACGCCTCCCCGAGCCAATGTCGGCGCCGGCGCGCCTCCCCGAGCCAATGTCGGCGCCGGCGCGCCTCCCCGGTCCGATGTCGGCGCCGGCGCGCCTCCGAAACGCCTCTGCAACGAAAGCCCGGTGTGATCATGGCCGCCACGTGGTTCGAAACCGTCGCCGCCGCCCAAGAGCGGGCCAAGCGCCGACTTCCCAAGCCGGTGTACTCGGCGCTCATCGCCGCGAGCGAGAAGGGCGTCACGGTCTCCGACAACGTTGACGCGTTCGCCGAGTTGGGCTTCGCACCGCACGTGGTCGGAGCGACGGAGAAGCGCGATCTCGCCACCACCGTCATGGGGCAAGAGATGTCGCTACCCGTTTTGATCTCGCCGACGGGTGTGCAGGCCGTCCACCCGGACGGCGAGGTCGCGGTCGCGCGTGCGGCGGCCGCGCGCGGTACGGCCATGGGACTGTCGTCGTTTGCGAGCAAGCCGATCGAGGAGGTGATCGCGGCCAATCCGAAACTGTTCTTCCAGGTGTACTGGCTGGGCGGTCGGGACGCGATCGCGGCCCGCGTCGAGCGGGCCCGCCAGGCGGGCGCGGTCGGCCTGATCGTCACCACGGACTGGAGCTTCTCCCACGGCCGCGATTGGGGCAGCCCGAAGATCCCCGAGCAGATGGACTTGCGCACCACCTTGCGCATGCTCCCCACCGGTCTGACGCGGCCGAGCTGGATGTGGCAGTGGGGTAAGACCCTGCGGCCGCCGAACCTGCGGGTGCCCAATCAGGCGGCGCGTGGCGAGGACGGTCCGCCGTTCTTCGCCGCCTACGGCGAGTGGATGGGTACTCCTCCGCCGACCTGGGAGGACATCGCCTGGCTGCGCGAGCTGTGGGGCGGTCCGTTCATGCTCAAGGGCGTGATGCGCGTCGACGACGCCAAACGTGCTGTGGATGCGGGCGTTTCGGCGATTTCAGTGTCTAATCACGGCGGCAACAACCTGGACGGCACGCCCGCCTCGATCCGCGCCCTGCGCCCGATCGTCGAGGCGGTCGGCGACGACATCGAGGTGGTGCTCGACGGCGGCATCCGCCGGGGTAGCGACGTGGTCAAGGCCGTCGCGCTCGGCGCCCGCGCGGTGATGATCGGCCGGGCCTACCTGTGGGGCCTCGCGGCCAACGGGCAGGCCGGTGTCGAGAACGTGCTCGACGTTCTGCGCGGGGGCATCGATTCTGCATTGATGGGTCTGGGCCGAGCGTCCGTACATGATCTTGTGCCCGACGACGTGCTGGTCCCACCCGGGTTCATCCGCACACTCGGCGTGCCCGGAGGCTCGACCTCCTGACGGCCGACCCCGGCGTCCGGGAACGTGCTGGTACAGGCGGGGCGCAGGGGACAGGGGGGACGACACCGGCGCCGGTGGCGGAGAAATCGGTGAATCAATTGCTGTGCTTGCTTCAACAATTGGCGCACGACAGGTGAATTCGGCCTACCATCGGCGAGTGCCATCTGTCAGCGAGCTCGCGAATGCGACGTCGAAGCAGCTGCAGAGCACCACGTCAGCACTCCTCGTCCCGGTCGGCTCTACCGAGCAGCACGGCCCCCATCTTCCGCTGGACACCGACACACGGATCGCGACCGCCGTCTGCAGGGCGGTTGCTGACCGGCTGGCCGACCGCGACGAAGCGAACTGGTTGGTCGCGCCGGCCATCGGCTACGGCGCCAGCGGCGAGCATGAGGAGTTCAGCGGCACCGTCTCGATCGGGACGTCCGCGCTGCGGCTGTTGCTGGTGGAGTTCGGCAGGTCGGCATCGCGATGGGCGTCCCGGCTGGTCTTCGTCAACGGCCACGGCGGCAACGTCGAGGCGCTCGCCGCCGCGACCGCTTTGCTGCGCTACGAGGGCCGGGACGCGGGGTGGTGCTCGTGCACGGTCGCGGGTGCGGACGCGCACGCCGGCCATACCGAAACGTCTGTATTGCTACATATTTCGCCCCAGGACGTCCGCCTCGGCGAGCGGGTGCCCGGCAACGTCGCGCCCCTGCGCGAGCTGATTGGAGAGCTGCGCCGGGGTGGTGTCGCCGCCGTGAGCGAGGTCGGGGTGCTCGGCGATCCCACGACGGCCACCGTGGAGGACGGCGCGCGGATTTTTCCCGATATGGTCGAGACATGCCTTAGGCGGATCACGCGCTGGGCTCCGGACCGCGACGGGATGCTGACATGACCGGACCGCGGCTGCCCGACGGCTTCGCCGTTCAGGTCGATCGCCGGGTGAAGGTGCTCGGAGAGGGGTCGGCCCTGCTCGGCGGTTCCCCTACCCGTCTCCTTCGTTTGGCCCCCGCCGCCCAGACGATGCTCAGCGGCGGTCGGCTCGAAGTGCACGACGCCGTCAGCGCCCAGCTCGCCCGCACGCTGCTCGACGCGACGGTGGCACATCCGCGTCCCGCCAGCGGACCGTCGCATCGCGATGTGACGGTGGTGATACCGGTGCGCGACAACGCTTCTGGCGTCCGGCGGCTCCTGACCGCCGTGCGCGGCCTGCAGGTCATCGTGGTTGATGACGGATCGGCCGTGCCGATCGAGGACACTGACTTCGCCGACATTCACGCGCAGGTACGGGTGCTGCGGCACGAGCACAGCCGGGGCCCCGCGGCGGCCCGCAACACCGGACTGGCCGCGTGCACCACCGACTTCGTGGCCTTTCTGGACAGCGACGTCGTGCCGCGGCGCGGGTGGCTGGAGGCACTGCTGGGCCACTTCTGCGATCCCGCCGTCGGCCTGGTGGCGCCTCGCATCGTCGGTCTTCGCGAACCGGACAATATGGTCGCCCGCTACGAGGCGGTCCGCTCGTCGCTCGACCTCGGCTTGCGTGAGGCCCCGGTGATGCCGTACGGCACAGTCTCCTATGTTCCCAGTGCGGCGATCATCGGCCGCCGGGCAGTGCTGCGCGAGGTCGGTGGCTTCGACGAGACGCTGAACGCCGGCGAGGACGTGGATCTGTGCTGGCGACTCATCGAGTCGGGCGCCCGCCTGCGCTACGAGCCCATCGCCCTGGTAGCTCACGACCACCGCACTCAACTACGAGAGTGGTTCGCGCGCAGGTCTTTCTACGGTGAGGCCGCCGCGCCCCTGTCGGTCCGCCATCCCGGCAAGACCGCCCCGCTGGTGATCTCGGGCTGGACGCTGGTGGCCTGGATACTGATGGCGATGGGATCGTCCATCGGATATCTGGCCTCGGTCGTCGTCGCCGCCATCACCGGCCGCCGCATCGCCAAGTCGCTGTCGAGCGTCGAAACCGAACCCAAGGACATCGCGGTGGTGGCCGCACACGGACTGTGGTCCGCCGCCATGCAGCTGGCCTCGGCGATATGCCGACACTATTGGCCGCTCGCACTCATCGCTGCGTTGCTGTCTCGACGATGCCGTCAGGTAGTACTGGTGGCCGCGGTGGTGGAAGGGGTCGTCGACTGGTTGACGCGCAGCCGCAACACCGAAGACGACACCCAGCGGGTTGGGCTGTTCACCTACATCCTCCTCAAACGCCTCGACGACGTCGCCTACGGCGTGGGCCTGTGGACCGGTGTGGTGCGCGAGCGGAATCTCGGCGCGCTCAAACCCCAGATCCGGACCTGAGCGACACCGTTACGTGCGCAGTGACGTCCTGATCGTCGGTGCCGGTAGCGCCGGATCTGTTCTGGCCGAGCGGCTCTCCGCCGACCCGGCGTGCACCGTCACCGTTGTCGAAGCCGGGCCCGGACCATCCGACCCCCACGTCTCGGCGCAGATCAGCGACGGACTGCGGCTACCGATCGGCACGGCCAGCTCGGTGGTGCGGCGGTACCCGACCACCCTGACCGTCGACCCGGTCCGCCATGCGATGCTCATGCGCGGCGAGGTGGTGGGCGGCTCCGGGGCCGTCAACGGCGGCTACTTCTGTCGCGGGCTACCGTCCGACTTCGACGATTGGCGACTGCCCGGCTGGACGTGGTCCGATGTGCTCCCGCACTTTCGCGCCATCGAGACCGACCTCGACTTCGACACTGCGGTACATGGGTCGGACGGGCCGATAACGGTGCGGCGTGTATCCGAATTCGACGGCTGCACAAGCTCATTCGTGAATGCCGCGACTGCGGCCGGACATCCCTGGATAACCGATCTGAACGGCTCGACCGCCGAGCATCCAGTGGGCGACGGAGTCGGGGCGGTGCCGCTGAACATCCACCAGGGCACCCGGATGGGTCCCGGCGGGGCCTACCTTCACCCCGCACTGTCTCGTCCGAATCTCACGCTGCTCACCGACACCCGCGTGCGACGCATCCGAATCGTCGACGGCGAGGCGGTCGGCGTGGAGTGCACGGGTCAGGGCGGCGCAGCCTATCTCGAGGCCGACCGCATCGTGTTGTGCGCCGGTGCGATCGGATCGGCCCAGCTGCTGATGCTGTCCGGTGTGGGCCCACCCGAGGTACTGGCAGCCGCGGGCATCCCGACGGCAGCGAATCTCCCAGTGGGCGTGGTGATGTCGGACCATCCGGAGCTGGTGCTGCCGGTGAATTGGACCGAGACACACGGCCTGCCGCCACTCGAGGCCGTGCTCATCACCGAAAATGGTCTGGAGATCCGGCCGTATACAGCGGGTTTCGGGGCGATGGTGGGCGGTCGGCGCGACGATCCTGCAGACCATCCCCACATCGGGGTGACGTTGATGCGGCCGAAGTCGCGAGGCGTGGTGCGCATCGTCAGCTCCGATCCCGATGTGCCTCCGATCATCGAGCACCGTTACGACATCGAGCCAGACGATGTCGACAAGCTCCGCACCGGAGTCGCGCTGTCGCGCGAACTCGTCGGCGCGACAGCCGAAGTCGGAAAGACCTCATGGTCAACCTCGCAACACCTCTCGGGGACCGCGCCGATGGGCGCCGAAGGCGACGACATCGCGGTGGTCGACCCGCAATGCCGGGTGTACGGCATCGCGGGGTTGTGGGTCGTCGACGGTTCGGTGCTACCGGTGATTCCGAGCCGCGGACCGCACGCCACCATCGTCATGCTCGGGCACCGAGCCGCCGAGTTCATCGTCTGACCGCGAGGTCAGTCGCTCCAGGAGGCGCAACTGCCTCCCGTCGCGGCCGGGTGCCCACACCGCGATGAACGCCGCCGCTACCGCGCACAGTGTGCCGAGCGCGATCAGGGAGACGTGCATCGATTCCACGAACGCCATCCGGGCGGCCTGTGACAACCCGGCGCCCTGCGGGCCCAGCCGGGCAGCCACTTCGAGTGCCTCGGCCAGCGAGTTCGACGCGGCTGTGCGGAGCGCTTCCGGCAGCCCTTCCAGATGTGGCCGTAGCCTATCGCCGTACTGAGCGGCGAGCACCGAGCCCGCCACCGCGATGCCCAGGGCCGCGCCGATCTCGCGGGTGGTGTCGTTGACCGCCGACGCGACGCCCTGCTTCTCGTCCGGCACCGCACCCATGATGGCCGAAGTTGCTGGCGCCGTACATAATCCGATGCCCGTCGACATGATGAGCAGCGGCAGTGCGAGGTCCAAGTATGGCGAGTCGACCTGGAGTGTCTGCATGTAGAACAACCCAACCGCGATCAGTGTCAGGCCGGTGGACAGGACGATCCTCAGCCCCAGCCGTGGTAGATACCACGGCGTTGCCAGGCTGAGGACCAAGAGGGGGGCGACCAGGGGCGCCAACGCGAATGCCGTCTGCAGGGGGCTGTAGCCGAGCAACAGCTGCATGTACTGCATCGCCACGAAGAAGAACCCGAAGTTCGCGAGGAAAAAGAACGTCACCACGACGGCACCGGTGGTGAATTCGGCCTTGGCGAACAACCGAATGTCGAGCAGTGGGTGGGCGCTGCGCAGTTCCCACACTGCGAACGCGGCCGCCATGACAACCCCCGCCGCCATGCATCCGTATACCAGTGGATGCGTCCAGCCATGGGTGGGCGCCTCGAGCACGCCGTATACGAAAACCGCGACGGCCCCACCGACCAGTAAGGCTCCCGACCAGTCCAGCGGTGTGGACTGCTGATCGCGTGACGAGGCCACGGTGCAGGCGAGGCCGAACAGCCCCGCACCGGAGATCGCGAATGCCCAGAAGATGGACTGCCACGACCAGAAGTGGAGCAGCACACCGGATCCTAGGAATCCGACCACCGCGCTCGAGCCGGCGACGCCGGCCCAGATGCCAACGGCCTTGTTGCGCTCGGACTTCGGGTAAGCGGCCGTCAGCAGCGACAGCGTCGCCGGCATCACGAAAGCCGAACCGACCCCGGCCGCGGCGCGGGCGACAATCAGCGCGACCGGACCCTCGATGACGAGCGGTGCGGCCGAGGCGACGGTGAAGATGGCCAGCCCGGCGAGCAGGGCGCCGCGGCGGCCGTACCGGTCGCCGATCGCACCGGCGGGCAGCAACAGGCATGCCAGTACCAAGGTGTAACCGTCGACGACCCACGTCAACTGCGCCTGGGTGGCCGTGGTTTCGACCGCGATGTCGGGCAGCGCGGCATTGAGGGCCACCATCGAGCTGATCGCCAGCGCGACGCCCATGCAGGCCACCGTGAGTAACCAGACGCGCGCTCGGGTCGTCAGGTCCGCGACACTGGCGCCGATATCCTGATCAGACCGGCTGAGGGTGTCGACCATGTGTCGCTCTCTTCCGCCGAAGATTTTCGAGACTAACAGTCTTGTTTCGAGACCGATAGTCTTGTTCCCGGCGAGGAGGTGGGTTAAACGATGAGCGGGGCGAGTACCGACCCGAGGCCGGCGCGGTCCCGCGCCCGCTTGCTCGAAGCGGCGACGACGCTGCTGCGGGCCGGCGGGCCGAGTGCGGTCACGATCGACGCGGTCACCCGCACCGCCAATGTCGCGCGCGCCACCCTGTACCGCCACTTCTCCAGCGCCAACGATTTGATGGCGGCGGCGTTCATGAGCCTGCTCAACCCTGCGCCGATGCCGCCCGCGGAGGGCAGCCTGCGCGATCAGTTGATCGCGGTCGTCGTCGGGTGGGCGGAGTCGATCGCCGAGGTGCCGGCGATGCTCACGGCCATGACGTGGATGGCCTCCGGTCCCGATGTGGGGACGTATTCCGAAGTGCAGGACCCGGATTCGGATGCGGTGGGCACCTTGAGGTCACGGATCATCGCGCTGTATTCGGCACCCTTCGATGCGATTCTCGATGGTCCGCAGGCGGCCGACGAGTTGGACGAGGTGGACCGCTTGCAGACGCTGTCGCTGCTCATCGGCCCGCTGGTTCTCGGCAGGTTGTCGACCGTCGCCGACTTCGATTACCACGCATGCGCCGAGGCTGCGGTGGACGGTTTTCTGGCCACTCACGCGAAGAGGCCGAGCACAATCACCTCAACGAGTACCGAATCGGGAGATGCTTGAGCCCGCCGACGAACACCGTCGCGGCGAGTTCGGGTTCGCCGGCCAGTTCGATCGAATCCAACCTCGGTAGCAGTTCGGTGAACAGGCTGTTCATCTCCATGCGCGCCAACGCGGCGCCGAGACAGAAGTGCACCCCGTATCCAAAGGACAGGTGCTTGTTCGGATCGCGCCCCACGTCGAACTTGAACGGCTCGTCGAACACGTCTTCGTCGCGGTTGGCGGATGTGTAAGCGAGATAAACGGATTCACCCTTGGCGATCGGAACGCCGCGGACCTCGGTGTCTTCGGCGGCCGTGCGCATGAACTCCTTGACCGGGGTGGTCCAGCGGATCATCTCCTCGACCGCGGTGCCCATCAGTTCCGGCTGCGCCTTCAGCCGGGCGAGTTGGTCGGGATTGTCGACCAGCGCGCGAAGGCCGCCGGAAATCGCGTCCTTGGTGGTGTCGTGGCCTGCGGTGGCGACGATGACGTAGTACGACGCGGTGTCGACATCGGAGAGCGGCTCACCGTTGATGGTTCCGTTGGCGATGGCCGACGCCAGGTCGTCAGTCGGGTTGGCCCGTCGTGAGGCGGTCAGTTCGTGGAAGTAGGCGAAGAACTCGATCACCGTCTGCAGCTTCTCTTCGGGAGTGGTGCCGCGCTGGTACTCCTCGTCGTCGCCGCCGAAGATCTCCTGGGTCAGCTTGAGCATGCGCGGGAAGTCCTCCTCGGGCAGGCCGAGCAGCGACAGGATCACATAGAGCGGGTAGTGCACCGCTATGTCCTCGACGAAGTCGCACTCCGGCCCGAGGTCACGCATCTTGTCGACGTAGCGCTTGGCCAGCTCGTCCACCCGGACCTTCAAATCGCGCATCGCCTTGGGGCGGAACCAATCTGCGCCGATCTTGCGGACGTCGCGGTGATGTGGATCGTCCATGTGGATCAAGGTGCGCAGCCCCATGCCGGCCTCGAGTTGAGCCCGCGCGAGGTCGTCCGCCTCGGCGGTCGCCAGCAGGGGCCGTGGCTCGCTCAGCCACAGGTTGTTCGCCCTCTCGATCTCCATGATGTCGGCGTGCTTGGTGATCGCGTAGAACGGCCGATACGGCTCATGGTCCACATAGGGGACCGGGTTGTGGGTCCGAAGATGAGCCAGCGCGGCTTGCAGCCGGTCCTCGTCGGCATACGCCTTGGGGTCGGCGAAGACCTTCGCGGCTTCCTGTGATTTCTGATCCATCGTCGGCGTGCTCATGAAGCTCCTCGGAACGACTTGACGGGTGTCAAGGGCAGTCTATGTGACCGACACCACTTCACGCTGCGAGGGTGCTCTCCCTCACCGCGACGGCGCCGAAGTTCAGCGCAGCCCGTACTTGATCGGCAGGTGCTTGAGCCCGCCGACGAAGATCGTCGCGATGAACTCCGGGTCGCCGGCCAGCTCGATCGAATCGAGCCGCGGCACCAGTTCGGTGAAGAAGCTGTTGATCTCCATGCGCGCGAGTGCGGCGCCGAGACAGAAGTGCACGCCGTATCCGAACGACAGGTGCTTGTTCGGGTCGCGACCCACGTCGAAGCGGAACGGTTCGTAAAAGATGTCCTCGTCGCGGTTGGCCGAGACGTAGGACAGCAGCACCGACTCGCCCTGTTTGATCGGCACGCCGCGCACTTCGGTGTCGGCCGTGGCGGTGCGCATGAACTCCTTGACCGGGGTCGTCCAGCGGATCATCTCTTCGACCGCGGTGCCCATCAGCTCCGGGTGAGCCTTCAGGCGGGCGAGCTGGTCCTGGTTTTCGATCAACGCCAGCAGGCCACCCGAGATCGCCGCGCTCGTGGTGTCGTGCCCTGCACTCGCGACGATGACGTAGTAGGACAGGCAGTCGACGTCGTTGAGGTATTCGCCGTCGATCTTGGCGTTGGCGATCGCCGAGGCCAGGTCGTCGGTGGGGTTGGCCCGGCGCTCGGCGGTCAACGCGGTGAAGTAGCGGAAGAAGTCGGTGATGACCTCGTGCAGTTCCTGCGCGCTCCTGCCGCGGGTGAATTCGTCGTCGTCGCCGCCGAACATCTCCTGGGTGAGCTTGAGCATGCGGCCGAAGTCCGATTCGGGCAGGCCGAGCAGCGAAAGGATGACGTACAGCGGGAAATTCACCGCGACCTCTTGGACGAAGTCGCATTCGGGGCCCTGTTCGACCATCTTGTCGACGTAGATCTTGGCCAGCTCGTCGACGCGGGTCTTCAGCGCGCGCATCGCCTTGGGGCGGAACCAGTCCGCACCGATCTTGCGGATGTCGCGGTGTAGCGGGTCGTCCATGTGGATGAGCGTGCGTAGTCCGCCGCCGGCGGCGAGGTTGGCCTGGGAGAGGTCGTCGGTGGCGGCCGTGACGAGCATCGGGCGCGGGGCGTTGATCCACAGCTCGTTGTCGCGCTCGATCGCCATGATGTCGGCGTGCTTGGTGACGGCCCAGAACGGCCGGTAGTCGGGCACGTCGACAAGGGACACCGGGGCGTTCTCGCGCAGGTGGGCCAACGCGGCGTGCAGGTTCGCCTCGTCGGTGTAGGCCTTCGGGTACGCCAGCACCTTGGCGGCGTCGTCGATGATCGGCGTGCTCATAGTTCCCTCGCTCAGGGTCATTCTTGACAGCTGTCAAGTATGCACCCTAAGCGATGACGCGGCCGGGGATCCGCATCGCCTCAGTACGCTCGCGGCGTGGCGAGTGGAACGGGTGGGCGGCGCGTCCGGCGCGGCGCCCGACGTGCGACGGCGTTGCTGGTTCTGCTCGCCATCGCGCTGTCCGGGTGCGGCCGGGGCGAGACTGCCGCCGTTGATGTGCCCGTCGACCCCGGGGTTGTGCAGACCGCCGCGGGGGCCGTACGCGGGACTATCGCCGACGATCACCGCTACTTCGCCGGAATCCCTTATGCGGCACCGCCTGTCGGAGCGCTGCGTTGGCAGCCGCCCGCGCCGGTCGCGCCGTGGGCCGGATTCCGCGACGCGACGCGCCCCGGCGCGCGGTGCATCCAGGACACCAGCTCCGACGTCGACCGGCGGCCACCCAGCGAGGACTGTCTGACCCTCAACGTCTGGACCCCGCCGCCATCGGATGAGAAGCGTCCGGTGCTGGTGTGGATCCACGGCGGCAGCTTCCTCAACGGCAGCGGCGACATCTACCCGGCACGGCGCCTGGCCGGCCGCGGCATCGTCGTGGTCACGATCAATTACCGCCTCGGCGCTCTGGGCTTCCTCGCCCACCCGGCGTTCGACTCCGGCGGTGATGTCGGGAATTACGGCCTCGCCGACCAGCAGGCCGCGCTGCGCTGGGTCCGCGACAACATCGCCGGATTCGGCGGCGATCCCGACAAGGTCACCATCGCGGGCGAGTCGGCGGGCGGGATGGCGGTGTGTGACCACCTCGTCGCTCCTCAATCGCGCGGCCTGTTCAGCGCGGCGATCATCCAGAGCGCGCCTTGTCAGGCGCAATACGATCTGCCGGCCGCCCAGGAGGCCAGCGCCGCCTACGCGGCGGACGTCGGATGCACCGATCCCCGCGTCGCCGCGGGCTGCCTTCGGTCGCTACCCGCGGACCGATTGCAAAAACCGCTCACCTACGCCCGATTCGGCACAGAACGGCTGAGCGGTCCGGTCGCGGGCACCGAGGCGCTGCCCGAGAACTCGTTCGCCGCGATCACCGGCGGTAAGGCCGCCCGCGTGCCGGTCATGATCGGCACCACCGCGGACGAATTCGCTTTGTTCGCCGCGCTGCAGACGCTGCGCGGTCGTCCGTTCGACGCCGGCCACTACCCCGAGCTGCTGGCCGAGGCGTTCGGGCCGCATGCCCCCGCCGTGGCTCAGCGGTATCCGCCCGACCGGTACGGCGGCAATGTCGCGCTGGCGTACTCGGCGGCGGTGACGGCTGCCGACTTCGCGTGTGTGGCCGACCGGATGGCCGGCGCCATGGCGGACCGGCCGGTCTACGCATACGAGTTCGGCGACCACGACGCGCCTGCGCCCGAACCGCTGCACGAAGCACCGTTCCCGATCGGGGCGGCGCACTCGCTGGAGTTGCGGTATCTGTTCGACGTCGGCGGTGCGACGCCGCTGAGCCCCGCGCAAGAGCGACTGTCCGACGAGATGATCGACTACTGGGCGCAGTTCGTCGCGACCGGGTCGCCAGGACCCGACTGGCCGAAGCTGACGAATTCGCCTCCGGGCGAGCGGATGTGGTTGGAACCAGACGGCAACCGCGTCATCACGGACTTCGCCGAAAAACACCAGTGCGCTTTCTGGGCGGGTCTGCGAGGCTGATCGCGTGCCGACTCCTGAGCCCGAGGCTTCGCCGACGACTGGGTGCGCGCGTGGAACGCTCATGACGTCGAGGCCGTGCTCGTGCATTTCACCGACGACGTGCTGTTCACCTCGCCGGTCGCCGCGCGGGTGTTGCCGCAGACCGGGGGAGTGGTGCGCGGCAAGGATGCGCTGCGTCAGTACTGGGTCACGGCGCTGGCTACCCAGCCGGATCTCCACTTCGAGGTCGTCGGGGTCTACCGCGGTGAGTCGACGTTGGTGATCAACTACCGCAATCACCGCGGCGGTCTGGTCAACGAGGTGCTCACCTTCGGTGCCGACGGACTCGTCCGCGAGGGGTACGGCACCTACAGCGGCTGACGCGGGATGCCGGCCAGGTGTCGCCAGACGCGATATGTCGTGGTCGCGGCGGCCATGGCGGTATACCTTACTGCGCGGTAAGGTCGGCTGCGGCCGCCGACGTCTCCGCAGCCGGGTTTCCCGTGGCCAGGGATTTGGAGCGTGCCGTTTTCTAGGGCATACTGTTCGGGTTGCCTTGAGCCGGGACGGTGCCTGTTCGGACCGCGTGGCCGGGGCATACGACCGGCGCCCAACCGGGCGCATCCGGTGCCAATCTCGATCGCGACGATTTTTGGAGCGGACGAGTGCGTGTGCGGGCGACACACCCGACCGCGGGGACCGGTGGACCACAGACAGAAGAACAGCGGCGGCATAGCAGCATGACTGCGCCGGTGAGAGCGGCCCAACCGGGCCCAGTATGAGTGAGGTAGGAGAAGCGTGGCGGGACAGAAGATCCGCATCAGGCTCAAGGCCTACGACCACGAGGCGATCGACGCCTCGGCGCGCAAGATCGTGGAAACGGTCACCAGAACCGGCGCCAGCGTGGTTGGTCCTGTGCCGCTGCCGACCGAGAAGAACGTGTACTGCGTCATCCGGTCCCCGCACAAGTACAAGGACTCGCGGGAGCACTTCGAGATGCGCACTCACAAGCGGCTGATCGACATCCTCGACCCGACGCCGAAGACCGTTGACGCTCTGATGCGCATCGATCTGCCGGCCAGCGTCGACGTCAACATCCAGTAGGAGAGACCAGAACATGGCTAGCGGTAGTAAATCCGCCGCCCCGCGGCGAGGCATTCTGGGCACCAAGCTGGGCATGACGCAGGTGTTCGACGAGAACAACCGGGTCGTGCCGGTGACGGTCGTCAAGGCCGGGCCCAACGTGGTGACGCGCATCCGCACGCCGGAGCGCGACGGGTACAGCGCTGTGCAGCTGGCCTACGGCGAGATCAGCCCCCGCAAGGTGAACAAGCCTGTCACGGGCCAGTATTCGGCCGCCGGGGTCAACCCGCGCCGGCATCTGGCCGAGTTGCGGCTCGATGACGAATCCGCCGTCGCCGAGTACGAGGTCGGTCAGGAGCTGACCGCCGAGATCTTCGCCGACGGCACCTATGTCGACGTGACCGGCACCAGCAAGGGCAAGGGCTTCGCCGGCACGATGAAGCGCCACGGCTTCCGCGGTCAGGGCGCCAGCCACGGCGCGCAGGCTGTGCACCGCCGCCCCGGCTCCATCGGTGGCTGCGCCACACCGGGCCGGGTGTTCAAGGGCACGCGCATGTCGGGCCGTATGGGCAACGACCGCGTGACGACGCAGAACCTGTTGGTGCACAAGGTCGATGCCGAGAACGGCGTGCTGTTGATCAAGGGCGCCATCCCCGGCCGTAACGGCGGGCTCGTGATGGTCCGCAGCGCGATTAAGAGGAGCGAGAAGTGACCGCGGACGCGAGGAGCAAGACAGGCGGAGCTCTCAAAGTTGATGTCCACACCCCGGCGGGTAAGAAGGACGGCTCCGTCGAGCTGCCCGCCGAGCTGTTCGACGTCGAGGCGAACATCGCGCTGATGCACCAGGTGGTGACGGCGCAGTTGGCCGCGGCACGGCAGGGCACGCACTCCACCAAGACCCGCGGTGAGGTCTCCGGCGGCGGCAAGAAGCCGTACCGGCAGAAGGGCACCGGCCGCGCGCGCCAGGGCTCGACCCGCGCCCCGCAGTTCTCCGGCGGTGGCACGGTGCACGGCCCCAAGCCGCGCGACTACAGCGAGCGGACCCCGAAGAAGATGATCCGCGCCGCTCTGCGCAGTGCCCTGTCGGACCGCGCGCGCAACGACCGGATCCACGCGGTCACCGAGATCGTCGAGGGTCAGACCCCGTCGACCAAGAGCGCCAAGGCGTTCCTGGCCACGCTGACCGATCGTCGCAAGGTGCTTCTGGTCATCGGCCGCACCGACGAGGTGGGCGCCAAGAGCGTGCGCAATCTCCCCGGCGTGCACGTGCTTTCGCCCGATCAGCTCAACACCTACGACGTGCTGAACGCTGACGACGTGATCTTCAGTGTCGAGGCGCTCAACGCCTACATCAGCGCCAACCAGACTGCGAAAGAGGAGGTGTCGGCCTGATGGCGACCGTCACTGATCCCCGCGACATCATCTTGTCGCCGGTCATCTCCGAGAAGTCGTACGGGTTGATCGAGGACAACGTCTACACGTTCGTCGTGCATCCCGACTCGAACAAGACGCAGATCAAGATCGCGATCGAGAAGATCTTCGGCGTCAAGGTCGACTCGGTGAACACCGCCAACCGGCAGGGCAAGCGCAAGCGCACCCGGACCGGATACGGAAAGCGCAAGAGCACCAAGCGCGCCATCGTGACGCTGGCCGCAGGCAGCAAGCCCATCGACCTGTTCGGAGCGCCGGCCTAGCCGGCAGAAAGAACTTAAAGAATCATGGCAATTCGCAAGTACAAGCCGACGACCCCCGGTCGCCGCGGTGCCAGCGTCTCCGATTTCGCTGAGATCACCCGCGACCATCCGGAGAAGTCGCTGGTTCGTCCGCTGCACGGTCGGGGCGGCCGAAACGCGCACGGGCGCATCACCACTCGGCACAAGGGCGGCGGGCACAAGCGCGCCTACCGGGTGATCGACTTCCGTCGCAACGACAAGGACGGCGTCAACGCCAAGGTCGCGCACATCGAGTACGACCCGAACCGCACCGCGAACATCGCACTGCTGCACTACCTTGACGGCGAGAAGCGCTACATCATCGCCCCCCAGGGTCTCAAGCAGGGCACCATCGTCGAGTCGGGTCCCAACGCCGACATCAAGCCGGGCAACAATCTTCCGCTGCGCAACATCCCCGCGGGCACGCTGGTGCACGCGGTCGAGTTGCGACCGGGCGGTGGAGCCAAGCTCGCGCGTTCGGCCGGGTCCAGCATTCAGCTGCTGGGCAAGGAAGGCACGTACGCATCGCTGCGTATGCCGTCCGGTGAGATCCGCCGCGTCGACGTGCGCTGCCGCGCCACCGTCGGTGAGGTGGGCAACGCCGAGCAGGCGAACATCAACTGGGGCAAGGCCGGCCGCATGCGATGGAAGGGCAAGCGTCCCACCGTCCGTGGCGTCGTGATGAACCCGGTCGACCACCCGCACGGTGGTGGTGAGGGTAAGACCTCCGGTGGTCGCCACCCGGTGAGCCCGTGGGGTAAGCCCGAAGGCCGCACCCGCAAGCCCAACAAAGCGAGCAACAAGCTCATCGTCCGTCGCCGGCGCACCGGCAAGAAGCGCTGAGAGTAGGCAGGTACAAGGAATATGCCACGCAGCCTGAAGAAGGGTCCGTTCGTCGACGACCATCTGTTGAAGAAGGTCGACGCACAGAACGAGAAAAACACCAAGCAGGTCATCAAGACCTGGTCGCGTCGGTCGACCATCATCCCCGACTTCATCGGGCACACCTTTGCGGTGCATGACGGCCGCAAGCATGTCCCGGTGTTCGTCACCGAGGCGATGGTGGGTCACAAGCTCGGCGAGTTCGCCCCGACCCGCACATTCAAGGGTCACATCAAGGACGACCGGAAGGCTAAGCGCCGATGAGCGCTTGCGCGAAGAGCAAAGGCTTTTGATGAGTATCACGACTGAATATCCGTCTGCCGTCGCCAAGGCGCGCTTCGTGCGCGTGTCGGCGACGAAGGCGCGCCGGGTCATCGACCTGGTGCGCGGCAAGTCGGTGTCCGAAGCGCTGGACATCCTGCGGTGGGCACCGCAGGCGGCCAGCGAGCCGGTCGCCAAGGTCATCGCGAGCGCGGCGGCCAATGCGCAGAACAACCAGGGCCTGGATCCGTCCACCCTCGTGGTCGCCACCGTCTACGCCGACGAAGGGCCGACCGCCAAGCGCATCCGGCCGCGCGCCCAGGGCCGTGCTTTCCGGATCCGCAAGCGCACCAGCCACATCACGGTGGTCCTGGAAAGCCGAGTGAGCCAGGAGCAGCGTGGCAGCGGCCAGTCGGCCAGCGCGGCGCGCGCACGTCGCGCTCAGGGCAGCAAGGCCAAGAGCGCTGAAGCGGCCAAGAAGGCGCCCGCTGACAAGGCCGCCCAGAAGGCGCCCGCCAAGAAGGCGGCGCCCAAGAAGTCGGCAGAGGCGAAGGCCAGCACCAAGGCCGAGAAATCGACTGCTGAAGCGTCCGATGCGAAGGAGGGCTCGGAGTAGTGGGCCAGAAAATCAATCCCCACGGCTTCCGGCTCGGTATCACCACCGACTGGAAGTCCCGGTGGTACGCCGACAAGCAGTACAAGGATTACGTCAAGGAAGACGTGGCGATCCGGCGGCTGCTGGCCACCGGTCTCGAGCGCGCCGGCATCGCCGACGTGGAGATCGAGCGCACCCGCGACCGCGTGCGCGTCGACATTCACACCGCACGTCCGGGCATCGTGATCGGCCGCCGTGGCACCGAAGCCGACCGCATCCGCGCCGATCTGGAGAAGCTGACCGGCAAGCAGGTGCAACTGAACATCCTCGAGGTCAAGAACCCCGAGTCGCAGGCGCAGTTGGTGGCCCAGGGCGTCGCCGAGCAGCTGTCCAACCGCGTGGCGTTCCGCCGCGCCATGCGCAAGGCAATCCAGTCCGCGATGCGGCAGCCGAACGTCAAGGGCATCCGCGTCCAGTGCTCGGGCCGCCTCGGTGGCGCCGAGATGAGCCGCTCGGAGTTCTACCGCGAAGGTCGCGTGCCGCTGCACACGCTGCGCGCCGACATCGACTACGGCCTGTACGAGGCCAAGACCACCTTCGGCCGTATCGGCGTGAAGGTGTGGATCTACAAGGGCGACATCGTCGGTGGCAAGCGTGAGCTGGCCGCTGCGGTGCCCGCGGGTGCGGATCGTCCGCGTCGCGAGCGTCCGTCGGGCACCCGGCCTCGCCGTAGCGGCGCGTCGGGCACCACCGCGACGAGCACCGAAGCCGGCCGGGCGGCCACCGGCGGTTCCGACAGCGGCACCGCTCCGGCAGGCAGTGTGGCAGACAACGCCGCGGCTGCGCAGGCAGCGGCTGCGGTCGAGACGCCCACGGAAAACACGGAGAGCTGAACCATGTTGATTCCCCGCAAGGTCAAGCACCGTAAGCAACACCACCCGAGGCAGCGCGGCATCGCCAGCGGCGGCACGACGGTGAGCTTCGGTGACTATGGCATCCAGGCGTTGGAACACGCCTACATCACCAACCGGCAGATCGAGTCCGCTCGTATCGCGATCAACCGGCACATCAAGCGTGGCGGCAAGGTGTGGATCAACATCTTCCCGGACCGCCCGCTGACCAAGAAGCCGGCCGAGACCCGTATGGGTTCCGGCAAGGGTTCGCCGGAGTGGTGGGTGGCCAACGTCAAACCGGGTCGCGTGCTCTTTGAGCTGAGCTACCCCGACGAGGCGACCGCCCGGGCCGCGCTGACCCGTGCGATCCACAAGCTGCCGATCAAGGCACGCATCGTTACCCGAGAGGAGCACTTCTGATGGCAGTGGGAGTGACGCCGGGCGAACTGCGCGAGCTGACCGACGACGAACTGAAGGATCGGCTGCGCGAGTCCAAGGAAGAGCTGTTCAACCTGCGCTTCCAGATGGCGACCGGCCAGTTGTCGAACAACCGCCGGCTTCGCACGGTGCGTCAGGAAATCGCGCGTGTGTACACCGTGCTGCGCGAACGTGAGTTGGGTCTGGCCTCCGGACCCGTGGGTGAGGATTCGTAATGGCAGAGAACAAAGGGGCAGGCCCCAAGTACACGCCGCGGAAGGAAGAAGAGCGCGGCCGGCGTAAGACGGCCATCGGTTACGTGGTGTCGGACAAGATGCAGAAGACCATCGTGGTCGAGCTGGAAGATCGTAAGAGCCACCCGCTCTACGGCAAGATCATCCGCACCACCAAGAAGGTCAAGGCGCACGACGAGAACGACAGCGCGGGCATCGGCGATCGGGTGTCGCTGATGGAGACGCGTCCGCTGTCGGCGACCAAGCGCTGGCGGCTCGTCGAGATCCTCGAGAAGGCCAAATAGGGCGCACAGCCCCAGCCTCGCAGCAGGCCCTCACACGACATCCGTGTGGGGGCCTTCTTGCGAACGCTTCGCGTTGGTCCTCGCGAGAGCTGTTTGCGCTATGCAACTTCGCGTTGACTTCGCTGGGTGGCGGGACTTGCAGCGACGCATCGCCGCCCTGGGGCGCGACTCGCGTTGATGACCTCGACGTCAGATCGTCAGCCAACCGGGACGCCCGGGTGTAATCTCCGGGCCAACCTTCGACGCGACACCGAGGCGGGGCATGGCAACCGAATTCAACGGCAGGATCGAACTCGACATCCGAGACTCCGAACCGGACTGGGGACCCTACGCTGCGCCCACCGCCCCCGACGGCGCACCCAACATCCTGTACCTCGTGTGGGACGACATCGGGATCGCCACATGGGACTGCTTTGGTGGGCTTGTCGAGATGCCGACTATGAGCCGTATCGCCGAACGCGGCGTTCGGCTCTCGCAGTTCCACACCACCGCGCTCTGCTCGCCGACCCGCGCCTCACTGCTGACGGGTCGAAATCCGACGACCGTCGGCATGGCCACCATCGAAGAGTTCACCGACGGCTTTCCCGGTTGCAACGGCCGGATTCCATTCGACACCGCGCTGCTGTCCGAGGTGCTCGCCGAGCACGGATACAACACCTACTGCGTCGGAAAGTGGCATCTGACCCCACTCGAGGAGTCGAATCTAGCTTCTACGAAACGACATTGGCCGCTGTCACGGGGCTTCGAGCGTTTCTACGGTTTCATGGGCGGTGAGACGGACCAATGGTATCCGGACCTGGTCTATGACAACCATCCCGTTGCTCCGCCGACGACACCGGAGGAGGGCTACCACCTGTCAAAAGACCTGGCGGACAGGACGATCGAGTTCATCCGCGATGCGAAGGTCATCGCACCTGACAAGCCGTGGTTTTCCTACGTGTGTCCCGGAGCCGGCCACGCGCCGCATCACGTATTCAAGGAGTGGGCCGACCGCTACGCCGGCAAGTTCGACATGGGCTACGAGCGTTACCGCGAGATGGTGCTCGAGAACCAGAAGGGGCTCGGTATCGTCCCCGCCGATACCGAACTCTCACCGATGAATCCGTATGGAGACATCAAGGGACCCAACGGTGAACCGTGGCCGGAGCAGGACTCGGTGCGGCCCTGGAACGAGCTCAGTGACGACGAGAAACGCCTGTTCTCCCGCATGGCCGAGGTGTTCGCCGGCTTCCTGTCGTACACCGACGCCCAGATCGGCCGCATCCTCGACTATCTGGAGGACTCGGGTCAGCTCGACAACACGATCATCGTCGTCATCTCCGACAACGGGGCGAGCGGGGAAGGCGGACCGAACGGCTCGGTCAACGAGGTCAAGTTCTTCAACGGCTACATCGACACGGTCGAGGACGGTCTACGGCTGCTCGACAATCTCGGCGGACCGGATACCTACAACCACTATCCGACCGGCTGGGCGATGGCGTTCAACGCCCCCTACAAGCTCTTCAAGCGCTACGCTTCGCACGAAGGCGGAATAGCCGACCCCGCAATCATCTCCTGGCCCAAGGGCATCGCCGCGCACGGCGAGGTACTGGACACCTACATCAACGTGTGCGACGTCACCCCAACCATCTACGAACTGTTGGGAATCACGCCGCCGGAGACGGTCAGGGGAGTACCGCAGAAGCCGTTGGACGGTGTGAGTTTCGAGGCGGCGCTCAAAGATTCGTCGGCCGTGACCGATAAGCACACGCAGTTCTACACGATGCTCGGCACGCGGGGAATCTGGCATGACGGCTGGTTCGCCAACACCGTCCACGCCGCCTCCCCGGCCGGTTGGTCGCACTTCGACAAAGACCGGTGGGAGCTGTTCCACATCGAAGCCGACCGCAGCCAGTGCCATGATCTGGCCGCCGAAAAACCAGGCAAGCTCGAAGAACTCAAGAAACTGTGGTTCACCGAAGCCGACAAGTACAACGGCCTTCCGCTGGGCGACCTCAACATCTTCGACACCATATCGCGGTGGCGGCCCAGCCTCGCCGGGCAGCGCGAGTCCTACCTCTACTACCCCGGAACGGCCGACGTCGGCACCGGCGCGGCGGCCGAGATCATGGGCCGGTCGTTCTCGGTGATGGCCGAGCTGACGATCGACACCTCCGGAGCGGAGGGCGTGATCTTCAAACACGGTGGCGCACACGGGGGACACGTGATGTTCATCCAGGATGGCCGGCTCCACTACGTCTACAACTTCCTCGGCGAACAGGAACAACAGCTGTCGTCGCCGGACCCGATACCGTTGGGGCGGCACATATTCGGGGTCGCGTACGTGCGCACCGGAACCGCAGAGGGCAGCCACACTCCGTTGGGAGACGCTGCGCTGTACATCGACGACCAAGAGGTCGCGACGTTCAGCGGCATGCGTGTGCATCCGGGGACGTTCGGGCTTGCCGGTGCCAGTCTGAGCATCGGCAGGAACTCGGGATCCCCGGTCTCGCGGTCGTACAAGCCCCCGTTCGCCTTCACCGGCGGCACCATCACCCAGGTGAACATCGACGTCTCGGGTAAGCCGTACGTGGACGTGGAGAGGGAGTTCGCGCGCGCTTTCGCGCAGGACTGAGGACAAGGCGGGATCCAGCTCATGAAGAACGCCGCGTGGTCGACGATCGCGCTGACATGCCTGCTGACATCGTGCATCGACAACAGCGAAGGCACGCCGATCGCGGAAGAGGCCGTCGTCTCCGATACGACCATCTCCGTCAGCACCGCCCCGCCGTCGTCGACCACGAGCCCCGCCGCTGAAGCCGATACCGAACAGCCAGGCATCGTGTCGACGACCGCATCGCCTTCGCCGGCGGGCAGCGCCTGCGATATGCCCGACCCCCCCTACGAAGAGGCGTCGGTGTCCGATCCGGCCGCGCCGAAGATCACGGTGGTGCTCCCAGCGGGGTGGTCAACCACGCAGGGAGAGGGCGACGTCGGCCTTCGGCTGGCCGGTCCGGACGGGATGTCGGCGTCGGTCACGATCGCCAAGACGACGCTGCCGCCCGCCGAAGCCTTCGACCGCTATGCCGACGAGGCCATGGCGGCCTCCGACATCAGCACCCTGAGCGTGCTGCCGGCCGAATTGTGCGGCTTCAGCGGCCAGAAGCTGCTCGGATCGTGGGCGGACTCGCCAGAGCACGCTGTCGAGTTCGGCGACAGGCTGGCCCATATCCCGACGACCAGCGGCGAGTACCTGGTCGCGGTGCACGTCGAGGCTCCGGCGCAGGGTGCGGACTTCGACCCGCTGACCTCGCCGCTGCTGGGCGACTTCGGCATCGTCATACCCTGAAGGCGTCGACGAACGCGCCCACCCGTTGGGCAGGGGCCGCTGATCAGCGACGATTTGGTTTCCTGCAGGTCCTCCCATAGAATCAGGCGGTTGCCTTGGGCAGACCTCGGCCAGTCGTTCGGCAGGCCCCGCGTGCTCATAGGTGACAGCAAGACCGCGCACGTCCAGGTCGGTATCTGGCGTGCATACAAAAACCAGGTCGAGGAGATCGAGTGATTCAGCAGGAATCGCGGCTCAAGGTCGCCGACAACACGGGCGCCAAGGAGATCTTGTGCATCCGTGTGCTCGGTGGCTCGTCGCGACGCTACGCCGGCATCGGCGATGTCATCGTGGCGACCGTCAAGGACGCCATTCCGGGCGGCAACGTCAAGCGCGGTGATGTGGTGAAGGCCGTCGTCGTGCGCACCGTCAAGGAACGCCGCCGGGCCGACGGCAGCTACATCAAGTTCGACGAGAACGCCGCCGTGATCATCAAGCCCGACAACGACCCGCGTGGAACGCGCATCTTCGGGCCGGTCGGCCGCGAACTGCGCGAGAAGCGCTTTATGAAGATCGTCTCGCTCGCTCCGGAGGTGTTGTAGATGAAGGTCCACAAGGGCGACACCGTCCTGGTCATCTCCGGTAAGGACAAGGGCGCCAAGGGCAAGGTCCTGGTCGCCTACCCGACCCGCAACAAGGTGCTGGTCGAGGGCGTCAACCGGATCAAGAAGCACACGGCGGTGTCGAGCAACGAGCGCGGCGCCAAGTCCGGCGGCATCGTCACCCAGGAGGCGCCGATCGACGCCTCCAACGTGATGGTCGTCGACTCCGACGGCAAGCCCACCCGCGTCGCATACCAGGTTGACGAGGAGACGGGCAAGAAGGTCCGCATCGCCAAGACCAACGGCAAGGACATCTGACATGACTACCGCTGAGAAGACCCTCCCGCGCCTGAAGCAGCGCTACCGCGAAGAGATCCGCGACGCGCTGGCCAAGGAATTCGGCTACGCCAACGTCATGCAGATCCCCGGCGTGATCAAGGTCGTCGTCAACATGGGTGTCGGCGACGCCGCGCGCGACGCGAAGCTGATCAACGGTGCGGTCAACGACCTCGCTCTGATCACCGGCCAGAAGCCGGAGATCCGCCGGGCCCGCAAGTCCATCGCGCAGTTCAAGCTCCGCGAGGGCATGCCGATCGGTGCGCGCGTCACGCTGCGCGGCGACCGGATGTGGGAGTTCCTTGACCGGCTGATCTCGATCGCGCTCCCGCGTATCCGCGACTTCCGCGGCTTGAGCCCCAAGCAGTTCGACGGCACCGGCAACTACACCTTCGGTCTGACCGAGCAGTCGGTGTTCCACGAGATCGACGTGGACTCCATCGACCGCCCCCGTGGCATGGACATCACCGTCGTCACCTCGGCGACGACCGACGACGAAGGACGAGCGCTGCTGCGGGCGCTGGGCTTTCCGTTCAAGGAGAACTGAGTAATGGCAAAGAAGGCACTGGTCAACAAGGCCAACAAGAAGCCGAAGTTCAAGGTGCGCGCCTACACCCGCTGCCAGCGCTGCGGGCGTCCGCACGCCGTCTTCCGCAAGTTCGGCCTGTGCCGGATCTGCCTGCGCGAAATGGCGCACGCCGGCGAACTGCCCGGCGTGCAGAAGAGCAGCTGGTAACAGCGATGAGCGCTCGCGCGAAGCGCCGCGAGCACGCCAACAGACCAGACCAACCAAACAGGTTGCGGCAGGCCCGGATACCGGGAACCACCGCGAGAAAGGTGAGACCGCTGTCATGACCGCGATGACGATGCGGTGGGGGTACCCCCAGCCGCGCAGCTGCGAGGGGGACGCAGCAACGAAGAGGAGCAGCGCTCGATGACTATGACGGACCCGATCGCAGACTTCTTGACACGTCTGCGCAACGCCAATTCGGCGTACCACGACGAGGTGACACTGCCCCACTCCAAGATCAAGGCCAACATCGCCGAGATCCTGAAGCGCGAGGGCTACATCGCCGACTACCGCACCGAGGATGCTCGGGTCGGCAAGTCGCTTGTCGTACAACTGAAGTACGGCCCCAGCCGCGAGCGAAGCATCGCCGGTCTGCGCCGCGTGTCCAAGCCCGGTCTGCGGGTGTACGCGAAATCCACCAACCTGCCGCGGGTTCTCGGAGGCCTCGGCGTGGCGATCATCTCCACGTCGTCGGGCCTCCGAACCGACCGCCAGGCAGCCCAAGAGGGCGTGGGCGGCGAAGTCCTCGCGTACGTGTGGTAGGCGAGAGGGAGTAGAGCTCAAATGTCGCGTATTGGAAAGCAGCCGGTCCCGGTCCCCAGCGGGGTCGACGTCTCGATCGACGGGCAGAACGTGTCGGTCAAGGGGCCCAAGGGGACTCTCGAACTGTCGGTGGCCGACCCGATCCGGGTCTCCCGTGACGACGACGGCGCCATCGTGGTGACGCGTCCGGACGACGAGCGGCGCAGCCGTTCGCTGCACGGTCTGTCACGGACGCTGGTGGCGAACCTGATCACCGGTGTCACCGAGGGTTACACCACCAAGATGGAGATCTTCGGTGTCGGTTACCGCGTGCAGCTCAAGGGGTCCAACCTCGAGTTCGCGTTGGGCTACAGCCACCCGGTGACGATCAACGCGCCCGAGGGTGTCACGTTCGCGGTGGAGACGCCGACGAAGTTCTCGATCTCCGGCATCGACAAGCAGAAGGTCGGCCAGGTCGCGGCGAACATCCGCCGCTTGCGCAAGAGCGACCCCTACAAGGGCAAGGGGATCCGCTACGAGGGCGAGCAGATCCGCCGCAAGGTCGGAAAGACAGGTAAGTAGAAATGGCTTCAACCACAAAGGATTCGGCAGCGCCTGCGCGCAAGCCCGTGGGCCAGAACATCTCCGAGACCCGGCGGGTCGCGCGGCTGCGTCGCCATGCTCGGTTGCGCAAGAAGATCTCCGGCACGGCAGAGGTGCCGCGTTTGGTGGTCAACCGTTCGTCGCGGCACATCCACGTGCAGCTGGTGAACGACCTGGAAGGCACCACTCTGGCCGCCGCGTCCTCGATCGAGGCCGACGTACGGGCGGTCGACGGGGACAAGAAAGCGCACAGCGTGCGGGTCGGTCAGCTGATCGCCGAGCGCGCGAAGGCCGCAGGGATCGACAAGGTCGTGTTCGACCGCGGGGGTTACACCTACGGCGGACGGATCGCGGCGCTGGCCGATGCGGCGCGCGAGGGCGGACTGCAATTCTGATGACTGACTTCAATACAATGGGAAGGACTGCATGATGGCCGAACAGGCAACAGCCGGCGGCCCCCAGGACGGCCGCGGGTCGCGAGACCGCGACGGACGTGGCCGCCGCGACGACCGTGGCGGTCGTGGTCGCGACGGCGGTGACAAGAGCAACTACCTCGAGCGCGTCGTCTCCATCAACCGCGTGTCCAAGGTGGTCAAGGGTGGTCGCCGATTCAGCTTCACCGCGCTGGTGATCGTCGGCGACGGCAAGGGCATGGTCGGTGTCGGCTACGGCAAGGCCAAGGAAGTTCCGGCCGCTATCGCCAAGGGCGTCGAAGAGGCCCGCAAGAACTTCTTCCGGGTCCCGCTGATCGGCGGCACCATCACCCACCCGGTGCAGGGCGAAGCCGCCGCCGGTGTCGTGATGCTGCGTCCGGCCAGCCCCGGTACCGGTGTGATCGCCGGCGGTGCCGCTCGCGCGGTGCTGGAATGCGCAGGCGTGCACGACATCCTGGCCAAGTCGCTGGGCAGCGACAACGCGATCAACGTGGTGCATGCCACCGTCGCCGCGCTGAAGCTGCTGCAGCGTCCAGAAGAGGTCGCGGCCCGACGTGGCCTGCCGATCGAGGACGTGGCGCCCGCGGGCATGCTGCGGGCGCGTCGTGAGGCCGAGGCGCTCGCCGCGTCGGCTGCGCGTGAGGGGTCAGCGTAACCATGGCACCACAAAAGACACTGAAGATCACCCAGGTGCGCAGCACCATCGGTGCGCGCTGGAAGCAGCGGGAGAGCCTGCGGTCGCTGGGGCTGCATAAGATCCGCCAGTCCGTCGTCCGCGAGGACAACGCGCAGACGCGCGGCCTGATCAAGACCGTGCATCACCTCGTCAAAGTTGAAGCAGTAGAGGCCGGCGATGAGCGCTCGCGCGAAGAGCGAAAGGCTAAAGCATGACACCCATCAAGCTCCATGACCTGAAGCCTGCACCCGGCTCGAAGACCGCCAAGACCCGCGTGGGTCGAGGTGAGGGTTCGAAGGGTAAGACCGCGGGTCGCGGTACCAAGGGCACCAAGGCCCGCAAGAACGTCCCCGCGACGTTCGAGGGCGGCCAGATGCCGATCCACATGCGGCTGCCGAAGCTCAAGGGCTTCCGCAACCGCTTCCGTACCGAGTACGAGGTCGTCAACGTCGGCGACATCAACAAGCTGTTCCCGAAGGGCGGCGATGTCAGCGTGGACGAGCTGGTGGCCGCGGGTGCGGTGCGCAAGAACACGCTGGTCAAGGTGCTCGGTGACGGAAAGCTCACCGTGAAGGTGAACGTCACCGCGCACAAGTTCAGCGGCAGCGCACGCGAGAAGATCTCTGCGGCGGGCGGCTCGGCGACCGAGCTGTAACAACTGTCGATCGGGAGCCCCTGCCGTCACGGCGGGGGCTTTCGTGTTCGGGCGGGCGTAACGCCGTGCGCCGTCAACCGATATTGTGCGTAGGCGCGAACTCTCAGGAGCAGACATGACCCTCATCCGCCGGCTCACCGTCGCCGCCGTGGCCGCCGGTCTCGCGTTGTCCGCAGGCACGGCGGCCGCCCATGCCCAGGATGAGAACGCAGCCGTGGACGCGAAGTTCGCCGATCAGGTCGCTGCGCTGAACATCCCGCTCGGCGAAACCGACCTGCCGACGTTGGGGCACGGGATCTGCGACATGCTCACTTCCGGTCTGGCTGGTACCGCCAACCCCGTTCCCGTCGTGCGCGGGGTGGTCAATCGCCTCGCGAGCACCGGCATGGACCGTGGACAGGCCGCCGGCCTGATGCGCGCAGCGGTCGCCGTCTATTGCCCGCAGCACGGCCGCTTCATGGGCCGCTGATCTACTGCCGCCACTCGAAGCATCCGACACCGGGCACGCAGCCGCCGCCGCCGCCCCAGGGGCCGCCGTGACCGCAGACTCCGGCAGCGGTGCAGCCACCGCCGCCGTCCGGTCCGCCGTGGCCGCACGTACCGTCGGCGGCGCAGCCGCCCTAGTCGGGCCCCTGCGTGACGTAATTGGTCGGCGTGCCCGGGTAGCTCTGGGCGACCGCCATCGCTGCCGCGGCGATCGCCGTCGCGGCCGCGCCCGCCATCAGCAGCGGGGCGAGGGTTCTCAGTTTCGCGATCATGATCCCGGTTTACCACCAAGATCAATAAAACTTGAATCACCTAAGCGTCAGCGAACTTCCCGACGCGTTGGGCCGTCACCGCAGGTGCGGAATCACCGCTGCCGCCAGATGTTCCATCTGTTCGCGGTCCTCGGCAACGTTCTCCCCGACCGGGTTGAGCAAAAGCATCTCGGCGCCTGCGTCAATGACCTCGCGCAGCCCTTGAACAACGTCGGCCGGGGGGCCCGAGACCGGCACGGTGTCGATGCCTGCCATGCCGCCGTAGATGCGGTGCAGGCCGGCCAACACTCGCTCCTCGGCGCGCGCAGGGTCGTCGTCGACGATCAGGTACACACGCTTGCCGATCGTAAAACCCGTTGCCTCTCTATTCTGTTTCCTGAGCTCGCGGCGCACGGTCTGGACAGCTTCGGTGAACGCGGCCGTGGTGGACGACCCCGCCCCGAGGAACGCGTCACCGTGCCGCACCGCCCTGGCGATCGCGCGAGGGGCGTTGGCCCCGAACCAGATGGGCGGGTGCGGCCGCTGGACGGGCTTCGGTTGTACCGGTAACGCGTCGACGTCGCGAAAACGCCCGCGGTACGTCACCTTCGGGTCGTCGGACCACGCCGCCTTCATCAGCTCGAGCCCCTCGGTGAAGGTGCGGACGAAGGTGGCGGGTTCGACCCCGAACGCGGCGAACTTGCGCTTGCCCCCGCCCGGAGCCACACCGAGGTCGAGCCGGCCGTGGCTGAGGTGGTCGACGGCCGTGACCGCCGAAGCGAGCTGAAGCGGTTCATGCAGGGTGGTGACCAGGACGGCCACCCCGAGGCGGAGCCGCTCGGTGTGCCCCGCGGCCCAGGCCAGCATCTCCAGCGGCGCGAGCAGCGGTGACGGGCCGATCGTCTGCTCCAGCGTCCACGCACCGGTGAAGCCCAGTTCCTCGGCCCGGATCAAGTAGTCGCGAATACCCTCGGAGTCGAAGCCGGCCGCCACGCGCTGCGGAAGGGAGATGTCGAAGCGCACGGCACCACGGTAGACGGGGTTCGCCGCGAGGCGGCGTCGGTACGCTCGAACCATGCTCGCCTTCCTCCCCGGCATGCCCGGACTGCCCGGTCTGGCCGATCTACGCGCACTGGCCCGGCGCATCGACACCGCCCGCCACAACGGTGTCCCGAACGGGTGTGTGCTCGAACTCGATCTGACGTCCGTGCCGAACGAGACCGGCGGCTTTGATCCGCTCGCGTTGATCTCCGGGGCGGGCAAGCCGCTACTGCTGGGTGAGGCCGTCGCCGCGATCCACCGCGCGGCGGACGACAACCGGGTCGCCGGGTTGGTCGCGCGGGTGCAGCTGCCGGCCGCGTCGCCGGGCCCGGTACAGGAACTGCGGTCGGCGATCTCCGCGTTCAGCGACGTCAAACCGTCACTGGCGTGGGCCGAAACCTATCCGGGCACCCTGTCGTACTACCTGGCGTCGGCGTTCCGCGAGGTCTGGATGCAGCCGGCGGGCACCGTCGGCCTGGTGGGATTCGCGACGAATGCGATGTTCCTCCGCGGCGCGCTCGACAAGATCGGTGTCGAGGCGCAGTTCATCGCGCGTGGCGAATACAAGTCCGCCACAAATCGTTTCACTGAGGACAAATACACCAAAGCTGACCGGGAGGCGCTGAGCCGCGTCCTTGCCAGCTTTCAGAACCAGGTGTGGCGGGCGGTCTCGGAGTCGCGTCACCTAACCCTCACTGAAGTCGACGCCCTCGCCGACAAGGCGCCGCTGCTTCGTGACGACGCCCTGGCGGGCGGGCTGATCGACCGCGTCGGTTTCCGCGACGAGGCTTACGCTCGACTCGCCGAATTGGTTGGGGCGCCGGACTTCACGCCCGGGGCGGATGCGGACGCCGATGACGCGCCGCCGCGGCTGTTCCTGTCGCGGTATGCCCGCGGTACCGCTTCACGACCCGTGCCGTCGATACCGGGGCGTAAGTCCAAGCCAGTCATCGCCGTGGTCACGGTCCATGGCGCAATCGTCAGTGGCCATGGCGCGCCCCAGTTGGTGCCGTTCGGCAGAGGAAATATCGGAGCCGACACCATCTCGGCCGCACTGCGTAAGGCAGCCGCCGATGACGACGTGTCTGCCGTCGTGCTGCGGGTTGACAGCCCAGGCGGCACCCTGACTGCCTCGGAAAGCATTTGGCGGGAAGTCATCAGAGTCCGGGACGGTGGCAAGCCTGTTGTGGCGTCGATGGGCGCGGAAGCCGCATCGGGCGGCTATTACGTGTCGATGTGTGCGGACCTCATCATTGCGAACCCCGGCACTATTACCGGCTCCATCGGTGTTTTCACCGGTAAGCTCATCGCCCGGGGGCTCAAAGAACGCCTTGGTCTAGGTACCGACGCGGTACGCACGAATGCTAATGCAGACGCGTGGTCCATCGACCAACCGTTCACAGAGGAACAACGCGCGCGCGTCGAGGGTGAGGCCGACCTGGCCTACGCTGACTTCATTGAACGAGTCGCCGCCGGCCGCAATATGTCCGCGAAGGCCGTCGATGCGGTCGCCCGGGGTAGGGTATGGACCGGCGCCGATGCACTGGAGCACGGCCTGGTCGACGAACTCGGCGGGCTGCGGACGGCGATTGATCGGGCCAAGGCGCTCGCCGGGATAAATAGCGACGAGGACGTTCGCGTCGTCAACTACCCCGAAGCTTCCCTGATCGACATGTTCCGACCCAAATCATCCTCGAGGCCGGCAGCCGCGTCGTTGTCGCATGCAGTGGCGGCTCTGCTGAGCCGATCTGCTGCAGAAATTCTCGATGAGACGCACCAGTCGTTGACTGGTGCGAAGGCGCTCTGGCTCGGAGACCACCGGTTCTAGGTTCACCGGGCTCGGCGCGTTGTGGCTGGGCGAGCACCGGTTCTGGGTCAGCGCTTGATCGCCGACAGGTAGGTCATGTCGGTGAACAGGCCGATCGTGCTGTTCTCGTCGAACGTGAATCCGTTGGCGGCGTATGCATCTGGCATCTTCTGCGTCGTGACGTCCCAGCCGCGGTTGGTGAGATACTCGACGACGTCGTTGCGCTCGCCGTGATAGATGAGCTCACCCATCTCGATGTTCTGCCCGTATGCCTGCAATCGCTCGGCGATCTCGCGCGAGCGCTCGTCGGCGAACATGCTGACGTCGGGGATGTGCTCGGTCGCGAGCCGACTACCGGGCGCGCTCAGCTCGTGGATCCGGTCGAACAACAGATCCTGCGCCTCGGGTGGCAGGTAGATCAGCAGCCCCTCGGCGCTCCACGCCGCCGGCTTCGTCGGGTCGAAGCCGTTGTCCAGCAGGGATTTCGGCCAATCCTCGCGCAGATCGATCGCGATGGCCCGCCGGTCCGTCGTCGGCTCGGCTCCCAGCGCCGCGAGCGTATTGCTCTTGAAGGCGATGACGTCGGGCTGATCGAGTTCGAAGACGATGGTGCCAGTCGGCCACGGCAGCCGGTAGGCGCGGGCGTCGAGCCCAGAAGCCAGGATCACCGCCTGGCGGACACCCGCGTCGACGGCGTCGGTGAACATGCGGTCGAAATGGCGGGTGCGCACGCTCATGCCCTCGGCGGCCCGGCGCGTATTGAATCGAGGGTCGACAGCTTCGAGCGATATCTCGCCGTCGAGCGCGCGCACGAAGAAATCGAGCCCGACCGCGCGCACCAGAGGTTCGGCGTACGGGTCGTCGATCAGGCCTTCGCGGTGGCTCAACACGCGTTGTGCGGCGACCATCGTTGCGGTCGAGCCGACGCTGGATGCCAGGTCCCAGGTGTCGTTGTCGCTGCGTGCCATTCGTGCTCCTCAGTCTCGGGTCGCGATGATCGCGAGCGAATCCCGCATCGGCGCAAGCAGATCGGTATCGGGAAAGGCGCGGCCGTAGTCGGCGAACACCTGGGGCCGGTTTCTCGCAGAAACCTGCCATCCGTGTTCGGTGAGATATTCGCCGACGTGACGGCGCTCGCCCGCATAGAACAGGTGCGAGATGTCGAGGTGCGCACCGTTGTCGCCCCACTGCTTGCTGATCGCCTTGCTGCGTTCGCCGATCGTCGCCGCGGCGTCGGGATGGTATTCGGTGGCCAGCCTGCTGCCCGGTGCGCTCAGCGCCCCGATGTCGTCGAACAGTCGGTCCTGGGCCTCGGGTGGCAGGTAGACGAGCAGCCCCTCGGCGCTCCACGCTGTGGGCTGTGCCGGATCGAAACCGCTGTCCCGCAGTGCTTTCGGCCAGTCGTCCCGCAAGTCGACACCGACGGTGCGCAGCTCGGCCGACGGCCTGGCACCCAGTGACGACATCGTCGAAGCCTTGAACTCGATCACCTGAGGCTGGTCGATCTCGTAAACGACGGTCCCCTGTGGCCACGGCAACCGGTAGGACCGCGAGTCCAGACCGGACGCCAGGATCACCGCCTGCCGGATGCCCGTGCTCGTCGCGTGTACGAAGAAGTCGTCGAAGAACCGCGTGCGCACCGCGATCATCTTCGCCATGAAGTCCGCTCCGGCGCCGTCGATGTCGTTGCCGTCGATGCCGCCGTCGACCAGGCTCGTGAAGAAGTCGATGCCGACCGCGCGCACCAGGGGAGCGGCGTACGGGTCGTCGAACAGCGGATCCTCGTCGCGGCTGGCGATCGCGCGGGCGGCCGCGACCATCGTGGCCGTGGTGCCCACGCTCGACGCCAGATCCCAGCTGTCCGAATCCGTCCGGCTCATCCCTCGAGTATCCCCGTGACGTATTGCAGCTCGCCGAACCTGACCTCGTCGTCGTCGGGCAGCTGCGGCAGACCGCTTTCGGCCAGGAGCTCACCGACCGTGCGCCGCGTCAGGCGCCAGCCCCGCTCCTCGAGATAGGCGCCTGCCTCGTTGCGGTCGCCGAGGTAGATCAGATCGGCGAAGTCGAGTTCGAATCCGTGGTCGCGCCACCGCTGTGCCGACTCCTGCATCCGCGCCAACACCCTCTCGCGGTCGGCCGGGTCCGTGCTCGACGGGCCGCTCTCGACCGCCACCCGGCTGCCGGGTGCGCTCAGCTCGGAGATCGTGTCGAGCAGCTTGTCCTGCGCCTCCGGCGGCAGGTAACCCAGCAGCCCCTCGGCGCTCCAGGCCGTCGGCAGGGCCGGATCGAAACCGGCCGCTTTCAGCGCCTCCGGCCAGTCGAACCGCAGGTCGCTGGCCACGGCACGGCGCAGCGCGGTCGGCTCGGCGCCGAAGTCGGCCAGCGTCCGGCTCTTGAACGCGATGACCTCCGGCTGGTCGATCTCGTAGACCGTCGTCCCGGCCGGCCAGGCCAACCGGTACGCCCGCGCGTCCAGACCCGACGCCAGGATCACCGCCTGTCGGATGCCCGCCTCGCCCGCTCCCGTTGAATCGCCACCTCCGGTGGCGGCGAGGAAGAACTCGTCGAAGAACTTGGTGCGCACGGCCATGTTGTCGGTCATCCGCGCCATACCGACCGCCGCATTGTCCGTGTCGAGGTCCTCGATCTTGAGCTCGCCGCTGGCGAGGCGCGTGAAGAAGTCGACACCGACGGCGCGCACCAGCGGTTCGGCGTAGGGGTCGGAGATCAGCGGGTCGTCGCCGGTGCTGGCGATCGCCCGCGCGGCCGCGACCATCGTCGCGGTGGCGCCGACGCTCGATGCGAGGTCCCAGGTGTCGTTGTCGGTACGTGCCATCTATCGCTCCTGACGTTATTAATTAGTGGATATAACGAGATTGGGTCCACGGTATGTTCCCGGGCTGAGAAAACGCTGTGAGGACGGGACGATCAGCGGGATGCGGGCCAACGGGGTCCCAACTGTTACTCTCGTAGACTGTTTGACGGGTGACTCCGCAGGCTGCGCGCTTGACGGGGGTCCGCACACGACTTAACCAAGACGCTGGTCGAATCCAGCCCCATCCGCACGCCGCGATCAACAGGCCGGCTGCGCAGGAGGAAGAGTGCTTTCGGCTTTCATCTCTTCACTCAGGACGGTCGACCTGAGGCGAAAGATCCTGTTCACCCTGGGCATCGTGATCCTTTACCGGGTCGGTGCCTCGATCCCGTCTCCCGGGGTGAACTACCCGAATGTGCAGCAGTGCGTCGCGGAGGTCACCGGTGGTGAGTCCGGACAGATCTACTCGCTGATCAATTTGTTCTCCGGCGGCGCGCTTCTGCGCCTGTCGGTGTTCGCCGTCGGTGTGATGCCCTACATCACCGCGAGCATCATCGTGCAGCTGTTGACGGTGGTGATCCCGCGGTTCGAGCAGTTGCGTAAGGAAGGCCAGTCCGGCCAGGCCAAGATGACGCAGTACACGCGCTATCTGGCCATTGCGCTCGCGATCCTGCAGAGCACCAGCATTGTGGCGCTCGCCGCGAACGGCGGCCTGCTCCAGGGCTGCTCGCTGGACATCATCCAGGGCCAGCACGAGGGTCTGAACATCTTCACGCTCGTCGTGATGGTGCTCGTGATGACCGCCGGCGCGGCGCTGGTGATGTGGATGGGCGAGCTGGTCACCGAGCGCGGCATCGGCAACGGCATGTCGCTGATCATCTTCGCGAGCATCGCCTCCGCGATTCCGGCCGAGGGCAAGACCATCCTCGACAGCCGCGGCGGCCTTGTCTTCGCCCTGGTCTGCGCGGGCGCGCTGGCGATCATCATCGGCGTGGTGTTCGTGGAGCAGGGCCAGCGTCGGATCCCGGTCCAGTACGCCAAACGGATGGTCGGGCGCAAGATGTACGGCGGCACGTCGACGTATCTGCCGTTGAAGGTCAACCAGGCCGGCGTCATCCCGGTGATCTTCGCCTCGTCGCTGATCTACATCCCGCAGCTCATCACGCAGCTCATCCAGAGCGGGAGCTCAAACCCGAACAGCAACAGCTGGTGGAGCACCTTCGTCGCGAGCTATCTGACTGACCCGAGCAGCCCGGCCTACATCGCGATCTACTTCGGGCTGATCGTGTTCTTCACCTACTTCTACGTGTCCATCACGTTCAACCCCGATGAGCGCGCCGACGAGATGAAGAAGTTCGGCGGCTTCATCCCCGGCATCCGGCCAGGCAAGCCGACCGCGGACTACCTGCGCTACGTGCTGAGCCGGATCACCCTGCCAGGTTCGATCTACCTGGGTCTGATCGCTGTCCTGCCCAACCTGTTCCTCTCCGTCGGGAGCAGCGGGCCGGTGCAGAACCTGCCGTTCGGTGGTGTGGGCGTTCTGATCCTGGTCGGCGTCGGCTTGGATACCGTGAAACAGATCGAAAGCCAGCTGATGCAGCGTAATTACGAAGGGTTCCTGAAGTGAGAGTCGTTCTGCTCGGACCGCCCGGCGCCGGCAAGGGCACACAGGCACAGAAGCTCTCCGAGAAGCTCGGGATCCCGCAGATCTCGACCGGTGACCTCTTCCGCAAGAACATCGGCGACGGCACACCGCTGGGCGTGGAGGCCAAGAGGTACCTCGACGCCGGCGATCTGGTGCCCTCGGAGCTGACCAACAAGCTCGTCGAGGACCGCATCGAACAGGCTGACGCCGTCGACGGGTTCATCCTCGACGGTTACCCGCGCTCCGTGGAGCAGGCCAAGGCCCTCGACGAGATGCTCAAACGCCACAACACCAAGCTCGACGCGGTGCTGGAGTTCAAGGTCTCCGAGGACGAGCTGTTCAAGCGGCTCAAGTCCCGCGGCCGCGAAGACGACACCGAAGACGTGATCCGCAACCGCATGCAGGTCTACCGCGACGAGACCTACCCGCTGTTGGAGTACTACAGCGGCAACAACCTGCAGCAGGTCGACGCGGTCGGCGGCCTGGACGAGGTGTTCGCGCGGGCGCTGCAGGCGCTTGGTAAGTAAACCGGTATGGGCCTGATGGGCCTGCGCGGCCGCAAGGTCGTTCCGCAGCGCACCCCCGGTGAACTCGACGCGATGGCGGTCGCCGGAGCCCTGGTGGCCTCCGCGCTGGCGGCGGTGCGTGAAGCCGCGGCTCCCGGGGTATCGACGCTGGCGCTCGACGAGATCGCCGAGTCGGTGATCCGCGACGGCGGTGGCGTACCGTCCTTCCTCGGTTACCACGGATATCCGGCCAGCATCTGCTCCTCGGTCAATGACCGTGTGGTGCACGGCATTCCGTCCTCCGACGAGACCCTCGCGCCCGGTGACCTGGTGTCCATCGACTGCGGGGCGATCGTCGATGGCTGGCATGGGGATTCGGCGATCACGTTCGGGGTCGGGACGCTGATCCCGGTCGACGAGGCGTTGTCGCAGGCGACCAAGGAGGCCATGGAGGCCGGCGCCGCCGCGATGGTGCCCGGCAACCGGCTCACCGACGTCTCGCACGCCATCGAGACCGCGACGCGCGCCGCCGAGAAACGGTACGGCCGCGCATTCGGCATCGTGGACGGCTACGGCGGCCACGGCATCGGACGTGAGATGCACATGGACCCGTTCCTGCCCAATGAGGGTGCCCCGGGCCGCGGGCCGTACCTGGCGGTCGGCTCGGTGTTGGCCATCGAGCCGATGCTCACGCTCGGCACCACCAAGACGGTGGTCCTCGACGACGAGTGGACCGTCATCACCGCGGACGGCTCGCGCGCTGCGCACTGGGAGCACACGGTGGCCGCCACCGAAGACGGACCGCGCATCCTCACCTGTTAGCGCTGACAAGCGCGAATACTGAACCGGACGACCGCCAACCTCGTGTCTAAAGCGGAGGTTGATATTGGACGACCCGGAAGCGACCGTGATGCGGGTGCTCTACGCGGAGCACGCCGCCGCGATCTGGCGCTATGCGGTGCGGCTGACGGGCGATACGGCCCGGGCGGAGGACGTCGTGCAGGAAACGCTACTGCGGGCGTGGCGGCACCCCGAGGTGACGGCCGACGCCTCGAGGTCGGCGCGGGCGTGGTTGTTCACCGTGGCCCGCAACCTCATCATCGACGAAGCGCGCAGCGCCCGGTTCCGCAGTGAGTCGGGCACCGCCGACATGGAAACAACCGCGGACCGGCCCGGGCCCGACGAGGTGGAGGCTGCGTTGAACCGAATGATGCTCGGCGAAGCCATCGGTGAACTGTCCGAGGAGCATCGCGCGGTCATCAGTCGCGCGTATTACCAGGGCTGGACCACGGCGCAGATCGCGGCCGATCTGCACATCGCGGAAGGAACCGTGAAGTCGCGGCTCCACTACGGGGTGCGTGCGCTCAAGCTTCGGCTGGAGGAGATGGGGGTGACACCGTGACGCCATTCGAACCGGCCGTCGGCCGGACGGGCGACGACCGGTACGTGACATGGGACGCCGCCTACGTTCTGGGATCGCTCTCCGAGGGGGAGCGCCGTGAGTACGAGGCGCATCTGGACGCTTGTGAGCGCTGCGCGGCCGCCGTGGCCGAACTCAGTGGTATACCCGCCTTGCTGAGCACGGTCGAACCCGCAGAGTTCGATGGCCTCGACCCGGTGCGGGCCGAACCGCCCGCCGAACTGCTGACCGGCCTACTCGACACGGTGCGCTCGCGTCGCAGGCGCTCGCGATGGCTGGCCTCGGCCGCCGTCGGTCTGGCCGCCGCGGTGATGGCGATCGGGATCGTGATCGCGGTCCGCCCCGAGGCATTCGGGCTGCAGACCGGCACACCGCCCACGGCCTCGAGTCAGCAACTGGAGATGACCAAGGTGTCCGAGACACCGATCAACGCGACCATCTCGATGACGGGGTACGGCTGGGGCACCCGGATCGACATGGCGTGCACGTACGGCGATTGGGGCCGCCGCGATGCGCCGCCGCAGAATTTGGGGATGGTGGTCGTGGGCCATGACGGCAGCCGCAACCAGGTGGCGACATGGCTGGGGCTCTCCGGTGCGACCGCGTTGCCGAGCGCCACCACGCCGATGCAGATGGACGAAATCGCTGCCGTGCAACTTGTTTCACCCGACTCCGGCAAGGTGCTTCTCGAGCGTTCGCTGTGAATCCGCTGGACCGATGAACTCCACCGGCCCGCGCACCGTGTCACTCGTGAAGTCCGGAAGCAGGTGAGCAATGGGCCATCGGGTCGTCGACCACATCGTCGAGTACCTCGCGGCGATCGGAGTGCGCCACATCTTTGGTGTCGACGGTGCCAACATCGAGGATCTCTACGATGCGGCGTTCTTCCGTTCCGGCATCGACGCCGTGCTCGCCAAACACGAATTCTCCGCCGCCACCATGGCCGACGGCTACAGCCGTAGCGGCTGCGGCATCGGCGTGGTGGCCGCGACGTCGGGTGGCGGCGCGCTGAACACCGTTCCCGCACTGGGCGAGGCCCTCGCGAGCCGAGTTCCCGTGCTGGCCCTGATAGGGCAGTCACCGACCGCGCTCGACGGGCGAGGCGCGTTTCAGGACACCAGTGGCCGCAACGGGGCACTCGACGCGCACGCGCTGTTCTCGGCGGTGTCCGTGCATTGCCGTCGGGTGACTGCGCCCGCCGACATCGTGTGTGCGCTGCCCGCCGCGATCGAGGCCGCACGGACACGGCGGGGGCCGTCGGTCCTCCTGCTGCCCAAAGATATTCAGCAAGGCAAGGTGCCGGCCAACGGCGGCGTGGTGGTCGGTGAGCAGGCGGATGTGCGCTCGGGCGATCCGCGGGTGATCGCGCGGGCGCTGCGCCGGGCCGCGGGGCCGGTCACGATCATCGCGGGTGAACAGGTCGCCCGAGACGATGCACGTGCAGAACTCGAGGCGCTGCGGGCGGTTCTTCGCGCCCGGATCGCCACCGTGCCCGACGCGAAGGATGCGGCGGGCACACCGGGGATGGGTTCGTCGTCGGCGCTGGGCGTGATCGGTGTGATGGGGCGTCCGCACATCGTCTCGGCACTCGCCGGCAGCGCGGTGTGCCTGGTGATCGGCACCAGGATGACGGTGACGGCCCGCGCGGGCCTCGACGACGCACTGGCTTCGGTGCCGGTGTACTCGATCGGTTCCGCGCCACCATATCTCGCGTGCACGCATGTGCACACCGACGATCTTCGTGGCTCGCTGACGACGCTCACCGAAGCGCTGTCGGGTGCGGGCCGTCCTACACACGTGCGGGTGCCCGACACGGTGACGCGGTCCGAGCTGCGGCCGCCTACGCACCGCGGGCCGGGCATCCGCTACCGCGACGCGATGATCGCGCTCGACGCGGCGCTGCCCGACGGCGTGGACATCGTCGTCGACGCAGGCAACATCGGGGCAGCGGCGATCCACCACCTGGCGGCGCGCCGCGACGGTCGCTTCGTCGTCGCGCTCGGCATGGGCGGGATGGGATACAGCTTCGGCGCCGGGATCGGAATGGCGTTCGGTAGGGGCGGACGCACGCTGGTGATCGCCGGCGACGGCAGCTTCCTCATGCACGGCATGGAGATCCACACCGCACGCGAGTACCACCTGCCCGTGACGTTCTGCCTGTTCGACAACCATGCGCACGCGATGTGCGTCACCCGCGAGCAGCGCTTCTATGGAGATCGCTACAGCTACAACCGGTTCGGGCCGAGTCGGCTGGGCGCCGGGCTCGGTGCGATGTTCCCGGGACTCCCGAGCGTCGACGTCGATGACATCGCGTCGCTTCCAGACGCGCTCAGCGCAGCGCTACAGACCGACGGCCCCGCCGTCGTCAGCATCGAATGTTCCGCCGACGAGGTTCCGCCGTTCGCCGCGTTTCTCGACCAGGCCACCACCGAACCGCCTGCTGCAGAGGAGATCTCAAGCCATGTCGCTACCCGCCCTTGACGACATCACGGCCCACCGGGGTACCGCCGAGCCACTGGACGGTCTGATACGCGTCGAAACGTCGCCGCGTGAGAAGGCGACGCCGATCATCATGGAGATGATGCGTTCGGTCTATCCGCACGACTACGTCTACGGCGAGTACTGCACCGTCAACGACTACATCGACTGTCCGCCCGACGAGTTGTTCGCATACCTGTCCGACACCCGGTGTCTCGAGGAATGGACATACAGCCTGCGCGGCTTCGCCCCCACCGAAGAACCTGGACTGTGGGTGGCCTACGACCGGTTGGGTTCGCAGACACAGATTTTCACCCGCACGGTGGCGAACGAAGCCGCCATGACGGTGGATTACCACTGCGCCTGGGATCAGGGCAGGCATCTGTGGATGATCTACCTGATGCGCGTCGTCGACGCACGGGTCGTTCTCGACAAGCCAGGATCGGTGGTGCTGTGGACGAACTGTCATCACCCGTTCTACGACCGAAACCCCTACCCGGAAACGGCCCCGTCCGAGCGGCCGGTCTGGGTCGGTGACTTCTGGGACATGTTCGGGCCCGGCCATCTGCTCGAGTTGCGCAATCTCAAGGCGATCGCCGAGTACCGGCACCGCAACGGCCTTCCCGTGACACCCGAATGGATGAGGTGAACCGATGACCGTCAGCCTTCTCGACGTCTCGACGTATCTGCCCGGCGAACCGATCGGTGCCGAATACTATGCGCAGTTCGCCGAATCCGACGACCTGCGGGACAACCTGATGTTCCGCGCACCGCGATTCCGTCACCACGTCGCCCCCGACGAGACGGCCGTGGACATGGTCGAGCGTGCGGCCGCGGGCTTGATCGAACGTCACGGCCAGGATGCGGTCGCGGGCGCGGACGTGTTGATCACCCACACCCAGATGCCCGATGTGCCGTTCTACGGAGGCGGCGGTGCCATGGCGCACCGTCTCGGCATGAAACCGTCCTGGGTGCTCGATCTGCACAACGGCGGCTGCGCGGCGTTCGTGCTCGGCCTTCAGGTGGCCCGACAACTGTTGTCGTCCGGCGCCGGCCGCACGGCGCTGATCGCCGTCGCGCAGAACGCCGCCGGGCAGGCGTTCGACCAGCCGGGGGTCCGGCGCAAGGCGCAGGCCGCGGTGCCCGGCGACGGTGCGGCCGTCGGCCTCGTCACCGTGTCTGAACAGTCGCCGATACTCGATGTCGAATGCCGCACGTACGGAGAGTTCGCCGGCGATATGACGGTCACCTCCGATCCGCCGCGAAAATGGTGGCAGCCCGGCCCCGGGGAGGGCTACATCGGCTTCACCGAGAGCAAGATCACCAAGGTGCTCGCGCGGGGTAACCGCCAGGTTCCCGAGGTGTCGTACGCCGTGTGCGACCGCATCGGGATCAAGCCACCCGACCTCGATGTGCTCGTCACCAATCAGCCGAATCGCGTGTTTTTGCGCAACTGGCGTGAGGCGCTCGAACTTCCCGCCGACCATCACGTCGACACATTCGACGAGTGCGGCAACCTGTTCGGCGCGGGCATTCCGGTCAATCTGGATCGCGCGATCGGCAGCGGCAAGCTCGAGTCGGGTGGAGTCGTCCTGATGGCCGCGTTCGCTCATGCCGGTGACTTCGCAGGCGCGGCCGCTGTGCGGTGGGGCGGCCGCGGCTGATGGCGTCCCCCAGGCACAGCGGTTCGCATGTCGTCGGCGCGCTACCCACCGCCCTTGACCCAACGGCGTTGTCGCTCAACGAGAATCCCTTTCCGCCGCTGCCCTCCGTGCGATCGGCGTTGACGGCCTCGATCGAGGCGGCCAACCGATATCCGGAGTACCTACCCGAGCGGCTGCGTTCGTTGATCGCCGATCGGATGGGTCTGTGCGACGAGCAGGTCGTCATCGGGGCCGGTGCGACCGGTGTGATCATGCAGGTGCTGCATGCGGTGACGAGCCCCGGTGACACCATGGTGATGGCCTCGCCGACATTCGACGGATATCCGATTTTCGCGCAGATGGCCCGGCTCCGATCCGTCACCGTCCCGCTGGACGCGCACGGTCACCACGATCTCGACGCGATGGCGTCGGCCGCTGCCGATGCCGGCGTCGTGGTGGTGTGCCGTCCGCACAATCCGACGGGGACCATCGAACCCGCCGCCGACCTCGAGCGGTTCCTTCGGGGGGTGTCGCCGGATACCGTGGTGCTCCTCGACGAGGCTTACGTCGAGTTCTTGGCGCCGGAGTGCCGGATAGACGCCGTGGATCTCGTCGCCCGCTACCCCAATGTCGTAGTGCTACGGACGTTCTCGAAGGCGTACGGGTTGGCCGGACTGCGCATCGGTTACGGCTTCTGCTCACCTCGGCTCGCCCGACGGCTGTGGACCATGCAGTTGCCGTTCGGCGTGGCGATCACGGCGTTCGTCGCCGTGGCGGCGTCCTTCGACGCGGAAGCCGAGCTGTACCAACGCATCCGGATGATCACCAGCGAGCGTCGCTACCTGCGCATGCGGCTGCGGTCGATGGGCGTGTACAGCACCGAGAGCAACGCCAACTTCGTGTACGTGCCGGACCGCGGCCGAGATTGGAGAGCGGCATTCGCGTCGATGGGGGTGCGCGTCCGGCAGTACGCCGACGGCGGTGTGCGCATCACCGTGGGCGATCGCCGGTCGACGCGCGCCGTGGTCGCGGCGATGGCTGAAGCGCTGCGCTGAAATCTGCGGACCGCGTCGAGCGATGCGGTATGAAGAGGCGTGGCCCCTGAACCGTCACGACCGCCGAAGGACGACCGTGACCCGATCGCGCTCGCCCGCGCCAATTGGGAGCGCTCCGGCTGGGGGGATGTCGCCGACGGCATGGTCGCGGTGACGTCGGTGATGCGGGCCCACCAGATCCTGCTGGCCCGCGTGGAGAGCGCACTGCGCCCCTACGACCTGAGCTTCTCGCGCTTCGAGCTGCTGAGGTTGCTGGCGTTCACCCGTAACGGCGCACTGCCGATCACCAAGGCGTCCGACCGGCTACAGGTCCACGTCACCAGCGTCACGCACGCCATCCGACGGCTCGAGGCCGACGGTCTGGTCGAGCGGATTCCCCATCCCACCGACGGCCGGACCACGCTGGTGCAGATCACCGGCCTCGGCCGGTCGACGGTCGAGGACGCCACGGTGACGTTGAACAACGAAGTGTTCGCCGACATCGGCATGTCGGCCGCCGAATCGCGGGCGCTGGCCGACTCGATCCAGACGCTGCGCCGCAATTCCGGGGACTTCTAGGTCTAACCCGTCCCCGCCCGGGCAGACGCAAACTTGCCCACCTTCAGCGCGTTTTCGGGCAGCTTTGCGTCTGCTCGCGGTCTCAGGTCACGCGGTCACGCTTTCTGGCGCGCCACCCATTCGCGGAACGACTGCAGATCGGGATTGAGCGTCCGCACGAACTCCAGATCACGCACCGCGATGAACCGTTCGGAATTCTCGGCGTAGTACTGGAACATGTTGGCTATCTCGACCGCACCGGGAAAGCCCAGCGCGCGCAACTCGTCCCAGGACTGAGGACGATAGAGCACCGGTTCGCCGTGCAGCGTCGACAGTTCCGCGGCGAACTGCTCGCCGGTCAACTGGTCACCCGCGATGCTCACCGTCTCGCCGATGAATTCCGCCCCGCGCTTGAAGATGCCCAGCGCGGTGCGGCCGATGTCCTCCACGGCGATCGCGGCCATCGGCCGGTCCGCCATCGGCAACGTGAGCACGAGTTCGCCGCTGTCGGCGCGCATCGGTTGCAGGTCCGCGGTGAACCCCTCGTAGAACCCGGCGGTGCGAAGAAACGTCGTCGGCACACCGAGTTCGGTGAAGAAGCCGTCCGCCTCGGCCTTGGCGTCGAAGTGCGGCACCTTGTAGCGTCCCTCGACGGTGGGCACCCGGTCGTCGTCACCGAAGTGGTCACGGGTGTCCTCGAGCGTCGACCAGACGACGTGTGCCACGCCCGCGGACTTCGCCGCGCGAGCCGCCGTTTCAGCCTGGTGCAGTTCGGATTCCGCGCGGCTGCGTGCAGCCTCCTCCTGCGCCGTCCGGTCCGCCCAGTAGTTCGTGACGACGAACGCCGCCGAGGCGCCGTCGAATGCGCGCTCCAGGCTGGCGGAGTCGTAGAGGTCGGCCTCGACCACTTCCGCGCCGGCGTCGGCCAGTTGTTTGGCCTGTGGCGACCGCGGGTTGCGCGTTATCGCGCGCGCCCGGAACTGCCGGTCCCGATCGGCGAGGATCGCTCGGGCCAGCCCGCCGCCCTGCTTGCCGGTGGCCCCCACCACGGTGATCACTTGCTGCGACATGGTCATCTCCTTTTAGGTTGATACGTCAACCCAACTCAGGGTAGTCCGTCAGGTTGATATGTCAACCCAATCGGGTAGCATCGGAAACATGGCTGGTGAAGGGCGGCTGTCACAGGAAGAACTGGACGCCTGGCGTGCGTTCGTGGCGATGCGGCACGGGCTTGAGCGTCACCTGGTGGCCCACCTGCAGCGGGATTTCGGGTTGTCGGACTCCGATTTCGAGATCCTGGTCAACCTGTCCGAGGCGCCGAAGGGCCGGATGCGAGCGTATGAACTGGGCAGGGCGACCCATTGGGAGAAGACCCGGTTGTCGCATCACCTGCGCCGGATGGAGAAACGCGGGATGATCCGCCGCGAAGACTCAGGGGCCCGCTATCCGGACATCGTGCTGACCGAGACCGGGCGCGACGCGATCAAGGCGTCGGCACCCGCCAACGCGGCGCGGGTACGGGAGTTGTTCATCGACGTGCTCGGCCCGAAACGGCTGGCGGCGCTTCGCGAAATGTCCGAGGACGTGATCGCCACAATCGAGGAGCATCGGGCGAAGGACTGCAGCTTGGAGTGATCGGCCCTAGTCCGGCACCGACGGCAGCGGGATGGTCGCCGTCACCGCGGTGCCCGCGCCCGGGCGCGACCGGATGTTGAGCCGGCCGCCGACGATCTCGGCGCGCTCGGCCATCGACAGCAGGCCGTAGCCGCCCATGTCGTCGCCGCCCAGCGGATGCTCGAAGGTGTCGAAACCGATTCCGTCGTCGACGATCTCGAGACGTGCGACATCGCCACTGTCGCCGGAATCGACGGTGAACATCAGGCGCGCCGACGTCGCTCTGGCGTGTTTGACCACGTTCTGCAGGCACTCCTGGGCGATCCGGTACAGGGCGAGCTCGATGTGGTCGGGCAGCCGCCGCTCGGCGAGGTCTACGTCGATACCGATCTGCGGTATCGACCGGGCGAGGCTGGCCAGACCGCCGGCCAGTCCGAGGTCGTCGAGGACCGGCGGGCGCAACCCGCTGATCGCCGCCCGCGCCTCCTGAAGCGTCAGGTCGACGAGTTCGCGCGCCTTGCCGAGTTGTTCGGCGACGATCGCGGGGTCGTCGGAGCGGGTCGCGGCGTCCAGCCGGTAGGACAGCGTCACCAACCGCTGTGAGATGCCGTCGTGGATATCGCCCGCGAGACGGCGCCTTTCGAGCTCCTGAGCCTCGATCACCTGCTCGACGAAGTTCTCGTGCGCGCGTTCGCGGGCCACCAGCTGCCGGTGCAGCCGAGCCTGGTGCATGGCGCCCGCGATGAGCCTGCCGATCACCACGAGCAGTTCGACGTCGCGGTCGGTGAACTCGCGGCGCTCGACGGTGTGCACGTTGAGCACGCCGACCAGGCCGCCGGGGTCGGTCTCCATCGGCACCGACACCATCGACGTGAAATCCGAACCCCGCAGCGACTGGAACGGCATATAGCGCGGGTCGGACTCCTTGTCCTGCGTGATCACCACGGGTTCGCGGTGGCTCGCCACCCAGCCCGAGATGCCTTGTCCCAGCGGCAGTCTGATCTTGCCGATCTCGGCGTCGAAGGGCGGGGTGGCACCCGCCAGCGTGAGTGAGCGGTCGCTGTCGTCGAGCACGTGGACGAAGCACACATCGCTGGCCGTCGCCGCGGTGATCATCCGCGCGGCCGCCGCGGCCAGCGGTTCGACACCCGGCCCCTTCGATGCCGCCTGGATCAGCTCGCGCAGCAGCGCCAGCTCGCGGTCGGCGGCCAGCGCGTACTGGCTGAGATCGCGCACCGCGTCCGACGAGCCCGGTGCCGTGCTCACTTGAAGATTCCTTCGCGAAGAGCGGTCGCGACGGCGCCCGTACGGTCGTTGACGCCCAGCTTGCGGTAGATCGAGCTGAGGTGCGTCTTGACCGTCTCATCGCCGATCACGAGTTTGGCCGCGATCGCCCGGTTCGACAGCCCGTTGACGACGAGCGAGAGGATCTCGCTTTCGCGCTGGGTCAGGCCCTGGCGCGCACCCGGCCAGAACTCGTCGCGTTGCAGCCGAGCCGCGGTGTCGACGGCTCGGGCCGCCATGCCCGGGTCAATCGCGGTTTCGCCGCGGTGCACGAACTCGAGCTGGCGGACCAGCTCGTCGCTGCTGATGCTCTTGAGTAGATAACCAGACGCCCCCACCCGGAGTGCCTGGAACAGGTACTGCTCGTCGTCGTAGACAGAGAGCATGACAATTTTGCGCCCGGCGTTGCGCTGGCGCAGTTCGGCGCACAGGTCCAGCCCGCTCGCCCCCTGCATCCGCACGTCGCACAGGACGATGTCGGGGTCGAGATCGTCGATCACCGCCACCGCGCGTTCGGCACCCACGGCTTGCCCGACGACCTGCACCCGGTCGGAGAACGCCGCCAGCATGGCCTTGAGGCCCTCGATGACCATCTCGTGGTCGTCGACCAGCACAAGACGCACCGGTGGGCTGCTCGGCATGCCCCCACCTTAGAGGCGTCATTTCCCAGGTGAAGCAGGTTGTCGGTGCGTGGCGGAAGGAATCCGCACCGATGATCCCCCGATTGGGGGAGGCCCACGCGTGTGATGGCGGCCACTCTTGACCTATGCCGACAACGCAGGAGACGACGTGGCGGGCGGGCCGGTTCTGGTGGGACTGCGCGCCTCCCGGTTCGCGCAGTGCGGTGTGTGGTCTGGTGTTCGACCTCGATGCGTTGACCGACATCGAGATCGACGGCCACCGGGTCGCCTACAACGCCGCCTTCGAGGCGCACGGGCTGGGTTTCCAGTGGTCGGTGCCGCGCTACCGGCAGCTGCTCGCGCTGACCGACGAGCGGCAACGGGTCGCGGCCGAACTGCGCAAGCGCTGCGTGGCCACTGAGGCCGATGTGCTGACCAAGCTGCTGGCTGACGAGATCTACAACACCAAGTCCATGCTGTTCGACGAGCTGATCCTCGAGCGGGACCTGGCCCCGCGCGCCGGCCTCGTCGACTTCGTGATGGACGCCGTCGGCGGCGGTGCGCAGGTGGCCGTGGTGGTGAACGGCCAGCGCGGCTGGGCCGAGCCGCTGGTGCGCCAGCTGGTCGGCGAGGGCCTCGTCGAGGTCGTGGTCGCCGCCGAGGACGTCGTGAAACCGGTGCCCGATGCGGAGGCGCACCGGCACGCGCTGTGGGAGCTCGGCCTCTCCGCTAACGAGGCGTTCGCGATCACCGGCTCGGCGTCGGGACTGCGGGCCGCGAACGCCGCCGGGATGCCGACCCTGGTGATCACGGGGGAAGGCACGCCCGAGATCCCGGCTGCGGTCGCGGTGCGGCCGGACTTCGCCGGCGCCGATCCGTTGCGGTTCGCCGATTGCCAGCGCCTGCACGCCAACTGGTCGCGCGGCCGCAAGCAGACGGCCGCCTAGCCGCAGCATTCGCCGAAAGGCCGCTCCGCTCGGCGCGGTCGCTCTACCATCGCGCGATGGCTCAGAAGACCAGAATCTCGCCCGACCTGATCGGCGGTGACGTCGACGAGGGCTACGGAAAGGTCGCCGACGCATTCCGCCGCAACCTGAGCAGCGGACGTGAAATCGGTGCTGCGGTGGCGGCGTACCGCGACGGTCGCAAGGTGGTGGACCTATGGGGCGGCTACCGCGATGCGTCCACGCAGTCGCCGTGGCGGGGCGATACGCTCGTCAACGTCTTCTCGACGACGAAAGGTGTTGCCTCCCTTGCGGTGGCGGTCGCTGCCTCGCGCGGTCTCCTCGACTACGACACGAAGGTCGCCGAGTACTGGCCTGACTTCGCCCAGGCGGGCAAGGCCGACATCACCGTTCGCCAGTTGCTGAGCCACCAGGCCGGTCTGGTCGCCATCGATCCTCCGCTCACGCTTTCGGAGATCAACGACCCAGAGGTCATGACGGCGCGAATCGCGAAGCTGGCTCCCGCATGGCCGCCCGGCGCCCGCCACGGGTATCACGCTGTGACCCTCGGGTGGTACGAGTCCGCGTTGATCCGCCAGGTCGATCCGCAGCGGCGGACAGTGGGCCGGTTTCTCGCCGACGAGATCGCCGCGCCGCTCGACCTCGATCTGTTCATCGGGGTCCCTGCATCCGTGGACCGCGAGCGCATCGCCCGCCTCAAGGCGCTGTCCCGGTTGGATCTGTTGTTCCACATGAACACGATGCCGCCGATGTTCGCGCTGGCGATGATGAACAAGGCCAGCCTCGTAGCGCGGGCCTTCGTGCTGGCCCAGGGGGTGGTCGAGGCCGAGGCGCTCAACCGCGACGAGTGCCGCGTCGTCGAGATGCCCGCAGTCAACGGCACGACCACAGCACGGGCCGTCGCCAAACTGTACGGCGCCGCGGCCACCGGCGCTCCCGAGCTGGGTCTTACGCGCGCAGTGCGTGACGCTTTGGAGGCGCCCGCCGCGGCGCCGAGCAAGGGTGTGCGGGACAGGATCATGCATACCGACACGTCGTACTCGCTGGGCTTCGGCAAGCCGACGTCGACGTTCGTGTTCGGTTCGTCGGACAAGGCTTTCGGATGGCCTGGCGCGGGAGGGTCGTTCGGCTTCGCCGATCCGGACACCGGCACCGGCTACGGCTACGTGATGAACAAGATGGGCTTTCATCTCTTCAGCGACCCCCGGGAACTCGCGCTTCGCCAAGCCCTGTTCCGCGGCGTTCTCGGTGCCCGAACTCAACGCTGAGTAGTTTCGACTCATGGCTGAGATCCCCACCACCGAAGAAGCCCTCGCCCGCCTCGACATGCCGCTGGTCGAGGCGATGATGACCCAACGTGCCGTGCGCCGCGTCCTGCCCGACCCCGTCGACGACGCGGTCGTGCTGAAGTGCATCGAATTGGCGCTCCGAGCGCCCACCGGATCGAACGGCCAGAACTGGGAATTCATCGTGGTCAAGGACCAGGCCGTCAAGGATCAGCTCGGCAAGCGGTATCGGCAGGCGTGGTCGCTCTACGGCGGGATCGGCCGGCGCGTCGCCGCAGGCGACGAATCGATGCAGAAGATCCTGCGGGCCGTGCAGTGGCAGGTGGACCACTTCAGCGAGATTCCGGTTTTGGTCGTGCCGTGTCTACGCGGCGGCATGCGGTTGCCGTACATGCCGTCACCGTTCGTGGGTGAGTCGTCGTTCTTCGGATCGATCTATCCCAGCGTGCAGAACCTGCTGCTCGCCGCGCGGGCGATGGGGCTCGGCGCGTCGCTGATCACCCTGCCGCTGTGGAGCGTCACCTCCGCCCGGCGCACCCTGGGGTTGCCCCTGACGGTGACGCCGGTGTGCGTCGTGCCCATGGGCTGGCCGCGTGGACGGTACGGGCCCACCACCCGCAGGCCGGTCGGGCAGGTCGCCCACCTCGACCGGTACGGCGAGCGCGCCTGGGCCGACCGGTGATCAGTTGCCGCGCAGCAGCTCGATCACGGCGCTGAAGTCCTTGTCCGCATGGTCGGCGGCGAACTTCTTGTAGATCTCGGCGGCGTGGCTGCCCAGCGGCGCGTTCGAACCCGTCGACTCGACGGCTGCCATAGCCAGCCCGAGGTCCTTGTTCATCAACGCGGTGGCGAAGCCTGGCTTGAAATCGTTGTTGGCCGGCGACGTCGGAACCGGTCCCGGGACAGGGCAATTGGTGTGCACCGACCAGCAGTTGCCGGTGGCGCCGGTGATCACGTCGAACAGTGACTGCGCCGACAGGCCGAGCTTCTCGGCCAGCACGAAGGCCTCGCCGATCGCAATCTGCTGCACCGCGAGCACCATGTTGTTGCACAGCTTGGCCGCTTGGCCGGTGCCCGACGGCCCGCAGTGGATGACCTTGCCCGCCAGAGGCTCCAGCACGGGCCGGGCGCGCTCGACGGCGGAATCCTCACCGCCGACCATGAACGCGAGCGTGCCTGCGGTCGCGCCCTTCACCCCGCCGGACACCGGGGCATCGAGTTGCGCGAAGCCACGCTCGAGCGCCTGCCGGTGAATGAACCGCGCATCGTCGACCGAGATCGTCGAGGTGTCGATGAACAGTGCGCCGGACTTGGCGGCGGGTAGAACCTCGGCGTAGCACGCTTTCACGATGTCGCCGTTGGGCAGCGAGGTGATCACGACCTCGGCATCGGTGACCGCCTCAGCGCCGCTGTCGATCACCGACACGCCCCGCTCGGCCGCGGCCGATTTCAGTGCGGGCACGGGATCGAACCCGCGGACCGTGTGGCCGGCCGCGACCAAGTTGGCCGCCATCGGACCACCCATGTTGCCCAGCCCCAGGAACGCGATCGTCGTCATTCACAAGCCCTTTCAGCGTTATGTGGACGCCCGCACCTTGGCGGCCTGCGACCGCCCGATGACCACGCGCATGATTTCGTTGGTCCCCTCCAGGATCCGGTGCACCCGCAAATCGCGGACGATCTTCTCCAAGCCGTACTCGTTGAGATAGCCGTAGCCGCCGTGCAACTGCAGCGCCTGGTCGGCGACGGTGAAGCAGGACTCGGTGACGTAAAGCTTCGCCATCGCGCACAGTTCGACCTTGTCCGGATGGTCCTCGTCCAACGCGGTGGCCGCCCGCCACAACAGGTTTCGGGACGTCTCCAATGCGGTGACCATATCGGCGAGCGTGAACCGAATGGTGGGCTCGTCGAGCAGCGCGCCGCCGAACGCCTCGCGGTCGCGGACGTAGGCGATGGCCTTGTCGTAGGCGGCTTGGGCGCCGCCGAGCGAGCACGCAGCGATGTTGATCCGGCCGCCGTTGAGCCCGTTCATCGCGATGCCGAAGCCGGTGCCCTCACCGTCGGCGCCGCCGAGCATGGCCTCGGCTGGCACCCGCACCCCCTCGAAGATCACCTGGGCGGTGGGCTGGGCGTGCCAGCCCATCTTCTCCTCGTCAGCTCCGAAAGTCAGCCCCGGCGTGCCCTTTTCGACAATGAACGTCGAGATGCCCTTTGATTTCGGCTGCGCACCGTCGCCGCCGGTGCGCGCCATCACCACGTACAGGTCGGAGGCTCCGGCGCCGGAGATGAACTGCTTGACCCCGTCGAGCACATAATGGTCGCCGTCGCGAACAGCCTTGGTGCGCAACGCGCTCGCATCCGAGCCCGCACCGGGTTCGGTCAGGCAGTAGCTGGCGATCAGCTCCATCGATGCCAGTCTCGGCACCAGGCTCTTGCGCTGTTCGGGGGTGCCGTAGGTGTCGACCATCCACGTGCACATGTTGTGAATGGACAAGAACGCCGCCACCGTTGGATCCGCCGTCGCGAGTTGCTCGAAGATCCGCACGCCGTCCAGCCGGCGCAACCCGCTGCCGCCGACATCCTCGTTGCAGTACACCGCTGCCATTCCCAGCTCAGCAGCCTCACGCAGCACGTCGGTGGGGAAGTGGTGCGTCTTGTCCCACTCCAACGCGAACGGCGCAAGCCGCTTCTCGGCGAACGCGGCTGCCGTCTCGGCGATCACCCGCTCGTCGTCGTCGAGCCCGAAATAGTGCATGTTGCCGGTGGTCTCGTGCGCTACTTCATCGTCGGCAGGACGAACTCCGCGCCGTCCTTGATGCCGGACGGCCACCGCTGCGTGACGGTCTTGGTCTTGGTGTAGAACAGGATCGAATGCGGACCGTGCTGGTTGAGGTCCCCGAAACCGGACCGTTTCCAACCGCCAAAGGTGTGATAGGCCACCGGCACCGGGATCGGAACGTTGACGCCGACCATGCCGACCTGGACGCGTGAGACGAAGTCGCGGGCCGCGTCGCCGTCGCGGGTGAAGATCGCGACGCCGTTGCCGTACTCGTGCTCCGAAGGCAGTGCGAGCGCCTCTTCGTAGTCCTTGGCGCGCACGATGCACAACACCGGCCCGAAGATCTCATCGGTGTAGACCGACATGTCGGTGGTGACGTGGTCGAACAGGGTGGGGCCGATGAACCAGCCGTTCTCCAGGCTGTCGTCACCGAATTGCAGTTCGTCACTGGTGCGCTCACGGCCGTCGACCACGATTTCGGCGCCCGCCTCGACCCCGGCGTCGATGTAGCCGCGCACCCGCTGAAGCGCCGCTTCGGTCACCAGCGGCCCGTAATCGGCCTTGGGATCGAGGCTGTGGCCCACCCGCAGGTTGTTGATCCGCTCGACGAGCCTGGCCCGCAAGCGATCTGCGGTCTCGTCGCCGACAGGTACCGCGACACTGATCGCCATGCAGCGCTCACCCGCACTGCCGTAGCCGGCGCCGATCAGCGCGTCGACGGCCTGGTCGAGATCGGCATCGGGCATCACGATCATGTGGTTCTTGGCGCCGCCGAAGCACTGCGCGCGCTTCCCGTTTGCCGTCGCGCCCGCATAGATGTACTGGGCGATGTCGGAGCTGCCGACGAAGCCGACGGCCTGAATCACCGGGTGTTCGAGGATGGCGTCGACGGCTTCCTTGTCACCCTGCACGACCTGGAAGACGCCGGAAGGCAGGCCCGCCTCGAGGAACAGCTCGGCCAGGCGGAGCGGCACCGAGGGGTCCCGCTCGGACGGTTTGAGGATGAAAGCGTTGCCGCACGCCAACGCGGGACCGGCTTTCCACAACGGGATCATCGCCGGGAAGTTGAACGGCGTGATGCCCGCGACGACACCGAGCGGCTGACGCAGCGAGTAGACGTCGATGCCGGGGCCGGCGCCCTCGGTGTACTCACCCTTGAGCAGGTGCGGGATGCCGACGCTGAACTCGATGACCTCCAGGCCGCGCTGGATGTCGCCGAGGGAGTCGGCGTGGGTCTTTCCGTGCTCGAGAGACAGCAGTCGAGCGAGCTCGTCGGCGTTCTGGTTGACCAGATCGATGAACTTCATCAGCACGCGCGCGCGGCGCTGGGGGTTCCACGCCGCCCATTCCTTTTGCGCCTTGGCCGCGCCGGCCACCGCCGCATCGACGTCGGCCGTCGAGGCCATCGACACCTGCGCCTGCACTTCACCGGTGCTGGGGTTGAAGATGTCGGCGGTGCGGCTCGACTGTCCGTTCGTGCGCTTGCCGTCGATGAAATGCGGAACCTGGGTGGTCATGAGCGTGCCCCTCACTACTAGATAGTTGGATATCCTAGTAATGCCTTGGCAGGCGACGCAAGAGTCGACGCCGGCGCGGTTTCGTGACTAGGCCTCGCCCATGCCGTCCACCGGTTCGGCCTGTCCACCTGCGCGGACGGCCTTCTCGATGCGAGCGCCGAAATCGGCGTCGACGTTGCGCCAGTACTGCAGCGCCCGATCCAGGACGTCGCCGCTGACGCCGCCGAGCAGGGCCCCGGAGATCGTCTCGACCGCAGCGCTGCGCTGCGGGTCGTCCCAGACGTTCCGCACCAGCGTGCCGGCCTGTCCGAAGTCGTCGTCCTCGGAGTGCAGGGCGTACGCCGCGCGCAGCAACTCGCCGTCCGCCTCCCAGCCGTCCTCCGCCGGGCCGGTGGTATCGGCCCAGGGGCGACCGGTGCTGTTGGGTGCATAGACCGCGGAGGCGCCGGAGTGGTGGTAGGTCATCTGCCCGTCGAACAGATAGGTGTTCATTTCGACGCCCTCGCGGGGCTGGTTGACCGGCAGCTGGTGGAAGTTGGTTCCGATGCGGTTGCGTTGCGCGTCGTTGTAGGCGAAGGCGCGGCCCAGCAACATCTTGTCCGGGGACAATCCGGTGCCCGGCACGGTGTTGCCGGGGGAGAATGCGGCCTGCTCGATCTGGGCGAAGAAGTTCTCCGGGTTGCGGTTGAGCGTGTAGATGCCGACCGGGATCAACGGATAGTCCGCGTGCGGCCAGACCTTGGTCAGGTCAAAAGGATTGAACCGATAGTCCGCGGCCTCGGCGTAGGGCATCACCTGCACCGAGAGGCGCCAACTCGGATGGTCACCGCGGGCGATGGCCTCGAAGAGGTCGCGCCGATGGAAGTCGGCGTCCTCACCGGCCATCGTCGCGGCTTCGGCGTTGGTGAGAAATTCCATGCCCTGGTGGGTGTGGAAGTGGTACTTCACCCAGAATCTCTCGCCGCCTCCGTTGACCCACATGTACGTATGCGAGCCGTAGCCGTTCATGTGCCGCCAGGTCCTCGGTAAGCCCCGTTGCCCCATCAGGTAGGTGACCTGGTGCGCCGACTCCGGGTTCAGAGTCCAGAAATCCCACTGCATTTGCGCCGAGCGCAGCCCGGAGTCGGGTAGCCGCTTCTGGCTTCTGATGAAGTGGGGGAACTTGATCGGGTCGCGCAGGAAGAAGATCGGGGTGTTGTTGCCGACGATGTCGTAGTTGCCCTCGGAGGTGTAGAACTTCATCGCATAACCGCGAACGTCGCGCCAGGTATCCGGACTGCCCTGTTCGCCGGCGACGGTGGAAAAGCGCACGAGCAAGTCGGTTTCGGCGCCCCTTTGAAACAGCGCCGCCTTCGTGTACTGGCTGACATCTTCGGTCACCTTCAGGACGCCGAACGCGCCGGAGCCCTTCGCGTGGGGGCTGCGTTCGGGCACGCGTTCACGGTTGAAGTGCGCCATCTGCTCCAGGAAGTGCACGTCGTGCAGGACGATCGGGCCGCCTGCGCCGACCGTCAACGAGTTGCGGTCGCTGAGGGCGGGGGCGCCGGATCCGGTGGTCGAGCCGGAGGGTGATGTGGTCATGCCGATCTCCAATCGCGTGGGCTGTTAATTCTTAGGGCTGGCTTGGCATTCGGGGCAGATGCCCCAGAACGTCACTTCGGCTTGCTTGATCAGGTAGCCCGACTCTTCGTCAGGTCGCAGGCAGGGTTTCTCGCCGGTCGCGCATTCGACATCGACGATCTCGCCGCAGGACCGACAGACGAGATGGTGGTGGTTGTCTCCGGTCTCGAGCTCGAAGCGGGCCGGCGAGCCGGCCGGGTCGATACGCCGCAACAGGCCGGCGTCCGTCAACGCATACAACACGTCGTAGACCGCCTGCGTCGATAGCGATCCGATGCGCTTGCGCGCACCCGCGGTGATGGCCTCCACGTCGGCGTGCGGTTGCTCGCTCACCTCGGCCAGCACCGCCAGACGCGGTTTCGTCACCCGCAATCCCGACAGTCGCAGGCGGCTCTGCCAGAGGGTCACCATGCACCACCCCTGAAGATTGGATCGACTCAAGTGCCACTCTGCTACGTCGTCTTGCATAGTGCAAGTGTTGCTCTAAGCAATAGATGGCCGGCGGGCTTGCGTCATGCGATACTTGGCGCGTGCCCAGGCAGAAGGCGGACGTAACCAAGACGCCGGTGGACGAGCTCGTGGCGTTCGAGGTCGCGACGGCGGACCTGGTCGGGGTCGCACTGCGCAGCGTGGACCGAGTGGACGTGTCGCTGCCCCAGTTTCGGTTACTGCTCGTGCTGGCGCAGTCTGGGCCGTCGACATCGTCGGCCTGTGCCGCTGCGCTCGGCGTGGTCGGCTCTTCGGTGACCCGCCTGGCCGACCGGTTGCACGCCCGCGGCTACCTGATGCGCGGCGGGGATCCCGCCAACCGCAGTGTCGTGACCCTCGAACTGACGGACAAGGGCCGCGACGTTGTCCGGCAGGTGACGGCGTACCGCCGTCGTGAGCTGCGGCGGGTGCTGGACCGCATTGCCGCCGCCGATCGTGCCGCCTGCGCCACCGTGCTGCGCACCCTCCACGAGCGCTTCGCCAACGACGACCGATACAACGCGCGACCGTTCTGACTCAGCGGAACGCCGCGACGGTCAGCCCTTCAGACCGAGCGGGCCCGCCAATTCGGTAAGGGTGGGGATCAAAACGTCCCAGCCGCCGAGCACCTGGATCGCGACATGATCGGCGCCGGCATCGAGATGCTCGTTGAGCCGCGCGGCAATCGAATCGGGCGTGCCGTGCGCGACGAGCGCGTCGATCAACCGGTCGCTTCCGGGCTTCTCGACGTCGTCATCGGTGAACCCCAAGCGCTTCCAGTTGTTCAGGTAGTTCGACAGGTTCAGGTAGAAATCGATTGTCTGCCTGCCGATCTCCCGCGACGCCTCGGCGTCGCGGGCGAGCACGACTTTGTGTTCGGGTGCGATGAACACCGTGGGCCCGAGCAGGTTTCGCGACTCCCCGGTGTGCTGCGGGGTGGTGAGGTAAGGGTGCGCCCCCGCGCTGCGCTGCGCCGAGAGCTTCAGCACCTTGGGCCCGAGCGCCGCGACCACCCGGCGACTGGTGGGCACCTTCTTCGCGTCCAACGCGTCGAGGTATTCGACGAGCACGTCGTACGGCTTGCGGTACTCCTCGGTGTGTTCGGGGTGGCCAATACCGATGCCCAGCAGAAAGCGGCCCGGATAGGCGTCCTCGACGCGGTGATACGCCTCGGCGACCTCGTCTGCCGGCGCCGTCCACACGTTGACGATCCCGGTGGCGACCGAGAGGTTCTCGGTGCGCTCGAGGATGGGCTCGACGTATTCGAGGTCGCCGGCAGGGGATCCGCCGATCCACACCGCGCCATACCCGAGTTTCTCGATCTCCACGGCCTGCTCGGGCGTGGGCGCCCCGAACGTCCAGACACCGTAGCGGCCGAGGTTGGGCTTGAGCTCAGTCATGCGGATCCCTTCGGTGGTGACGTCACTTCAAGCCGAGCGGACCGGCCAACTGCGCCAACGCGTCCACCAGCTTGTCCGGTCCGGTGAGCACCTGCACGGGCACGTGGTCGGCGCCCGCCGCGTGATGCTCCTCGAGTCGTCCGGCTATGGCCTCGACGGTGCCATACGCCACCACGGCGTCGACAAGCCGGTCACCGCCCGGCTTGGCGACCTCGTCGTCGGTGAATCCGAGGCGCTTCCAGTTGTTGAGGTAGTTGCGCAGATTGAGGTAGATGTCGAGCGCCTTGCGACCGACCGCACGGGCCTGCTCGGGGTCGGTCGTCAGCACCACCTTGTGTTCCGGCGCGAGGAACGCATCCGCTCCGATGATTTTGCGTGCCTCGGCGGTGTGTTCGGGCGTCGTCAGGTACGGATGCGCGCCGGCGGAGCGTTCCGCGGACAGCTTGAGCACCCGCGGACCGAGCGCGGCGACCACCCGTCGGTCCTTCGGCACCCCGAACTCGTCGAGCTTGTCGAGGTAGTCGGTGAGCGCGTCATACGGCTTGCGGTACTCGGTGTGAGCCTCGGGGTGGCCGACGCCGATGCCCAGCAGGAAGCGTCCGGGGTAGGCCTTCTCGATGCGGTGGAACGACTCGCTGACCGGACCGGCTTCGGCGGTCCAGATGTTGACGATGCCGGTGGCGAGCTTGAGGTTGGTGGTCGCTTCGAGAATCGGTTCCACCCAGTCCAACTCGGCCGCGGGGGAGCCACCCGCCCAGATCGCGCCGTATCCGAGGTCATCGATCGCACGCAGCTGCTCAGGGGCCACTCGCTGCCACATGGAGTAGTGGCCGAACGCGCCGTAGGAACCGAGATCGGGTTTCGTCATGTTCGCTCCAACTTCTCGGTGCCGACGGCGTATTCCGACTAACCGGCCGTGACGGGAAGTTCCGTCGGCGTCGGCGCCTCGGGGGCAGGGGCGACCAACGGCAGATCGATGACGAACCGGGTGTCGCCGGGGGCGGACGTGACCCGGATGTCGCCGTGGTGCTTCTCGACGATGATGCGTCGGGCGAGGTCCAGCCCAAGCCCAGTGCCCTGGCCGAACGGTTTGGTGGTGAAGAACGGGGTGAAGATGCGGTCGATGTTCTCAACGGCGATGCCCTCACCGTCATCGCAGATCTCGACCCGAATCATCTCGTCGTTCACGCGCGAGGTACGGATCGTCAGCGTGCCCTCGTAGTTCATCGCCTGGATCGCGTTGTCGATGACGTTGGTCCATACCTCGTTGAGATCGCCTGGGTAGCACAACAATTGAGGCAGCGAGGTGTCCTTCTCCCACACCAGCTTCACCGGCTTGTCCTTGCCGACCTTGTCGCCGAAGATCGTCTTGATCGTGCTGTGGATCAACTCGTGGACGTTGGCGGCCTGATACTCGCTGCGGTCCATCTGGGAGTACTGCTTGGCGCCGGCCAGCAGCGCCGAGATCCGCTTGCTGGCGTCGGCGATCTCGTTCATCCGCAGCTCGGCGTCGATCGTGTACTTCAACCAGCCCAGCGCGCTCTGCAGCGTGGCGGAGCAGTCGACGTCGTCGATCGAGGCCTGCACGCGTTCGAGCCAGTCCAGGTCGAGGCCGGCCTCCACGAAGGTCGGTGCGTAATCCCACGCGCTGGCGATGCCGCGGCTCTCGAGCCAGTCGCCGATCTGCTCTTCGGAGTCGGACAGCTCCAGCGCGGTGAGCTCCTGCGCCTTGGACTTGGCGACCTGCTCGGCGACCTCTTCCTGGATCCGCACCAACACCCGCAGCGCTTCGGGGGTGAACTGGCCGTCGGCCAACATCGCGAGCTTGTGCCGCATTTTGCCGACGCCCTCGCGCAGGTCGGCGACAGCACGGGCCGCGGCGGCGGCGGGATTGTTGAGCTGATGGGTCAGGCCCGCGGTGATGGTGCCCAGCGCCAGCAGCTTCTCGCGCTGACCGAGGATCTGGCTCTGGCGACGGCCGCCGACGCGGTGCCCCTCGAGCAGGTGCACGGCCATCGGGAACTCCGACTGCATGAACTTCGCGAACGCGTCGGCGTCGAGCACGAAGAACCGGGACGGCCGCGTCACGCGGACCGACGCCTCGTAGAGGTGCTCCTCGCCGGGCACGTAGGCCGACCAGGCGCCGCAGTACACCCCGCGCTGCGAGGTGCGGCCCGTCTCGATGTCCACCCCGCCCGAGCGTTTGGACATCACCAGTTCACCGTCGAGCAGGACGTAGAAGCAGGTCGCCGGGTCGCCTTCGCTGCACACCGGACCGGGTTCGAACGTGGCAATATGCCCGTTGTCGCACAGAACCTGCAATTGGCGGTCAGAGAGCGCCTCGAACAGGAACAGCGTCCGCAGCTCGTCCGGCAGGCACCGGGGTTCGTTGTCGCCCATCACGCCTCCGCCAGATATCGGTGCACCAACATCACCGCCATCGACCCTTCGCCGACGGCGGCCGCCACCCTCTTGGCGGATTCGGAACGCACATCTCCTGCAACAAACACACCGGGCACGCTTGTTTCCAGGTGGTGCGGCGGACGGTCCAGCGTCCAGCCGGCGACGTCGCGTAGATCCGGCCCGGCCAGGATGAAACCGTGGTCATCGCGGGCGATGCCGGCCTGCTCCACCCAGTCGGTGCGGGGTTGGGCCCCGATGAAGATGAACATGCGCCCACAGGTGTGTTCCTCGCGTACCCCGGTCTGCAGATTCTCCAGGCAGATGCGTTCCAGGTGGCCGTTGCCTTCGACCTTGTGCACGGCGGTGTGCGGCAGTTCGCGGATGTTGTCGGTCGCCCTGATCTGCTGGATCAGGTAGTAGGACATCGAGTCCTCGAGGGTGCGGCGGCAGACGATGCTCACCTTCTTCGCGGTTCGCGACAGGAACATCGCGGCCTGTCCCGCGGAGTTGGCGCCGCCGATGACGAAGACCTCCTCGTCCTCGCAATCGGCGGCCACCGACGAGGTGGCCCCGTAGTAGACGCCCGCGCCGGTGAGATCCGCGCAGCCCTCGGCAGGCAACTGGCGATACTCCACACCCATCGCCAGGATCACCGCCCGCGTCCCGATCGATCGGCCGTCGGGCAGATGGACGGTGCGGGCGTTGCCGTCGATCTCGAGCGCGGTGACCTCGGCCGCCGTGATGAGCTCGGCCTCGAACTTCTCGGCTTGTCTGCGGGCCCGCTCGGCGAGTTGAGAGCCCGAGACGCCGTCGGGAAAGCCCAGGTAGTTCTCGATCCGCGAGCTCTGCCCGGCCTGCCCACCCGTGGCCGTGCGCTCGATCAGCACCGTCTTGAGGCCCTCGGAGGCGCCGTAGACCGCCGCGGCCAGGCCCGCGGGGCCGCCGCCGATGACGACCAGATCGTAGAAGTCCTCCGCGGGCGTAATGGACAGGCCGAGCGTCGCGCCGAGTTCGGCGTCGTCGGGCGCGACCAGCGTCTCGCCCTGCTCGGTGATCACCACCGGCAGCGTCAGCCCGTCGAGCCCGGCGGCGTCGAGCAGCTGCCTGCCCTTGGGCTCGTCGGCGCGGAACCACGTGTAGTAGAGCCGGTTGCGGGCGAGGAACTCGCGGACTTCCGACGAGCGCGCGTTCCACGGGTGCCCGATGATCTTGGTGTGCGGGATCGCGCGGTCGCCGGTCTCGCGCCAGGCCTCGATCAGCGCGTCGATGACCGGGTAGAGCTTCTCCTCCGGCGGGTCCCAGGGTTTGAGAAGGTAGTGGTCGAGATCGACGACGTTGATGGCGTCGATCGCGGCGTGCGTGTCGGCGTATGCGGTCAACAGCACCCGGCGGGCCATCGGGAAGATGTCCATCGCCTCTTCGAGGAATTCGATCCCGCTCATCTGCGGCATGCGGTAGTCGGCCACGAAGACGGCGACGGTCTCACCGCGCAGCTTGAGTTCGTTGAGCGTTTCGAGCGCGTCGGGGCCGTTCTCGGCGCGCACGATGCGAAATCCCTCGCCGTAGTGGCGGCGCAGGTCGCGTGCGACGGCACGCGACACCGCCGGGTCGTCGTCCACACTCAATATGACGGGTTTACGGGGCTGGAGCGAGGGGCCGGTCATCGCGTATAAGTATGCGCCTATCGTCCAGCCGATATCGGGGCGAGATTTCCCGGCTCACCGGCCGCGATCCCGATGGTCGGCGACGGTGGGTGGGCCGGTGCCGGCGCATTTTGGTCATCCGGTGGTCAGCGGGTATTCTTTACCAACGGTGCGGCGACCGCGCCGACTCTTTGCGTGCCCCTGTTCAGGAATTTCTGGCTACTGGCTCACGTTCTGTGGTCGGAGCGTTTGCTGTCCCAGCAGGCGCCAACGATCAGGACACGGAGGATCTCCGAAACACAATGGCCAAGAAAGACGGTGCCATAGAGGTCGAGGGTCGCGTGGTCGAACCCCTGCCCAATGCGATGTTCCGCATTGAGTTGGAGAACGGACACAAGGTCCTTGCCCACATCAGCGGCAAGATGCGGCAGCACTACATCCGCATCCTGCCCGAGGACCGCGTCGTGGTGGAGCTGTCTCCCTACGACCTGTCCCGGGGCCGCATCGTTTACCGGTACAAGTAAAGACACTTCAGAAGAACAGGATCGAACGCCGTGAAGGTGAACCCGAGCGTCAAGCCCATTTGCGATAAGTGCAGGGTGATCCGCCGGCATGGGCGGGTCATGGTGATCTGCTCTGATCCGCGCCACAAGCAGCGCCAGGGTTAGTACGCGCTAGCTGCCGAACAACTGAATGACGAAATCCCAGTACCACTGAGCGGATAGGCCGCTCGATCACGCCCGGCACGGAGGCCGGACCCCGAGACAGCGGGAACGGACTGGGACAAGACCTCCGCATAGAAGAAGGAACACTGCCTGATGGCACGTCTCGTGGGCGTTGATCTTCCGCGCGATAAGCGCATGGAAATCGCCCTGACCTACATCTACGGCGTCGGCCGTACCCGCTCCCAGGAGATCCTGGACGCCACCGGCATCAGCCGGGACCTGCGCACGAAGGACCTCACCGATGATCAGGTGACCCAGCTGCGCGACTACATCGAAGCGAACCTCAAGGTGGAGGGCGATCTGCGCCGCGAGGTGCAGGCCGATATCCGCCGCAAGATCGAGATCGGCTGCTACCAGGGCTTGCGGCACCGCCGTGGCCTGCCGGTGCGTGGCCAGCGGACCAAGACCAACGCGCGCACCCGCAAGGGTCCGAAGCGCACCATCGCGGGTAAGAAGAAGGCCAGGTAAGAGAGATGCCACCAACCAAGAAGACCGGGCAGACGGCCTCCGCAAAACGCGGTCAGAAGACCCGTCGCCGGGAAAAGAAGAACGTCCCGCACGGCGCCGCACACATCAAGAGCACGTTCAACAACACGATCGTGACGATCACCGACCCGTCGGGCAACGTGATCGCGTGGGCATCGTCGGGCCACGTGGGCTTCAAGGGCTCGCGTAAGTCGACGCCGTTCGCCGCGCAGCTGGCGGCCGAGAACGCCGCCCGCAAGGCGCAGGAGCACGGCGTCAAGAAGGTCGACGTATTCGTCAAGGGCCCGGGCTCGGGCCGCGAGACCGCGATCCGGTCGCTGCAGGCCGCCGGCCTCGAGGTCGGCGCGATCGCCGATGTCACGCCGCAGCCGCACAACGGATGCCGTCCGCCGAAGCGGCGCCGGGTCTAGTAGGACGAGGGAGAAACAGACATGGCTCGTTACACCGGACCCGCGACCCGCAAGTCACGCCGCCTCGGCGTCGACCTGGTCGGCGGAGATCAATCGTTCGAGAAGCGCCCCTACCCGCCCGGCCAGCACGGCCGTGCGCGGATCAAGGAGAGCGAATACCGCCTGCAGCTGCAGGAGAAGCAGAAGGCCCGCTTTTCGTACGGGGTTATGGAGAAGCAGTTCCGTCGCTACTACGAAGAGGCCAACCGTCTGCCGGGCAAGACCGGTGACAACCTGCTGCGCATCCTGGAGAGCCGGCTGGACAACGTCATCTACCGCGCCGGCTTGGCACGCACCCGCCGGATGGCGCGCCAGCTGGTCAGCCACGGGCACTTCCTGGTCAACGGTGTCAAGGTCGACATCCCGAGCTACCGGGTGTCGCAGTACGACATCATCGACGTGAAGGAGAAGTCGCTCAACACCGATCCGTTCGTGATCGCCCGGGAGACCGCGGGCGAGCGGCCGATCCCGTCGTGGCTGCAGGTCGTCGGAGAGCGTCAGCGCATCCTGGTGCACCAGCTGCCGGAGCGCGCGCAGATCGACGTCCCGCTGTCCGAGCAGCTGATCGTCGAGCTCTACTCGAAGTAGTCTTCCCGCCGCTTGGATGGCGGTAGGGATTTGCGGCATCAAATAGCGGGTGCCGTAGAGGAGGAAAGAAACACATGCTGATTTCTCAGCGACCCACACTGTCCGAAGAAGTCAAGGCCGAGAACCGCTCTCAGTTCGTCATCGAACCCCTGGAGCCCGGTTTCGGTTACACCCTTGGCAATTCGCTTCGGCGCACGCTGCTGTCGTCCATCCCGGGCGCGGCGGTCACCAGCATCCGCATCGACGGGGTGCTGCACGAGTTCACCACGGTGCCCGGTGTCAAGGAAGACGTCACCGACATCATCCTGAACCTCAAGGGCCTGGTCGTCTCGTCGGAAGAGGACGAGCCGGTCACCATGTACCTGCGCAAGCAGGGCCCGGGTGAGGTCACCGCGGGTGACATCGTTCCGCCGGCCGGCGTGACGGTGCACAACCCTGAGATGCACATCGCCACCCTCAACGACAAGGGCAAGCTCGAGGTCGAGCTGGTCGTCGAGCGCGGCCGCGGTTACGTCCCCGCCGTGCAGAACAAGGCCTCCGGTGCCGAGATCGGCCGGATCCCGGTCGATTCGATCTACTCGCCGGTGCTCAAGGTCACCTACAAGGTGGAGGCCACCCGCGTCGAGCAGCGCACCGACTTCGACAAGCTGATCCTCGACGTCGAGACCAAGAACTCGATCACCCCGCGTGACGCGCTCGCATCGGCGGGCAAGACGCTGGTCGAATTGTTCGGTCTGGCACGGGAACTCAACGTCGAGGCCGAGGGTATCGAGATCGGCCCGTCGCCGGCCGAGGCCGACCACATCGCCAGCTTCGCGCTGCCGATCGACGATCTGGACCTCACGGTGCGGTCGTACAACTGCCTCAAGCGCGAGGGTGTGCACACCGTTGGCGAACTGGTCGCTCGCACGGAGTCCGATCTGCTGGACATCCGCAACTTCGGCCAGAAGTCCATCGACGAGGTAAAGATCAAGCTGCACCAGCTGGGCCTATCGCTCAAGGACAGCCCCGCCTCGTTCGACCCGTCCGAGGTCGCCGGTTACGACGTCGCCACCGGCACCTGGAACAGCGATGCCGGCTACGACCTGGACGACAACCAGGACTACGCCGAAACCGAACAGCTCTAAGCACAAACCGTCCCGGCCCTACCTGATACGGGGGCCGGCCCCATTTAGGAGATAGTCGCAATGCCCAAGCCCACCAAGGGCCCTCGCCTCGGCGGGTCGTCCTCGCACCAGAAGGCGCTTTTGGCCAACCTGGCCACGTCGCTTTTCGAGCACGGCCGCATCAAGACGACCGAGCCCAAAGCGCGGGCGTTGCGTCCTTACGCGGAGAAGCTCATCACCCACGCCAAGAAGGGCACGCTGCACAACCGGCGCGAGGTGATGAAGAAGATCCGCGACAAGGACATCGTGCACACGCTGTTCGCCGAGATCGGCCCGTTCTTCGCCGACCGTGAGGGCGGCTACACCCGCATCATCAAGGTCGAGAACCGCAAGGGCGACAACGCTCCCATGGCGGTCATCGAGCTGGTGCGGGAGAAGACGGTGACCTCGGAGGCCGATAGGGCCCGCCGGAGCCGCTCCGGCGGCGACATCCAGCCCGGCGCCGCTGGCTCGAAGACCGAGCAGCCGGTCGCGGCGGCAGCCGCGCCGCAAGCCGCGGTCGAGCCGGAGGCCGCCGAGGGTCCCACGGAAGACGAGTCGGTCGAGGAGGCCAAGGCCGAGTCCTCGGAAGCCGAGGCGGAGGCTCCCGCCGAGGCTGACGCCGAGGCCGAAGCCGACAAGGATGACGACAAGTCCTGAGGACGTCATGAGCGGGCCCGCCATCGATTCCGGTGGCGGGCTCGTTCGTCTTCGGCTCGACATCGCCTACGACGGAACCGAATTCGCGGGCTGGGCGGTCCAGGCCGGACAGCGCACGGTCGCCGGCGTCATCGACGACGCACTGTCGACGGTGTTCCGCGCTGCGGTGGTGACCCGCGCGGCGGGGCGCACCGATAGGGGGGTGCACGCGACCGGCCAGGTCGCCCATGTCGACGTGCCGGAAGACGCTCTGGCGCACGCGTATCCGCGCACGCCGCGGCCCGGCGACAGCGAGTTCCTACCGCTGGTGCGTCGGCTCGGGAGGTTCCTGCCCGCCGATGTCCGCGTGGTCCAGATCGCGCGTGCCGCCTCCGGTTTCGACGCCCGATTCTCCGCGCTGCGCAGGCACTACGTGTATCGGTTGTCGACGGCGCCGTACGGTGTCGAACCGCACGAGGCGCGCTATGTGACCGCTTGGCCGCGTCCGCTCGACGTGGAGGCGATGACCGAGGCGTCCCGGAAACTATTGGGTCTGCACGATTTCGCCGCCTTCTGCCGGCACCGCGAGGGTGCCACCACCATCCGTGACCTGCAGCGGCTGGACTGGTCGAGCGAGGGCACCCGGGTCACCGCGCACGTCACCGCCGATGCGTTCTGCTGGTCGATGGTCCGCTCGCTGGTCGGGGCGCTGCTGGCGGTCGGTGAACACCGCCGCGAACCCGCTTGGTGCGCAGGACTGTTGACGGCCGAGCGACGGTCCAGCGAATTCGCGGCGGCGCCGCCTCAGGGATTGACGCTCGTCGGTGTGGACTATCCGCCCGACGATCAGCTCGAGGCCAGGACCAAGGTGACTCGTGACCTTCGGGTCGTCGACTAGACACGCCCCGCGATGAAGTCGGCCGCCTGATTGACCATGCCTGCGTTCACGTACGCCCTTGCTGCGTGGTCGGGCCAGTTGCCCTCCCAGGTCTTCGGCTCGGCGGGGTTGCAGATCGGGTCGGCACCGTGGCACAGCTCGATGGTGCGCTCACGGTAGAGCGGGCTGAAGTTCGTGATCGGGCCCGCCCACGCCGCGCCGTTACCGAACAGCGCGACCGCGGCGATGTGGGTGTCCATGCCCGGGGGCAGCGGCTTCTTGAACCCGAATGCGGCGATCGGTGCGGCCAGCACGACGTCGGTCACGGCGGCGCCCAGGGAGTACCCACCGAGGACCAGCCGGGTGTCGGGGCACCGGGCCGCCATGTCCTGGATCCGTGAGCTCATGTCGTTGGCGCCGATGTCGACCTCGGTGTCGGCCGGGTACTGCACGGAGTAGAGGCTGATGTTCTTGCCGGTCTTGCTGCGCAGCGCGCTGATGAGCGCGTTTCCGATCACGCCCGCACCGGGTGCTTCGGTGCGGCCGCGGGCGAAGATCAGCTCGACCGGCGGGCACGACTGTGCGGCGGCGACGGGCACGAGCCCCGGGCTGGCTTGCGGCACAGGTGCGATCAGACCCGCAATGGCGAGTGCGAGCGCTCCGGTGAGCTGCATCCCGCGGCGTCCCCAGCAGCGAACAAGATCGTTTAGCACCTCGCCGATCCTATAGGACCTAATCAACGCGCACGAAGGTAATCCGGCGCGGGTGCTGTGATTTCAGACCAGTCGCGCCACGAAATCTGCAGCCTGGTTCGCCATTCCGGCTCCGACGTAGTCGCTGTGAGCGAACGGATTGCGGCCGCGGGAGCAGATCGGGTCGCCGTCGGTGCACAGGTCGATCGCGCGCCCCCCGAACAGCGGAGCCGATGTGATCGGGTTGCCGAACTTCGTGGCGGGGTTGCCGAACACCGCCACCGCGGCGACGTTGGGTGTGACGTTCGGCGGCAGGACCGGCCCCAGGGCGCCGAGCCGGTTACCCAGCGGCGGCACTCCGGCGAGCATGTCGACGACCGCGGCGCCCTGCGAGAACCCGCCCAGCACGATGCGCGAGTCCGGGCACGACTGTGCGGTGGTCGTGATGAACGCCGCCGCGTCGGCGGCACCGTCGGCGGCCAGCGCGAAGTCGTACGTGGCCGGGTAGGCCACCCCGTATGCCGACAGGGTCCGGCCCCCGAGCTGAGGGCGGAGGGCGTCCACCAGCGCCTGGCCGACGCGGCCGATGCCCGGTGGTTCACCGGTCCCGCGGGCGAACACCACCGTGACGTCGGAGCAGCCCTGCGCCGAAGCGGTCGGGGGCTGCAGAAGCGAGGGGATCAGTCCGATCGCCACGATGACGGCTGCGGCGGCGAACCGACGGAGGCGCGCGAAAATCACGGGACGAGATGTTATCGCCGCGCGGACTCAGACGAGACCGGCGACGAAGTTCGCGGCCTCCTGAACCAGGCCGGCGGTGACGTAGTCGTTGTGTGCGAACGGGTTACGGCCGCGGGAGCAGATCGGGTCGCCGTCCTTGCACAGGTCGATTGCCCGGCCCGCGAACACCGACTTGGTGATCGGGTTGCTGAACTTGGTCGCCGGGTTGCCGAACACCGCGACGGCGGCGACGTTGGGCACCAGGCTCCCGGGCAACGGCGGAGCCGACCCGATCGAGCCGATCTTGTTGCCCAGCGGAGGCACCCCCGCCAGCATGTCGACGACCGCTGCGCCCTGCGAGTAGCCGCCGAGCACGATGCGGGTGCTCGGGCACTGCTGCGAGAGCATCGCGACGCGGTTGGTGGCGTCGGTCGCGCCGTCGGCGGCGGCCAGGAAGTCATAGGACGCGGGGTAGTTGACCGCGTAGGTGCTGATCGTGCTCCCGCTCTTCAGGCCTCGCAGCGCGTTGACGAAGGCGGTGCCCGGTGTGCCGAGGCCCGGGGTGTCGTCGGTGCCGCGCGCGAAGATCACCTCGATATCGCTGCACGACGACGAGGTCGCGCCGTATCCCGGGTATCCGGGGTCGACGGGGCCGGGCAGGGGACCTGGTTGGGCGGCCGCGAGCGGGGCCGCGCCGCCCGCGAGTGCGCCGAGGACGGCCGCGGCCGCCAGTCGGGCCGTCACGCGCAGCAAAGTCACGCGCACATCCTCACATACCGAGGGGTCCGGGGGCTAACAGTTCGCCTGTGCGGGTGACTCCTCGAGTGGGCCGTCCGGCCAGCTCGCCTCGGCAACCGCTTCCGTGCGGTCACCGGCCCGGGCCAACGCCAGCCCGGCCAGGACGATGGCGCCGCCGACCGCCTGGGTGGGGGTGATCGCCTCGCCGAGCAGGATCCACGCCGCCAGCACCGCGAACATGACTTCGGACAGGCCGACGAGCGACGCAAAACGCGGCCGCAGCCAGGCGATGCCCATGATGCCCAGCGTGTAGGCGATCGCGGTGGCGACGATGCCCAGGGCGATGACCGGCACCACCCACGACGTGGTGTGCCCGGCGACGACGGTGTCGTTGGTGGCGAACGTCAGCGGCATCACCCCGGCCAGGCCGAGGAGGGTGACGGCGGCCGAGCCGACGACCAGACCGGCGGCGGCCAGGGTGACGGGGCTGATCCCGTCATCATCGTCGGCGGTGACACCGACGTTGGCCGACATCAGGAAGTATCCGGCGGCGCACAGCGCCGCCGCCAGGCCCCAGCCCACGCCGACGAGGTCGATGTGGGCGCCCGAGAACACGTCGAGCACCAGGGTGATCCCGGCGATCGCCAGCGCGACGCCTGCCAGTGTCAACGTGGTCGGGCGGCGCCGGGTGGTGGCCCAGACCCACCCCACGACGAGGATGGGCGCGGTGTATTCCAGCAGCAGCGCGACGCCGACCGAGAGGTGCGCGACGGCGTTGTAGTAGAACAGCTGGGCGCCGGCGATCGGCACCACCCCGTACGCCAGCACCGTGGCGGGGTGGCGCAGCGCCTCGCGCACCCATCCGCGCCTGACGACGGTCGCGAACAGCGCCATCACAAGCGCTCCACCCGCCAGCCGGGCGACGACCGCGGCAGTAGGGGTCCAGCCCGACTCCATCAGCGCCTTCGCGAACGGTCCCGATGAGCCGAACGCAACCGCCGACCCCAACGCCAGGGCCATACCGAGCCGGAAGTGGTCGGCGGCCGGCCGCGTGCCAGGACTCGTCACAGCCATGACCGCACCTCCGGGGTAATGTAATGAGTAAAATGAACTACGGTCCTGACACTAGCGATGAGAGGCGTCATGAGTCAAATGCTTTTCAGTCATGACACCGAGCTCACCCTTCGGGCCGCGTGTGTGCTGATCAACAGCGACCGCGTCGACGGTGAGCGGCTTTCCGACATGGCGGCGCTGAACGAGTACCTCGACAGCTTCGGCTGGACGGGCCGACGCGACTACGACGACGCCGAACTCGCGTCCGTCCACGGCCTGCGGGAGCGGCTCGGCCAGATCTGGGCGGTCGCCGACGACGAGGAAAGCACGGTGGATCAGGTCAACGCGTTGCTCAGCGACACCAACGCCTCGCCGTGGCTGACGCGGCATCCGGAGATGCCGGAGTGGCATCTGCACCTGGCGTCGGTCGACGACCCGCTGTGGCAGCGCATGGGGGCCGAAATGGCGATGGCCCTGGCCGACCTCATCCGCATCGGCGAACTGCGCCGGCTGAAGATCTGCGCGGCGTCCGACTGCGACGCGGTTCTGGTCGACCTCTCCCGCAATCGGTCGGGGAAGTTCTGCGACACCGGCAATTGCGGCAACCGCCAGCACGTGGCGGCGTACCGGGAGCGTCGAGCCCGAAAGCGGTGACGATCGGGACTGCCCGCGGGCCTTAAGCTTTGCGCGGGGGAGTGATGACGGGGCGATCGACCACCGGCGTGCAGATCAGCGCGCACCGGTTCCTGCTGCGGCGCTTGGAGCACGCACTGGTTCGCGGCGATGTGCGGATGATCGACGATCCCCTGCGCGCACAGGCGTTTTCGCTGCTCGCTGGTTCGATCCTTGCCGTCGTCGGACTCGGGGTGGCCGCCGTCCTGGCGTTCCTGCAGCCGCGAGGGGCACTCGGCGACGACCCGATCGTGATGGTGCGCGACAGCGGCGCGCTGTACGTGCGGGTCGACCGGACTCTGCACCCGGTGCCGAACCTCGCTTCGGCCCGGTTGGTCAGCGGTTCGCCCGCCAAGCCCCGGCTGGTCAACAGCTCGGCCGTCGAGGCCGCGCCGCGGGGCGCGACACTCGGCATTCCGGGCGCTCCCGATGCGGTGGGCTCGCCGCTGACCGGCGACGAATCGACATGGATGGTGTGCGAGGACGATTCGGGGCTATCGACCGTATTCGTGGGGTTCGTCGGCGACACCCGCGCCGCGGAGGATGGCGTACTGGTCAGCGCAGCAGGCGAGGCGCAAACGTACCTGCTTTTCGGCGGCCGGCGCGCAAACGTCGACATGCGCAGCCCGGCCGTCGTCCATGCGCTCGGGCTCGACGGCGTTGTGCCGCGGCCGGTTGCGCGCGCATTGCTCGACACCGTGCCGGAGGTGCCCGAGATCAAGGCGCCTGCCATCCGCGACGCCGGTGCGCCCGCGCCGGCGCCGTTGCACGGGTTGCGCATCGGCGCCGTGGTCCGGGTGCCGCGTGCCGAGTCGTGGGAGCACTACGTGGTGCTGGGAACGGGAGTGCAGCGGATCGGGATGGTGGCAGCCGATCTCATTCGATTCACTCAGCCTCAGCAGGCGCACGAGATCGTCACCGTCGAGCCGGGCATCATCGGCACCGTCCCCGTCGTGGACGATCTGCCCGTCGGACACTTCCCCGAACGCGCCGATCCGATCGACGATCCGGTGGTGTGCGGACGGTGGTTCTGGTCGGCGAACGCGAAGTCCGTTGTAACCGATACGATCGCCGTCGACGCAGTACCGGATGCGCCCACAGTGCGGCTGGCACAGGCTGACGACGACGGCGCCGCGATCGACGGCTTTGCGATGAGTGGTGGCCGCAGCGCATATGTGCGAGCGGCGGGGGTGAGCGGTGACGGTGCACGCACCGGAACCCTGTTCTTGGTCAACGATGCCGGGGTGGTCTTCGGCATCCGCGACGACGAGACGGCGCGGCGTCTCGGTCTGACCGGCGACCCGGTGCCCGCCCCGTGGCCGCTGCTGGCCAGGCTGCCGCGCGGGCCGGAGCTGAGCGTCGAGGCCGCCTCAGTCGCGCGGGACGGGACCGGAGCGCCGTAACCGTCTGGCCGACAACGTCATCGCGGTGATGGCGGTTGCCGCCGTCAGGCAGACGACTGCGCCCCGCACCGCGACACCCGCCGCCTGTTCGTCTGCCGGAGACGGCCGGGTCAGCGATACCGTCACCGGATGGTCGGAGTGCGCGCGGGGTGGGGCGCCGCCCGTCACCGCCGCCAGCACATCGACGACGCCGTGACCGACCAGCGGGTCCCACCCCGCGGCGGGGTGGCGTGCCGTGTCCTCGATGCGCCGCATGACCTCCCGGGCGGTCAACTGCGGTGAGCGCGACCGCAGTAGTGCGACGGCACCCGTGACCACGGGTGCGGCGTAACTGGTTCCCGCGAGCGGCTTCCCACCCGAAACCGTCGGAGTCGTAGCGACGAGGCCGTCGCCGTCACGATCCAGCGACACCACCCGCTCGCCGGGGGCGGCGACGTCGACCCAGGGACCCGCCAAGGTGAATGACGAAGGCGCACCGTCGGATCCGAGCGACCCGACCGTCAGCACATGGTCGTCATACCAGGCGGGGCTGACCACCGCTTTGACGTCGTTCCAGTCCGGTCGACCCGGTGGCGTAGGGTTCTGGTGCTCGCACTGTCCGGCGCCGCCCACATTGCCCGCCGCGGCCACGACGACGACGTTCTTCACGTCCACTGCGTAGGCCAGCGCGGCGCCCAGGGCACCGTCGTCGAGCGGCGTGCCGACAGGTACGCAGGCAACGGTCGAGATGTTGATCACGGTCGCGCCCATGTCCGCCGCGGTGCGCACCGCGCGCGCGAGCGTATCGACGTCTCCGAAACCGGATGTCGGAGCGCCTTCCTCGCTGAACCTGGCGCTCGACTGCCGAATACCGATGATCGCGGCTTCAGGTGCGACACCGCTGAAAGCGTTCGCGTCGGCGGAACCCGGTGTGGCGCCGACGATGCCCGCGACGATCGTTCCATGACCGTCGCAGTCCTCGGTGCCGTCGCCACTCGACACGTAGTCGCCGCCTGGAAGCAGACGCGGAAGCATGCGGTGGCGCGCCACACCGGTGTCGATAACCGCGACGGTCTGCCCGGCTCCACGTGTGAGTGGCCACACCGACTGCAGATCGAGGTCGTCGAGTTGGCCGCCGACTTCGCCGCCGAGCGACGCTTTCTGAGCGATCGTGCACGCCTCCGTCTGCACGGTGGGTCGCGGGGGAACCGGCGACTGAGATGGGGGGAGCAGTGACTTGTCCACCGACGGTGGGGTTATCGCTGCCGCCGTGGAGGCGCCCGTCAGTGGGGCCGAGGCGAACGCCACGGCGAGGGCGAGGGGAAGTACGCGTCTCACGCCAGGGCCAGGCCGCGGACAAGACCGAACACCCCGGCGATCCAGCAGCTCAGCGGGATGACCGCCGCGAGCGTCGCGTACTCGGCCAGTTCGACCGCGCGGCGTGCGACCAGACCGGGCGCGATCTGGAGAAACGGGATCAGGAATCCGGTGCCCGCGACAGCGGCCATGGCGCCGAGCCAGTGTGCGTGACCCGGCATGGCCGCCACCATGATCACGAATCCTGCTGCGAGCGAGCCGAATCCGCATACACCCAGCGCGGTACGGCGGGCCGATCCGATATGCGTACGAGTGCGCAACAACAGCGCCGCACCGACGACGCCGTCGAACGCCGCAGCCGGGATGGAGAACTGCCGCACGGCCAGCGCGCCATGGCCGAGGAACACCGTGGCGATGGCAGCGGCGGTCGATGCCCCGGTGAGAATGCCGGTCAGCAGGTCATGGGCTCGGGCCGCGTGGCGCTCCTCCGGCGGATCGGAGCCGACGCGGGTGAGCTTGATCGCCAGCCTCGGCGATGAACTGACAGTCACCAGCGCGATCGTCGCCAGCAACGCGCCCGAGGCGAGACCGTCGAGACGCCACGCGACTGACGCGGCCGAAACCGCACTGCACAGCAGGGACGCGGTGGCGATCGCGGTGAGCGGGATGCGACCGCGACCCGTGATGCGCAGGCAGACGACCGCGGCGGTAAGCGCGGCCGCCGACGCCAGCAGCAGATGTGCGGCGAGGGCTCCGTCAGGCACCACGACCGCACCCGTCACCGCGGCCGATATCGCGGTCAACGCGCTGAAAGCGCTGCACACCAACGGTTCCGGGGCGGTGCGGCGCGCGACCAGCGCGGCGGTCATCATCGCCCCGGTCAGTGCGGCGCCGGCGACAACTGCACCTCCACTTCCCGAGGTCAGGATCGCGATGCCACCGATTCCGGCCGCGACCACGCTGCCTCCGACACACAACGTGCCCGGGACGCCGTCGTGCGTCGGTCGCAGCCGGGCGACGGCACCGCCGGGATCCCGATCGACGAAGACCGGCGCAGGAATGGTCTCCGCGCTGAGCCACAGCAGCTCGCCGTCGCGAATGTTGTTGTCCAGAAGGGTCAGCGACTCATCGAGTGACGATCCGTCGACTCGGTGAAGTCGCCAGCGCAGAGCGGGATCGCGCGGACCGGCGCGGGTCAGGTCGATGATCGACGGGAGCATGTCGCCGACGCAGACCCGCCCCGGAAGCGTCAGATCGGCGCTCGTCGCGCCCACGTCGTCGACGTGAACGCTGACCCGGCAGCGTGAATCAGACACCGCATCCCCCCTTGTGACGCCGCGTGGTCACCGTAACGCGCCCGACGCTGGCCGCGTTGCACGTCTTTTCCGGGCTGTGGATGGAACCGAATCCCGTCCGTCCGCGTCCGAGTCATCGATGGAGTTGCCCACTGAATCGCGCGGTTTCGTGGTGAAACCCCCACCGGCGCTGCCGAAGGCGTCGTCAACCAATCCCGTCGCACGCCTGTTGCCGCTGGCCATGATTGTCGCGACCGTCGGCATGACGGCCCTGTACTTCACGTCGGGGGCCACGGCCGGCCGGGCGCCGATGTTCATGTTCTTTCCGGCCATGATGGTCATGTCGGTCCTCGGCACGCTGGTGTACGGCGCCAGGGGCGGGGCGGAACGATCCGCTGAGATCGACCGAAATCGGCGAAGTTACCTGCGTTATCTCGACGAGCTCGACGACGAGATCGTCGCGAGTGCGATGGACCAACGCCGCGAACAGCTCTCGCGCTACCCGGCGCCGGAGTCGCTGTGGGCATCAGTGGGCGGTCGGCTCATGGCGCGACCGCGCCCCGCCGACACGGACTTCTGTTGCGTCCGGGTAGGTGTCGGCGAGCAGCCGTTGCGCACACCGCTGTCGGAGCCCGACCTGGGCGGCGTCGATGAGCAGGACCCGGTGACGGTGTCCGCGCTGCGCGCACTGATCCGGCAGCGCTCGAGCATCGGTGAGATGCCGATTGCGGTGCCGCTGCGCCGACACCCGGTGATCGCGGTGGACGGTGACGTCGAGCGTGCCCGCGGACTGGTGCGGGCGATGGTGTGCCAACTCGCGACACATCACGCGAGCGATTCGATAGCGATCGCGGCCCTCACCGACCGCGGAACGCGCTACGAGTGGGAGTGGCTCAAATGGCTTCCTCAGTATCGACATTCGCCGCATCCGTCGGCGCAGCAGCACCTCGTGGTCGTCGTCGACGGCCACGGGCGCTCATCGGCGACCGGTGGTGTCACGGTCCTGGGGATCGGGATCTCCCCGGGTGACGACGTGCTGCGGATGCATCTCGACGGCGAGAAGTTGACCGCCGGCGGTGGTCTCGAATGCACGCCGGACTTCATGACGCTGGTGCAGGCGACGGTGTGTGCGCGCCGGTTGGCCGGTCACCGACTCGACGACGCTCCGGTCCGCGGCGGCTGGTTCGATCTGATGCGCATCGAGCGCCCCGCCGAGCTTGTCGCGGAGGCGCTCTGGGCGCAGACGCGCCAGGTGCGGGGGGTGCCCATCGGCGTCACCGACGACGGAACACCGGTCCGGATCGACATCAACGAGGCCGCCCGCGACGGCATCGGCCCGCACGGGCTGTGTGTCGGTGCCACCGGGTCCGGGAAGTCCGAACTGTTGCGCACATTGGTCCTGGGCATGATCGCGATGCATCCGCCCGAGGTGCTCAACCTCGTCCTCGTCGACTTCAAGGGCGGTGCGACGTTCCTCGGCATGGAACGTGCGCGGCATGTGGCCGCTGTGATCACGAACCTGGCGGGCGAAGTGCACCTCGTCGCGAGGATGAGCGACGCGCTCGCCGGTGAGGTCCACCGCAGGCAGGAATTGCTCCGCGCAGCAGGCAATTTCGCCAACATCGCCGATTACGCTCAGGCTCGTGCAAGCGGCGGCGCATTGCCGCCCCTGCCCACGCTGTTCATCGTCGTCGACGAGTTCTCTGAGCTGCTGAGCCAACATCCCGACTTCGCCGAACTGTTCGTCGCGATCGGCAGGCTGGGCCGATCACTGGGCATTCACCTCTTGTTGGCCAGTCAACGGCTCGACGAGGGGCGGCTCCGCGGTCTGGACACCCACTTGTCATACCGGATCTGCCTCAAGACCTTCTCCGCGAGCGAATCCCGCGCCGTGCTGGGCGTCGCCGACGCGCACACACTTCCGTTGTCCCCAGGCGCGGCGCTGCTGAAGACAGCCGACGGTGACCTGTCCCGGTTCCAAACGGGGTTCGTCTCCGGCCCGTGTCGCCAACTGTGTTCGGATGACCAGCAACCAGAGCCGATGGTCTTCACCGCCACACCCGAACCGGTTCCGGACCATCACGTCGCGGCGCAGTCCCGCACCGTGTTCGAGGTCGTGCTGGAAAAGCTCGCCGGTCGAGGGGCGGCGGCGCACCCCGTGTGGTTGCCGCCGCTGGCCGCGCCTCCGACGCTCGACCTCATCACCCCGCCCGGCGGCCGACCCGCGCTCAGCGCCCCCATCGGGCTGGTGGACGATCCCTTCCACCAGCGCCGCGATCTGCTCGTCGCGCAGATGGCTGCCGGACACGTTGCGATCGTCGGTGCACCCCAGTCGGGTAAGTCGACTACCGTGCGAACGCTGATCCTCGCGCTCGCCGTGACGCACAGCCCCGACGAGATCGTCTTCTATTGCCTGGATTTCGGTGGCGGCGCCCTGGCCGGGCTCGCGGGACTCCCGCAGGTTGGCGCGGTACCGAGCCAAGCCGATGTCGACTTGTGCCGTCGCACCGTCGCCGTGGTCGAAGCACTGATCCGATCCAGGGAAAATCTGTTTCGCGCAATGGGTATCGGTTCGATGGCCGAATACCGCGCACTGCGCGCCGCACGCGTACCGGCCGCGGCCGACGACCCCTACGGCGACGTGGTTCTCGTTGTGGACGGCTGGGGTCAGCTACGCCGGCATCTCGAATCGCTGGAGGCGTCGATCACCGCGATCGCCGCGCAGGGACTCGCGTTCGGCGTGCACGTCGTCATCACCGCATCGCGATGGGCCGAACTGCGGCCTGCGCTGAAGGACCAGATCGCGACGCGCATCGAACTCCGGCTCGGCGACCCGGCCGAGTCCGAGATGGATCGCCGCCGGGCCCGCATGTTGATCGACTGTCCGCCGGGAAGGGGGATCACGGTCGACGGTCGGGAGATGGCGATCGCGCTGCCGCGCTGGGACGGCGTGGCCGGAACCGAAGGCCTGGGTGAGGCGGTGGCGGTGAGCGTCGAGCAATGCAGGAAGCGGTGGAACGGACGGCGTGCTCCCCGCATCGAGCTACTTCCGACAGTGGTGGATCACTCCGAACTGGTCGCGACTTGCCCGGCACAGTGCAGGCAGCAAATCGTGCTCGGTCTCGATGAGAGTGACTTACGCCCGGTGAGCATCGATTTCACCGAGCAATCACATCTGCTGGTACTCGGGGAGGGTGCTTGCGGCAAGACATCGCTGCTGCGACTGCTGTGTCACGAGATCGTCCGGACCCGAACCGTCGAGCAGGCGCGACTGGAGATCGTGGACTTCCGACGCTCGCTGCTCGGCGTCGTCGAATCCGGGCACCTCACGGGATACGCGGCATCGCCCGCGGCGTTGGCCACACGTATGCCCAAACTGCTTGCGACGCTTGAAACCCGGATGCCGGGTGAGGACGTGACGCAACAGCAGTTGCGTGACCGGTCGTGGTGGTCCGGGCCCGAGATCTTCCTCGTGGTCGACGATTACGACCTGGTGGCCGCCGGGACCGGCAACCCGTTGACCCCGCTCGCCGACCTCCTGCCGCACTCTGCCGACCTCGGCCTGCACATCATCGTCGCCCGCCGGTCCGGAGGCGCGGCGCGGGCGATGTTCGATCCACTTCTCTCTCGGACGCGTGAGATCGGATGCCTCGGCGTGATGATGAGCGCGAGCCCTGACGATGGTGTACTGCTGGGGTCGGTTCGGCCGTCGGCGCAGCCGCCGGGGCGCGGCACGCTGATCGCTCGGGGTGACGGCGAGCGCCTCATCCAGATCGGCTGGGTGAAGCCGTCATGAGCCGCGCCGTCGTCGAGATAGGGCCGGCCGCGGTTCGCGGCCCGAATCCGGCTGACGCCGAACTGGTCTCAGCGGCGCTCGACGCGATCGACGACGAACTGGTGTTGGTCGGCGAGCGCGCCGTATCCGTAACGGAACTCTGGACCGAACTGATGCGCGTCGCGGTGTGCGACGCCGACACCGTCGTCCTCGTCTGCCCGACATGGTGGCCGAGCGCTCGGATCGAGCGCGTGCGCCACGCGACGGCGGCACCGGACGTCGAGGTGATCGGACGAGCAGCGCTGCTTCAGGGGCGCACGCGAGTCACCGTCGTGGAAATCGCCCCGGAGTTGATCGTTGTCACCCGTCCGGGCGCTCGGACCGTCGTCATGGCCAACATCGGTCACGAGGTGGTCGAGAAGGTGGTGGCAGCGGCGGGTTCGGCGGACCCAGTGCTGATCGACGGAGCCGGTGGACCGCTGACCGACGAAATCTTCACTCAGTTGCGGCACAACGGAATCGAGGCTCGCCCCGTCGACGAGGACGCCATCCGTCAGGCACCGCCGACACCCGACCCCACGGCCGTCCCCGAGCCGACCCGACCGCGGCGGACGGCCGTGCTGGTCGGTGCCGTCGCGTCGATGGTGGCGGTGTGCGGCGCTTTGGGGTTGCGCGGTGGTGGTGACCGAGCACCGGACCTCGCGTCAACCGTGCTGGCGGAGGGCCGAGTTCAGGTGATGGTGCCGGCAGGATGGCCGGTGGAGCACATCACGACCGGGCCGGGTTCGGCTCGGGTGCAAGTCACGTCACCGACGGACGACGGCATCGTGCTGCACCTGACCCAGTCGGTCGGCCCACCCGAGGCGGACCTCGTGCAGACCGCCGCCTCGTTGCGCAAAGCTCTGTCCGGCGAGCCCGGCGATGTCTTCGTCGACTTCAACCCGGTCGACTCTCGGGCGGGAAGAACCGCCGTGACCTATCGCGAACTCCGCGCCCACCGTCACGTCGCGTGGACCGTTCTCGCCGACGCCGGTGTTCGCATCGCCATCGGATGTCAAACCGCACCGGGCGACGAGGACAGGGTCCGCGACGTATGCGATCAAGCGATCAGCTCCGCGCACGCGGTCACCTGAAAAATCGGGTGGAACCGGACCGGCGCCCAATGCGTCGTATCAATCAGAGCCCGAATGAAAGGATTTCCATGACAGCACCGCAAGGCGGTTCGCTCAACACCGATTTCGACATGATGGTGGCGGTCGCCAATCAGACCGACACACGCAACGACGAAATCAGGGCCATGCTGCAGTCGTTCATCGGCCGGATGAGCGCTGTGCCGCCCTCGGTCTGGGGCGGCGTCGCGGCGACCCGCTTCCGCGACGTCGTCGACCGGTGGAATGCCGAGTCCCTGAAACTGCACGCCTCGCTACAGCGCATCGCCGAGACCATCCGGCTCAACGAGCAGACGCTGCGGGAAGCCAACGAAAGCCACTCGCAGCGCATCGGCGCGGTGGCCAATCACCTGTAGGGCCGGTCATGGAAAACGTGTTGTCGTACAACTTCGACGAGATCGAATACACCGTCCGCCAGGAAATTCACACCACCTCGGCGAGGCTGAACAACGCGCTCGAGGAGCTGCGTGCACAGATCGCGCCGCTTCAGGAGGTGTGGACCCGCCAGGCGGCGGACGCGTACCGCATCGAACAGGCCCGATGGGAGCAGGCGGCCGGAGCGCTCAACGAGATCCTGTTCAGTCTCGGCAACGCGGTCCGCGACGGCGCCGACGACGTGGCAGCGACCGACCGCAGCGCCGCCGGCGCGTGGGGATTCTGACGCCGAGAGGTTTGTGCGGTCCGACTGGAGGGGAGCCAGGCGACCGCACGGTACGCGCCACCGTGGTCGAGGAGAGCGGCCACGGTGGCGCATCACCGTCGACTACTCGCAGGCGATTCCGTCGCCGTCGCGGTCCAGGTGCGGGGCGTAACCGTCCTCGCCCTGCATGATCGGCGCCACGCCAGCCTCGCGGGCGGCGCTGCAGTTCTTGTAGTACGTGTCCGCCGATGCGGTGGCGGCCCCGGCGGCGGTTGCCGCGACGACGAATGCGGCAACGATCAAGCCACGAATCATTTTCACTCCGTTGAGATCTTGGACAATCGGACGTGAGACGGCCGGTTTGCTGTCTCCCCGGCGACGACGCTAAGGCGACGGGAAGGAAAAGGAATCAGGGATTTCCCTATAGTTGGAGCGCGAGGGCTGATGCACGTTTTGACCTGCGACGACGCGTCCAGGTAAGCTGCCTCGTTGGCGTGCGGTAAGCACGGGTTCTCGGGTCAACGTCGGTCGCCGAGATCAGCCCCACCGAATACGCCTGACCGGCACCCGGGTCACCGGGACTCGAAACCCGATAGAGGAGAGGTAGCGCTGTGCCTACGTACACGCCGAAGGCGGGTGACACCACACGTTCATGGTATGTCATCGACGCCACCGACGTGGTGCTCGGCCGGCTCGCCGTCGCAGCAGCCACATTGCTGCGCGGCAAGCACAAGCCGACATACACGCCGAATGTCGATGGTGGCGACTTCGTCATCATCATCAACGCCGAGAAAATCGCCATCGCCGGTAACAAGGCGGACCGCACGTTCTTCTACCGCCACTCGGGTTATCCCGGTGGTCTGCGCAAGCGCTCGCTCGCTCAGGAGATGGAGAAGCACGCCGACCGGGTCGTCGAACGCGCGATCCTGGGCATGATTCCCCACACGAAGCTCGGCCGCCAGGTCAAAAAGAAGCTGCGCGTCTATGTCGGGCCGGATCATCCGCACACCGCCCAGCAGCCGATTCCATACGAGATCAAGCAGGTGGCCCAGTGACTCAGCCAGTTGAGACGACCGATGACAACACTGATGCCGTGACCGAGGCCGCCGTCGAGGCGACCCCTCGCGAGCCCGTCTTCATCGACCGCCCGATCCAGACCGTCGGCCGCCGCAAGGAGGCGGTCGTGCGGGTGCGCCTGGTTCCCGGAACGGGGCAGTTCAACCTGGACGGACGCAGCCTCGAGGACTACTTCCCGAACAAGGTTCACCAGCAGCTCATCAAGGCCCCGCTGGTCACCGTCGACCGGGTGGACAGCTTCGACATCTACGCCCACCTCGACGGTGGCGGACCGTCCGGACAGGCCGGCGCGCTGCGTCTGGCGATCGCCAGGGCGCTGATCCTGGTGCAGCCCGAGGACCGGCCCGCGCTGAAGAAGGCCGGCTTCCTGACCCGCGACCCGCGGGCCATCGAGCGCAAGAAGTACGGCCTGAAGAAGGCCCGTAAGGCTCCTCAGTACAGCAAGCGCTGATCAAACCGAGAAACCGCCGGGTGTGCACTGCACGCCCGGCGGTTTTGTATTCAAGACCCGCTGCGGGCTATCTCACAATTCGACGAAATCCGGTTTCGCTTGCCCTCCCGTCGTAAATGCACCGGGGTTGGAGGCGGCGGCGCTGCACGCGCGGCAGACCGCAACTGCCACCGATACGACCCAGTCGCCCCTCGTGGGGGACCGGATCGTCGCCTCCGGACTGAAAAGGAGTGATGGATGCAGAACGCGAAGAAGTTGACCGCAGGCGCCCTGTTGGGCGGATCGCTGCTCTTTACAGCTGGCATGGGTATGGCTATGGCGCAGCCGGACACGGCTAACGACAGCCGAGTCAACGTCTCGTTCGGGAACGCCGGTGTCCTCGAGGACGTCGACGTGACCGCCGCGGCGCAGATTGCCGCCGATGTGTGCCACACCGATGTGAACTCGGTCAACGCGTTGGCGCAGGCCGCCGACACCGAGGGCACCGATCAGACGGTGTGCACGAACACCCTCGGCACGGTCGCGATCCAGCAGAACGGACCGGGTCACTCCGAGAATGCACCGGGTCAGGACCGCCAGCATGAGGCGACGCCGACGTCCGAGACGCCGACGACCCCGCCGACGGCTGCCCCGACCGCCGAGAACGGCGGCAGCTAAGACCGCAACCTCGCCGCCCGCATCCGCCCGGATGCGGGCGGCGAGTCGTTTCCGGGGGGTTCGGTGGCGTCAACGGCGCTGAAAAAACTTTTTGCTGGCCGGTGAACATTTGTGTGATCAGCTAATTGCGCTGGGTCTTGGGGCAATGCGCTTGATATTGACTGCATAGCTAATTAGGCAGGGTCGACATACTTACGCAGACGAAAATTTTATCGACAATTGCCGTTTCGTCTCCGTCGTCAAGTGGAACCACCTGCGCGGGAGCACGGATGCTGCGCGCAGGGCGGTCCATTACCGCCACCGGCGTGACGTCAGGAGCAGTCGGGGGGCCGGGTCGCTGCTTCCTGAGAAATATGAATGGAGTGATCATGAAAATTCTCATGACGCGTTTGCTCACCGTCTTGGTGAGCGCCGCAATGTTGGTGCTGGTGGGGGGTGTCACCGGGCTCGGAACGTCGGTAGCGCAACCGCCGGGCGTGGGCAAGAAGAACGTTGTCCAGGTGCAGGGGACCGGCCCGAACGGGGTCAAGTTCAACGGGCAGTTCGTGGCCACGGCGGCCAAGGAAGTGACCCAACAGTCCGGACCGGCCACAGCCGACGACAACGGCGCGACCTCGTCGAACACCGGCATCGCGTTGACCGGTCAGCTGACCGGCAAGCTGGTCTCGCCGGGCCAACCGCAACAGGGGAATCAACCGGGTGATCGGGGTGCCGCCCAAGATGTGAACATCTCCGACTTCTCGATGCCCGTCAATGAGATCTCCGCACCCGGCGGAGAAGCTGCGCCATCATCGGCCACCACCGGAAACGGCCAGGACGACCGAGTCCGCTTCGCTAGCCAGCAGGCCGTCTGCGACGTCCTGAACCTGGTGCTGGGGCCGCTGCATCTGGAGTTGCTCGGCCTGATCGTTGACCTCAACCAGGTCGTCCTCAACATCACCGCCGATCCGGGTGGCGGTCTGCTCGGTTCGCTGCTGTGCTCGCTGGCCGGCGGACTTCCCGTGCCTCCGAATCCGCTGCAGCCGATCATCGATCTGCTGAACCAGATTCTCGGCATTCTCGGAGGCTGACCGGCAGGCCCCGACCCATGGCTCACCGCCCGTATCGCCCCGGATGCGGGCGGTGAGTCGCGTCTGGGTACCGATTCGGCGACGGCACGGCCCCCGACACGCGCGGTTGGCTCTCCGGCGGGCATCTGTGAGAAGTTTGTCGGCATGGCTCGACTGTTCGGCACCGACGGGGTGCGCGGCGTCGCCAACCAGGATCTGACCGCTGAGCTGGCATTGGCCCTCGCTTCCGCCGCGGCGCGCCGGTTGGCGACGGCTGGTGGACACGCCAGACGCGTGGCCGTCGTCGGCCGCGACCCGCGGGCGAGCGGGGAAATGCTCGAGGCCGCCGTCATTGCAGGGCTGGCCAGCGAAGGCGTCGACGCTCTCCGCGTCGGGATTCTGCCCACCCCGGCCGTCGCCTATCTGACCAGCGCCTACGACGCCGATTTCGGCGTCATGATCAGCGCCTCCCACAATCCGATGCCCGACAACGGCATCAAGATCTTCGGGCCCGGCGGCCACAAGCTCGACGACGCCACCGAGGACCGGATCGAGGAGCTGGTCAGCCAGGGCCCCGGCGAGCGCCCCACGGGCGCGCGGATCGGTCGGGTGGTCGATGCCGACGACGCCCTGGACCGCTATCTGCGACATGTCAGCAAGGCCGTCACCACCAGGCTCGACGAGCTGACCGTCGTCGTCGACTGCGCCAACGGCGCCGCATCGGCCGCCGCGCCGCAGGCCTACCGCGCCGCGGGCGCCAACGTCATCACCATCAACGCCCAGCCCGATGGGCTGAACATCAACGAGCGCTGCGGCTCGACGCATATGGAGAGCCTGCGGTCCGCAGTGGTGTCGTACCGAGCCGATCTGGGAATCGCGCACGACGGCGACGCGGACCGATGCCTGGCCGTGGACGCGCACGGTCGCGTGATCGACGGCGACGCGATCATGGTGATCCTCGCCCTGGCCATGCAGGAGAGCGGCGAACTGTCGTCGAACACCCTGGTGACGACCGTGATGAGCAACCTCGGCCTGCATCTGGCCATGCGTGCCTCCGGCGTCGAGGTCTGCACCACCAGCGTGGGGGACCGCTACGTCCTCGAGGAGTTGCGCGCCGGCGGATTCGCGCTCGGCGGTGAACAATCGGGGCACATCGTCATGCCCGCGTTGGGCACGACGGGGGACGGCATCGTCACCGGGCTGCGGTTGATGTCGCGGATGGCGCAGACCCGTTCCCCGCTGGCGGTCCTGGCCGAGCCGATGCGGACACTGCCCCAGGTCCTGATCAACGTCCAGGTGGCGGACAAGACGACGGTCGCCGACGCGCCTTCGGTTCGTACCGCGGTCGCCGAGGTCGAGGCCGAACTCGGTGATACCGGTCGAATTCTGTTGCGCCCCTCGGGAACCGAGCAAGTTGTGCGCGTGATGGTGGAAGCGGCCGACGAGGACACCGCGCGCCAACTCGCGGTACGGGTGGCCGAGCAGGTCAGCGCACAACGCTGAGGTGGAACCGGCCGCCGTCGTCGCGCGTCGAACTCCTATATGGACGCATCACGTGTCGACGCCGCCGCGCTGCTGAGCGTGGCGCGGCAGTACCAGAGCACAGCCGACATCGTCGATGCCACCGTGCGAACGCATCTGAGCGGCTTGGCGTTCGGCGGGGCCGTTGCGGGCCGATCGTATGTCGCACACGGCGACGCGGTGCGTTCGGCGGTCGAGGATGTCGTGAACCAGTTGCGCGCGTGGTCGCGCGCGTCGGCCGAGATCGCTTCCGCGCTGCGGGCCTCCGTCGAGCGTTACACCGAAGTCGACGCACAAGTCGCGGGACGGTTGGGGTGACATGACTGAGAGTTTCGACGCCACAGCGCGTTTGGCCGACGGGGCACCCGGTGTCGCCGATCTCGAGCAGTACGTCTTAGCGTGTCAGTGCCTCGGCTACCGACATCCGGACCTGACAGCGCATCCCGGCCAGGTACGTTACTGGTACGCCGCCGAGGACGGTTTGGACCTCGGCGCTCTCGGGACAGACTGTGCGGCACTGCAATCGGCGGTGACGGCGGCAGAGGATGCACTCGCACGCCACGAAGCTCAGCTGGAGGCGCTCTCGACGGCATGGCAGGGGGCGGGGGCGAGCGCATCCCGCGAGTTCTTGCGCCGCCACGGGCAGGCAGCGACCGTTGCCGCGACGGCGGTCCAGACCGCCGCGTCCGCGCTCGCGGATCTGCGCGAGCGCCTGTGGACCACGGTGGATGACAAAGTCGCGAAGGTGACGGCCATCGGCGACGGCGTGCAAGCCCGGCGTGCCGACTGGTTGGCGGCGGCGCAGACCGTCACCATGGGGGCCGGCGATCGGGCGGTCGCCAGTGAGTTGGTGGATCACGAGGTGAAGCCGTTCGTGGACACCGTGATCAGCGGTGACTGGCTCGCGGCAATGCGGGCGGCCACCGATGCGATCGAGGCGGCCTACGAAGCGGTGACGGCGCAGCTCGCGCCCGAGATAGGCGCGGTGTTCGACGTCCCCGGCCAGCTCGGCCCGGCCGCGACGGGCATCTCCGCGACACCGGCCGCAACGGGCGTTTCCGCGCCACCCGCCGCGGCGGGCGTGGCGCCCGCTCCCGTCACGCCTGCCGGATGGGCCGCGCCTGTTGTGTCACCGGCGCTACCCGCGCTGTCCGCAACGCCGCCGCCCCTGGCCGGAACGCCACCGCCGGCCGTGACGCCGCCACCGCCGCCCGAGTCCGCAGCTCCGGCATTGCCCTCGCTCGGCGGGGGAGTGCCCGACCTCGGCGGTGCGTTCTCGGGTTTCGGCCAGCAGCTCGCTGAGCTGCTCGGCGGCCTTCTGGGCGAGGGCGCGCTGGACGGCGGTCTCGACGATCCGACGGAGCCCGACATCGGCACGCTGAATGAGGGGTCAGACGACGAGAAGTTGGCCGAGGAAGACGAAGAAAACGAAGACGAGGAAAACGAAGAAGCTGGGGCGCAACCGGAGGACTCCGTTGAGCCGACGGTCGAGGAGCCGGTATGCACCGCTGCGCCCGCTGAGGTGGCTGAGGCACCCGTTGAGGAACCGCCCGCGGCGACGGTGCCGCCGGAACCGCCGGTGCCGCCGGAACCGTTAGCCGTGCCGGCTGAGCCGCCCACCGCCGGGACGCCGTGCGAAATAGCCGCCGACGAGCTGCCGCAGGTCGGCGAATGACTGGCGGTGTGTGTCTACGTGCCGAGGTCTGGCCAGTCGGGACCGTTGGCCGACAGCCGGAGGCACTCCGCGACGATCAAGCGGTTCTGGTGATTCGTACCGCAGTGATCGCACCAGAAATGGACTGCCGGCCGCTTAGTGCCGAGACGTTCGCAACTCCATAACGTCGCCCGCCATGCACGGCTGACTCCTCTGCGGCTGCCATGTGGGTGTCGCGCACACGTCTGGGTTGTGAACCGTGAGCATTCGCCTGATCTCATTGCGACACCCCTTCCGGAGTGATGTCCGGATACCCACGCTTCGGCGAAGATCACTCCGGCACTTGTTACAGTTCGATAACCAAAACTCACCGCATTCGGCCGTAATCCTGGCCGGCAGTCCATGGAACTCCTGCCGCAGTTTGCCGAGCGATACATCATCTGACCGCGCCGCGGAATCGGTAGCGTCCCTGCGATGAAGTTGCGGCTGCGAGACGGGCTGTCGCACCCGCCGTTCCGGCCACTGCGCTGATCGTCACGCTCGCGACCATCACCTGGTGTGCACTGGGCGACGGCCCGGCGGTCGTGTGCGGCGTGCTGGCCGCGGTCATCGGGCCCGTCGTCGAGATCGTCATTGCCGAGGCGGGCCTGTTCGCGTATCACCCAGCCTGCGACGGCCTCTTCGGTGTCGCACCGTGGCTGGTGCCGCTGTACTTCGCGTTCGGTGTGGTCGTCGCGTTGCTGGCCGAGATCGTGGCCAAGCGTTAGGCGTTCGCCGGACGACGCGAGCGCTGCGGGCGTCGCCGCCGCTGCTGTCGACCCCTCGGAGACGATGGCTGGTGCGGGCGTGTGGGCTCGGGACGGCTGGCGACGATCGGGTCGCCGAAAGCCCGAGCGCCGGGGGCGATTTCGTTGAGCACCGGATGCGACGAGCCGCTGAAGCGGGTGATCGTCGGCTTGACGCCGGCCTTGCGGGTCAGCTGCCGCACATCGGACACCTGCTCGTCGAGCATCAGCGTGACCACCGTGCCGTCGGCCCCGGCGCGTGCCGTTCGGCCCGAGCGGTGCAGGTACGCCTTGTGCTCGACGGGCGGGTCCGCGTGCACCACGAGGCTGACGTGGTCGACGTGGATGCCGCGCGCGGCGATGTCGGTGGCGACCAGCACGGTCGCCGAACCGTCGGAGAACGCGGCGAGGTTACGGGTCCGCGCGTTCTGCGACAGGTTGCCGTGCAACTCGACCGCGGGCACGCCACGCGAGTTCAGCTGCCGGGCAAGGTTCTTGGCGCCGTGCTTGGTGCGCGCGAAGACGATCGTCCGGCCCGGCGATGCGGCGAGGTCGGCGAGCACGGCCAAACGGGACGCCTTGTCGACGTGCAGTACGTGGTGCTCCATCGCGGTGACCGGCGACTGCTCCGAATCGACGCTGTGCACAACGGGATTGTTCAGGTAGCGCTTCACCAGCACGTCGACGCCTCCGTCGAGGGTGGCCGAGAACAGCATCCGCTGTCCGTTGCGAGGGGTCTTGTCCAGCAGTCGCTTCACCGGGGGAAGGAAGCCGAGGTCGGCCATGTGGTCGGCCTCGTCCAGCACGGTGATCTCGACGGCCGACAGGTCGGCGTGGCGGGACTTGACGTGATCTTCGAGCCGGCCCGGGCAGGCGATCACGATGTCGACACCCTGGCGCAGCGCCGCGATCTGAGGATTGGGTCCGACGCCGCCGATGATCGTCACCGAGCGCAGGTTGGTGGCCGCCGCCAGCGGCGCCAACGACGCGCTGATCTGAGCGGCCAGTTCGCGGGTCGGCGCGAGGATGAGCGCCCGCGGACGGCCGGGGACGCGCTTCGACGGGTTCGCAGTGAGCCTCGTCACCACGGGCAGCAAAAAGGCGTACGTCTTCCCGGATCCGGTGCGACCGCGGCCGAGAACGTCGCGGCCTGCCACCGAGTCGGGCAGCGTCGCGGCCTGAATGGGGAAGGGCGAGTCGATGCCGTTGGCAGCCAGAGTGTCGACGACGGTCTTCGGGAGGCCGAGGTCAGCGAACGTGGGCACGGTTGTGCCACAGGGGGATTGCACAGACAAGTAAAAGCTCCGAAAGTTCAGTGTGGTCGTCCTGCCCGGCGCGGATGATCCGCGGCGCTCGGTGTGACGATCGAGAAGCGGCAAAAGGCAGAACAGAAGATGCCGCTTCACCCACTGTACCCTCCATGGCGGCCTTCAGCGTAATCGGGCCTACGACAGCAGGTCGTGCAGTTCCTCGACGAATCCGACGATTTCACGCCTGTCTACCGAAAGTGGTTGCAGCAGAAGCGTCGTCGCACCGGCTTCGGCGAACGCCGCCAACCGCTCCTTGACGAACCCGCGCGGTCCGACAAGCGAGACGTTGCGCACCAAGTCATCCGGCACCGCCGCGATCGCTTCGGCTTTCTTGCCCGCCAGGTAGAGGTCCTGGATGGTGTTCGCGACGTCGCCGTACCCGTAGCGGGTGGCCAGGTTGTGGTAGAAGTTGCGGCCCCGCGCGCCCATGCCCCCGATGTACAGCGCCAACTGCGGCTTGACCCACGACAACCGGTCGTCGACATCCTCGCCGATGGCCAGGGGAGCGCTGACCATGACGTCGAGCGGACCCAACGACGGATCGCGCTTGGCGAAGCCGGCCCGCAGCGCCTCGCCCCACACCGCGTCGGCCTGCTCGGGATAGAAGAACACCGGCTGCCAACCCTCGGCGATCTCGGCGGTGAGTTCGACGTTCTTCGGTCCCAGTGCCGCGATAGTGACCGGGATGCGGTCGCGCACAGGGTGATTGATCAACTGCAATGGCTTACCCAGTCCTGTGCCCTGAGCCCCGGGTCCCTCGCTGGGCAGCGGGATCTGGTAATGCTTGCCGTCGAACTGCACGCGTTCGCGACGCCAGACCTGCCTGCAGATCTCGACGACCTCGCGGGTGCGTCCCAACGGAGCGTCGAACGGCACGCCGTGGAAGCCCTCCATCACCTGGGGGCCGGACGTGCCGATGCCAAGGCGGAAGCGGCCACCGGAGACGTAGTCGAGCCCCGCCGCCGTCATGGCCAACAACGTCGGCGTACGGATGTAGATCGGCACGACTCCGGTGCCGAGTTCCATGCGCGAGGTCCTGGCGGCCAGAAAGCCGAGTTGGCTGATCGCGTCGTAGGAGTACGCCTCGGCGACCAGGGCGAGGTCGACGCCGACCTTCTCGAGCTCGACGACCTGATCCACCGCCTGCAGGAAGCCGTCGGTGTAGTTGAGGAAGATCCCGGTGCGCATCATCGAGTTATACACCCAACCGGTTGGTTGGCACTGGTCAGGGCTTCAGCAGCGCGACGACCTTGTTCTCAAGGTCCACCGGATCGTCGGAGAACGGGTCGACGTTCGGGGCCTTCGGCAGGGGAAGGTCGGGGTCGGCGAAGTCGCGGTAGGTCTTGTCGCCGGTCAGCGTATGCAGCAGAAACCCGGTGATCAGCGCACGTACCACCTTCTGGGTGCTGCGGTCGGCCCCGGGCAGGCCCACAGCGCGCGCCAGGCGGCGGCCCTCGATCAGCCCGCCCGGCTTGGCCTTGCTGACCGTGCGCAAGGTGGCCGTCTTCCACGTCCTGGCGAGCTCGACCGCATTGGACCGCAGCGTCATCGGGTCGCCCGGTCCGCTGAGCACCAGACCGGGCACCTGCAGGGTCGCCGCGGGCTCCTCGGCGGGCGGCGCGGTGACTGTGGGGAATATCGCAACGACGGATTTCGGCTTGGTGGGCAGCCCCGCCGCGGCGAAGACCGCCGCGGACCCGCCGAACCCGTGCCCGACCACCCCGAGCTTGCTGCGCTGCACGCTGATCTCGCCCGGGCCCAGCCGCACCCCGGTGATGATGTCGAGCGTTGTGCCCAGGTCATAGGCGAAGTTGAGCGCCGACGGGGCCAGTCCGGTCTCGGTCGCCGGTGCCGCAGCGACGATTCCCCACGACGCCAGGTGCTCCAGCGTGCCGTGGTAGCGGTCGGCTCCGGCAAGCCAGTCGTGGCCGAACGCGACGCCCGGCAGGTTGAGTCCGGCCTCGGGAGTGAACACCACACCGGGAAGCCCGGCGAAGGCCAGGTCACCTCGTAAAACGCGGTGCGGGCCGCGGCGAGTCAGGGCCTTGAACAGCTTCTTCGTGCTGGCCACCAGACGACCGTAGCCCACACGGTTTCGGGCGGCTCTTGCACTACCCTGAATGCCTATGTGCGGAATCGTCGGCTATGTCGGGCAGCGTCCTGCCTGCAACATCGTCGTCGACGCGCTACGCAGGATGGAGTACCGCGGATACGACTCGTCGGGCGTTGCCCTGCTCGACGGCCACGGCGGGCTCACGGTGCGACGCCGGGCCGGTCGGCTGGCCAACCTCGAGGCCGCGCTGACCGAGACCGACGCGTCCAGCCTCGGCGGCAGCACGGGCCTCGGCCACACCCGGTGGGCGACGCACGGCAGGCCCACCGACCGCAACGCCCACCCGCACCGCGACGCCGCGGGCAAGATCGCCGTCGTCCACAACGGGATCATCGAGAACTACGCCGCGCTGCGGGCAGAACTCGAGAAGACGGGCGTGGAGTTCGCCAGCGACACCGATACCGAGGTCGCGGTGCACCTGGTCGCCTGGCAGTTCCACCACGGCCCCACTGCGGGCGATTTCCCCGCCTCGGTGCTCGCGGTGCTGCGCCGCCTCGAAGGACACTTCACGCTGGTGTTCGCCAACGCTGACGACCCAGGCACGATCGTCGCGGCGCGGCGCTCCACGCCGTTGGTGCTCGGAGTCGGCGACGGTGAGATGTTCGTGGGTTCCGATGTCGCCGCGTTCATCGAGCACACCCGCGACGCCGTCGAGCTCGGCCAGGACCAGGCGGTGGTGGTGACCGCCGACGGATACCGCATCACCGACTTCGACGGCGTGGACGATGGTGCGAACGCCCGGGCGTTCCACATCGACTGGGACATGTCGGCGGCCGAAAAGGGCGGCTACGAGTACTTCATGCTCAAGGAGATCGCCGAGCAGCCCGCCGCGGTGTCCGACACATTGCTGGGCCACTTCGCCGACAACCGCATCGTGCTCGACGAGCAGCGGCTCTCCGATCAGGAACTGCGCGAGGTCGACAAGGTCTTCGTGGTGGCCTGCGGCACCGCGTACCACTCGGGGCTGCTGGCCAAGTACGCGATCGAGCACTGGACCCGGTTGCCGGTCGAGGCCGAACTCGCCAGCGAATTCCGTTATCGCGACCCGGTTCTGGACAGCCACACCCTGGTGGTGGCGATCTCGCAATCGGGTGAGACCGCCGACACGTTAGAGGCCGTCCGGCACGCCAAGGAGCAGAAGGCCAAGGTGTTGGCCATCTGCAACACCAACGGCAGCCAGATTCCGCGCGAATGCGATGCGGTGCTCTACACCCGCGCCGGGCCCGAGATCGGAGTGGCGTCGACCAAGACGTTCCTCGCTCAGATCGCGGCGAATTACCTTGTCGGGCTTGCCCTGGCGCAGGCGCGCGGCACGAAATACCCCGATGAGGTCGAGCGCGAGTACCGCGAGCTGGAGGCCATGCCCGACCTGGTCAGCCGCGTGCTGGAGACCGTCGAACCGGTCAAGGCGCTGGCACACCGCTTCGCGCAGTCGCAGACCGTGCTGTTTCTCGGGAGGCACGTCGGTTACCCGGTCGCGCTCGAAGGTGCCCTCAAGCTCAAGGAGCTGGCGTACATGCACGCCGAGGGCTTCGCCGCCGGCGAGCTCAAACACGGTCCGATCGCGCTCATCGAAGACGACCTCCCGGTCATCGTCGTGATGCCGTCGCCGAAGAACTCGCCGATGCTGCACGCCAAGCTGCTGTCGAACATCCGCGAGATCCAGGCGCGCGGCGCGGTCACCATCGTGATCGCCGAGGAGGGCGACGACACCGTCCGCCCGTACGCCGACCACCTGATCGAGATCCCCGCGGTGTCAACCCTTTTCCAGCCACTGCTGTCGACCATCCCGCTGCAGGTGTTCGCCGCGGGTGTCGCACAGGCGCGCGGTTACGACGTCGACAAGCCCCGCAACCTGGCCAAGTCCGTCACCGTCGAGTAGCGCCGGGCCGGGTCGGGGCCTTCAAGAACGAACGGGCTCGCGCCCAGTTCCTCGGTGTCTACCGGGCCGCGATGGCAGAGCTGCCGCCGGTCGCCGAATCCCGCGACGTGGCAACCTCGTTCGGTCGCCGGTCATGTGGCGAGGCAACATCGCGCACCTTCACCCGCACCGGCCCGTGATCGGGATCGCCAAACTGAGCCCCGCCGAGCGGTTTGCTATTAACGTGGTCAGCGATGCGGCACTACTACACCGCGGACCAGATCCGCGAGGCTGAAGCGCCGCTGTTGGCGTCCCTGCCCGAAGGCGCGCTGATGCGCCGTGCCGCCAACGGTCTCGCCCTCGCGATCGCCCGGGAACTCGTGCTGCGCACGGGAGGTGTCGCCGGGCGCCGCGTCTGCGCCGTGGTCGGGTCCGGCGACAACGGCGGCGACGCGCTGTGGGCCGCGACGTTCCTGCGCCGCCGCGGCGCCGGGGCCGCCGCAGTGCTTCTCAACCCGGACCGCGTCCACCGCCGTGCACTCGCGGCGTTCACCGCCGCCGGCGGGCGCGTCGCCGAAACGGTCCCGGCGGGCACCGACCTGGTCATCGATGGCGTGGTCGGGATCTCTGGGTCCGGTCCGCTGCGGCCGAACGCCGCCGGCGTGTTCTCCGCCGTCGACGACGCGGGCGTGCCGGTGGTCGCCGTCGACATCCCCAGCGGCGTCGACGTGCAGACCGGGGCCACCGACGGACCGCACGTGCACGCCGCGCTGACCGTGACATTCGGCGCCCTCAAACCCGTTCACGCGCTGGGCGATTGCGGCCGCGTCGAACTCGTAGACATCGGCCTGGACCTGCCGCGGTCGGACATGATGTCGTTCGACGCCGGCGATGCGGCTGCGCGGTGGCCGGTGCCCGGTCCGAAAGACGACAAGTACACCCAGGGCGTCACCGGTGTCCTCGCGGGCTCGGGCACCTACCCCGGCGCCGCGGTGCTGTGCACCGGCGCGGCGGTCGCGGCGACGTCGGGAATGGTCCGGTACGCCGGAAGTGCTGGACAGCAGGTTCTTTCGCAGTGGCCGGAGGTGATCGCGGCGCCGAGTCCGAGCGCGTCGGGGCGGGTGCAGGCCTGGGCGGTAGGGCCGGGCCTCGGCACCGACGACACCGGAGCGGCGGCGCTGTGGTTCGCGTTGGACAGCGGGCTGCCGGTGGTCGTCGACGCCGACGGGTTGACGATCCTGGCCGCCCATCCCGATCTGGTCGACGGGCGCGAGGCGCCGACGGTGCTGACACCGCACGCGGGCGAGTTCGCCCGCCTCGCCGGTTCATCGCCCGGCGACGATCGCATCGGCGCCGCCCGCAGACTCGCCGACCGCCTCGGGGTCACCGTGCTCCTGAAGGGCAACGTGACCGTCATCGCCGAACCCGACGGGCCGGTCTACCTCAACCCGGCGGGCCAATCATGGGCCGCCACAGCGGGATCCGGCGACGTGCTGACCGGGATCATCGGTGCCCTGCTGGCTGCAGGGCTGCCCCCCGGCGAGGCCGCCGCGGCCGCGGCCTTCGTCCATGCCCGCGCCGCGAATCTGGCCGCTTCCGACCCAGGGCCCAGGCCCGCCCCGACTTCGGCGTCACGCATCCTCGCGCACGTCCGAACCGCCATAGCAAGTTTGTAAGCCAGTTTGTAACGAGAGGAACGCTCATGCCGCCCACGCGCAGTCACGCGCCGCAGATTGCCCCCGCCTACACCGGACGGCTGGCGATGGCGCCGGTGCCGTCGCTGCGGCTCCCCGACGACGCGATGGATCCCGATGCGGCGTACCGGTTCATTCACGACGAGCTGATGCTCGACGGCAGTTCCCGGCTGAACCTGGCCACGTTCGTCACGACGTGGATGGATCCGCAGGCCGAACGGCTGATGGCCGAGACGTTCGACAAGAACATGATCGACAAGGACGAGTACCCCGCCACGGCCGCGATCGAGCAGCGCTGTGTGTGCATGGTGGCCGATCTCTTCCACGCGGAGGGGTTGCGCGACGACGACCCCTCGAGCGCCATCGGCGTTTCCACGATCGGTTCGAGTGAGGCGGTGATGCTCGCCGGGCTCGCGATGAAGTGGCGCTGGCGCGAGCGCGTCGGCGAGAAGTGGAAGGGACGTACGCCGAACCTGGTGATGGGCGCGAACGTTCAGGTGGTCTGGGAGAAGTTCTGCCGCTACTTCGACGTCGAGGCCCGTTACCTGCCGATGGCGGAGGGCCGCTATGTCATCACCCCCGAGCAAGTGCTCGAGAACATCGATGAGGACACCATCGGCGTGGTGGCCATCCTCGGCACCACCTACACCGGGGAACTGGAACCCATCGCCGAGATCTGCGCCGCCCTCGACAAGCTGGCGGCCGACGGCGGACTCGACATCCCGGTGCACGTCGACGCCGCCAGCGGCGGTTTCGTGGTGCCGTTTTTGCACCCGGACCTGGAATGGGACTTTCGCCTCCCGCGGGTGGTGTCGATCAACGTCAGCGGCCACAAGTACGGCCTGACCTATCCCGGCATCGGCTTCGTGGTGTGGCGCAGCGCCGAATATCTACCCGAGGGCCTGGTCTTTCACGTCAACTATCTCGGCGGCGACATGCCGACGTTCACGCTGAACTTCTCCAGACCCGGCAACCAGGTCGTGGGTCAGTACTACAACTTCCTACGGCTCGGTCGCGAGGGCTATTCGCAAGTGATGCAGTGTCTTTCGCAGACCGCACGATGGCTCGGCGACCAGCTCCGCGAAAGCAAGCACTTCGAGGTCGTCGCTGACGGTTCGGCGATCCCGGTGGTCAGCTTCAAGCTGGCCGGGGACTTCGGTTACACCGAGTTCGATGTGTCGCAGGGACTGCGCGCGTTCGGCTGGCAGGTGCCCGCCTACACGATGCCGGAGGGAGCCACCGACGTCACGATGTTGCGCATCGTGGTGCGCGAGGGATTCTCCGCGGACCTGGCCCGGGCGCTGCACGACGACATGGCGACCGTGCTTAGCCACCTCGACGAGCTCAAGCCGCGCGGACACTTCAACCAGGAGCAGCCCTTCGCGCACTGAGCGCTCAGGCGGTTACCGCCGTAGCGCGTCGGACCGCCGCTCGTCCGTCTGGGACAATCGGCCGTGGTGAAACGACAATGCACACGACCGAGCTGACGACGCCGACCGCGATCGTGGCACCCCAGGCGGTGGTGGACCTCGACGCGATCGCCCACAACGTGCGTCTGCTGCGTGACCTCGCGGGGAACGCGCAGGTGATGGCCGTCGTCAAGGCCGACGGATACGGGCACGGCGCCACGCAGGTGAGCCGGGCCGCGCTGGCCGCGGGCGCCACCGAACTCGGCGTGGCAACCGTCGGCGAGGCGTTGGCGGTGCGCAACGACGGCATCGCTGCCCCGCTCCTGGCCTGGTTGCACCCGCCGGGCACCGACTTCGCACCCGCCGTGGCCGCCGACGTGCAGATCGCGGTGTCGTCGGTGCGCCAACTCGACGAACTTCTCGACGCCGTCACCCGCACCGGGCGCAGCGCCTCGGTCACCGTCAAGGCCGACACCGGACTCAGCCGCAACGGCGTCGGCTCGGCCGACTTCCCGGCGATGGTCGCAGCGCTCGCGCGTGCCCAGGCCGACGGCGCGATCAGTGTTCGCGGTCTGATGTCGCACCTCGTGCACGGCGACGACCCCGACAATGCCCTCAGTGGACTGCAGGCGCAGCGGCTCACCGAGATGCGCACGTATGCAGCCGAACACGGCGTGCGGTTCGAGATCGCGCACCTGAGCAACAGCCCGGCGGCGATGACGCGACCCGACCTCGCCTTCGACATGGTGCGCGCCGGCATCGCGGTGTACGGGCAGGCCCCGATCCCCGAGCGTGGGGATATGGGGCTGCGCCCGGCGATGACGGTGAAATGTCCGGTGGCACTGGTGCGGTCGCTGCGGGCGGGCGACGGGGTGTCCTACGGGCACACGTGGGTCGCCGACCGCGACACGACGGTCGCGCTGCTGCCGGTCGGCTACGCCGACGGGGTGTTCCGCACGCTGAGCAACCGCATCGACGTGTTGATCAACGGTCGGCGCTACCGCAACGTCGGCCGGATCTGCATGGACCAGTTCGTCGTCGACCTCGGGCCGGACGGGGCCGCCGCAGAAGGTGACGACGCGATCCTGTTCGGGCCCGGCACCCACGGTGAGCCGACGGCGCAGGATTGGGCCGACCTGCTCGGCACCATCAACTACGAGGTCGTGACCAGTCCGCGTGGCCGCTTCGTGCGGACCTACACCGGTTCGATCGGTGAGACACGTTGAGCGACGCCGGACTCCCGATGCCGCGTGGCCGCCGCAACCAGAACGGACGATGGCTTGCGGGTGCAGCCGGGCTCACCGCGGTCGGTAGCGCGGCGAGCATGTCGGCGGCACGCTCGCTGCGGCGCAGGCTCGCGACCGTCGACCGCTACAAGGACGAGGATTTCGAACTGCTCGACGCCGATCGCAGTTCGGTGGTGACCACCCCGGACGGCGTATCGCTGGCAGTGCGCGAGGTCGGTCCCGAGGACGCGCCGCTGACGGTGGTGTTCGCCCACGGGTTCTGTCTGCGCATGGGCGCCTTCTACTTTCAGCGCGTCCGGCTGACCGAGCAGTGGGGCCCCCAGGTCCGGATGGTGTTCTACGACCAGCGGGGTCACGGCCAGTCGGACGAGGCGCCGCCCGAGACCTACACCGTGGCGCAGCTCGGTCAGGATCTGGAGGCCGTGCTGTCGGTGGTGGTTCCGCGCGGCCCGGTGGTCCTGGTCGGGCATTCGATGGGTGGGATGACGGTGCTCTCGCACGCCCGGCAGTTCCCGCAGCGCTACCCGAAGCGGATCGTCGGTGCCGCGATCATTTCGTCGGCGGCGGAGGGAGTTTCGCGATCGCCGTTGGGTGAGATCCTGAAGAACCCGGCACTGGAGGCGGCACGTTTCGCGGTGCGGTATGCACCGAAGATGGTGCACCGCACCCGCGGCGCGGCGAAGCGGGTGATCGCGCCGATCTTGCGCGCCGCGTCGTACGGGGACGAGAAGATCAGCCCGAGCGTGGTGGCGTTCTCCGAACGGATGATGCACGGCACGCCGATCGCGACCCTCGTGGAATTCCTGCACGCGCTCGAGGTGCACAACGAGATCGACGGCCTGACCACACTGGCCAAGATCCCGACACTCATCGCGTGCGGTGACCGCGATCTGCTGACCCCGATGGAGTACTCGCAAGCCATGGCCGCGCTGCTACCCAAGGCGCAGCTGGTGATCGTCGGCGGCGCAGGGCATCTCGTGCAGCTCGAAGAACCCGAGGCGATCAACGAGGCGCTGGTCCGACTGGTCGAACGCGCGACCCCTTCCAAGCTCGTCGCGTTGACCAGACGGGTCCGCGAGAAGGTCCGCAACAATGGGTGAGCGCAGCGGGGGCACGGCCGAACTGCCGACCGCGGAAGACACCATCGCGCTCGGCGCCGAACTCGGAGAGCAGTTGCGCGCGGGTGACGTCGTCGTGTTGTCCGGGCCCCTGGGCGCGGGAAAGACGGTCCTCGCCAAGGGCATTGCGCAAGCGATGAATGTGGAGGGCCCGGTCATCTCGCCGACGTTCGTGTTGGCGCGCGTACATCGCGCCCGCCGACCCGAGGCCCCGGCCATGATTCACGTCGACATGTACCGCCTGCTCGACCATCCGTCGGTCGACCTGCTCGCCGAACTCGACTCGCTGGACCTCGACACCGATCTCGAGGACGCGGTGGTGGTCGTGGAATGGGGTGAGGGGCTCGTCGAACGGCTCTCCGACAACCACCTCGACGTCCGGCTCGAGCGTGGCCGCGACACCGAGGTGCGCACGGCGGTGTGGGAGTGGGGCACGGCGTGAACGTATTGGCCATCGACACGGCGACGCCCGCGGTCACCGCCGGGGTGGTCCGCCTCGACGCAGTCGAGGTGCTGGCCGAACGGGTGACGGTTGACGCGCGGGCGCACGCCGAACAGCTCACCCCGAATGCGGTGCAGGCGCTCGCCGACGCAGGACTGGGCGTCGACGACCTGGGCGCGGTCGTTGTCGGATGTGGTCCGGGACCGTTCACCGGGCTGCGTGTCGGGATGGCGACCGCCGCCGCCTACGGCCACGCGCTCGGCGTCCCCGTCCACGGCGTCTGCAGCCTCGACGCGATCGGGGTGAACACCGTTGGCGAGGTGCTGGTGGTGACCGACGCCCGGCGCCGGGAGGTGTACTGGGCGCGCTATCGCGACGGGGTGCGCACCGACGGTCCCGCCGTGTGCGCGCCCGCGGACGTGCCTGCAGGTGCCGCCGCGGTCGCCGGATCACCCGAGCACGCCGCGCTGTTCGACCTGCCTCGTCAGGAGCCCGTCTATCCGACCGTCTCGGGGCTGGTGCGCGCCGTGGCCGATTGGGACGCCGAGCCGGCTCCGCTGGTGCCGCTGTATCTGCGCCGGCCCGACGCCAAACCCTCGGTGGCCCGGCGATGAGCATCACCTACGGCCCGCTGAAGCCGACGGACGCGGCCCGTTGCGCCGAGTTGGAGGCCCAGCTGTTCGACGGCGACGACCCGTGGCCCGAACGCGCCTTCCTCGCCGAGCTCGCCGCCAAACACATCCGCTACGTCGCCGCACGCGACGAGGACAAGCTCGTCGGCTACGCGGGTATCGCCCGATTGGGCCGAAAGAAGCCGTACGAGTATGAGATTCACACGATCGGCGTCGACCCCGCATACCAAGGCCAGGGCATCGGCAAGCGCATGCTGACCGAGCTGCTCAGCCACGCTTCGGGTGGCGCGGTGTTCCTCGAGGTCCGCACCGACAACGACGCGGCGATCAAACTGTACGAGAGCTTCGGCTTCACCAACGTCGGCCTGCGCAGGCGCTACTACCGGGCCAGCGGGGCGGACGCCTATACGATGCGGCGAGACCCGACATGACGATCATCCTGGCCATCGAGAGCTCCTGCGACGAAACCGGCGTCGGCATCGCCGAATCGGGCGCCGACGGATCGGTGAGGCTGCTCGCCGACGAGGTGGCCTCCAGCGTCGACGAGCACGCCCGGTTCGGCGGGGTGGTGCCCGAGATCGCCTCCCGGGCGCACCTCGAGGCGTTGGGGCCGACGATGCGGCGCGCGCTGCAGGCGGCCGGGGTGGACAAGCCCGACATCGTCGCGGCCACGATCGGCCCCGGCCTCGCCGGTGCGCTGCTGGTGGGAGTGGCTGCGGCCAAGGCCTATTCGGCGGCCTGGCAGGTGCCGTTCTACGCCGTCAATCACCTCGGTGGCCACCTGGCCGCCGACGTCTACGACCACGGGCCACTGCCGGAGTGCGTCGGCCTGTTGGTCTCGGGCGGGCACACCAACCTGCTGCACGTGCGGTCGTTGGGGGAGCCGATCGTCGAGCTCGGCAGCACGGTCGACGACGCTGCGGGGGAGGCTTACGACAAGGTGGCGCGGCTCCTGGGTCTGGGTTACCCCGGCGGAAGGGTGCTCGACGAGCTGGCCCGTGAGGGCGACCGAGATGCCATCGTGTTTCCACGAGGCATGACCGGACCTCGCGACGATCCGTACGCGTTCAGCTTCTCGGGTCTCAAGACCGCGGTCGCGCGGTACGTCGAAAGCCACCCGGAGGCGTCGACGGCCGATGTCGCGGCCGGTTTCCAGGAGGCGGTCGCCGACGTGCTGACGCTCAAGGCCATCCGGGCGGCCAAGGCGCTGGACGTGTCGACGCTGCTGATCGCCGGCGGCGTGGCGGCGAACTCGCGGTTGCGCGAGCTGGCCGAGGAGCGGTGTGCCGCCAACGGGTTGACCCTGCGGATCCCGCGACCGCGTCTGTGCACGGACAACGGCGCGATGATCGCTTCGTTCGCGGCCCACTTGATCGCCGCGGGCGCTCAGCCGTCGCCGCTGGATGCGGTCAGCGATCCGGGCCTGCCGGTCGTGCAGGCTCAGGTCGCCTGATCTTGTCGAGACCCGACCTTGAGTGCTAGCACTCTCATGTATAGAGTGCTAGGTGGCAGGCGACCAACCCCAGCGCCGGCACCCGCGACGACGGTTGCGTGGGCACGGACGCCATGCCGAACACCTGGTAACTGATAGATCCGGGACCCCGGATCGACACCCGAACTAGTGGAGGGCTCCATCGTGGCGAGCGTGAACATCAAGCCACTCGAGGACAAGATCCTCGTTCAGGCCAACGAGGCCGAGACCACGACCGCTTCCGGTCTGGTCATCCCCGACACCGCCAAGGAGAAGCCGCAGGAAGGCACCGTCGTCGCAGTTGGCCCCGGCCGCTGGGATGAGGACGGCGAAAAGCGCATCCCGCTGGACGTCTCCGAGGGCGACACCGTCATCTACAGCAAGTACGGCGGCACCGAGATCAAGTACAACGGCGAGGAGTACCTGATCCTCTCGGCACGCGACGTGCTGGCCGTCGTCAACAAGTAAGCACCCGTGTTCCGCCCCGGGAATCCCCGTCTATCGCGGGTGATTTCCGGGGCGGCATGCGTTTACAGCGAATTGCAGTTAAAGAAAGACAGCTATGAGCAAGCAGATTGAGTTCAACGAAACTGCGCGCCGCGCAATGGAAACCGGCGTAGACAAGCTGGCCGACGCGGTGCGGGTGACCCTGGGGCCGCGCGGCCGCAATGTGGTGCTGTCCAAGTCGTGGGGCGGTCCGACCGTCACCAACGACGGTGTGACGATCGCCCGCGAGATCGACCTGGAAGACCCGTTCGAGAACCTCGGTGCGCAGCTGGTCAAGTCGGTCGCCACCAAGACCAACGACGTGGCAGGCGACGGCACCACCACCGCGACCGTGCTGGCCCAGGCCCTGGTCAAGGGCGGACTGCGCAACGTCGCGGCGGGCGCCAACCCGATCGCGCTCGGTTCGGGCATCGCCAAGGCCGCCGATGCGGTGTCGGAGGCGTTGCTGAGCGCGGCCACGCCGGTGTCGGAGAAGAACGCCATCGCCCAGGTCGCCACGGTCTCGTCACGCGACGAGAAGGTGGGCGAGCTGGTCGGCGAGGCGATGACGAAGGTCGGCGCCGACGGCGTCGTCTCCGTCGAGGAGTCCTCCACGCTTGAGACCTATTTGGAGATGACCGACGGCGTCGGCTTCGACAAGGGCTACCTCTCGGCGTACTTCGTCACCGACTTCGACGCCCAGGAGGCGGTGCTCGAGGACGCGTACGTGCTGCTGCACCGCGAGAAGATCAGCTCCCTGCCGGACCTGCTCCCGCTGCTGGAGAAGGTCGCCGAGGCGGGCAAGCCGCTGCTGATCATCGCCGAAGACGTTGAGGGCGAAGCACTCTCGACACTGGTGGTCAACGCAATCCGCAAGACGCTCAAGGCCGTGGCGGTCAAGGCGCCGTTCTTCGGTGATCGCCGCAAGGCGTTCCTCGAAGACCTCGCCATCGTCACCAACGGCCAGGTCGTCAACCCCGACGTCGGCCTGGTACTGCGCGAGGTGGGCCTCGAGGTGCTCGGCACCGCCCGGCGCGTTGTGGTCAACAAGGACAGCACCACGATCGTCGACGGCGGCGGAACGAAGGAAGCCATCGAGGCGCGAAAGGCGCAGCTGCGGGCCGAGATCGAGGTCTCCGACTCCGAATGGGACCGCGAGAAGCTCGAGGAGCGCTTGGCCAAGCT
>NZ_LZMD01000112.1 GCF_001668575.1 Mycobacterium sp. 1164985.4
GCATCCTGCCAGTAGGCCAGCTGGGCGGAGATGCGGCTGTCGGGATCATCGAGATCGCCGAGCTGATCACGCTGCCACAACGTGTAATCGACATACTGCACCGGCAACGGCGCCCACTCCGGTGCCCGGCCTGCGCACCGGGCGGCATACGCGGTCCCCAGATCAGCCACCAACGGGGCGACGGAGACCCCATCCGCAGCGATGTGATGCACCACCGCCACCAACACATGCTCGGCATCAGTGATGCAGAAAAGCCTGGCCCGCAACGGAATTTCGGCGGCCAGATCAAACGGCTGCCCCACCATCGCGTCGACGGCCTCATCCAGAAGATGGTCCGACCACCCGCCGGCGTCGGCGATGCCCCAATCGAAATCCACCCGATCCACAGGCACCACCACCTGCCGAGGAATCCCCCCAGGTGCCGGGAATAAAGTACGCAACGACTCGTGGCGGCCCACCACATCACCCAACGCCGCCCCCAACGCCGCCACATCCAGCGGACCCTCCAACCGCAACGCCACCGCCATGTTGTAAACCGCCGAAGGCCCCTGCAACTGATCGATGAACCACAACCGATGCTGACCAAACGACAACGGCACCACCGCCGGACGCTCACCAGCCACCAGCCGTGCCAACCCACCCCCGCCCGCACCGACCCGCAGCGCGAGCCCGGCCACCGTCGGCGCCTCAAACACCGCACGCACCCCAAGATCGACACCCACGCTGGTGTTGATCACCGCGACCAACCGCATCGCCGACAACGAATCCCCACCCAAATCGAAGAACGAGTCATCCACCCCGACCCGCTGCACCCCCAACACTTGAGCGTAGATACCGGTTAGGATCTCCTCGACCGCGCTTTCGGGCGCCCGGTAGCGATGATCGTCGGTGTAGTCCGGCGCCGGCAGCGCACGCTTGTCGAGCTTGCCGTTCGGAGTCAGCGGAAACGCCTCGAGCACCACCACCGCCGCAGGCACCATAAAACTCGGCAACCGCTCACCGAGTTGCGAGCGGATTCCAAGCGGGTCGGCGGTCCCGGTGACATAGCCGACCAAGCGCTTGTCGCCCGGGCGGTCCTCGCGGGCGATCACCACCGCCTGATCGACGCCATCGCAGCCGGCCAACACCGCCTGCACTTCGCCCAATTCGATGCGGTATCCGCGGATCTTGACCTGCTCATCAGCGCGGCCCACGTAGCGCAGTTGCCCATCCGGGCCCCACGCCACCAAATCGCCGCTGCGATACATCCGCTGCCCAGCACCGCCGAACGGACACGCCACGAACCGCGACGCGGTCAACCCCGCCCGGCCCACATAGCCGACACCGACCCCGGCACCGGCCACATACAACTCGCCCACCACCCCCGCCGGCACCGGACCCAACCGCCCATCGAGCACGAACAGCGCCGCCCCCGGCACCGGCCCGCCGATCGGCGCCACACCCGAACCCGCCTGCAGCGACGCACTCATCGCCGCATACACCGTGGCCTCGGTCGGGCCGTAGGCGTTGATCATCACCCGCCCCGGCGCCCACCGATCCACCAACTCTGGCGCGCACGGCTCACCACCGAGCACCAACGCCGTCGACTCCAACCCCTGCCGCGACAACAATCCCACCGCCGACGGGGTCTGGGTCAACACCCCGACGCGCTCGGCGACCAGCATGGCGTGGAAATCCTGCGGACTGGCCACCACCTCTTCGGGCACCACCACTAGGCGCCCGCCGTGCAGGAGCGCCCCCCAGATCTCCCACACCGAAAAGTCGAAGACATAGCGATGACACTGCGTCCACGCCTGCCCCGGCCCCACACCGGCCGATTCGCCGAACAGCCGACTGACATTGCCGTGGGTGATGGCCACCCCCTTGGGCACACCGGTGGTGCCCGAGGTGTAGATCACATACGCGATGTCATCGGCCGCCGGCGCGGCCAACGCGCTATCGGGTTGGGCCGCAATCGTCGGGTCCTCGACGTCGATCACCACCAGGTCGTGCCCATCCAGGCGCGCGCTCAACCCCGCGGTGGTCACCGCTGCGATCGGCGCGGCATCGGCGAGCACAAAACCGATCCGCGCCTCGGGATGCTCGGGATCGATCGGCACATACGCCGCCCCGGTCTTCAACACACCCAGCATCGCCACAATGGCCTCAGCTGACCGCGAAAACAGCAGCGCCACAGATTTTCCCGGACGCGCGCCCCGAGAAAGCAACATATGCGCCAACTGATTCGAGGCCTCATCAAGCTCCCGATACGTCACCGACCGGCCGCCACAGGTGATCGCCACCACATCCGCACAGCGCTCGACCTGGGCGGCGAACAGCACCGGAATCGACACCGGATCCGGTCCCGGCTCCACCAGCACCGCCTGTTGGCCCCATTGCTGCAACCGCGCGCGCTCCGGCTCGCTCATCAGATCAATCGACGACAACCGCCGACCCGCGTCGGCGGCCATCGCCACCAACACCCGCTCTAACCGCTCGATCAACACCGCGATACTGGCCGCATCAAACACATCGGTGCGGAACTCCACCGCACCACCGATCCCGGCGGGCTCACCAGTGTCGCTTGATCTTTCGATTAGTGAGATAGCTAAATCCATACGGGCAGTGCGCGTATCGACCGGTAGCGGACTGATCTGCACGTCGTCGCCCAGATTTAAGCGCGCCGCTGATTCAGCATGCCGCCCCGTGAAGTTCTGCCAGGCCAACGACACCTGCACGAGCGGATGATGCGCCAGCGATCTGGTCGGGTTGAGCCGCTCCACCAACACTTCAAAGGGCACATCCTGATGCTCGAAGGCGGCCAGACTACGAGCGCGCACCTGCCCCAATACATCGCTGACCGAAGGATCACCGTCCAGCTCGACCCGCAACACCAGCGTGTTGACGAACGACCCCACCGGTGCATCTAGCGCTGGGTCATCACGTCCTGCGATCGGAAAGCCCACTGCCACATCAGGACTGGCGCTGAGCTTGCCCAGCAACACCGCCAGCGCGGCCTGCACCACCATGAAGCTGGTCGCATTGTGTTCACGCGCCACCCGCACTACCTGCTGATGCAACGGCGCGGGCCACTCCACAGCCAGACTGGCCCCGCGGTGATCTGCCACCGCCGGATAGGGCCGATCGGTGGGCAGATTCAACCGCTCGGGCAACCCAGCCAGGGTCTGCTCCCAGAACGAGAGCTGTGTTCCGATCCGGCTCCGAGGATCCTCGAGATCACCGAGCTGGGCGCGCTGCCACAACGTGTAATCGATGTACTGCACCGGCAACGGCGCCCACTCCGGCGCCTGCCCCGCGCACCGCGCACCGTAAGCCACCCCCAGATCAGCCACCAGCCGCGTGATCGACCACCCATCAGCCGCGATATGGTGCACCACCGCCACCAATAGATACTCATCGTCATGGACACGAAACAGTCTGGTGCGCAACGGAATCTGAGAGGCTAGATCGAACGGGTGCCGTGCTACCTCGCCGACGGCCTCCTGGAGACGGGCTTCCGTCCAGCCGTCCGCATCCACGATGGCCCAGCCGAAGTCGCCCCGCTCGACCGGCACGACCAGCTGTTGGGCAATCCCATCCCGCGCGACGAACAGCGTGCGTAGGCTCTCATGGCGGCCCACGACATCGATCAGAGCCGCTCCTAACGCCTCGACGTTCAGGGGTCCAGTGAGCCGCAGGGCAATCGCCATGTTGTAAACCGCGGAGGGGCCCTGCAACTGATCGAGGAACCACAACCGGCTCTGGGCGAACGACAGCGGCACCACTGTCGGGCGCTCCACCGCCATCAGCGGTCCCGGGCGGCGGTCATTGGTACCGATCCGTGGCGCCAACCTCGCAACCGTGGGCGCGTCGAACACATCGCGCACCGTGAGATCCGCATCCAGACCCTTGTTGATGGCGGCGACGAGCCGCATCGCCAGCAGCGAGTCTCCGCCCAAGTCGAAGAACGAGTCATCGACACCCGGTCGTTTCACAGCCAGCACGTGGGCAAAGATCCCGGTTAGAAGCTCCTCAACAGCATTGCGTGGAGCGCGATACCGGTCGATATCGGTGTATTCGGGGACCGGTAACGCCCGCTTGTCGAGCTTGCCGTTGACCGTAAGCGGCAACGCCTCCAACGCCACCACCGCGCTGGGAACCATATAGCTCGGGAGTCGCTGCGCCAGCGTCGTGCGCACCACGGCCGGATTCGCCGTGCCAGTGATGTAGCCGATCAGGCGTTTGGCGCCTTCGCGGTCCCCACGGGCGACCGCCACCGCCTGATCAACCCCTTCACAGCCGACCAACGCTGCTTCCAATTCACCGAGTTCAATGCGATAACCGCGGATCTTGACCTGCTGGTCGGCACGACCGAGGTAGCGCAGCTGACCGTCGGATTCCCAGCGCACGAGGTCACCGGTGCGATACATCCGGGAACCCGGCGGCCCGTACGAACACGCCACGAATCGCGACCCGCTCAAGCCGGGCCGACGCCAATACCCCAGGCCCACACCGGCACCGGCCACATACAGCTCACCCACCACACCGAAGGGTGCTCGACGCAGCCAATTGTCCAACACGAAGAACGCCGCCCCCGGAACCGGCGCACCGATCGGCACCACTTTCGAATCTGCGGTAAGCGGCGTACTCAACGCCACCCACATCGTTGTCTCGGTCGGGCCGTACTCATTGATCATCACCCGGCCCCGTGCCCAGCGATCCACGAGCTCAGCCGGACAAACCTCCCCACCCACCAGAAGCGTCAAGGCATCCAGCCCCTCCGGGGACAGCATCACCGCGGCCGAGGGGGTCTGACACAAGACATCGACCTGCTCATCGATCAACAAGGCCCGCAACGCCTCCGGAGACGCCGCCACCTGCTCCGGCACCACAACGAGCTGCGCCCCGCGTAGCAGAGCACAGAAGATCTCCCAGCCAGAGATATCGAAACTGTAGGAGTGCCACTGTGTCCAGACCCGTTGTGGTGCCGCTAGATCCGGATCCAGCCCCTGGATCAGCTGGGTGACATTGTGGTGCGTTACGGCCACGCCTTTCGGAGTTCCGGTGGTGCCCGACGTGTAGATCAGGTATGCCACGTCGTCTGGGGCCGGCGTCGTCGGCAAGGGGGTGCTGGGTGCGGTTCCCTCGGACAAGTCGGCTATGTCGAGGACCGGCAGATCTTGCTTAACCAGACGTGACAGCAGACCCGCCGTGGCCACTGCCGCAATCGGATCCGCGTCGGCGAGCATCGCCTCGATCCGCGCATCCGGATGCGCCGGATCGATCGGCACATAGGCCGCGCCCGTCTTCAGGATTCCGATGATCGCAACGATGGCTTCAGCGGAACGCTCCGCCAACAACGCCACCCGGTCGCCCGGACCGCATCCCTGGGCAATCAGGCTGTGCGCCAGTCGATTTGTAGCACAGTCCACCTCGCAGTAACTCCACGACCGCTCCCCGGCCTTGATCGCTACCGCTTCGGGGGTGCGCTTCACTTGTGCGGCGAAGAGCGCGGGGATCGAGAACCTCGGCTGTATCGGGCGAGCCAGCGCCGCCCGGTTACCGAGGTCATCCAGGCGGGCGTGCTCGATATCTTCGAGCACATCGATCGACGACAACCGCCGCGAGAGGTCGGCGGTCATCGCGCTCAATACCGACAGCATGCGTTCGATCAGCGCCTCGATGCTGGGTGCATCGAACACCTCTGTGTCGTATTCGACGCGAAGGCTGAGTTCCCGGCCCGGCGCAGCTGACACCGTGAGCGGGTAATGGTTGTACTCGCGGTGGCTGATCTCCGTGATCGTCAGATCGTGATCGTCGGACAGCGCAGTGGTGTCGATCGGATAGTTCTCGAAGATGAAAAGCGCGTCGAACAGTTGGTCAAGACCGGTGAGACGGTGAATTTCATTGAGCGACAGGTGCTGATGCTCCAGTGTTCGATGGTGGCCCGCCTGTAGTTGCTCGAGCAACTCGGCGGCCGTGGTGGCCGCGGTGAGGGTCGCGCGCACCGGCACGGTGTTGATAAGCAGACCGACCATCGATTCCGCATCGGGCAGTTCGGCCGGACGCCCGGACACCGCGGTGCCGAACACCACATCTCGCTGGCCGGTCAGCGAGCACAACAACTGCGCGAAGGCAGCCTGCAACACGGTGTTGAGTGTGGTGCGGTGCGCCCGGGCCAGCTCAACCAGCTTCCGGGTGGCTTCTTCAGAGAGATGGTGCGACGCCGCCGCTCGCCGTCCTCGACCCAGCCGGTCGATTGCACCCACCACGGTGGGCGTGTCGAACCCGTACAAGACCTCGCTCCAGGCCGCTCGGGCGGCGGCGATGTCCCGGTCGTACAGCCAGCTGACGTAACTGCGATAGCGACCCGGCGCCGGCATCGGATGACCGTGATAGCTGGCGATGATTTCGTGCAGCAGGATCGGCATCGACCAACCATCCACAACGATGTGATGATTGGTCAGCACCAACCGGTGCCGTCCTTCGGTGATGCGCACCAGCGCTGCCCGAAACATCGACTGGTCGACGATATCCGCCACCGCCGCACGCTCATTCACGCATAGCGCCTCGATACGCTCCTCGACATCAGTGCTGCTGAGACTCAAATCGATGTATTGCCAGGGTATTTCTGGATCAGTCTCGATCACCTGGACCGGCTCGTCGAACTCTGAACAAAACCGGGCCAACAGATGTGGATGCCGGCAGATCACGGCGTGCACCGCATCGTGCAGGCTATGTACATCCAGCGGTCCAGTGATGGTTATCTCCAGCTGCACCGCATACACATCATCGGTGTGGGCGACGCCCGCGTGAAACAGCAATCCTTGCTGCAGCGGTGTCAGCGGCAGCACATCGGCCACACGGTATCGCTGCTGCAGCCCGTCGAGTTCATGTCGACTCAGTCGGGCGGGAGCGAAATCCGATGGGGTCCATCCGCCTCCACCGGCACGTACATGCGCGCAGATTCCGGTTAAGGCCTCGAACCACAACCGACTCAATCGGTCCATCTGCCCGTGATCGAGCACCGATTGTGCCCACGTCCAGTTGGCATACAACTGCGGGCCGTCTTCCGTGTCGACCGTCAGCGCGTTGAGTTCCATGGTGTGGGCCAACGGCATGGATATCGCCGTCGCCGCACCCGTCAGCTCTAAGCCCTCCGGCAAAATCCGCCACCGCCCACCGGTATCCGCCCCGGCGGCTGCGCCCAACCGGCCCAGATAGTTGAACCCGATGGCCGGATCCGGGGCGCCGAGATCGACATCGGGGTTCAGGTACCGCAGCAGTCCGTACGTCAGACCGTTCGGCTGGACGCGCAACCCTTCCTTGGAGTCCTTGATGACCGGTCCCAGCCCGGACCCTCCGGTGGTCACCTGAGTCCAGTCCAGTTCGCCGACGCCCAACGCCACCGGGTACTTGGTGGTGAACCAGCCGACCGTGCGCGATAAGTCCGTTCCGGGACCGAGTTCGTCATGTCGGCCGTGGCCCTCGACGTCAATTGTGACCGGCACACCGACAGAGCCGAGGAACTCATTGACGGCCAATCCGAATGCGATCAACAGGATGTCTTGAACACCAACATGAAACGCCGCCGGAACCTCACCGAGGAGGCTACTAGTCGTTTCGATGTCCAACTGCACCGACAATCGCGCGGCTGTGTCGAGGGTGTCCACCGCAGGCTGCGCCGGCGGCAGCATGACCGGGACCGCCGCCACCTGCCGCCACGCATCAGCCTTGGCCACCACTTCGGGGGCGCTGGCGTACTCCACCAGCAAAGCCGACCACCGGGTGAACGACGTCCCGCCGACCGGCAACGAAATCGGCCGCCCAGCATGATGTTGGGACCAAGCAATGTTGAGGTCTTCCAACAGGATTCGCCATGACACACCATCGATCGCCAGATGGTGGACAACCAACAAGAGTTGGTCGGTGGAGGTCACCCAGACCGCCGCAACCATCGTCCCGGCGGCCGGCTTCAACCGCGACCGCGCCGCCGCCACTACACGATCGTCGAGCGCGTCCACGGTGTGCAAACAGGCACGCGCCTGCACCGACCCGACCTCGCGCACATATAGCGACCATCCCCCGGCGTCGTTGTCGGCGCGCAGCCGCAACATTGCATGCCGGTCCAGCAGCGCTTGCAAGATCACCACCACATCGGCTTCACTGACGCCGAATGGGGCCTGAAACACCATCGTCTGGTTGAACTCGTCGACCGGCCCGTCCACACTCGCGAGCCAGCGCATGATTGGCGTAGCAGCCAGCGGGCCGAGACCTTCATCGGTAACACCGTTTTCGCGGTCGGACCCCGGGGCGATCCTGGCCACCTTGGCCAGGCGGGCCACTGTCTGCTCGACGAACACATCGCGCGGACGACATACCAGGCCCGCTGCTCGGGCCCGCGAGGCTACCTGCATCGACAAGATGCTGTCGCCGCCGAGTTCGAAGAACGACTCGTCGACACCGACCCGCGCCAACCCCAGCACCTCGGCGTAAATACCGACCAGAATCTGTTCGATCGTGCTTTCCGGGGCACGGTACCGATCAACGTCTGAGTGTTCCGGCGCCGGAAGCGCTCGAATATCGAGTTTGCCGTTCGGGGTCAGGGGTAAATGATCCAGCACCACCACCGCCGTCGGCACCATGAAGCGGGGTAGCCGCTCACCGAGCTGCTCGCGGGCGATGGTCGGGTCCGCGGCGCCGGTGACATAGCCGACCAAGCGCTTGTCGCCCGGGCGGTCCTCGCGGGCGATCACGACCGCTTGCTCCACGCCGTCAACGGCGTTCAGCGCCGCCTGCACCTCACCCAACTCAATGCGGTACCCGCGGATCTTGACCTGCTCATCAGCCCTGCCCACATAGCGCAACTGCCCATCAGCACCCCAGGACACCAGATCCCCGGTGCGATACATCCGCGTTCCAGGTGGGCCCAGCGGGCATGCCACAAACCGTGAGCCCGTGAAACCGACCCTTCGCCAATACCCGTCGGCTACACCTGTTCCGGCCACATACAATTCGCCCACCACCCTGGTGGGAGCCGGGCGCAACCAATGGTCGAGGACGTAGAAAGCCAAGTGCGCGAGGGGGTTCCCGATCGGGCTCAGCACCCTTTCGACGTCGTTGGCGAGAATCTCTCGTACCGACGCATGCACCGTGGTCTCGGTGATCCCATACATGTTCAGCAGACGAGGCGCGCCTGGATGTCGGCTCAGCCACGCCTGCAGGCGAGCGGGTTCCAGTGCCTCACCACCGAATATCACCGTCTGCAACGTGAGCCGAGCTGCCAATTCGGGGGCCAACTCGTCGGCGGCCTGCAGGGCGTAGAAAGCGGAGGGTGTCTGGCTCAAAACGCTGACCCGCTCCTGGATCAACAGCGCCAGAAAGTCCTCGGGGGAGCGGGCCACTTCATCGGGGACCACCACCAGCCGGCCCCCGCTCAGCAGCGCCCCGAAAATCTCCCACACCGAGAAGTCGAATGCCAGCGAATGGAAGTGTGACCACACCTGGGCGGGCGATACCTCAGCCCACAACGCATCCAGCATCCGCGTGACGTTGCGGTGCGCGACCGCGACCCCCTTGGGGGTTCCCGTGGTCCCCGAGGTGTAGATCAGGTAGGCGGTATCGTCAGGCGCCGGCGCCGGGAAAACGCTGCCGATTCCGGTGGGCGCAGGATCGTCGACGTCCAGGATCAAGAATTCGTATCGGCCGGCCAGTCGTGAGCGCTGGTCCGTAGTGGTGATCGCTGCCGCGGGCGTGGCGTCGGCGAGTATGAATTCGATCCGGGCGTCCGGGTGCACCGGGTCGATCGGAACGTAGGCCGCCCCTGACTTCAAAACTGCCAGTATCGCGATGACGGCCTCGGCTGAGCGCTCCATCAGGACCACCACGCGCTCGCCGGGACCCACGCCGTGACCAATTAGCAGATGTGCCAATCGATTCGACGCTTCATCTAGCTGGCGATAGGTCACCGAACGCCCGGCGTGGATGATTGCGACCGCCTCAGGACTGCGGATGACCTGCCTTACAAACAGAGTCGTTATCGACTGCACAATGGGTGTCGGCGCGGTCAGCACCGCGTGGTTGCCTGCGCCATCGAGGTGGATGTGTTCGCGTTCGTCGAGCAGATCTATCGACGACAACCGCCGCGACACGTCTGCGGTGACCGCTTTCAGCACTCGCTCGAAGCGTCCAAAAAGCACCTCGATATCGGCAGAGTCGAAAACCTCGGTGTCGTATTCGATGCGGAGGCTCAGTTCTTGCCCGGGCGCGGCCGCCACCGTCAATGGGTAGTGGTTGTACTCACGAGTCTCGAACTTGGTGATGGCCAACTTGTGCTCACCGGCCATTGCATCGATGTCGATGGGGTAGTTCTCGTAGACGAACAGGGTGTCGAACAGCTGGTCGTGGCCGGTGAGCCGGTGGATCTCCGGCAGCGCCAGGTGCTGGTGTTCGAGGGTGTGGTGGTGGGCGGACTGCAGCTGTTCGAGCAACTCCGACGCGGTTGTGGATGCGGTGAGCGTGGCGCGCACCGGCACGGTGTTGATCAGCAGGCCGACTATCGACTCCGAACCGGTCAACTCGGGCGGCCTACCCGAGACCGCTGTGCCGAACACGACGTCCAGCTGGCCGGTCAGCAAGCTCACCAGTTGCGCCCATGCGGCTTGGAGCACCGTATTGACTGTGGTCTGGCGCATTCGTGCCAATTCACGCAGCGATTGCGTGATCTGCTCGCAGAGTCGTTGGCTGACAATGCCTCTGGCGCCCACACCCACTCGGTCCCGCGGTGCTATCAGGGTGGGGGTGTCGAACCCTGCCAGCACCTGAGCCCAGGCCGCACGGGCGGCGTCGACGTCTCGCTCGGCGAGCCAGCTGACAATTCGCCGGTAGGGAACGGGTGGGGGCAGCGGCTGACGGTAGTAGCCGGCGATGATCTCCTGCAGCAGGATCGGCAGCGACCAGCCATCCATCACGATGTGATGGACGGTCAGCAGAAACCGGTGCCGGTCAGAGCCGGTGCGGAGAACCACGGCTCGCAACGTCCGCTGGTCGGTCAGGTCGCAGACGGCGATACGCTCACTAGCACACAGCGCATCGACGCGCTCATCGACGTCTTCGGTGGCGGCGGTCAAATCCTCGTATCGCCAAGGTAATTCAGGATCGGCTTCGATGACCTGCACCGGTTGGTCGAACCGATCGCAGAACCGCGCCTCGAGGTGTGGGTGGCGACCGACCACCTCGCGTAGCGCATCCCTCAGACGATGCGCGTCAAGCGGTCCGGAAATGGTGATCTGCAGCTGCAAGGCGTAGATGTCATCGTCCGGCTCTCGTGCGCTGCCGGCGTGGAACAGCAGGCCCTGTTGTAGTGGGGTCAGCGGCAGCACATCGGCGACGGTGTACTGCTGTTGTAGTTCGTCGAGTTGCGGTTGGCTGAGCCGGGCCGGGGCGATGTCTGAGGGGCTCAGTCCGCCTCCTCCGGCGCGCACCAGCGCACAGATCCCGGCCAATGCCTCAAACCACAACCGGCTCAACCGATCCACCTGGGCCTGTTCGAGCGCCGATGGCGCCCAGGTCCAGTTCGCATGCAACCGGGGACCGGTGTCGGTGTCGGCGGTGACGGCGTTGAGTTCCACCGTATGGGTCAGCGGCATCGCAATCGCCGCGGTGGCACTGGTCAGAGCCAGGCCGTCGGGGCTGACGCGCCACAGCTCTTCGGACAGTTCGTTGGCGCCCGCGCCCAACCGGCCCAGATAGTTGAACCCGATCACCGGATCGGTTCCGGTCACATCGACGTCGGGGTTCAGATAGCGCAACAACCCGTAAGTCAGAGAATCGGGCAGCGCGCGCAATTGCTCCTTGACGTCTTTGACCACCGCGCCCAACGCGGGCCCACCGGCGATCACCTGCGCCCAATCCAGCTCACCAACACTGACCGCGACCGGGTAGACGGTGGTGAACCAGCCCACCGTGCGGGTCAGATCCACCCCATCGGCTATCTCCTCGTGGCGGCCGTGACCCTCCACATCGATACCGACCGGCGCGCCGCCGCTGCCCCACAGCTGCGCACACGCCAACCCGAACGCGACCAGCAAGATGTCTTGCACCCCGGCATGAAACGCCGTGGGCACCTCACCGAGCAGCATCCGCGTCGTGTCGGCATCCAGCTGCACCGACAACCGCCCCGCACTGGCGAAGGTATCGACCGCCGGCTGCACCGCCGGCAACAGCGCCGGGACCGACGTCACCTGCCGCCACGCCTCGGCCTGGGCCACCACCTCGCGGGCATGGGCGTACTCGGCCAACACCGTCGACCACCGCGCAAACGACGTCCCGCCCGACGGCAGTGCGATCGACTGCCCACCGTGGTGCTGGGCCCACGCAATGTTGAGATCCTCCAACAGGATCCGCCACGACACCCCATCGACAGCCAAATGGTGAACGATCACCGCCAACTGCCCCGTCGAGCCGGCCCACACCGCGGCCAGCATCACCCCCGCGGCCGGGTTCAACCGCGACCGCGCCCCCACCAGCGCCGCCTCGGACAACACCTCCACCACCTGCAGGCAATCGGACGCCCGCACCGACCCCGCCTCGGGCACACGCAACGTCGACCTGCCCGCACCGTCCTCATCGACGCGGCACCGCAACATCGCGTGTCGATCCAGCAGCGCCTGCACCACCACCACCACATCGGCCTCGCTCACCCCGGCCGGGGCTTGCACCACCATCGTCTGGTTGTACTGCTCGACCGGGCCATCCACGTCTTGCAGCCAACGCAGGATCGGGGTGGCCACGACCGTCCCGAGGCCGTCGTCGACAGGGCCATCAGCACTATCTGCGACCTCCACGACCCGGGCAAGGCGGGCCACGGTCTGCTCGGTGAAGATGTCCGGAGGCCGACACACGATCCCGGCCGCGCGCGCCCGCGACACCACCTG
>NZ_LZMD01000113.1 GCF_001668575.1 Mycobacterium sp. 1164985.4
GATGATGTAGCCGACGGCGACCAGTAGGAAAGATGTGAGCGGAGAACGGGTTTCGGGCAGATAAGGGATCCGGGGTTGAGTGGTTTGCCGTCGCGGCCGGTGACCAGGAGCTGGTCGGCGGGCCCGGTGATGGTGATGTCGCCGCTGTGGTGTAGCCGGTGGTGGTAAGGGCAGACCAGCACCAGGTTGTGCAGTTCGGTGGGTCCGCCGTCTTCCCAGTGCCGGATGTGGTGGGCGTGCAGGCCGCGGGTGGCCGCACAGCCGGGCACGCGGCAGGTGCGGTCGCGGTGCTCCAGGGCGCGGCGCAGTCGGCGGCTGATCACCCGCGTGGTGCGCCCCGACCCGATGAGTTGGCCGTGGTGGTGCAGCCACACCTGGCAGCCGGTGTCGCACAACAGCAGCCGCCGGTCGGCTTCGGAGAGCGCCGGGCCCAGGTGGGGCCAGGCGGCGGGCTTGTCCACATCCAGGTGCACGATGACGGTGCTGTGTTGATCGTGGGGGCGCCGGGTCACCTCGGTGTCCCAGGCGTGCTCGACCATGCGCATGAACGCATCGGTGGCGGTGGGGAAGGGCACGCGGGTTTCCCAGTCACCGTCGGCGGGGCGTTGGTAGTCCTCGCCGACGGCGTCGGGGCCGTGAGCGGCGACGTGTTCGTTGATCAGCGCGTCGCGGTGTGAGTGCAGGGCGGCGTCGAGTTTGGCGGCCTCCAGGGTGGGCAGGGTGATGCGGTAGGTGGTGTAGTGCTCGCCGACGGTTTTGCTGATGCTGCGGTCGTCGTGGGCCCGAAGCAGCGTCTGGGTCAGCTCTATGAGCAGTTGGCCGAATTGGCCGACCA
>NZ_LZMD01000114.1 GCF_001668575.1 Mycobacterium sp. 1164985.4
ATGCTGGCCAAGGCCCAGGCCAAGGTCCCGCCCGAGGCCGGTGTGTGGTCGTACGAGCCGAAGTGGGACGGCTTCCGGTCGATCTGTTTCCGCGACGGCGACGAGGTCGAGTTCGGCAGCCGCAACGAACGCCCGCTGACCCGCTACTTCCCAGAGCTGGTCGAGGCCGCGGGGACGGAGCTACCCGCACGCTGCGTCATCGACGGCGAGATCGTCGTCGCTGCCGGCCACGGCCTCGACTTCGAGGCTCTGCAGCAACGCATCCATCCCGCCGACTCGCGGGTCCGGATGCTGGCCGAGAAGACACCCGCGGCCTTCATCGCGTTCGATCTGCTCGCGCGAGACGACATCGATTACACGCAACGGCCTTTCGGGGAACGCCGCGCCGCACTCGTCGACGCGCTCTCCGGCGCAGGCTCGATATTCCAGATCACCCCGGTGACGACCGACCTCGCGACGGCACACCGGTGGTTCGACGAGTTCGAGGGCGCGGGCCTCGACGGCGTCATCGCCAAACCCCTTGACCTGACCTATCAGCCGGACAAGCGCGTGATGTTCAAGATCAAACATCAGCGCACGGCGGACTGCGTCGTCGGCGGCTACCGCGTGCACAAGTCCGGCGAGGATGCGATCGGACTG
>NZ_LZMD01000115.1 GCF_001668575.1 Mycobacterium sp. 1164985.4
CTGCTAACCTCTGAAAGTCGGTTGGTGTTGCGACGTTGACTAGAACCCAACCCGGAACTACCTGCTCAATTTTCGACCGGAACCGACAGCCGTTGCGGAGTCGATCGCAAAGCGCAAAAAACCTATCGACCACCGTCTATGCCGTCTTGGGCTTTTTCTTGGGAGTGATCGGCATCATCGTGGCGGCAGTTGCGACCCCCGGGACTCCATCGACACCTAAAGGAATGCAAGCGGTCCAATGCGCCAGATGCAATGCGGTGACGAACATACCCGTGGGCGACCCGACCTTTGAATGCTGGCAATGCAAACGCACAGCCCCGATGTAGAACTTGCGGAAGATCACCCCGAACATGTTGCGCCCCGCTCGCACGATGGCGCGATGGGTCAAACGCTACGCAGGCGCAGACCCAGCCGTCGACCGATCTGCGACGCGGGGCGTGGGAATGAAAGTTGTTATGATGCAACCATATTCAACTTTGCCTAGCTAGGTCGACGAGCTCGCCTTCCATGTCCAGCCCGGCAACTCCTGGAGTCGGCGTTGGCGATCAGGATCGAGCTTGCCGTTGGCGTGCCACGCACGTTGCGTCCCCACCCATGCACCGAGCGGGTAGTCGAGCTTGCGGGAGTGACGAGAATGCGGCGACATCCACAGTCACCGTAACCGTGTCGTCCCCACCGACCCCCGCCCGAGCCAGCTGACGAGCAAACCAATACGTGGTATCTCGGAGTAATGAACAGGATGGGGTTCAGAGCCGGCGAACATGACATTGGCGTGGCCCAGCCAACCTGCCAGGAGATGGACAAAACGGCGGCGGCGGGCGACAGAATGAGAGTCCCATCGCGACGGGCGCGAACATGATGTTCGCCAATGCTTCGAACGAGATGACCAAGACGCAGATGTACGGGCTCCTCGCTGCTGCCGTTTCGGCTTACTGCCCCAAATACCTGGAGGAGCTATACGCGCACGTCGGCTGGGCGAAGATCAAACTTTCCTAACACCCTCCTATCTCGGCCGCAGGTCGAGACCAATCGCGGTGGTGAACTCCACCAATTGACTGAATCAGTGGCGGGGTGCGCAATTCGACACCGTCGACTCGAGACTTGATGCTGGTTGCGGCGGAAGGTACGCCGGGCCGCGGGGGGTCGGCCCAGCGGACCTGATAATTACTCTGCCGGTTCTGCCCCGGCTTCAGTAAGGGGGTTTTCCCCCGTCCTGGCGCGGTAACTACACCCCCGTGTACGGCGATGTCCATCTGCTCCGCCGCTGCGGAGTCGCATCGAGCAAACGTAAGTACTGGGGCAGTGCTGGCACCCTAAGCGGCGGGGGTCGTCGTACAAATACTGTGCTTATGGGGGTTAACCCCCAAAACTTGGGAGGCCAACCTCGTGTTGTCGCGCGGCCATACTTCGTACTTTGAAGGTATGGCTGATATGAATACCGACCGGGAGGTAATCGAGGGCGCCCTGGCGCTCATCGAGGCCGACGGCGGGTGGACCCAAGGCGCCTATTACCGCGATGCCGATGGCACTCAGGTGCACCCGGCAGTCGACTCGCCGGGCAATTGGGTGCGGGTTCGCACCGAGCACGTTGGTGCAGGAGGCTACAGGACACTTATCGAGCCCGTGGCCGCCCCATGCAGCTTCTGCCTGGGCGGGGCGCTACGTGCTGCGGCTGGTTACTGGCACAGCGGGCAGCCCTACGCGGTGCAACAGCAGGTCGATCGGCTGGAACTAGTACTGGTTCGGCTGGCCAATTCTGCCGACGCAATGAACTGGCCGGACTTAGACGCCTTCAACGATGACTTGCATACGACCGCTGCCGACGCAGTGCTGTTGCTGAAGCTCGCCGCTGCCTCGGCCTGCGACAGTTAGTCGACCTGCCGATGACCCTCCCGCGGCCATAAGCAGGGCCTCGGAACAAGTATTGCGAAGTCCGCTGCGACATGCCGGTTGGGACATTGGTAGAAAGTGTCCACGGATGAGGTTTGCCCTCGACGTCCCCAAGCTAATGAATACTATTTGCTGCCGGTTTGCAGTAAGCGGCGACATGGTTCTCGGGTATTCGCTGTACAGATTCTGTCGGTGACTTAAGTTCAAGCCGGCCTCGGCAGTTCAAACGTTTGGCGGTAGAACGGTTTGGCTCCTGCAGGGGATACCCATGGGGATGTTTGTTCGCGGGTCGGCAGTTGGCGTAGTGCTTTCTGGCGCAGCGGTTCGGGTGGCCGTCCCGGCGTGGGCTGAGCCTCTCAGCGGTTCCTACACCGCCACTGTGACGAGAGGTAACCCGGCCATTGACTTGAACGTCGGCGATACGTGTCCGTGACTTTCACGCCGTGCGGTCCGGACTGCACTCATCTTCAACTTGGAGCGATAGAGGCATTCCAAAGTGATCTGCACTTGCAAGGCGACAACCCGCACCTCAAAAGCCGGTGATCATGTCTGCACATACACGCAGACCAGCGACGTCTCGGTCCTGACCAGTGACTGCCCGCCATATCGCTCGGCTAATGTCTACGCGCTTACTGAGAATGGATGATCGTCAGATCGAAATTCGACTCGGCGTCGGCCTATCTTGCGCGTCGTTGCAGAGCCGGCAGCCCGCGCCGTCCTCGGGTCGACCTCTCCGACGAGCTGCCCGAGTCGGTGGAGCACATCGCCGAGGTCGCCGCGTCCGCGCGACCGGACGCGGCGATAGCCGTCGTCGTGGACGCTTTTAACGGCGACTACACCGTCACTGTCGACGGCACACCAACAAGCCATTGTTGACTATGACGCCATGCGGGGCAGATTGCACCACCACTAGAACCCGTTCTGGACCGCCGCTGCCCACTTACAAGACAGCAATTGGGTCGCGACCTGCCCGCAGGGCCGTATGTCACGCCTTAATCGAATCGTTTGTGTCAGGGACGATAATGCCCACTTTCGACCAAGACTGCCCCGGTTGGGCACTGCCGAGCAGAACCCGCTCTGAGATGCGGGGCAACTGGAAGAAATACATGTAACACGACGCGAAAGCCTGCCTGCTCGTTATCAGCGCCCGCAGGAAAGCGTCGGGGTGTGGACAGACAATGTCGACAGTGGCACCAGGCGATCGGGGAATCTCCGCCGCGACCCCCACGCCACCACGCCACCCCAGTCATGCCCGACGAGGTGCACCGCTGCGCGCCGCTGGTATCAATCAGCGCACGGGCGTCTTGGTCTGGGGTCGAGGGCATCGTGTGCAAGCACTTAGGTTCTGCGTACAAGCCCGGGATCCGGTCGCAGGATCAAATCAATACGCCCTATCGGTTGCGAAGCGAGTTCGTGATCGGCGGCTGGCTTCCCAGCATGGGTCCAACCAGCCGCACAATTGATGCGCTGTCTTCGGGGCCTACGCCGGAAATCGTCTGCAATTCTTCGGAGTGGTCGGCGCCAGCCTCAGCGAGGTGGAGCGGCGACGAATTGCCGCAGCTTTAGATTCGTTACGCTGCAACACTTCACCGTTCCCGAATGTCCCACCGATATCGCGCACACCGTACTCGCTGGGTCCACGCCGGGCTGGCCGGCGTAATCGACTACCGGGATTCGGCAACACACTGCGACACCCTTCGTGGAAGGGCTCACGAGCCGACGTGGCCTGAGCACTGGTCACATCTCCGCCATGGCCGGCCGACGGTCAGAATCGCCAGGCCCTGCCGATGACAGCCTCCTCCGCGATGGTGCCCGCCCCGGGGTCTCCGGTACACAAGATCCCGCGTTCGGCGTCGGCGTCGACACTCGCGCAGTATGCGCGGGAATCCTGCGCATGCGTGCGATTGTCATCCATCACCCACAGTCGGCCGCGCGGCACCGTGACGGGTCCGAACTCGGCACCGAGGCATCGGTCGACGTCGGGATCTACACCAAGCGTCGCCGAGTCGAGGTATGGCTCGATGACCGGCTCGCCGTTCACCGTGAGTCCAGAATCTTCCCGGCATTCCACCTTCTGCCCCCCGGTCGCGATGATCCGTGTGATCAGCTCGTTCTCGTTCGGCGGAAGAAATCCGGCACCCGAGAGGAAGTTCTGCAGCCACCGCACTGCCGCATTGTGCGAGCGGATCGGCTCGGAGCCCACGTTCCATGTTGGCGGAGCGCGGAACACAATCACGTCGCCCGACCTCGGCCTGCTACCGAGACGGTACGAACGATATGACAGCTTGTCTATGATGACGCGCTCGCCCGCTCTCAGGGTCGGCGCCATCGCGTCCGACCGGATCGGGTAAGGCTGGGCGACGAACCTCGCCCCGAACGCATATAGAACGACGAGAAGTAGAACCACGCTGGCGGCCACCGCGACGAACTTCCGCAGGATGCCCCGCGTCCGTTTTGGCGTCCCGGGCACCTCGGCGGTGGTCATTGGGGCCTCGTCGCCCGCATTCTCTGATTTGGCTTCGTCTGGCGAGCGCTCGTGCTTTGCAGCAGGCGCCGGCGACGACGAGACGGCCACGCCACATTCGTTACAGAACTTCGATGCCGGCGGCAACACAACGCCACACGAAGCGCACGACAGCTCCGCTGCCGCTACACCCTCGCGACCGTCGCCCACGTCGGTATAATCCCACCGCGGGTCAGCAACGCTGCGTATATCCAACTGCGACACGCCAAAAGGAAGCGTGTGGAGACTCGATGTGGGCCTTCAATCGCCGATACAACGGAGGGCCGCTATTGCGCGTTTGTGTCTCAGCCCGGTGACTGTCCAGAAAATCCCGCAAAATCTGCGTTGATTTCCGACTGCAATTCCCGCGTGAAGTTCTCAACGCATTCGTCGATCAGCGACCTAAACGAACTGGGGTCGCTGTAGGTGTTCGGGTGGAAGGTCACTGAGCCGCTCCAATGAGCGACCACGTTCCCTTCGTCATCGCGCCTGACGGTCACAATGGTCGCGCTCATATGTTGCCCCTTCAATCGGATGTCTGGGCGAAGGCCCCGCAGACTTTCTGGCGACCACTCCCGAGACGTACCCGCTGCTGGACACGTCTGTGGCGCATAGCGAACCATAGCGTTGTTCCGTACAAGCCGGGTGAAACTGCGTGGTTTTCGTGTAAGGGCCGCATCGTCCCCTTCGTTAAGAAGAGAGCAGGAGCACGGTTCCATATGGCCCACAACGGGTGACCCGGCGGCCGCTTTCACCCAAAGCAGTTGTCACAGCCAACTTTCAGTGCATCCGATGCGACCCTTCGGATTTTCGAACGCCGATCAACTACGTGATCGGAAACCAGCGAAGAAGACCTGAAAACCCCCGGCCGTTGTGTGACACCAACTACGCTTTGCAGAGACCGACCGGTCACGACACGAGGGTGGGACATGATTCGCCAACTGCTCGCCGCTGCCGCCATCGCCGGCGCCGCCATCTGCGCGGCACCGTTCGCCTCTGCGGACGACAACGACTATCCCGACACCCCCGGCCGGTATGCCTCCGACGTACCCGGCATGAACTACGACGCCCACCTCACCGGGCCGTGCTTCAACCTCGAGCGGTTCACCTTCGGGCGCGGCCCCGGCGGCGAGGTCTTACAGTGCCGCTGGATCGAGAACCAGTGGCCCCCCATCCCTACCAACCAGGGGTTCTGGCAGGCGTCCTATGAACTTTTTGGTGTCCAGGACGTCGGCGCCCCGTGCCCCAAGCCTCAAGCCGCCGCCCAATCCCCCGATGGTCGTCCGATGCTGTGCCTCGGCGCCCGGGGATGGCAGCCGGGCTTCTTCACCCGCGAGGGCTTCTTCCCGAGGTAAGCCGTCAGGCGCGCAACGTCTCGCTCGGCGGAGTTCCGTAGGTGCGTTTGTAGACGCCGCTGAAGCGCCCTGCGTGCGTGAACCCCCACCGGCCCGCGATCGCCATCACGGTGTCGCTGCGCGGGTCCGCTATTTGCAGTTCGCGGTGTGCTCGGTCGAGTCGCACGCGGCGCAAATACTCGAGCGGCGTCGTCCCGAGGTGTCGCCGGAACGCGTACTGGACCGAACGCGGCGTCACATTGACGGCAGTGGCAATATCTCTGAGTGTTATTTCCCTGTGGGCGTTCTCGTTGATGAACGTGATCGCGCGCCGCAGCAGGGCGGACTGAACGCGAGCCGGGTCCACATGGTTGCGCATAGCAATCGTCGGATACCCCTGCGCCGATAACCGAAACGGCTTACGACGCGTTTCACACCCAAGACATGATTTGCTGATGAACGATCGCATCGAAGTCCAGCGCACCATCGCCGCACCCGCGTCCGACGTCTTCGCCGTCCGGCGCACCCCCGAGGCCATGTCGCGATTGACGCCACCGGATGCTGCAGGACGCGGAGGGAGAACTGGTTCGCGCGGCCGGCGACAGCTTCGTCGTCCACACGGATCGCGAAGCTCTCAACGACTTCCCCATGGGCAAGTACGACGTCACCGTCTCGATCCGCGATTTCGAGCAGGACAGCAAGTCGGGCACCTCTACGGCTATCGCCTGGAGTCCACCGCCGATGGAACGCTGGTGACGTCGTTCTACGACTGGTCCGATATCGATCCGCACTGGCGCGAGGCGGGCATCTCCCCCGTCGTCTCCGAGAACGCGTTGCGCGCGACGCTGGGCATTCTCGACCGCACGGTCAGGCGCGGCTACCCGCATTCGTCAACCGTAGGTTGACGCGTTCCACTCGTCAACCTACGGTTGACGGTATGACGCAGCCCGCCAAGATCACCAACCCGGTCCGGCTCGACGACCTCATCGACGTCATCAAGACCGTGCACACCGAACCTCTCGACCAGCTCACCGACGCCGTACTGGCGGCCGAGTCCCTCGGCGAGATCGCCGACCACCTGATCGGCCATTTCGTCGACCAGGCCCGCCGCTCCGGCGCGTCGTGGACCGACATCGGCAAGTGCATGGGCGTCACCAAACAGGCCGCGCAGAAGCGCTTCGTCCCCAAGACGCCCACCGACGCCGAACTCCTCGATCCCAACGCAGGATTCGGCAGGTTCACTCCCCGCGCCCGCAACGTCGTCGTCGAATCTCAGAACCTCGCCCACGCGGCCGGCAACGTCGAGATCGGATCCGATCACCTTCTGCTGGCACTGTTCCAGGACCCGAACGGACTGGCCGCCAAGCTGCTCTCCGCCCAAGGCGTCGACTCCGACGCCGTGACGAAGACGGTGTCACTTCCGCCTCGGGCCGAAGGTGCCCTTCCCGCTCTGATCCCCTTCACCAGCAGCGCCAAAAAGGTTCTCGAACTGACCTTCCGGCAAGCACTTCGCTTGGGACACAACTACGTCGGTACCGAACACATCTTCTTGGCGCTATGGGAAGCCGAGGACGACAGCGGCCCTCTGCACCGCATCGGCGTCGACAAAGACCGATTCGAAGCCGAACTGCTCGACGCGTTACAGGCCTTCGCCAACGAGTGATCTCACAACGGTCGGCAAATGGACGTCTTCATGATGTGAGAGTGCGACCGTTCGAAGACGTGGTGGCCGAGCACGGTCCGACCGTGCTGCGCGTCTGCCGCGCCGTCGTCGGTCCCGTCGACGCCGAGGACGCTTGGTCCGAGACGTTTCTATCGGCACTTCGCGCCTACCCGCAGTTACCTGCCGATGCCAACGTCGAGGCCTGGCTCGTCACCATCGCCCACCGTCGCGCGCTCGACGTCGGCCGGGCTCGGTCGCGAAGACCCATACCCACCGACGACATGCCGGATCGCGCCGCGCCGCGGGGGGATCCGGCGACCCGCGACCCCGACCTGTGGGACGCGCTGGCCCGCCTGCCCGCCAAGCAGCGCCGGGCCATCGCCTACCACCACATCGCCGGCCTACCGTTCGCAGATATCGCCGACCTGCTCGGCAACTCTCCCGACGCCGCCCGCCGGGCTGCCGCCGACGGCATCAAGACACTTCGCAGGATCTACCGTGAGGACCAATGCCGATGACCACCAACATCTTCGATGGATTAACCCGCGACGATGAGACACTCGACCGGTTGCACCGACAGCTGGAATGCGCCGCCGGCGACGAGGGTGTCCTCGATGTCGCCTACCGCATGGTCGACAGCCCTGTCGGCCCGCTCCTGTTGGCCGCCACCACCGTCGGACTGGTCCGCGTTGCGTTCGATGTCGAAGGCCATGACACGGTTCTCGCCCGTCTCGCACAGACGGTGAGCCCTCGCATTCTGCGCGCACCGGCCCGTCTAGACACCGTCGCGTACCAACTCGATGAGTACTTCGCCAAGCGCCGCACCGCATTCGAGGTACCCGTCGACCTTCGGCTCGCAGCGGGATTTCGCCGCAGCGTGATCGAGCATCTGCGCGAAATCGGCTACGGCCGACGCGAAAGCTACGCGGCGGTCGCCGCCGCCGTCGGCAACCCCCGCGCGGTACGCGCGGTCGGCAGTGCGTGCGCCCACAACCCGCTGCCGGTGGTATTTCCGTGCCACCGTGTCGTGCGCTCGGACGGATCGCCCGGCCAATACGTCGGCGGCCCGAACGCCAAGTCGACGCTGCTGAGCCTCGAAGCCGCCTGAGGGAATGAATCGGCGGGCCGGGCGGTAGAACCTCGCATGAAACTCAACGACGCCGCCCGCGCCCTGATCGGGCAGGGTGCAGACGCCACGCTGGTCACCCTCAATCCCGACGGCAGCCCACAGGTGACGTTGGTGTGGGTGGCGCTGAAGTCGACTCCCGAGGGCGACGAACTCGTCACCGCACACCTCGCCGAGCATCAGAAGGTCCGCAACGTCCGTCGCGACCCCCGCGTCGCGGTGACGATCCTGTCGCCGCAAGGTGTCGGGCAGGCGATGCGGCCGTATCTGGCGATCAACGGCACCGCCCGCGTCGTCGAGGGCGGTGCGCCCGAACTGCTGAGGGATCTGGCCCAGACGCTGTCCAGCCCGGACTCGGGGTTCCCACCCCAGGACACTCCGCCCGGGTACCTGACACGGATCCGCATCGACAAGGTCGGCGGCGTCGGGCCGTGGATGTCCTGACCGGGAAGCGTCTGTAACACGTTTCAGTGTGTGCGATCATTCGGTGATGCGTCGCTGGTTCGTGCTGCTCATGGTCGCCATGGCGACCGCCGCCGGGATAGTCGCTGCACCCGCATCGGCGGTGACCGCTCCGATCGGCAGACTGGGCGACACCTTGCAGGTGAAGTTCAAGGGCCTGGTCGCCGACATCACCGTTCACAGCGTCGACCCGTCGCCGATCCCGCCCGGCTTCGGCTATCCCCCGCGGCCCCCGCGTCAGCAGGTCTGGCGAGCCTGGGTGACGGTGCATTCGATTCAGGTGCCGACGCCGTATGCGCAGTCGATCACCTACAGCTTCCGCGGTGTCACGCCGACCGGCGACAGCTACGAACCCCGCAACACCGACGCTCCGGACGCACTGCAACCGCAGCTGAACAACGCGCCGGCCGGCTCCACGGTCAGCGGCGCGGTGTTCTGGGACTGCTACCGCGACCTGGTGTCCAACGTGGTGCTGCTCGACAAGGTCACCGGCGAGCACCTGGCTCAGTGGAACGTGTAGTCGCCGTTGGGCATTGACGTCACGGCGGCCGTCGAAGCCGACCTGCCCGAACTCGCCGACGTCGCCGCCCGCACCTTTCCGCTCGCCTGTCCCCCGGCGGCCACACCCGACAACGTCGCAGCGTTCATCGAGGGAAACCTGTCGCAGTCCCGGTTCCGCGACTACCTCGTCGACCCCGACCGGGCCGTGTTCGTCGCGCGCGCCGACAACGCAATCGTCGGCTACGCCATGCTGATTCGCGGCATCCCCGACGACAGCGACGTCCAGCGTGCCGTCGAAGCCCGCCCGGCGGTCGAGGTCTCGAAGATCTATGTGCTGCCCGACCACCATGGCGCCGGTGTGGCCACTGCATTGATGACCGCGGCGGTGCAAAAGGCCACCGACCTGGGCGCCGCAGCGGTGTGGCTCGGTGTCAACCAGCTGAACCAACGCGCGCAACGGTTTTATGCCAAGCACGGTTTCGTCGTCAGCGGCACCAAGACGTTCCGGCTGGGCGCGGCCATCGAGAACGACTACGTGATGGTGCTCGACGTTCAACCGCGAACAGACGCACAACTCAGGTAATTGGCCGCCCGAAAGTAGGCAACTTTACGTCTGCTCGCGCGAAGATGACGAGCCCAGTTCGGTGCCTTCCCTCGTCAGCGCCAGCAGTCGCGACGTCGCGCGCAGATACTTTTTGCGGAATCCACCCGCCAACATCTCGTGGCTGAACAGGGTGTCCAGCTTGGCCCCCGACGCCACCACCGGGATTCCCGCGTCGTACAGGCGGTCGGTCAGCGACACCAGGCGCAGGGCCACATTCTGGTCGTCGACCGTGTGCACGCCGGTGAGAAACACCGCGCCGACCCCTTCGATCAGTGTCAGGTAACGCGACGGATGCATGGTGGCCAGATGCGCGCACAGCGCGTCGAAGTCGTCGAGGGTCGCACCCGCCGACCGTTCGGCGCGCTCACGTACCTCGGTGTCGCTCAACGGTTCGGGCGCCGGCGGGAGATCGCGATGGCGATAGTCCGGTCCGTCGATGCGCACCGTCTCGAAAATGGCTGCCAGCGTGTTGATCTCACGCAGGAAATCCTGCGCCGCGAATCGCCCCTCCCCCAGTTGCTCGGGCAGCGTATTCGACGTCGCAGCCACCGACACGCCGCGCTCGACGAGTTGCGACAGCAGCCGCGAGATCAGCGTCGTGTTGCCGGGATCGTCGAGTTCGAATTCATCGATGCACACCACCACGTAATCGGCCAGCAGTGCGATGCATTCGACGAACCCGAAAACGCTTGCCAGCTGGGTCAACTCGCCGAAGGTGGCGAATGCCTTCGGTTCCGGCAGCCGGTAGTACGACGACGCCAGCAGGTGGGTCTTGCCGACACCGAATCCCCCGTCGAGATACAAGCCGACCCCGGGCAGCACCTCCCGGCGACCGAACAGCTTCTTCTTGCCCGCCCGGCGCTGCTCCGCCTGATCACAGAACCGAACGCAGGACTGCACGGCCGCGGCCTGTGACGGCTCGGCCGGGTCGGGGATGTAGCTGTCGAAGCTGACGTCGGAGAACGTGGGTGGCGGTACGAGTTGAGCGATCAGCCGGTCCGGTGTGACGTCGGGGTGCCGGTCGACCAGATGTTGCACCGCTCCGGACCCGTCCATGCAGGCACCTTATCGACGTGCTGCAATCGTCTTCATGCCCGATACCGCCGCTGCGGCGCAGTTCACAGTGCTCGGGCCTGACGGCGCCCCGATCGACGGCGCCGACGGGAGGCTCGCCGACTTCTACGCCTACCCCGCCGACCTGCGAAGGTGCTGGGTGCGCGGCAACATGATCGCCACCGTCGACGGCGGAGCGACCGCCGGCGGCAAGACCGCGGCGCTGGGAGGCGCCGGCGATCGCAGAGTCTTCGAGCAGATGCGCTACGCCGCCGATGTGATCCTCGTCGGCGCCGCCACCGTGCGCACCGAGAACTACTCCGGCGCGCAGGTGCCCGTCCCGCAGCGCGGCGAGCGGCAGGCGCGCGGCCAGGCCGAGGTGCCGCCGATCGCCGTCGTCACCCGGTCGGGCAACCTCGACCCGGAGGCGCGTTTCTTCACCCGCACCGAGGTGCCGCCGCTGGTCTTGACGAGCTCCGCCGCCTGCGACGGCACCCGCCGCCGTCTCGGCGGGCTTGCCGAGGTGATCGATGCCTCCGGCCCCCGGCCCGACGAGGTCGATGCGGCGACCGCGCTCGACGTGTTGGCCGAACGCAAGTTGTTCCGGGTGCTCACCGAGGGCGGTCCGCTGATCCTGAGCCTGCTCATCGAGAGCGATCTGCTCGACGAGTTGTGCCTGACGATCGCGCCGTTCCTGGTCGGCGGCAAGGCGCCACGGATCGCGACCGGCCCCGGCGAGGTACTGACGCGGATGCGCCCGGCGCATGTGCTGACCGACGACGACGGCTATCTGTACACGCGCTACGTGCGGCTCGGCTGAGCCGCGGATCAGTACTGTGGTCGGCATGCATCGGCGTGGTCAGCTGGTTCGGCTCCTCAGCCTGGCATCCGTCGTCGCCTTCGTCGCGGCGTGTTCGCCGGGCCTCGCCGCCAATCCCCGCTTCGCCACCGACTCCGGCGCGGGGCCCCAGGGCGAGCCGGAAACGACCAAGCCGGCCGAGGGTCCGCCGGCCGTCGAGGCGCCGAAGAACGACCTGGCCTGGCGGGAATGCACGTCGCGGGTGTTCACCGACGCCGCTGTGCCCGCCGTACCGGGTGTGACGCTGGACTGCGCCACCTACGACGCCGACCTCGACCCGATCAACGGTGCGTCGGGCTCGGTCAGCATCGGCGTGGTGCGGGCGCGCGGTCCGCAGACGCCCGAGGACGCCGGCCCGCTGGTGATGACGACGGGCACGGATCTGCCGTCGTCCATCCAGTTGCCGGTGTGGCTCTCGCGGGCAGGCACCGATGTGCTCAACACCCATCCGATCGTCGCCGTCGACCGCCGCGGAATGGGCATGTCGGGTGCACTGGACTGCCGCGACCTGTTCGACCGCCAGGAGATGCTCGACCAGGCGCAGTTCCAGTCCGGCGACGACCCGGTGGCCAACCTGGGCGCCATCGTTCAGACCGCGACGACAAGCTGCACCGACACCATCGCCCCCGGCGACTCCGCCTACGACAACTCGCATGCCGCCGAGGACATCGAGCGGCTGCGCAGCACCTGGGACGTGCCCGCGCTTGCGCTGCTGGGTGTCGGGAATGGAGCGCAGATCGCCCTCGCCTACGCCGGATCGCACCCCAACAAGATCGCGCGCCTCGTGCTCGATTCGCCGCTGCCGCTGGGCATCGCCGCCGAAGCCGCGATGGAGCAGCGCGTCAAAGGTGAGCAGGCCGCGCTCAACGCCTGGGCCGGCCAGTGCGCCGCCACCAATTGCGTCCTGGGCCCGGATCCCAAGGCGGCGGTCGACGCACTGGTCTCGGCCGCCCGCCAGGGCCGAGGTCCCAACGGCGCTGCTGTCGCCACGGTGGCCAATGCGATCGCCACCGCACTGGCCTATCCGCGCGACGACCGGGTCGAGTCGGTTAATGCGCTGGCCGCCGCGGTGGCGGCCGCGCAATCGGGAGATCCGGCTCCGTTCACAGATCTGATCGCTCGCGCCGAGACCCTGCGCGATACCGACGGTCAGTTCGTCAACAGCTGCAGCGATTCGCTGAACCGCCCCACTCCCGACCGGGTGCGTGAGCTCGTGGTGGCCTGGGACAAGCTCTATCCGCAATTCGGCACGGTCGGTGCGCTCAACCTGGTCAATTGCCTGAACTGGCCGAGCGGTTCGACGCCCGAGGAGCCGAAGAACCTCAAGATCCCCGTGCTGCTGCTCGGTACGCAGAACGACCCGATCGTGGGCAACGAGGGCGTCGCCGCGGTCGCGGCCACGGCGATCAACGCCGGCTCGGCCAACAGGCGGGTCATGTGGCAGGGCATCGGACACGGCGCTTCGATCTACTCGCCGTGCACACTGCCTCCGGTGCTGGGTTACCTCGACAGCGGCAACCTGCCGGACACCGACACGTTCTGCCCTGCCTGACGCCTGACGCGGTCGGTGGTCGGGTACCGTGCGGTCGTGCGCGATCTTGTGACCGCCCCGTTCCGGCCCCGGACCTCCCCGCCCAACGTGGCGTCTGTGTTGAAGCTGATCCTGTGGCCGCTGGCGATCCTGTTCATCATCCACCGCAGCTACGTCCTGGCCACCAACGGCTACATCACCGATGATTACGGGCCCGTGTACCGGGCGGTCGTCAATTTCAAGATGGGCTGGGACATCTACAACGAGCACTTCGACCACGTCGACCCGCACTACCTCTACCCGCCCGGCGGCACGTTGTTGATGGCGCCGTTCGGCTATCTGCCTGTTGACGCATCGCGCTACTGGTTCATCACGTTCAACACGATCGCGATCGTGCTGGCCGCCTACTTCCTTGTGCGGCTCTTCGGTTACGGCTTCCGTTCAGTCGCGCTGCCCGCGCTGCTGGCCGCGATGTTCTGCACCGAAAGCGTGATCAACACACTGGTTTTCGGCAACATCAACGGATGCATCCTGCTGGCCGAGGTGTTGTTCTTCCGCTGGCTGCTCAGTGGCAATCAGCCTGGCAAGCGCAACCACGAATGGTTGGCGGGCGCGGCGATCGGCTTGACTCTGGTGGTCAAACCGCTTCTGGCGCCGCTGTTGTTGCTGCCGCTGCTGAACCGGCAATGGCGAGCGCTGGTGACTGCCGTCGCGGTGCCGTTGGCGTTCAACGTCGCGGCATGGCCGTTGATCAGCGACCCGATGAACTTCTTCACCCGCACCGTCCCCTACATCCTCACCACCCGCGACTACTTCAACAGCTCGATCGCCGGCAACGGCGTCTACTACGGCCTGCCGACCTGGCTGATCCTGTTGTTGCGCATCGCCTTTGCCGTCATCGCGGTGATCTCGCTGTGGCTGCTGTACAAGTACTACCGCACCCGTGACCCACTGTTCTGGATGACGACGTCGTCCGGCGTCCTGCTGATCACCTCGTTCCTCGTGCTGTCGCTGGGGCAGGGCTACTACTCGATGATGCTGTTCCCGTTCCTGATGACGGTGGTGCTACCGAACTCGGTGCTGCGGAACTGGCCTGCGTGGCTGGCGATCTACGGTTTCATGAGTGCCGACCGTTGGCTGCTCGGGCACTGGCCGACGACGGGTCGATTCCTCGAGTACATGAAGTTCACCTACGGGTGGGGTCTGATGCTGGTCGTGGTGTTCTCGGTGTTGTACTTCCGCTATCTGGACGCCAAGGCAGAAGGCCGTCTCGACGACGGGATCGACCCGACGTGGCTGACGAAGGCGCCGCCCTCGGATCAGGTCGCCTCGACCGAGCCGGCGCGGCCGGTCGCACCACCGATCAGCTGACAGCAACAATAGTATTTGCTAACGCAACGTCCTCACGGGTGGCACGCCCCTTATAACCAGTGCTGACGCGACCCCGATCTCGTACGATTGATTCGCTCGCGGGGTCTGAAGGGGGGCGCAACATGCCGAGAATCCCGGTAGACCCGCAGTCCATCACGGCGGAATGGTTGAGCGAGGTTCTCGAAGCCGAAGTGCGGGTCTGCAAGCTCGAGCAGTTCGCGATAGGTGTCGGGCTTCTCGGCCGCCTCTACCGGGCCCATCTCGACGGCGATCCGGATGTGCCGCCGACGGTCGTGGTCAAGCTGCCGACGCTGGACACGACCACGCGCACCAACCTCTGCGAGGATCTCGAGTTCTACCGCCGAGAAGTCCGGTTCTACCAGGAGATCGGCCAAGGGAACCCGTTGCCGTCGGCACGGCCGTATTTCGCGGCCTTCGACGAGGCGACCCACGATTTCGTCCTGGTTCTCGAAGACCTGGGTCGGCTCCGCAACGTCGACCAGCTCGTCGGCTGCTCGGTCGCTGACGCTGAAACCGTCATCGACGCGATCGCCCGCCACCACGCGTACTGGTGGGAAAGCGATCGCCTCGCGTCGCTGCGGTGGCTGAAGGCGCACACCGAACCGCCATTTCCCGATGTAGCCATCAGCAACTACCACGCCGCCTGGCACAAGTGTGTCGAGCGGCTGGGCTCGGAGTTGACGCCGGCGGTCCGCGACTACGGCGACCGGTTCGCGACGATGGTGCCGTGGTTCCTCGAAGAAGTCTGCCGTCAGCCCCAGACCTTCCTGCACGGGGATCTTCGGTTGGATCAGTTGTTCTTCGCTACTAGCACTGACGACCCGCCGCTGACGGCGCTGGACTGGCAGGTATCGACCAGAGGTCGGGGCGCCTACGACGTCGGCTACTTCCTGAGCCAAAGTCTTACTCCCGAGACGCGCCGCAACCATGAGACAGAATTACTTGCCCGCTATCGCAAGCGCCTCGCCGAGCACGGAATTGACTACCCCGCAGGACAATTGCAGCACGATTACCGAATCGCCACCGCCTGGTGCTTCGTCTATCCCGTCATGGCCGAGGGTCGAATCGAGATCGTCAACGACCGCAACAAGCGATTGGCCCGCGCGATGTTTCGCCGTGCCGTCGCGGCCCTCGAAGACCACAACGCGTTCTCCCTGGGACCGGACTGACCATGGCCGAGAACCGCCGTACCTGCTCCTCCTGCGGGACGGCGAACGAGGAGGACGCGCGCTACTGCGAGGGCTGCGGCGGCTCACTCGCACGGGTGTGTGCGACGTGCGGCCTGGAGGCGAGAGCGACCGCTCGGTTCTGCCGCGGCTGCGGCGCGCCGCTCGACGAACTGGCCACCCCCACAACGGAACCGCCCATCGCGGGTCCGGCACGCAAAACCGTCACGGTGATGTTCGCCGATCTGGCGGGATCGACCACTTTCGAGGAAAAGGTCGATGCCGAGACGGCACGCGAGGTGATCGGTCGCTACCACGAGCTGCTGCGGTCGACCGCGCAGCGACACCGTGCGGGCGTCACCAAGTACATCGGCGACGGCTTCATGGCCGTCTGGGGTGTTCCCGAGATCGGCCCCGAGGACGCGCTGCGCGCCGTCGACGCCGCGGTCGAATTGCAGGACCGGTTCGTCGACCTGGCCGCCCAGGTTGCCGAGACGCACCGCACCGAACTGGCGCTGCGCGTCGCCGTGAACACCGGTGAGGTCGTCGTCGGAGCAGGTGACGCCGATCTGGTGGGCGACGCGCTCAACGTCGGTGCTCGTCTCGAGGCCGAGTGTCCGCGCGGGCGGGTGGTGGTCGGTGAGGAGACCTGGCGGGCCACGCGAGGGCGATACGGCTACGAGTCGCTCGGGCAAGTGCAGGTGAAGGGCCGCCACGCGCCGGTTGCGGTGTACCAGTGGGTCGGACGGCATTCGGATGTCGCGGACGCGGCACCGTTCGTCGGCCGGTCGCAGGAAATAAAGCGGCTTCAAAACGTCCTCGACGACGCGATCGCGGCGCGTGCAGCCCGGCTCGTGACCGTGATCGGCGACCCCGGCGTCGGCAAGAGCCGGCTGGCGACCGAATTCCTTGCCGCCCAATCGGATGCGTGCGTTCTTCAAGCTCGATGCGCCGTCGAGGGCTCGGTCGCACTGGCGCCGATCGTCGAGATGTTGCGGGCCCGGGATCTCGAATCCGACATCCCGGCAGGAACCTCGGAGCGAGATCGTCTGCTGCGCGACCTCAAAGGCCTCGCGACCGGCGTACCGGGCTCTGTCGAAGAGAACTTCTGGGCCCTGCGCAGGTTCGTCGAGGTGCTGGCGTGGAGCGGTCCAGTTGTGTTCGCACTCGACGACATTCAATGGGCCGACAGCTTGCTGCTGGACTTCATCGAGCACGTGGTCGAGTGGATCAAGGATGTGCCGGTGCTCGTGCTGGCGTTGGCCCGGCCCGAGCTGCGCGAGATCCGGCCGGACCTCGTAGCCGCCAGCCGCTGGGTCACCGACACACTCCATCTCGACGGCCTCGACGCCGGGGCGACGGCCGAGCTTGCCGCCAAGGTGTTGGGCGCCACCGAGCTGCCGCCCGAGCTTCTGCATCGCCTTCCCGCGTCCACCGGGGGCAATCCCCTGTTCGTCCGGGAATTTGTCGGGATGCTCGCGCACGACGGCGTTCTCGTCGAGCACGCGAACGGCTGGCGACTGACCATCGATGTCGAGGCCATCACCATTCCACCGACGATTCAAGCCCTGCTCGCATCGCGACTGGAACGGCTGGACACCGGTGACCGACGCATACTCGAGATCGCCTCGGTGATCGGCAGCGACTTCTCTGTAGGCACGGTTGGAGCGCTCGCCGGCGGTCACGCGGACGCGATCAAGCTGTCGCTCAATCGACTTCGGCGTCTCGAACTCGCTCAACCCACCGGGACGTACGTCGGCGACGAGGCCGTCTGGCGATTCCATCACGTGCTGATCCGCGACGTCGCCTACCGGCGGTTGTTGAAGTCGGAACGCGCAGGACTGCACGAGCGCCTCGCCGACTGGGTCGAATCGGGCGGCGCCAGTGTGGCGTTCGAGGCTGACGAGATGATCGCCCGCCATTTGGAGGCCGCACACACCTACCGAAGCGAACTGGGCACGCTTGACGAGCACACGAACGATCTTGCTCTGCGTGCCGCCCGCCATTACTCGGCATCCGCGCGACGCGCACTGGACCGCGACGAGTTGGTTTCCGCCGGCGCCCAGGCCACGCGAGGCGCGGCGCTCGCCGGCGCCGCCGAGTCCATACACGCTGAGCTTTTGATGACGGGGTGCGAGGCGCTCCTCTCCGCAGGCGACGTCACCACCGCCGCCGCCCTCGTCGAGGATCTCGAGCGCATCGCGGGAGACGCGTTGGCCCCATGGGCGACGTGCTATCGATGCCAGTTCGGCGTGTACACCGATCCGGACCGGTTGTTGGAATACGACGCGCTCCTCCAAGGCGCCATCGACGAGTTCGCCCGTCGCGCGGACCCCGCGGGACTCGCCAAGGCGCACCGCGTCCGAGCGAGCGCGCGGCTGCGCCTCGGACGGGTCGGCGACGGCGAAGTCGACCTGTTCGAAGCGCTGATCGCGGCTCGACAGAGTAAAGATCACCGACAGATCACCGCGGCATTGAGCGCGGCGCCGGGAGCGGCGCTGTGGGGGCCGAGCCCGGTGCCCAAGGCCGGCGGCCGATGCCTCGACGTGGTTCGGATGCAACGGATGACGACGGCCGCGCCGTCTCTTGAAGCGACGTCGTTGCGCCATCTGGCTGTACTGGAACTCCTGCGAGGTCGACCGGACAAGGCGCGCAAGATGCTTGGCGAGGCGCGCCAGATCGTGGCCGACCTGGGTCTGCGACACGGGCTGATGGAGACGGAGCTTTTCGCTGGGATCATCGAATCGATGAGCGGCGACCCCGTCGCTGCCGAACCGCATTTCCGGATGGCGCTCGAAGGCCTCGACGCGTTGGGCGCCGGCGCCGACGCGGGCTTGGCCGCCGCCCTGTTGGCGAGATCAGTTCTCGCGCAGGGCCGCATGGAAGAGGCCGACCGTTATGCGGCCGAAAGTGAGCGCCTCGCCGGTCACAACCTGAAGACGGCGATCGCGTGGCGCGCGGTGCGGGCCGAGATCCTCGCGACGCAAGGATGCCACGGTGAGGCGACTGCAATGGCCCGGGATGCGGTGGCGGTCGCCAGTGGGACCGACATCGTGCTCGACCATGCCGAGGCGTGTCTGGCACTAAGCCGTGTACTGGACCAGGCGGGCGACATCAAGGGCGCCAGGGCGGCCCGAGCCGATGCCCGAGCGTTGTACGCGGCGAAGGAGGCGTCGATCCCGGTCGGACTCGTCGGCGAACCCGTTGTCGCGCCATCGGAGGAACCCGCCCGGACAGCACCCGGCCACGCAGAGGAACGTGCGCCCGCGACGTCCGGCCGGCTCGCGGTCGACAATGACTCCTGCCGACTGCTGCCGAGGTTCATCCGGGCAATCAAGGAACACGACGTCGAGAGCGCCCTGCTCTGGTTCTCGGAGGAATTCGTCTACGACGACCGGCGGCGACTGAGCGGCGACCCTGTCGTCGGCGTGGGCGCGATGCGGACCGCGATCGAGCGTGTCTTCGAGCAGTACACGCACTTCGAGGTCCGCGTACTCGCTGTACGCGGCCGCCATCTACATCTCCTGTGGAGTCGCTGGGCCGACGACGACGGCAATGCCGCTACGACGCTGTACGTCAACGAAACCAATGACGACGGGCGCATTCTCTACCACATCCGCTTCGACGAGGACGATTTTGAAAGCGCCTATCTCGAACTCGAACGGCGGTACTACGCCGGTGATGGCGCAGCCTTCGCCGAGGCGGGTGCGGTCGCGCTCGAGTTCGGATCCGCGCTCCATCGTGGCGACCTAGATCGGGCATTCGGCGAACTCACCGCCGACGACTTCCGTGTCCTGAACCGGTCGCGCGCGATGCTCCCCGATCTTTCGGCATCGGAGTTCCGCGGCATTCTCGAAGAACTCGATGCGATGGTCGCATCTCGTCGACTGTGGATTTCCGCTCTGCAGTGGGTGTCGCCGAACTGCGTGGTGATCAGAATCGAGCAGGAAGCAATCGGCCACGAGGGCGAGAAATACGAGTGGGCGAGAATCCACGTCGGGGAGATCCGTGGCGGCCGACTAGCGTCGATGTGCCAGTTCGAAGTCGATGACGAGGCAGCGGCTTTCGCCTACGCTGAGGAGCGAGTGCGGGCGGCGACCAGCCGTCTTGAGGTGATAAATCACGCCAGCCAACAGACCGATGCCTCGTGGCGCGCTCGACTAGCTGGTGACGTTGAAGGCGCCATAGCTCGGTACTCCACTCGGTACGCATACGACGATCGACGGCGGTTGAGCGGCAACCCGATTGCGGGTCTCGAGGAACTGCGCGTCGCAGCGGCTCAGTTCTATGAGCAGTATCAGCAATCCGAGTGGCGCATCTTGGCGGTCCGGGGCGAACGGGTTGAGCTCCGATGGAGTCGTTGGTGGGATGACGCGGGGAACGAAACGGCGGGTCTACATCTTCACGAGATCGACGAGGAGGGGCGGATCTTCTACCAGGGTCGATTTGACGAAGACGACTTCACTGGCGCATATGGCGAGCTCGAACGTCGCTACTACTTCGGAGAAGGCGCGGCTTACGCAGAGGCGGGAGCGGTGACGAGGGAGTGGATCACCGCACTCAACGATCGCGACTACGACCGACTGATCGATGAGCTGACGTCTGAATCCTATCGCCTCGAGAACCGGTCGAGCTCTGCCTTCGACCACCGCACCGCAACGGATGTCAGAAGATCCTTTGAAGACTTCGACGCCGCGGTGGCCTCAGCCCGCTCTTGGGAGGCCGCCGTCTGTTGGCTGTCGCCGAAAATTGGTATCTTCCGCTTCGAGCGGGAAGCTGTTGGTCGCGACGGTGAACGCTATTCGTGGACTTGGCTCGATGTCTGCGAGATTCGCGACGGCCGGCTTGCTTCCGCGTGTCGCTTCGACCTCGAAGACGAGGATGCGGCGTTCGCCTATGCGGAGGATCGGGTGCGGGCGACCACGAGCCGCCTCGCTGTCGCAAATAAGGCCAGCCAGGCGGCCAACGTCGCGTGGCGAGCATTCCAGGTCGGCGATCTCGGCGCGGCTATGGCCGGTTCCTCGGATGAATTTGTTTATGACGACCGACGCCGGATGAGCGGCAATGCAATCGAGGGCCTCGACGGGTTGCGATCCGCTTCAGTTCGTATTCTCGACCAGTACCCACATTCCGAATGGCGCACGTTGGCGGTTCGCGGCGAGCGACTGGAGCTCGGCTGGAGTCGGTGGTGGGATGACGCGGGAAACGAAACGAGCGGTTTTCACGTCCTAGAGACCGACGGCGACGGCCTGACCATATATCACGGTCGGTTCGACGAAGATGACTTCGAAGAAGCGCTCGGTGAACTCGAACGAAGGTACTACGCCGGCGAAGGCGCGGAGTTCGCAGAGGGCGGTGCGGTTTCCATGGCGACATTCGCGGCTATCAATCGTGGAGACTACGACCGGGTGTTCGTTGAGCTCGTCGCTCCAGATATGCGTATCGAAAACCGGTCGCGCACCGCTTTTCCCGATCGTTCAGCCAACCAATTACGGTCGGGCTGGGGTCAACTCGACGCCATGGTATCTAGCTCGCGAAGCTGGCCGTCGGTAATCAGCTGGTTGTCACCGCAGTGGAGCGTCAGTCGCGTCGAACGCGAGGCAACCGGCGATGACGGCGAGCTCTACAAGTGGACATCCGCACTCGTCGTCGAAGTGAGGGATGGTCGAACGAATGCACTGTGCCAGTTCGACATCGAGGACGAAGAGGCCGCATTTGCTTACGCCGAGGAGTGCGTTCGTGCCGCTAGCAGCCGACTGGCGGTCAAGAACAGAGCTACGGACGTCGTCGAAGCCGGTTGGCAAGCAATGCGAAGTCACGATGTCGAGGGCCTTGTGGCCACCTACGCTGATGCCTTCGTCTACGTCGATCGACGGCGTTTGAGTGGCGATCCCATCGTCGGACGTGACGCGATACGTGCAGCGATCCAGCGGGTTCTCGATCAGTACAGCCGATTCGAGGCCCACGTGCTGGCGGTACGTGGAGACCGACTGGCGATGGTGCGCAGTCGCTGGTGGGACGAGGCGGGTAACGAGACCACACAGCTTCATGTTTCCGAAATCGGTGACGACGGGTTGTGCATCTACGACTACCGCTTCGACGGGGACGATTTCGAAGGCGCGTATCGCGAATTAGACCGCCGCTATAGCGTCGGCGAGGGCGCCGCATACGCCGACGCCGCTGTTGTTCTCACCGACTATGCCTGCGCTGAGAACCGGGGTGACTTCGAGCGGCTATTCGGGGAGTTGACCACCGCGGATTTCCGGGTGGAGAACCGCTCACGGTCGGTCTTCGGTGATCGATCTGCGACTGAATTCCGCTCCAGCCGTGAAGAACTGCAGGCGATGGTCGACTCGGTGCGGTCATGGCACTCAGCGATGCGCTGGCTGTCACCGACCGTTGTGGTCGGCCGGTTGGAACGAGAAGCACTCGGTCACGACGGCGAAGTCTACGTGTGGAGCTTCATAACGGTCGCTGAAGTGGACAACGGGCGACTCGCTTGGACGAGAATCTTCGAAATCGACGATGAGAAAGCGGCGTTCGACTATGCCCAGGAACGTGTCCACGCACCGGTAAGCCGGCTGACTGTTCACAATCGCGCATGCGACGTAGGGGCCAAAGTACTCCGGGATTTCGAGATTGGGGACATCGATGCCGTCGTCGCCGCATACTCCGACCACTTTGCCTATGACGATCATCGGCGTTTGAGTGGTGACCCTGTTACGACTCATGCGGAACTGAAGAGCGCTGGGACGCGACTTCGTCAGCACTACAGCCACTTCACAGGTCTCACATTGGCTGTTCGCGGAGAACGCTTGCAGCTCGCCCACACCCGGTGGTCAGACGACGCTGCAAACGAGACAGCACATCTCCTCGTCATTGAGCTCGCCGACGACGGACGTATCGCTTTTCAGGCCACCTACGACGAGAACGACTTCATGTCCGCCTACCGCGAGCTCGACACCAGATACTTCGCGGGCGAGGGCGCGTTGTTCGCCGAGGCGGGAGTGGTAACCATCGAGTATGCAGCAGCGTTGAACAACCGCGATCTGGACCGACTCTTCGGCGAACTCAGTGTTGACGGGCTGCGCATCGAGAACCGGTCGCGCTCTGCTTTCCCTGACCGTTCCGCCACGGAGCTTCGTAAGACCCTCGAAGATCTCAGCTCGATAGTCGCGTCGGTGCGCGAGTGGCATTCGGCGTCATGCTGGTTATCGCCCAATGTCTGCGTCGGACGTCATGAGCGGGAGGCGATCGAACACGACGGTGAGCGATACTCGTGGACACGCCTGATGGTTTTCGAAGTCCGCGACGGGCGAATGGCGTCCATGTGCGTCTTCGAACCCGACGACGAGCACGCGGCCTTCGCCTACGCCGAGGAACTCGTCCTCGAGGCCGCGACTCGCTTGCCGGTCACCAACATGGCCACCCGGACGTTCCTCACGGGAGAGCGGGCTGCGAACGCGCACGACGTCGACGCGATGGTCCGACAGTATTCCGAGCACTTCGAGTACGACGATCGGCGAAAGCTGGCGGGCAATCCACTACCCGATGTGCGCAGCGGCGCGGAACGCATCTTGGCGCAGTACAACCGCTTCGAGGGACGCACTTTGGCCGTCCGCGGTGACCGGCTGCAACTGGGTTGGAGTCGCTGGTCGACCGACGCCGGATACGAAACGACCCACTTGATTCTGCACGAGGTCGATGACAGCGGGCGCATCACTTATGAGGGTCGTTTCGACGAGGACGATTTCGAGCACGCCTATCGCGAACTCACGCGCCGATACTGCGTGGGTGAAGGTGCAGCGGTCGCCGAGGCAGAGGCGACACTTGCGGAGTATCCGATCGGGTTCATGAACGGAGACATCGACGGCGTCTTCGATCGCCTCACTACTCCGGGACTACGTATTGACGACCGATCGCGCTCGCTTTTCGGCGAACGTTCCGCCGGCGAATTCCGGTCAACCTACGACGAACTGCTTGCCAGGGCCTCGTCGCTGCGGGTGTGGCACGCCGCGGTGTGTTGGCTGTCACCAGCGGTGGTGGTCGCTCGCTTCGAACAGACTGCCGTCGGGGCCGATGGCGAGCGGTTCGCATGGACGCATATCGATGTCGTCGAGATCCGTGACGGGCGGTTCAGCTCGGTCTGCTTGTTCGAAACCGACGATGAGCAAGCTGCATTCGCGTACGCCGAGGACGTGATACGGTCGGCGAACAGCCGGCTCACAGTGAGCAATCTTGCGACCCGTACCGTCGAGAACCTCTGGAGGGCTCTGCAAGCGCAGGATGTCGACGCCGCAGCCGAGCTCGCCGCCGAGTCATTCACGTTCGGCGATCACCGCCGCCTGCACGGCAATCCCGTCGGAGACACGCGCACAGCACTCGCACGCATCCTCGAGGACTACACCTCCTTCGAGTCACGCACGCTCGCAGTGCGCGGTGAACGCCTCCACCTCGGTTGGGCCCGGTGGGCGAACGACGACGGTTTCGAGGTCCGCTATCTGACCGTTCATCAGGTTGATGACGCCGGACGGATTCTGTATCACGGTCGCTTCGATGAGGACGACTTCGAGGGCGCCTACCGCGAGCTCACGCGGCGCTATTGCGCCGGAGAGGCCGCCGACTTCAGTCAGTCGGCGAGCATCGTCACCGAGTGGATGTCTGCGCTGAACGCGGGCGATTTCGACGGTGCGTTTGCACTTACGTCGCCAGACTTCCGTATCGAGAACCGTTCTCGCACGGCATTCCCGGACCGATCGGCAGCCGAACTGCGAGCGAGCCTCGAGGACCTGTGGGCGATGATGACGACGATTCGTCAGTGGAACGTCGCAGAGCATTGGCTGTCTCCGGACTGTGTCGTCGCTCGAAATGAAAGGCAAGCCGTCGGCAGGGGCGGCGAGCAATACACCTGGTCCAGCATCGACGTCGGTGAGATTCGCGATGGCCGCGCCGCGCACGTCTGTCGATTCGACATCGACGACGAGGAAGCTGCATTCGCGTACGCCGAGGAGCGCGCCCACACCGTGCACAGCCGATTCAGACTGACCAACCGGTCCTGCGAGACTGTCGCCGCCCTCCAGAATGCGCTGTGCGCGAGGGACCTCGAGGGGGGTATCGGCTGCTACGCGAATCCATCCGTGTATGAGGATCGACGCCGGCTCAGCGGAGATCCCATTCGCACTGCCGCAGGGCTGCGGCTGGCCGGGGAACGCATCCTGGCTCAGTACAGCCACTTCCAGTGGCGAACTCTCGCGATCCGGGGCGACTATCTGAGCATGCACTCGAGCGTCTGGTCGGACGACTCCGGCAACGCGACGAATTATCTACACGTCTACGAGGTCGACGACACTGGACATTTCATCTACGAGGGCCGCTTCGACGAGGACGACTTCGAGAGTGCCTACCAAGAACTCACGCGCCGGTACTGCGAGGGCGAGGGAGCGCCGGTAGCCGAGGGCACAGTGCACAACGCCAGGTATCTCGCGGCCATCAACCGACGGGAGTGGGACCGGGTGTTCGGCGAAATGTCGACCCCCGACATGCACGCAGTGAGCCGCGCGCGATCCGGCTTCCCCGACCGTTCGGTCGCCGACTTGCGCGCCAGCTACGAGAACCTCTGCTCGATGGTCGCCTCGGTCCGTTCGTGGCACTCGATTGAACGATGGGTTTCACCGACGGTCGGGGTGACGCTTCACGAACGCGAGGCGATCGGCCACGACGGCGAGCGATACGAGTGGAGCCGACTCATCGTGGGCGAGTTCAGCGACGGGCTCACCAGGCACATATGCCAATTCGATGTGGACGACGAGGACGCGGCCTTCGCGTACGCGGAGGAGGTTGTGCGCCGTGCCGGCACTAGTAGCGTGGAGACATGACCACACCGGCTCCCAAACTGCAGCTGACCGATGACGAGTGGCGCAAGAAGCTGACCCCCGAGGAGTTCCACGTCCTGCGCGAGGCCGGCACCGAGCGACCCTTCACCGGCGAGTACACCGACACCAAGACCGAGGGCATCTACGAGTGCCGCGCCTGCGGCGCCGAACTGTTCCGTAGCACCGAGAAGTTCCAATCGCACTGTGGCTGGCCTTCATTCTTCGATCCCGCCGCCTCGGAGGCCGTCATCTTGCGCACCGACGACTCGCTCGGGATGCACCGCGTCGAGGTGCTCTGCGCAAACTGTCACAGCCACCTGGGTCACGTCTTCGAGGGCGAGGGCTACCCCACCCCAACCGACCAGCGCTACTGCATCAACTCGATCTCGCTGCGGCTGAAGCCGACCTCCTGAAGCGAATGTGCGCTCAGCGCAAAAAGTCGCACGAGCAATGAGTTACGCCGGGTAGACGGCGAACTCGGCGCGGTCCTCGGTGTCGGCGACGCACTGAAATAGCAACAGCGCGGTCATCGCGTTGCCTGAGTAGCACGTGAACGGGCCGATGACCTGATACTTGTCGCCATTCATGTCGTACCTCACCGCGTAGTCCGACGCGGTGATGCAGTCGATGTCGCCCGCCGTGATGTCGATGACCTGACCGAAGCGCGGCGCGCACTTCTCACTGTCCGGGTCCTGCGCGAAACCCGTCGGCGCCGTCGCGAGCGCGCCAACCAGAAAGCCGGCGCCGACCAGCATCTGTGTCCTCATCGGACCATGATGACCGAAGCGGCCCCGGCTGCGAGGCCCTTTAGGGCAGGCGATCGATCAGCTGCTCGGCGCTGATCCTCGGTCCGGTGAAGAAGGGCGTCTCCTCGCGGACATGCCGGCGCGCGTCGGTGGCGCGCAGATCCCGCATCAGGTCCACGATGCGGTGCAGCTCCGGCGCCTCGAACGCCAGGATCCATTCGTAGTCGCCGAGCGCGAACGCCGGAACGGTGTTGGCCCGGACGTCCTTGTAGCCCCGCGCCGCCATGCCGTGCTCGGCGAGCATGCGGCGGCGCTCCTCGTCGGGCAGCAGATACCAGTCCAGCGACCGCACGAACGGATACACGCAGATGTAGTTGCCCGGCTCCTCACCCGCGAGGAACGCGGGGATGTGGCTCTTGTTGAACTCCGCTGGGCGGTGCAGCGCGACGTTGCTCCAGACCGGATTGCTGACGCGGCCCAAGGTCGTGGTGCGACGGAAATCGGCGTAGGTGGCCTGCAGAGCCTCGACGTTGTCGGCGTGCGTCCAGATCATGAAGTCGGCGTCGGCACGCATACCCGCGATGTCGTACAGGCCGCGCACCACCACACCGCGTTCCTCCTGCTGTTTGAGGAACGTCGCGGTCTCGTCGGCGACGGCCGCGCGGTCCTCCCCCAGTTCCCCCGGACGTACCGAGAACACCGAGAACATCAGGTACCGGAGGGCGGAGTTGAGGGCGTCGTAGTCGAGCTTGGCCATGGTTCTATCGTGCCACGCGCGAGGTGACCAACGACGCCGCCGCCCTCGTGGCCGCCGACACACACGCCGGAACGCCGATGCCGTCCAGAAATCCGCCCGCCACCGCTATCGTCGGCGGCAATCCCGCCCGCAGTTTGGCCACCAGCGCCCCGTGACCGGGGCCGTACTGCGGCATCGCGTCGATCCAGCGCTGCACGTGGAAGTCGACTGGCTCCGTCCTGACCCCGAAAAGCGTCGCCAGATCCTCCGCCGCCCACGTGAGCAGCTCTTCGTCGCCCGCGTTGCGGGCCACATTGTCGCCGAACCGGCCGAACGACAGCCGGACCAGCTCGACGCTGCCGCGCGGACCCCATTTGCGCGACGTCAGCGTGACCGCCTTCGACCGCAGCCGTTCGCCGCTGGCCGCCAGCACACCGGACTGCTGCGGCAGCGGTGTGCCGCCCGGCAGCGCCAGTGCCACCAACGCCGTCGACGCCACCGGAATGCGACCAGCCGCCGCGGCGCTCTGGGGAGCCACCTCCGCAACCAGCCGGGCCAGCCGCGGCGCAGGCACCGCGAGCACCACCGCATCGGCGTGGTAGCAGGCGCCCTCGTCGTCGACGAGTTCCCAGCCCCGCGCGTCGCGGTGCAACCCTTGGACCGTGACCTGCCGCCACTGCACCCCGGCGCGGCGGACGAGTTCGTCGACCAGCACCCGGTAGCCGCCCTCGACGGCACCGAAGACCGATCCGGTGACCGGCGGCGGCACGGCCTCGCGGACGGCGTCGGTCAGGCTGGGAGCGCCGCGATCGAGGACGACGGCCAGCGTCGGGACCGCCGAGCGGACGCCGATGGTGCCCGCGTTGCCGGCATAGACGCCGGTCAGCAGGGGTTCGACGGACCGGGTGACCACTTGCGCCCCGAACCGGTCACCGACGAGTTCGGCGACGGACGGATCGGCACCGGGACGCCAGGCGAACGGGCGGTCGCGTTCGCCCTGCATCCAGACGATGGTCGCGTCGTCAACCAGCCCCGCCAGCGCCGACGGCTGCGCAGGGATCCCCTGCAGCGTGCCTGCGGGCAGCGGGTGCAGCCTGGCCTGGCTGTAGATCAGCGGTCGTGCGCCAGTCGTGCCGGTCTGCCGGTTCGCCAGGCCCAACTCGGCCAGCAACGCGGGGACCTCGGGTCGTCGCGCGACGAACGCCTCGGCACCGACGTCCATCGATTGGCCGCCGATCCGCTCGGTGCGCAGCACGCCGCCCAGCCGGTCCGCGGGGTCGAACAACGTGATCGACGCGTCCGGGCCGGCCGCAACACGCAGCCGATACGCGGCGACTAAACCCGAAATACCGCCGCCGACAACGCAATACGACGCAGTCACAGTGAGTGCACCAACGCCACGACTTCGGTGATCACCTCGGGATCGGTCGCGGGGAGCACGCCGTGGCCGAGGTTGAAGACGTGTCCTGCGGCTCCGGCGTCGACCGCCCGCCGCCCGTCATCGACGACCGCACGCGCCGCGCGCTCGGCCACCGGCAGGCCCGCCAGCAAAACCACTGGGTCAAGGTTGCCCTGCAACGCCGTCCCCGGGACCACTCGGGCGGCAGCGTCGGGCAGCGACGTGCGCCAGTCCACCCCGACGACGGCTGGGGCGCCGTGCCCGGACGCGGCCTGAGACATCGCCCCCAGGAGTTCGGCGGTACCGACACCGAAGTGTGTCATCGGCACTCCCGAGGCGGCCAGCGTGGCGAACACCCGGGTGCTGTGCGGCAGCACATAGCTGCGGTAGTCGGCCAGCGACAGCGTCCCGGCCCACGAGTCGAACACCTGGATCGCGTCGACGCCCGCGTCCACCTGGACCTGCAGGAACGCGATGGTCACATCGGTCAGCGCCGTCATCAGCGCGTGCCAGGTTTCGGGTTCTCCGAGCATCATCGCCTTGGTGCGCTCGTGGTTGCGGCTGGGCCCGCCCTCGACGAGGTAGGACGCCAGTGTGAACGGCGCGCCCGCGAACCCGATCAACGGCACGTCACCGAGTTCGGAGACCAGCATTCCGACCGCCTCGGCCACCGGCGCGACCTGCTCGCGCTGCAGCGGTTGCATGGCCGCGACGTCGGCGGCGGCGCGGATCGGGCGCTCGATCACCGGGCCGACGTCGGGCACGATGTCGAGGTCGATACCGGAGGCCCGCAGCGGCACCACGATGTCGGAGAACAGGATCGCGGCGTCGACGCCGTGCCTGCGGACCGGCTGCAGCGTGATCTCGGTGATCAACTCGGCGTCGAAGCAGGCCTGCATCATCGTGTTCTTGGCCCGCAGGGCGCGATACTCCGGCAGCGAACGGCCCGCCTGCCGCATGAACCACACCGGTACACGGCCGGGTTTGCGGCCGCTCGCGGCGGCCAGATAGGGCGAGTCGGGCAGCTCACGGCGTGTGTTCATCGCTGTCAATGCTGCCATGACGACCCGCCGGCGCCCGCTTCGCCTCGGTGGACCGGTTGTCCCTACAAGATCGGCGCGCCACGCGCACAGACCTGCTCGAATGGTCTACCGTCAAACGTCGTGACCACCGCCGAACCGGCTCAGTTCCGCGAAGCGGTGGCGGCGATGAATGCCACCACCGTCCGACCGGAGATCGAGCTCGGCCCAATCCGCCCGCCGCAGCGGCTGGCGCCGTTCAGTTATGCGCTGGGCGCCGAGGTCCGCCATCCCGAGACGGCGATCGTGCCGGAGCGCTCCGAAGGCGATGCGTTCGGCCGCCTGATTTTGCTGCACGATCCCGAGGGCGCCGACGCGTGGGACGGCACCATGCGGCTCGTCGCCTACATCCAGGCCGACCTGGACTCGAGCGAGGCCGTCGACCCGTTGCTGCCCGAGGTCGCGTGGAGCTGGCTCGTCGATGCGCTTGCCGAGCGCGCCGAACACGTCACCGCGCTGGGCGGCACCGTCACCGCCACCACCTCGGTGCGCTACGGCGACATTTCCGGCCCTCCCCGGGCGCACCAGCTGGAGCTGCGTGCCTCGTGGACGGCGACGACGCTCGAATTGGGTCCGCATGTCGAGGCGTTCTGCGAGGTGCTCGAGCACGCTGCCGGGCTGCCGCCTCAGGGCGTCACCGACCTCGGCTCCCGCACCCGCGCCTGACGATGCCGGAATCCGACGAGGCCATCCCCGAGGCGGCCGAGGCTGAAGCGGGCGAGCCGGAGGCCACGCCGCTCCTCACGCCCCGCGATGGTGTACCGCAGCTGTCTGCCAGCGTCAATGAAATCCGAAGGGCCGCCGAACTTCTGGCGTCCGGCCGTGGACCATTCGCGGTCGATGCCGAACGGGCCTCGGGATTTCGCTATTCCAATCGCGCCTACCTCGTGCAGATCCGGCGCGCCGGCGCCGGCACCGTCTTGATCGACCCTGTGAGCCACGGCGTCGATCCGGTCGAGGCGCTGGCACCCGTGGCCGAGGTGCTGCGCACGGACGAGTGGGTGCTGCACGCCGCCGACCAGGATCTGCCGTGCCTGGCCGAGCTCGACATCCGGCCGATCAGCGTGTACGACACGGAGTTGGCGGGCCGGCTCGCCGGCTTCGAGAAGGTCAACCTCGCGGCAATGGTGCAGCGCCTGCTCGGGCTGCAGCTGATGAAGGGGCACGGTGCGGCCGACTGGTCCAAACGCCCACTGCCCGACGACTGGCTCAACTACGCCGCACTCGACGTCGAGGTGCTGATCGACCTGCGTGACGCCGTCGCCGCGGTCCTCGAGAAGCAGGGCAAAACGGATTGGGCAGCACAGGAATTCGAACAGCTGAAGAATTTCGAGGGCGCACCGACGCGACGCGACCGCTGGCGTCGTACATCGGGGATCCACAAGATCCGTGACGCACGGGCGCTGGCCGCGGTGCGCGAATTGTGGACCACCCGCGACCACATCGCCCAGCGCCGCGATATCGCGCCGGGCCGTATCCTGCCCGACTCGGCGATCATCAACGCGGCCACCACCGACCCCGACACCGTCGAGAAGTTGACTGCGCTTCCGGTGTTCGGCGGTAACCGGCAACGTCGCAGCGCGAAGGTGTGGCTCGACGCGCTCGCCCGGGCTCGCACGACGCAGGACCTACCCAAATCGCAGGAGCCGTCGAACGGGCCCCCTCCGGCATCCCGTTGGGCCAGGCGCAAACCCGAAGCCGCCGCTCGACTGGAGGTGGTGCGCGCGGCGCTTACCGAAGTGTCGCAACGGGTTTCGGTGCCGACGGAGAATCTCCTGTCCCCTGACACCGTGCGCCGGTTGTGTTGGGACTGGGAGCCCGTCGAGGACCGCGCCGCGGTGATCGAGGCGTTCCTGCGCGACGCGGGTGCGCGGCCCTGGCAGCGCGGACTCGCCGTGCCTCCGCTGGCCGAAGCGCTGGCCGCGGCGGACGCCAAGCTGGCCCAGCAGTCGGCAGCTCCCGACGAACAATGACCCCTGAGCCGGGCTAGCCGCCCAACTTCGCGGCGTGGGCGAGGAAGTGCCGCAACACTTCCCGTGGAGCTTCCAGCTGCGGCCAGTGGCCGATGTCGTCGGCGAGCATCACGACGTCGGCCTCGGGAATCACCTCGGCGTACCGACGCGCCATGTGAGCGCCGGAGTTGGGGTCGATGGGCCCGTCGATCAACCGCATGGGGACGGCGGTTTGACGCATCGCACGCACCCAGCGGTTGCGATGTGTATAGCGGTCGGCCAGGAAGCGTCCGACCTTGTGCAGTACGCGTTTACCGTCGTTGAACTCGAGGATCTCGTGAAACCGCGTCATCAGCTCGCGCGACGGTTTCGTGTTGGGCCCGAACATCTCGTTGATCGTCGACTCCAGCACCTTGCGCGACAACGAACTGCGCCCCTGCAGCGGGCTCATGAGGTCGCCCAGCGGAGTGCCTGACATCAACTTCTGCATGGTGCGTGGCGTGTAGGCCTCGTTGAACAACCCGCCGTTGAGCCAGGTGATCGACTCATACCGCACAGGGTCGTACGACTGATCGCCGAATTCGCTGCGCGCCAACAGTTCCTGGCCCACCGAATCGCCCAGGTCGTGGGCCAGGACGTGACACCGCTCGACGTTCAGGTGCTCCAGCAGGGCCTCGTGCATGTCGGCGTGATCGAGCACCGAGTAGTCGTAGGCGGCCGGTTTGGCCGAGAAACCCATCCCGATCATGTCCGGCGCGATGACGGTGAAGTGTTCGGTGAGCGTCGGCCAGATCAGCGACCAGTCCCACGAGCTGAACGGATAGCCGTGGACGGCGAGAAGGGTCGGCGATTGGCCGAGTGGCAGGCCGTCGACACGGTAGAAGATTCCGAACCCCAGGTAGTCGAAATAGTGTCCCGCGGCTTTCCAGCGCTCCAACTCGGCGTCCATCGTCGCAGCCTAACTGGCTTTTCTTGAATTACGGGGCGGCCGTCACCTGAACAGGCGTGCCAGAAACGGCGTCGAATCCGGCAGCGAGGCCAGCACGGTGCCGCTGTGGTCCTCGTCGGGGTACACCTTGAGCGTGACGTCTTGTCCGTTGGCGGTGAGCTCATCGGCGAATCGCAGCGTGAGATCCGGCGGGACGTCACGATCGAGCAGTCCGACGCCGAGGAAGATCGGCCGGTCGTATCCGTCGGCGGGGATGCCCATGTACGCGTCGACGGCTTCCGTCGCCCAAGGGACCGAGACCAGGGGTGCGGAGAAGAACGAGGGCAGGCTCGCGTCCATCAGCGCCGCGGAAAGTTCAGCCGCACACTGAGTCTCGGCCTGATCGGCGGCCGCGCGGCCGGCCGGGGTGAGTATGCGGTCGAGGTCGAGCTCGGGGTGCGCTTCGCGCAACGCCGCGACGATGTAGGCGGTGTAGGCGTTGGCCACCGGCCCCAGCTTCGGGGGCACGGCCATGTCCGGCCCCGCCTGTTTGACGATGTTCTCGACGTGCGCCGGCGTGCCGGTGGCGACGACGCCGCGGAAGTCCAGACCCGAGCCGGCGCTGAACTCGGTGGCCCACCGGGCGGTGGCGACCGCTGCGGCCCCGCCCTGCGACTGGCCGACGACCGCCCACTTCGGCGACAACGGCAGGCCCAGACCGTGGGCGGCGATCACCGAATCCACCACCCCGCGCGCAGTTGTGACGCTGTTGAGGTAACTCATCAGGCCGGGCGTGCCGAGGCCGGCGTAGTCGCTGCCGACCACCGCGTAGCCCTGGTCGAGCCAGTGGGTGAGATACGCGTCGTCGCGCTCGCTGCGGGAACGGGCGGACGGCGTGCAGTCGTCGCCGAGGCCGACGGTGCCGTGCGCCCACGCCACGACCGGCCATCCGCCCGGCGGCGGAGGCGTTTTTGGCGTGAAGACGGCGGCCGTGCTCACCGCCGGGCGCTCGTGCTGGTCGATCGTGGCGTACAGGATCCGGTAGGCCGACGCCGCGCCGGCCACCGCCAGCGACGGGTCGAGTGGCACCGATTCGATCAGTAATCCGGGCGCCGGGATCGGACCGCCGTAGCTTCGTACATCCAGGTTGGACCACTGTGGCGCGACTGCGGGCGCCACACCGGGGGTCACCACCAGGCCCACCGCGACCAGCAGTGCGACAGCCAAAACGCGAACCAGCCCAGCGAGTTTCATTGCCACAGCCTATCGGGCGTCATCGCGGAGAGCGCGCACGCTCGTGCGCGGCGAAGGTGCGCAAACTGTCGAGAATTCGCGGCGTGTCGTGTGCAAACACGCACGTTCGCCGAACAGGGGCGACGGCTAGTCGAGTCGTTCGCTGACTTCGGTTTCGTTCACGGCGGCGCCCTGCGCGGCGACCCAACCCGTGATCTGACGTGCCACCGTGCGATCGGTCAGTCCGACCTCGGCGAGCACCTCGCCGCGCGACGCCTGCGCGAAGAACTCCTGTGGCAGTCCGGCGTCGCGACAGGGCACATCGATCTCGTTGCGGCGCAAGGCCGCCGAGACCGCCGACCCGATGCCGCCGCTGACGCCGTTGTCCTCGAGCGTGACGACGAGCTTGTGCTCGCGGGCCAGCGCGGTGATCGCCTCGGGCACCGGTAGCACCCAGCGTGGGTCGACGACCGTTACACCGATGCCCTGGCTGCGCAACAGCTCCGCGACCGCCAACGCCATCGAGGCGAACGGTCCCACCGCCACCAGCAGCACGTCGTCGCCGAGCCCCTCGGCGGGTACGGCCAGCAGGTCGACACCGTCACGCCGCTCGACGGCCGAGATGTCCTCACCGACATCGCCCTTCGGGAAGCGGATGGCGGTCGGGCCGTCGTTGACCTCGAGGGCCTCGCCGAGTTCCTCGCGCAGCCGGGAGCCGTCACGCGGCGCGGCAACCCGCATACCGGGCACAATGCCCAGCATCGACAGGTCCCACATGCCGTTGTGGCTGGCGCCGTCCGGGCCAGTGATGCCCGAGCGGTCCAACACCATCGTCACGGGCAGCTTGTGCAGGGCCACGTCCATCATCAGCTGGTCGAACGCCCGGTTCAGGAAGGTCGAGTAGATCGCGACGACCGGATGCAGACCGCCCATCGCGAGCCCGGCCGCCGACGTCATCGCATGTTGTTCGGCGATGCCGACGTCGAAGAACCGGTCAGGGAAGCGCTGGCGGAACGCGCTCAGCCCTGTCGGGCCGGGCATCGCCGCGGTGATCGCCACGATGTCGCGGCGCCGCGACGCGTAGCCGATCAGCGCCTCGGAGAACGTCGACGTCCAACCGGGACCGGGGACCGACGTCGCCAGCCCGGTCTCTGGGTCGATGACGCCACACGCATGCATCTGGTCGGCCTCGTCGTTCTCGGCGGGCGGATATCCCATGCCCTTGCGGGTGACGACGTGCACGATCACGGGCATGTTGAAGCCGCGGGCGCGGCGCAGCGCGACCTCGACGGCGTGTTCGTCGTGGCCGTCGATGGGGCCGACGTACTTCAGGCCCAAGTCGGTGAACATCACCTGCGGCGCCAGCGCGTCCTTGATGCCGGCCTTGATGGAGTGCATGCACTGGTAGCACACCTCGCCGATGACGGGGACCCCGCGCACGGCCTTGCGGCCCTCCTCGAGCACGCGTTCGTACCCGGGCTGCAGCCGCAGGCCAGCGAGATGCTCGGCGAACCCGCCGATGGTCGGCGCGTAGCTGCGCCCGTTGTCGTTGACGACGATCACGACCGGCCGCCGGGCCGCCGCGATGTTGTTCAAGGCCTCCCAGCACATGCCGCCGGTCAGCGCGCCGTCACCGACGACGGCCACCACGTGGCGGTTGCGGTGCCCGGACAACTCGAACGCCTTGGCCAGACCGTCGGCGTAGGACAGCGCCGAACTGGCGTGGCTGGATTCCACCCAGTCGTGCTCGCTCTCCTCGCGCGAGGGATAGCCCGACAGGCCGCCCTTCTTGCGCAGGGTGGCGAACTCGTGGCTTCGGCCCGTCAGCATCTTGTGCACGTAGGACTGGTGTCCGGTGTCGAAGATGATTGGATCGTGCGGCGAGTCGAACACTCGGTGCAGCGCGAGCGTGAGCTCAACGACGCCGAGATTGGGGCCGAGATGCCCGCCCGTGGCAGCCACCTTGTGGATCAGGAATTCGCGGATCTCACGTGCTAGATCGCTCAGCTGCGACTGCGATAGGTGCTGCAGATCAGCGGGCCCGCGGATCTGTTCAAGCATTCGTTCAGTCTACGCACGGCCGTCGTAGTCAGTCCTGCCGAGCTTGGTAGATGTCGGGCACACCGTCGTGGTCGGCGTCGGCGGTCTCCTGCTCGTAAATCGCACGATATTGCCTGTTCCGCAGCCTCAACAGGACAGCAGCGAGCATCGCAGAGGCCAGCGATCCCGTCAGAACCCCGATCTTCACGAATTCGTCACGTTCGGACCCGATGCCGTAGGCCAGATCGCCGATCAGCAGTGACACGGTGAAACCGATACCGGCCAGCATGGCGATGCCGAGCACGTCGATCCACCGGATCGCCGAGTCGAGGTTGGCCCGCGTGAGGGCCGCCAGCACCCGGGTCGTTAGGAAGATCCCGACGGGTTTTCCGATGATCAGGCCCAACACGATGCCGAGCGTGATGGGGTCGGTCATGGCCTCGGTGAACCCGGTGTAGCCGCCGATGTTCACCCCCGCGGCGAAGAAGGCGAACACGGGGACCGCGACACCCGCCGACAGCGGCCGCAGGCGGTGTTCGAAGTGCTCGGCGAGGCCCGGCCCCGCGTCCGGCCCGCCCGCGGCCTCCGAGCGGACCACCGGCACCGTGAAGCCGAGCAACACTCCCGCGACGGTGGCGTGGATTCCCGACTCGTGCATCAAGGCCCAAGTGGCCAGCGCGAGCGGGACGAGCAGCCACCACGACCGGATGCGGCGCTGCACGCACAGTGCGAACAGGGCGAGCGGCGCCATCGCCGTCGCCAACGCGGGCCAGTTGATGCCTTCGGTGTAGAAGACGGCGATCACCAGCACCGCGAGCAGGTCGTCGACGACGGCGAGCGTCAGCAGGAACGTGCGCAGCGCGGACGGGAGGTGTGTCGAGATGACGGCGAGCACCGCGACGGCGAAGGCGATGTCGGTCGCCGTCGGGATGGCCCAGCCGCGGAGTGCGCCGTCGCCGACGTGGGCGGTCACCGCGACGAAGATCAGCGCCGGCACGACCATTCCGCCGACGGCGGCGGCGATGGGCAGGGCCGCGCGGGCGGGGTCACGAAGATCGCCGGCGACGAACTCGCGTTTGAGCTCCAACCCGACCACGAAGAAGAACAGCGCCAGAAGCCCGTCGGCAGCCCAGGTGCCGAGCGTCAGGCTCAGGTGCATGCCGAACGGTTCGCCGCCGACCTCGAGATCGCGTAAGGCGAAGTAGCTCGCCGACCACGGGGAGTTCGCCCAGACGAGGGCGACGGCCGCCGCCACCAACAGCAGCGCGCCGCCGACGGTTTCCTTGCGCAGGATCGAGGAGATGCGATCGGTCTCGGACCACGAACCGCGCGAGAAGAGCGTCCGCTGTGCGAACCGGCGGAGTGGACTAGAGGTCACGGCGGGTCCCGATCTGTGTTTCGCGGTCGACAAAGAATCGCCGACCAGACTTCCCGGCACACCTGTCGCTCAACGTATCAACGCGAGGTGCGCCACGCAGCGGTGGGCATCTCGGCTAGCTTGAACCGCGATGATCGTCGAACGTCAGAGCACCGTCGACGCGCCCGCCGCGCGGGTGTGGGAGCGCATCGTCACGCCGGAGGGCATCAACGACGAACTGCGGCCGTGGATGAGCATGTCGATGCCGCGCGGTCGCAAGGATCTGACCGTCGACACCATTCCCGTCGGCGAGCCCGTGGGCCGTTGTTGGATGCGGTTGTTCGGTGTGCTGCCATTCGACTACGACCATCTGACAATCGCTGAATTGTGGCCCGGCCGTGGGTTTCACGAGGTATCGACGATGTTGAGCATGCGGCTGTGGCGGCACGAACGCTCGCTGGAGCCGGTGGGCGAAGGGCGAACCGTGGTGCGCGATCGGCTCACCTTCGAACTTCGCACGCCGCTGCGAGTGCTCACGCCCGTGATCGCGGCGGGAATCGGGGCGCTGTTCGGGCACCGCCAGCGCCGGCTGGCGCGGTACTTCGGCTGATCGTCAGATCGCGATGCGGCGCGGCCGGTCGGATCCGGGCCAGACATAGTCGAGATCGTCGGGCACGTCGGGAAAGAATTGGCGATAGTGCTGCGGATCCTTGCGGACGAGCACCGACTGATGGCTGCGGTGAAACACCGGATCGCCGAGCCACGGCGGCACCTCCCCGGCCGTCGCCAACTCACCCTGCGTGCGCGGGCTGCCGATGCCGGTCGTGCGGGTGAGGTCGGTGACCATCGTCGTCGCACACGTGTCGGCGTGTCCCAGCCGGCACCATGCGGCGCAGATGTCGAGCCCGTAGCGGACCAGGGCCTCTTCGTAGCCCGCCCACATCGCCGCCGCGGGGTGATGACGCCAGCCGTAGCCCGGCACGGTCAGCGCGCGCACCACCTGGATGGCCTCGACCCGCTGCTTGCCCAGCCGCTTCGTGTCCAGAACGCGGGCGGTGTCGTCGAAGCCCGGGCAGGGCAAAAACGTCTGCATTCTCGGCGGGGTACCCGTTTGGCCACGTTCATTCTGCGTCCCGGGCGCGGAAGACAGGTCAATCTACGCCCTGGGCGCAGAGTCAGCGCACGAGGACCGCGACGCACTCGACGTGGTGCGTCAGCGGGAACGAGTCGAACACCCGCAGCTCTTCCACGGCGTACCCGTGCCCGCGATAGAGCCCGACGTCTCGTGCGAATGACGCTGCCTCGCAACCGATGTGGACGATCCGCGGGACCTCGGCGGCCGCCAGCAGATCGATCACCTCGCGACCCGCGCCCGTCCGCGGTGGATCCAGGACCGCGACATCGGCGCGATCTTGCTGAGCAGCGACCGCTCGGCGCACCGAGTCGGTGATCACCGACACCCATCCCATGTCGCCGAGCGCCGCACGCGCCGCGCGCGACGAGCCCCTCGAGGTGTCCACCGTGAGGACCTTGCCGCTCTCCCCGACCCCTTCGGCCAGCACAGCCGCGAATACCCCCGCGCCGCCGTACAAGTCCCACGCCGTCATACCCGGGCTCAGCTGGGCCCAGCCGGCCACCAGCTCGCTGTAGAGCCGAGCGGCGTCGCGATGCGACTGCCAGAACGCGGTCACCGGCACGCGCCACGTCCGGTCGCCGACCCGCTGCACCGCTTCGTATTCCCCCTCGACCACCCGGGTCGGGGCCTTGTGGCCGCTGCTGCGCCCTCGCGGCCCGGACTGCACTACGTGGCGCGTGCCCTCGTCGTCGATCGCGACGTGCAGCTGCGAGCCGGGCGGCCAGGTCCGCTCGGCCAGCCCGTCGACCATGCCGTGGGGCAGCTGCGCGCAGTTCAGGCCGGTGACCAGCTCTGCGCTGTGGAAGCGGTGAAAGCCGGGCCGGCCCTCGATGGTGGTGTCCAATCGCACCCTCGTCCGCCACCCGGTCGCGGCGCCGTCGCCGACCGGCTCGGCAGTGGCGTCGGCCTCGTCGCGCCAGTGGAATCCACCCAGCCGCGCCAACTGGTTGGCGACGACGGCGCCCTTCAGTGCGCGGACCGCCGCCGGCTCGGCGAAGGCCATGTCGCAGCACCCGGCGCCGTCCGCTCCGGCGATCGGGCACAGCGAGTCGATGCGGTCAGCCGAGGGCTCGATGACCTCGACGGTGTCGGCGTGCAGATACTTTCCGCGGTCCGCGACGACCCGCACCCTGACCCGCTCGCCGGGCAGCGCGTAGCGGACGAACACCACGCGGCCGTCGTCCCGCGCCACACAGCTGCCACCGTTGGCGGGCGGGCCAGTGGTGACGGTGAGCTCGAGGCCCGTCGATCCACCCTTGTCTTCGGTCAATCCAGGAATCCCCTGCGCGCGTCGCCAGGCGCCGAATGAGGTTGCAGCGTCTTGAGCCGCTCGGAGGAACTCAACTGCCACGGCACCGACGTCACCATCACGTTGGGCTCGAACAGCAGCCGGCCCTTGAGCCGAAGGGCGCTCTGATTGTGCAGGACCTGCTCCCACCAGTGACCGACGACGTACTCGGGGATGAACACGGTGACGACGGTGCGCGGCGACTCCCGGCTGATCCGCTTGACGTAGTCGAGCACCGGGCGGGTGATCTCCCGGTAGGGCGAGGCGATCACCTTCAACGGGACGCTGATGTCGCTGTCCTCCCACTTGTGCACGAGCGCGCGCGTCTCGCCGTCGTCGACGCTGACGGTGATCGCCTCCAACGTGTCCGGCCGGGTGGCCCTGGCGTAGGCCAGCGCGCGCATTGTCGGCAGGTGCAGCTTGGACACCAGCACGATCGCGTGGTTGCGGCTGGGCAGCACCAAGTCGGTCGCGTCGGCGGCCTGTTCCTCGAGTTCGCGCGCCACCGTGTCGTAGTGCCGGTGGATCAGCTTCATCGTCACGAAGAGAATAGTCATCGCCAGGATCGCGATCCACGCACCCGCAACGAATTTCGTCACCACCACGATCACCAGCACGGTGGCCGTGCACGCACAACCGATCGCGTTGATCACCCGGGACCGCATCATCTTGCGCCGGATGACCGGCTCGGTCTCCGTGCGCAGCAGCCGCGTCCAGTGCCGCACCATGCCGACCTGGCTGAGGGTGAACGACACGAACACCCCGACGATGTAGAGCTGGATCAGCGCCGTCACTTCGGCGCGGAACGCCACGACGAACGCGATCGCGGCGAAGGCCAGAAACAGGATGCCGTTCGAGAACGCGAGCCGGTCCCCGCGGGTGTGCAATTGCCGTGGCAGGAAACGATCCTGAGCGAGGATCGAACCGAGCACCGGGAAGCCGTTGAACGCGGTGTTGGCGGCCAGCAGGAGGATCAGCGCCGTGACGGCGGCGATGAGATAGAGCCCGGGGGCGAAGTCGTGGAACACCGCGTCGGCCAACTGCGCGATCAGGGTCCGCTGGTGGTAGTCCGGCGGGGCGCCGACGAGTTGTTCGTGCGGTCGCTCGGCGATCTGTACGCCGGTTTCCTTGGCCAGCATGATGATGCCCATGAACAGGGTGACGGCTACCAGGCCGAGCAGCGCCAGCGTCGTTGCGGCGTTGCGCGACTTCGGCTTCCGGAAGGCCGGCACCCCGTTGCTGATCGCCTCGACGCCAGTCAGCGCCGCACTGCCCGACGAGAACGCCCGCGCCACAAGGAAAACCAGCGCGAAGCCGAGGATCTCGCCGTGTTCCGCATGCATCTCGAAGTCGGCGGATTCGGCCCGAAGCGAATCACCGAGCACGAAGATCTGGAAGAACCCCCAGCCGAGCATCACGAACATGCCGACCATGAACGCATACGTCGGAATGGCGAACGCGGTTCCGGATTCCCGGATCCCGCGCAGGTTCAACGCCGCGACGAAGAGGATCGCGATCACGGCGAACAACACCTTGTGGTGGTTGACGAACGGCACGGCCGAGCCGATGTTCGACATCGCCGAGGACATAGACACCGCGACCGTGAGCACGTAGTCGACCAGCAGCGCGCTCGCCACGGTCAGCCCGGCCGTCGGCCCGAGGTTGGTGGTGACCACCTCGTAGTCCCCGCCCCCGGACGGATACGCGTGCACGTTCTGCCGGTAACTGGCGATTACGACCACCATCACGCCGGCCACGGCCAGGCCGATCCAGGGTGTCATCGAGTAGGCGGCCAGTCCCGCCACCGACAGCACCAGGAAGATCTCCTCGGGCGCGTAGGCCACCGACGACAGGGCATCGGAGGCGAAGACGGGAAGCGCTATCCGCTTCGGCAGCAGAGTGTGCGAAATCCTGTCGCTGCGAAACGGCCTGCCGAGGACCACCCGCCGCGCGAACCTGGATAGCTTGGACACGAGTGCCAAGGGTAAGCCCAGCAGCAATTGCCCGTCGGAAAGCTGTAGCGTTCGACTGCGCGGGTTCGACAGCAGGAAGGACCGTGGAGTGCGTGTAGTGGTGATGGGTTGCGGCCGGGTGGGCGCGTCGCTCTCGGACAGCCTCTCCCGGATCGGCCACGACGTCGCGGTCATCGACCGGGACAGCACGGCGTTTCACCGGCTCTCGCCGGAGTTCTCCGGGGAGCGGGTGCTGGGTATGGGCTTCGACCGCGATGTGCTGCTGCGGGCGGGCATCGAAGAAGCAGGCGCATTCGCCGCGGTGTCGTCGGGCGACAACTCCAACATCATCTCGGCGCGGGTCGCCCGCGAGACGTTCGGAGTCGAGCGTGTGGTGGCCCGCATCTACGACGCCAAGCGCGCCGCGGTCTACGAGCGGCTGGGCATCCCGACGGTGGCCACGGTGCCGTGGACGACGGATCGCCTGCTCAACGTGCTGACCCGCGAGACCGAGACCACCAAGTGGCGTGACCCCACCGGCAACGTCGGCGTCACCGAATTGGCGCTGCACGAGGCGTGGGTGGGCCGGCGGATCACCGACCTCGAGGCGGCCACCGGCGGCCGGGTCGCGTTCCTGATCCGGTTCGGCGCCGGTCTGCTGCCGGACGCCAAGACCGTCATCCAGGCCAGCGACCAGGTCTTCATGGCCGCGATCGCCGGGCACATCGCCGAGGCCCTGGCCATCGCGGCGCTGCCGCCGAGCGAGGACCTCGAGGGATGAAGGTCGCCATCGCCGGGGCCGGCGCCGTCGGCCGGTCCATCGCCCGCGAACTCGTCGACACCCACGAGGTCACACTGCTCGAACGCAATCCCGACCACATCGACGTCGACGCGATTCCGGCGGCACAGTGGCGGCTGGGCGACGCGTGCGAGCTGACCGTGCTCGAATCCGTTCAGCTCGAGCAGTTCGACGTGGTCATCGCGGCCACGGGTGACGACAAGGTCAACGTGGTGGTCAGCCTGCTGGCCAAGACCGAGTTCGCCGTGCAGCGGGTGGTGGCCCGCGTCAACGATCCGCGCAACGAGTGGTTGTTCGACGAGAGCTGGGGCGTCGACGTGGCGGTGTCGACCCCCCGCATGCTGGCGTCGCTCGTCGAGGAGGCGGTCGCGGTCGGCGACCTGGTGCGGCTGATGGAGTTCCGCAAGGGTCAAGCCAACCTCGTCGAGATCACGCTGCCCGACGACACCCCGTGGGGCGGAAAACCGGTCAAGCGCCTAGAACTTCCGCGTGACTGTGCGCTGGTGACGATCCTGCGCGGCCCGCGCGTGATCGTGCCCGAGTCCGATGAACCGCTCGAGGGCGGCGACGAGTTGTTGTTCGTCGCGGTCGCCGAGGTCGAGGAACAGCTGCAGGATCTGCTGCTGCATCCGCAGCAGCGCTGATCTCAGCGCGCGAGGTGCGCCGGTGGGGGCGTCGCGCGGTCATGACAGCCGGCGGTGGACTCCGGCCGTACCCGAGCGAGGTCGCACTGCTCGTTGCGGATGCCCACCGCCGCGACAAGTCCCGCCACCGCGAAAAGCGCGGCGGTCACCAGTGCGCCCCGCGGGAATCCGTCGAAATCGACTGCGGCACCGACGATCACGCCGGTGAGCGCGACCGCGATCAGTCCGGAGATCCGCGAGATCGCATTGTTGACCGCCGATCCGATGCCGCTCTGCGCCGGATCGACGGCGGCCAGCACCGCGGCCGTGAGCGGTGAGACGGTGATCGTCAGCCCAAGACCGAACACGACGAGCCCAGGCATCAACTGGGTCCAGATGTCAACCGGAGGGTGGGCCGTCGACATCCACAGGAAACCGGCCGCTGCGACGATCGGCCCCACCGCCATGAACAACCGCGGACCGTGCACGCCGGCCAGCGTGCCGAACCGCCGCGCCAGCAGGAACGACAGCACGGGGATCGGCAGAGTCACCAGGCCGGCCCGTGTCGCGGACAGTCCGACGGTCTCCTGGAGAAACAGCGCCACGATCAACATGCCCAGCGATACCCCGGCGTAGAGGAACACGGTCGCCAGGTTGCCGACCGCGAAGTTACGGGCGGCGAAGATCGCGGACGGCATCATCGGATGCGCCGCGCGTCGCTCCCAGATCGGGAAGATCGCCAGGCAGATCCCGCCGAGCACCAATCCGGTTGCCACCGCCGGATGCGTGAATCCGAGGCGCTGCCCCTCGATGAGCCCGTACACCACACCGCTGAGCCCGACGGCGTTGAGCGTCGCCCCGACACCGTCGACACGTCCCCGGCCGCCCTCCCGATTGCGGTTCTCTGGCGGCAGTTTGGTCATGAGATACAACGTCACCGCGAGCGGAACGAGATTCACCCCGAAGATCCACCGCCAGTTCAACGCGTCGACCAGGACGCCGCCGAGCACCGGGCCGATGACGAACGCCGTACCCGTCCACGCGGTCCAGGTTCCGATCGCCCGCGCCTGGGCGGCGCCGGAGAACCGCGCGTTGATCATGGCGAGCGAACTGGGGACCAGGAACGCCGCGCCTACGCCCTGCAGCACCCGAGCCGCGACCAGCACCCACCCCGAGGGCGCCACCGCGCACAGCACCGACGAGACCGCGAAGATCAACAGGCCCATCCGCAGAACCCTGCTCCTGCCGAACTGGTCGGACACGGCGCCGGCGACCAGGATCAAGGCGCCCAGCGCCAAGAGATAACCGTCGAGGACCCACTGCTGCAGTACCAGCCCGCCGCCGAATGTCCGGCCGATCGCCGGAAGCGCAAGGTTGACCACGGACCCGTCGAGGAACGCCACGAACGAGGCGAGCACCGCGACCGCGATGAGCGGCCGATCGGTGGCCTCAGCGGGCATCCGGGTGGGTCGCGTCGCCGAGCTCGGACGGCGATCCCCCGTGCGCGGTGACGGAGGCCTCCCGCGCGTCGACAGCCTTCTGTGCGGACCGGATCGCCAGGTAGGTCACCACCGCGGCGACGGCGGTCAGCGGCCAACCCATGGAGATGCGCGCGACGCCGAGCCACCCGGTCTGGTCAGCGTCGTAGAGGTGCCGCTGCACGACGAAGCGCGAGGCGAACACCGCCACCCAGAACAAGGTTGCGACGTCGAACGCCGTGACCGCCCTTCGGACATGGCGCCAGTCACGACCGTGCCCGTTGACCCAACTCCAGACGTAGCCGACGACCGGCCGACGGATCACCACCGACAGCGTGAACACCGCCGCCCAGAGCAATGATGACCAAATGCCAAGCAGGAAATAGCCTTTCGACTCCCCCATGATGTAGGCGATCAACGCACAGATTCCCACACCGAAGAAGCCGGAGATGGCGGGTTGCGCCGTTTCCCGCCGAGCCAGCCGCCACGCCAGGATGATTCCGGCCACGCCGAGCGCGGTGACGATGGCGGGGATCAGTCCGACGAGTTGGGACACCGGGACGAACGCGACGACGGGTAGCGACGAATAGATCAGGCCGCTGATCCCGCCCATCTGGTCGAGGACGGCGTTCGCCTTGGTCGGCTGCTGGGTTCTGGACTGCCCCGGTTCGGTTCCGGGGTCGCTCACTTCTGGATCTCGTAGTGCGGGTTGTAGATGGCCTTGGCGCCGTTGTCGAGCTTGCCGACGCGTCCGTGCACCTTCAGGGTTCGGCCGGACTCGATCCCGGGGATGCGGCGCTGACCGAGCCAGACGAGCATCACCGAATCGGTGCCATCGAACAGTTCGGCCTTCACGCCTCCGGCGCACGCCTTGCCGTTGCACTCCACGCTTCGCAGGGTGCCGATCATCGTGACTTCTTGGCCGCGTTCACAGTCGATCGCCTTCTGGGCGCCGGTCATGGCGGCTTCGTCGCTCAGCTCCTCGACGTCCAGTTGCTCGGGGTCTTCCGTCAACCGCCGCGTGAGCCGGCGCAGATAACGTTCGGCCGTCGCCATGGCCTCTCCTGACTATCCGCAGATCCACCTTGGACCTACCCCGATAATCGCCACGGTAACCCTCTCAGTTACGAGATGCCACGCGGGGTCACCTCGGCACGCCGAGCGGTTTTCGCCCACGGCAGGATCGAGTCATGACGGTCACTCTGCGCGGCGTCACCGCGGTGCTGCTACCTGGCACGGGCTCCGATGACGACTTCGTCTACCGGGCCTTTTCCAGTGCCCTGCACGAGCAGGGTGCGACGCTTGTCACACCGCCGCCACAGCCGCACCGTCTCGTAGACGGCTACCGGGACGCACTCGACAACGCGGCGCGGGCAGGACCCATTGCGGTGGGGGGCGTGTCGATCGGCGCGGCGGTCGCGACTGCGTGGGCGTTGACGCATCCGAGCCGGGCGGTGGCGGTGCTCGCGGCTCTTCCGGCGTGGACCGGCTCCCCGCAGCACGCCCCCGCGGCGGCCGCGGCGCGCCATTCGGCGGAACTGCTGCGCCGCGACGGGCTAGCGGCCACCAGCGCAGCGATGCGGGCGTCGAGCCCGCGGTGGCTGGGCGACGAGCTGACCCGATCATGGCTCGGGCAATGGCCGTCGCTGCCGGAGGCGATGGAGGAGGCGGCGAACTACGTCGCGCCCACGTGTGAGGACCTGCAGCGGCTCGTCGTCCCGCTCGGCGTGGCGGCGGCACCCGACGATCCGGTGCATCCGATCGAGGTGGCCGCCGAGTGGGTGACTGCGGCGCCCCAGGCGGCACTGCGCACGGTCACGCTCGACGAGATGGGCGCCGATCCGGGAGTGCTGGGCGCCGCGTGCGTGGCCGCGCTACTGGAGGTTTGACGTCCTACGCGGAGTGGGTCGCTGACGGGTCTCCGGTCAGCCGCCGGTGATCGTCCGCAGCTGCTGCATCGCGGAGCCCTGCTCGCTGCGGCGCGCGACCGGTTCTGGCGGGCCGGCCTGCTGGGCTTCTTGAGCCTGCTGGGCGGCGGCCTGCTGTGCCGCGGCGGCCTCGCGCAGTTGGTTGGCCATCGGCTCAGGCAGCTCGACCGCCAGCGGGGTGCGCACCGGCAGCGGGGTCTCTCCGCGCCGAACGACGGTGTCGGCCAACGCTTCTCGAGCTTCGGCGGCGAGTGCGTCGATGTGTTCCTGCGGGCCGTTGACGACGCAGCGGATCATCCACCGGTAGCCGTCGACGCCGATGAAGCGCACCACGCCCGGCTGTCCCTGCTGGGCCGCCTGGGCCTGTTTGGCGGACGCGACGCCGACGACCTCGCGACCCCACGGCCCGTCCTGGATCGATACCTCGGCGCCGTCCTTACGCAGCGACTCGGCGAGTTCGGAGGCGATTTCGCGCCACAGACCGCTGCTCTTGGGGGCGGCGTAGGCCGCGACGGTGAACCGGCCGTGCGGGGTGACGACCCATACCGCACTCGGCACTCCCTGCGGGGTGAGCTCGACCTGCACCTGCCCGCCCTCGGGCAACGGGATCAGGACCGAGCCCAGGTCCAGCCGGCCGGCGGCAGCAGTCTCGGCGTCGTCGAAGTCTTCGATGTCGAACGGGCCGTCCAGTTCGTCGTCGACGGCGTCCTGCTCGACGACCTCCTCGACGTCGTCGGGCGTCTCGTTGTCTTTGCGTTTACCGAATGCCATCTCACAAACTCGCATGTCCGCCGGAGGAACCGTGGCCGCCTTCACCACGGGTGGTTTCACCGAGACCGGCCTCGTCGAACGACGTGACCTCGACCAGCTCGGGCAGTTCGACCCGTTGAACCAGCAACTGTGCGATGCGGTCGCCGCGGTGCACGATGATCGGTTGCTGCGGATCGAGGTTGATCAGCGACACCTTGATCTCGCCGCGGTAGCCCGCATCGATGGTGCCTGGGCTGTTGACTATCGAAAGCCCAACGCGCGCAGCCAAACCCGAACGGGGATGCACCAATCCGACCATCCCGTGTGGGATCGCCACCGCGATGCCGGTCGGAACCAGCGCACGCTGCCCGGGCGCCAGGTCGACATCGAGCGCACTGAAGAGGTCGACGCCCGCATCGCCGTCGTGGGCACGGCTGGGCATCGGCAGATCAGGGTCGAGGCGCACGACCGCCAGAGAAGTGGGCACGACGTCAGAGATTACTCTTGGCCGCGTGTCCGACACGCGCGCCACGACGCAATCCGTGCGCTACCGCGAGCGGCTCTGGGTGCCGTGGTGGTGGTGGCCGCCGGGCCTGGGTCTCGCGGCGCTGATTGCGGTCGAAATCGAGATGGGTGTTCCCGCCATTCCCGGATGGTTGCCGTTCGCGCTGCTGTTGCCGGTCGCCGCGGTCGTCCTGCTGTGGCTGGGCCGCATGGAGGTGCGAGTGGTCAGCGGGCCGCAGGGCACCGAGCTGTGGGCGGGCGCCGCGCATCTGCCCGCCGAGGTGATCGCCCGGTCGGCCGAGGTGCCTCGCAGCGCCAAATCCGCGGCTCTGGGACGTCAACTCGATCCGGCCGCCTACGTCGTTCATCGGGCATGGATTGGCCCGATGGTTCTCATCGTGCTCGACGATCCGGACGATCCCACGCCGTACTGGCTGGTGAGTTGTCGTCATCCGGACAAGGTCCTGGCGGCGCTCCGCAGCTGAGCTGCGAATTTGGGCCGGAGCAGCTGAGCTGCGAATTTGGGCCGGAGCAGCTGAGCTGCGAATTCAGGCGGAGCAGCTGAGCTGCGAATTTGGGCCGGAGCAGCTGAGCTGCGAATCGGGACCGGTGGGTGAACCGCGAGCGACTAGGCGGCGCAGTCCGAACAGATCATCACGCCGTTCTTCTCGCTGGCCAGCCGGCTGCGGTGGTGGACAAGGAAGCAACTCGAGCAGGTGAATTCGTCGGCCTGCTTCGGGATCACTCGCACCGACAGCTCTTCGCCGGACAGGTCAGCGCCGGGCAGCTCGAAGGACTCCGCGGATTCCGACTCATCGACGTCCACAACCGCCGACTGGGCCTCGTTACGCCGCGCCTTCAGCTCCTCGAGCGAATCTTCCGAGACATCATCGGTCTCGGTACGCCGTGGGGCGTCGTAATCGGTAGCCATCGTGGTCCCCTCCGGATAAACCTTGTGCAGCAGAGCTTTGTACCAGCGTCGAACGCATCCACCAAACGATTCGTGCCCGTATGAGTACCCGTTGCACTGTGATTTATGTCACATACCGGATCATCCCACGCGAAGAACCCGGGAGCAGGGGCTTTAGAGTGCAGGCGTGGTCGCGCAAATCACAGAGGGAACCGCGTTCGACGAACACGGGCGCCCCTTCCGACGGCGGAACTACCTGCCGGGCATCTTGTTGCTGGTCGCGCTGTCGGTGGTGACGCTGCTCGTATGGGTCATCGCGCTGAGCCGACCCGCCGACGTGCCCGAGGCCGCCATCTGTAATCCGCCGCCCGCACCCGCCGACCCGAACGCCCCCGCCCCGAGGCTGGGTCAACAGATCTCGAGCGCCGACATGGTCGAGGTCAGCCCCGCCCGACTCGCCGACACCAAGATCCGGGTGCTCAACGCCAGCGGCCAAGGCGGGCAGGCCGCCGAGGTAGCCGGCGCCCTGAAGGACCTCGGGTTCGCCGAGCCCACCGCGGCCAACGACCCGATCTACACCACCGCCCGCCTGGAATGCCAGGGGCAGATCCGATTCGGTGAGGCCGGACGCGCCGCGGCCGCCGCGGTGTGGCTGGTCGCGCCGTGCACCGAACTGTTCCAGGACGACCGCGAAGACGACACCGTCGATCTGGCTCTCGGTACCGACTTCAGCGAGCTGAGCAGCAGCGACGACATCGAAGCCGTGCTGGCCAGCCTGCGGCCCGACGCGACCCAGGCATCCGACTCGTCGCTGTTGTCCAAGGTTCACTCGGGAACCTGCTGACGTCTATCTCGCTGTCCGACAGCGGATTTCGATCTTTTATGGTGCGCCGGCACGACGCAGCAGGTCATCGAGCGCAGCAGCGACGCCCGGTGCGGCGGCCGTGATGAACCCCGGCCCGCCGGTCGCCCCACTCCCCTGCGGCTGACGTAGCGCGGCACCCGCCTCCGCCGCGATGAGCGCTCCGGCGGCCCAGTCCCACAGGTGCACGCCGTTCTCGTAGTAGGCGTCGAGTTGACCCGCCGCCACCATGCACAAGTCCAGGGCGCACGATCCGATCCGGCGCACATCGCGCACCTCGGGCAGCACCAGCGTCAGCACCTCCGCCTGGCGGGCCCGCTGGTCGCGGTCGTAGGAGAATCCGGTGCCCAACAACGACATTGAGAGATCGTCGGCGGCGCTCGCACGCAGCGGTGTGGTGCCGTCGGCGCCTCGCACATGCGCGCCGTGGCCGAGAGCGGCCGAGTACACCGTGCCGGCGGGCACGTTCGCGACCGCGCCCGCCACCGAATTTCCGTTGCGCTGCACGGCCACCGACACCGCATACGCCTCCAACCCGTAGACGAAGTTGACCGTGCCGTCGATCGGATCGAGCACCCAGGTGAGGGCGTCCCCACGCGCAGGCGAACCGCCTTCTTCCTCGCCGAGGACATGCTCACCGGGACGCAGCTCGGCCAGCCGGTCGCGGATCAGCCGCTCGGTCTCGGTGTCGACGACCGTGACCGGGTCGGTGGGTGAGCTCTTGGTCCGCACACCGGGGGCGTCGTGTGACGGGCCGTCGAAAACCTCTGCACGACGCCGCCGCACAAAAGCGGCCGCTTCGGTGGCGAGCTGCTCGGCGACCGAGCGCAGCTGGACGGGATCGGCGTCGTGTTGAGGCATCCATCCATCGCAGCATGTCCGCCCGGTGTTGTCGCCGACTGTGTGCCCCGACAGGCCCGCGTAGCCTCCGCCGAGCCACTAATGTGTGGGACGCATACCTGGCTGCGGCACGCCTGCCCGAAGTAGAGGAGCGCACATGACCGCGACCGATCCGCCCTCCGTCGTCCCGAGTGTCAACGGCAGCCAACGGCGGGGGTTCGGGATCGATGTCGGCGGCAGCGGTGTCAAGGGCGGCATCGTCGACCTGAATACCGGGCAGTTGATCGGCGATCGATTCAAGCTCGCAACACCGCAGCCCGCGACCCCCGAGGCGGTGAGCAAGACCGTCGCGGCCGTCGTTCGCGAGTTCGGCTGGACGGAGAAGGTCGGAGTCACCTACCCCGGGGTCGTCACCGACGGCATCGTGCGCACCGCCGCCAATGTCGACAAGGAATGGATCGGCAGCAATGCCAGCGAGTTCTACAGCAGGGCCCTCGACGGGCAGCCCGTCACGGTTCTCAACGATGCCGACGCCGCCGGTTTGGCCGAAGAAAAGTTCGGCGCGGGGCGGGACAACACGGGCGTCATCGTGCTGCTCACCTTCGGCACCGGCATCGGCTCGGCTGTGATCCACAACGGGGCGCTGCTGCCGAACACGGAGTTCGGTCACCTCGAGGTGGGCGGAAAAGAAGCCGAGCACCGCGCCGCCTCGTCGGTCAAGGAACGCAAGGGCTGGAACTACGAGCGGTGGACCGTCGAGGTGACGAAAGTGCTGGTAGCCATCGAAAACGCGATTTGGCCGGACCTGTTCATCGCCGGTGGTGGAATCAGCCGCAAGGCCGAGAAGTGGATCCCGCTGCTGAAGAACCGCACGCCCGTCGTGGCGGCCGCCCTACAGAACACCGCGGGCATCGTGGGCGCCGCGATGGCCGCTGAGGTGGACGTCACAGCTACCGCCAAGTAGCCACGCCGAAGTCCCGATATTTGCCGGTGGAGGCGGCGTTATCCCACACTGTCGTTACAATGGTCGATGGCGGCCGCAGCCTGGATAGCGGCGATTATCAACCGCCAATATTCGACAGCCAACGCTCATCGATGGGGCACACCTCCCCCGCGCTTCGCGGTGGGCCCAGCCCACGATGAGTAGCACAAGGAAAGGGTGTTCGTGGCAGCGACAAAGGCAAGCCCGGCAACCGATGAGCCGGTGAAGCGCACCGCTACCAAAACCGCCCCCGCCAAGAAGACCGCGGCGAAGTCGGCCAATGGGACGGCGCCGGCCAAGAAAGCCACCAAGACCCGCGCCGCCACCAAGGCGCCGGCCAAGAAGGCCGCCAAGGCACCCACCTCAGGCAAGGCACCCGCCAAGGCGGCGAAGGCCGCCAAGACGGCAGCACCGCGCGGACGCGCCAAGAAAGCCACCGTCGGCGAACCCGACAACACCAAGCTCGACGGCGAAACCGACGAACTCGAGACCGACGACCTCGAAGCCGAACCCGACGAGGATCTCGCGGCCGAGGACGCCGACATCGACCTGGAGGATCTCGAGGTCGACGACGAGGCCACCGAGGACACCGCGGAGGCCGCGGAGGCCGCCGAGGGCGACGCCCCCGCCGCCGAGGCCGGCGACGAAGCCGTCGCCGAGGACGACGAGATCGCCGAGCCGACCGAGAAGGACAAGGCGTCCGGCGACTTCGTCTGGGACGAAGAGGAATCAGAGGCGCTGCGGCAGGCCCGCAAGGACGCCGAGCTCACCGCGTCCGCCGACTCGGTGCGTGCGTATCTCAAGCAGATCGGCAAGGTCGCGCTGCTCAACGCCGAAGAAGAGGTCGAGCTGGCCAAGCGCATCGAGGCCGGGCTGTACGCCACCCAGTTGATGGCCGAACTCGCCGAGAAGGGCGAGAAGCTGCCCGCCGCGCAGCGCCGCGACATGATGTGGATCTGTCGCGACGGTGACCGCGCGAAAAACCATCTGCTGGAAGCGAACTTGCGACTGGTGGTGTCGCTGGCCAAGCGCTACACCGGCCGCGGAATGGCGTTCCTCGACCTCATCCAGGAAGGCAACCTGGGTCTGATCCGCGCCGTCGAGAAGTTCGACTACACCAAGGGTTACAAGTTCTCCACCTACGCCACCTGGTGGATCCGCCAGGCGATCACTCGTGCGATGGCCGACCAGGCCCGCACCATCCGCATCCCGGTGCACATGGTCGAGGTGATCAACAAGCTCGGCCGCATCCAGCGTGAGCTGCTCCAGGATCTGGGTCGCGAGCCCACGCCCGAAGAGCTGGCCAAGGAAATGGACATCACGCCGGAGAAGGTGCTGGAGATCCAGCAGTACGCACGTGAACCGATCTCGCTGGACCAGACCATCGGCGACGAGGGCGACTCGCAGCTCGGCGATTTCATCGAGGACTCCGAGGCCGTCGTAGCTGTCGACGCGGTGTCGTTCACACTGCTGCAGGATCAGCTGCAGTCGGTGCTGGAGACGCTGTCCGAGCGAGAGGCCGGCGTCGTGCGGCTGCGGTTCGGGCTCACCGACGGTCAGCCGCGCACGCTCGACGAGATCGGTCAGGTGTACGGCGTGACCCGCGAGCGGATCCGCCAGATCGAGTCGAAGACGATGTCAAAGTTGCGCCACCCCAGCCGTTCTCAGGTGTTGCGCGACTACCTCGACTAGTCGCGTTACGCCGGCCGCGGTGGCGGCGGCGGTCCGACCCTGTTCAGCTGGAATTCGTTGGCGCCGTTATAGGCGTCCCCACATATCCCCGGTTCGTGGTAGGAGCGCACGCCCTTTCCGCTGGCGGCATCCCAGGCGTAGTTCATGGGTAGGTCGTGTTGTGAGCCGTCCTCACAGGTGAGCGCATCGGGTGTCAGGGTGTCTCGAATGATCCACCAGCCGACCTGCCAATAGGCGTTCGCGCTCCATCCCGGCGACTTCCGCTCGGTGTCGCCCGCGCCGTACTCGGTGACGTGCACGCACTGGAACGCATCGCCTTCACAGGGCGTGACCACCCACGTCGTCGGGCCCCACTCGTAAGCGGCTTCGTAGGTGCCGAGCGCATTCTGTGTGATCTGGTCCGTGCCGTTCGCCGGGGCGGCTACACCGATCGCCACCATCCCTGCCGCGACGACAAATGCCGCCGCGGTCACCCCCCTGCTTCCCATGCCCACTCCTTCGTGTCCGGCTCGCGTGTCGGCAGTATGCAACGCGGGCGACCGGGCCTGGACGCAATTACGATCAACGGGGGGCCCGCGAGTGTTGGGGCGAATGACGCGATCTCACGGGACGGCCCGTCGCGACACGTTCCCGTTCGTCCAGGGCTAGCAAACGCACCCGGCGTGGAACCTGTAGTGTTTCCCGCCGTGCCGAATAAGCCTGCGATGGTTCCGCCCATGCCCGTGGTCCGCGTCGTCAACCGGGTGCGCGCAACCCTGCAACATCTTCACCGCTCTACGGTGCCCGCGAGCGTCGCCATCCTCGAAATGGCGACCGGTGCCTGGCAGACGCAGACAATGTACGTCGCCGCGAAACTGGGCGTCGCCGACGAGCTCGCGAGCGGGCCGGCACGCGCCGCCGACATCGCCGAGCGGGTCGGAGCGGACCCCGATGCGCTGTACCGGCTGATGCGGGCGCTGTCGTCGAAGGGCCTTCTCGACCATCACCGTGACGACACGTTCAGCCTGACCAAGGTCGGAGACGCCCTGCGCACCGACCACCCGGAGTCGATGCGCGACATGGTGTTGTTCATCGGGCACCGGGCTCGCTGGGAGGACTGGGGCAGCCTGCTGCATTCGGTACAGACCGGCGAACCGTCGGTCATCAAGTTGCGCGGCATGCCGTACTTCGACTACCTGGACACCGATCCCGACCTGGCCCAGGTGTTCAACAAGGCGATGACGGCCACGAGCGGCATCACCAACGAAATCGCCCTCGGCCAATACGATTTCAAGGACTTCAAGTTGATCGTCGACGTCGGGGGCGGCCACGGCCTGCTGCTGTCGACCATCCTGAACGGCGCGCCCGATGCCCGCGGCATCGTCTACGACCTGCCGTCAGTGGTCACCGACGCCCCCACGACGTTCAAGGCCGCGGGAGTAGCGGACCGCTGCATCGCCGAGGGCGGTTCGTTCCTGGAGCGGGTTCCCGAAGGCGGCGACGCCTACGTGATGAAGAACATCATCCACGACTGGGACGACGCCAACTCGCTGACGATCCTGCGTAACGTCCGCACCGCGATCGCCCCTCATGGCAAGCTGCTGCTGCTGGAAATGGTTCTGCCGGAACGGGCCACGCCGTTCATCGGTTTCCAACTGGACCTCGAGATGCTCGTCACCGTGGGCGGCAAGGAGCGCACTCGCGCCGATTACTCAGATCTGTTGCGCCGCGCGGGTTTCCGGCTCGACCGCATCATCGACACCGTCACGCCGATCTCGATCGTCGAAGCGTCCCCGATCTAACCTTCACCGCCTCCTGTCGCGCACCTTGTACGTCGACGGCCACGATTCGCGCGTCTCGTCGCCGGTCAGCGGAATGCCTTTGCTTCCGATCTTGATGTCGTAAGCCTCCTTGCCGGGGCCTACCTCCCGGTTGGCGTGCTCGGTGGCCAGATACATCAACTGGTCGATCTCGGCTTCGGCGAATGCGACGAACGACGTCTTGCGGACGATGTCGTCCGCGCCGGCGGCGATCCGGTCCGGCAGCACCCGCGTCGCGAACGCCGCACCCGCCACCAACGCGAACGGGATGACCCAGTAGCAGAGGAAGGAAAGCGGTGTGTCGGTATCCAGGACCGTCGCATCGCGGTCGACGATCGGTGGGATCGCCGACGACACCGTCATGCCGCCGAACGCCGCCACCCAGATCCAGGTCAGCTGCGAGGTGATGCGGGCGAACAGGTCGCTCTTGACGACATGAGCCTGCTGCCCCGCTTCGGCGAACTCCCGCACGAACGGCTGGCCGATCAAGACACTGGTGAGCGTCACGAGGAAGATCCCCAGGTTGCTCAGCGGAAAGATCCAGCGTTCGAGGAACGATTCGTCGAGCACAAAGGTCAGCACCGTCAGCACCAGAAATGTTGCCAGAGCGCCGATTTCGAGCATCTTTCCGGGACCGCCCCGCAGCTGTCCCAGCGTGAAACCGGCAACCGCGACCGCCAGAGCGATCAGCACCGCGACGGTGAACGGAACATTGCCGACGAGCACCCAGTAGACGATCCACGGTGCCAGACCTAACAAAATGCCCACGATTTGTAATTGTACGTAGGGTCGGTCCGGCCTCGTGCGTGAACTACTTTGAAGCCATGCCAGAGCGGCGCAACATCGCTTCCAGCTCGCAGTATGAGGCTGCGGTGGGCTACTCGCGGGCGGTGCGCACCTGCCCCTACGTCGCCGTGGCAGGCACCACGGGCGTTGGAGTGGACGTCGCCGCTCAGACACGCGACGCCCTCAAACGCATCGAGACCGCCCTGCACGAGGCGGGCGCATCGCTGTCCGACGTGGTACGCACCCGCATCTACGTCACCGACATCTCGCTGTGGCGCGATGTCGGGGCCATGCATGCCGAAGTGTTCGGCGACATCCGTCCCGCGGCCACGATGGTGGAGGTGGCCGCGCTGATTGCGCCGGACCTCCTCGTGGAGATCGAGGCCGACGCCTATGTGAAGGACCCGAACTAGGGCGCCAGCGGAGCGAACCGCCCATCGGCATCGGGCAGATAAGAAGTGACGCGGATCACAGCCCGGATCGGCAAAGGCCCGTACAGATGTGGGAACTCCATCCCCACGGGATCAGCGGGTACACCGGATTCCCAGCGAACCGGAGAGGACAGTCGTGCGGCGTCGATGTGGAGCAGCACCAGATCGGTGCGACCGGCGTACAGCCGGTTGGCCGGCAGATGCACCTGCTCGGGTGTCGAGAGATGCACGAAACCGACTGTGGCCAACGAATCGGGGCGATGCTCGCCGTGCGCTCGGGCGGACCGCCATTCGTCTTTGCTACACAAGTGGACCAGAACCGTGGGCGCCGAGTTCATATCGCCAGCCTGCCGTGTCGGCAACTCGAGGTAACGGTGAGACACGACACACCGGTAAAGCCTTTGGGAACAACGCCGAAAGTCAAAACGTCTGAGACAGTAGATGCACGCGACAGTACGGAGGTCCGCAATGACGAACGCAACGCTCACCAGTCCCCCACTGACCCGGGCTGACCGCTGCGATCGTTGCGGCGCCGCTGCACGGGTTCGCGCGAAGCTTCCCTCGGGAGCGGAGTTGCTCTTCTGCCAGCACCACGCGAACGAGCACGAGGCCAAGCTGATCGAACTGGCCGCCGTCCTCGAAGTCAGCCCGGTGGAGGCATAGCGCCCGACACGGCTGACAGCCGCTCTGGGCAGGAGCACCATTCGTCAGTAATGCTGGACTGGTCATGAGTGACCAGCCTCGGCCGCTGCCGACGAAGCCGTCGCGCCACCACATTCGGCACATCGTGCGGCGCACCTTGTCCAAGAGCTGGGACGACTCGATCTTCTCGGAGTCCGCGCAGGCGGCGTTCTGGTCTGCGTTGTCGCTTCCCCCGCTACTTCTCGGAATGCTCGGCAGCTTGGCGTACATCGCTCCGCTGTTCGGGCCCGAGACGCTCCCGATGATCGAAGACCAGATCATCGATACCGCCGCGCGCTTCTTCTCCACCAACGTGGTGACCGAGATCATCGAGCCGACGGTGCGCGACATCGTCAAAGGTGCCCGCGGTGAGGTGGTGTCGGTGGGGTTCGTGATCTCGCTGTGGGCGGGGTCGTCGGCGATCTCGGCGTTCGTGGACTCGATCACCGAGGCGCACGACCAGACGCCGTTGCGCCATCCGGTGCGCCAGCGGTTCTACGCGCTGGGCCTGTACGTGGTGATGTTGGTCGGCGCGATTCTCGCGGCGCCGTTCATCGCGTTGGGGCCGCGCAAGATCGCGACATTCATCCCCGACAGCTGGGACCACATCCTGCGCTTCGGGTACTACCCGGTGCTGATCCTGGGGCTGATCGTGTCGGTGAACATCCTCTACCGGGTTTCGCTCCCCAAGCCGTTGCCGTCGCACCGGCTGCTACTGGGCTCGATCCTGGCAACCGTGGTGTTCCTGCTGGCGACGTTCGGGCTGCGCTTCTACCTGACGTGGATCACCGCGACCGGCTACACCTACGGAGCGCTGGCGACGCCGATCGCCTTCCTGTTGTTCGCGTTCTTCCTCGGATTCGCGATCATGATCGGGGCAGAACTCAACGCCGCCATCCAGGAGGAGTGGCCCGCCGCGGACACCCACGCCAAGCGGTTCCGGTGGTGGCTCAAGGAGAAAGCGGACTCACTCAACGGCGCCTCGGCCGAGGAGCCGGCGCCCGCCCCGAGCACAGCGGCCGACCGCGCTACTTCTTGAGCTTCTCGTAAATGCGCTTGCACTCCGGGCACACCGGCGAACCCGGCTTGGCCGACTTCGTCACCGGAAACACCTCACCGCACAAGGCGACGACGTGGGTTCCCATCACCGCGCTCTCGGCGATCTTGTCCTTCTTGACATAGTGGAAGAACTTCGGGGTATCGCTGTCAGTCCCGTCGTCGACGCGTTCGTCGGTGTCGGTGCGCTCGATCGTCTGGGTTTGCATGACGACCATTTTGCCCGTAAGAAAACCGACCCGTACAGCGGAGCCACAATGTGGAACAGTGGAGTTATGAAACAAAGCCCCGAGCTGAGTTTCGATGACGACGGTCGGCCCGTCCTGATCACTCGCGCCGCTCCCGCCTACGAGGAACAGCACCGCCAACGGGTTCGGAAATACCTGACGATCATGTCGTTTCGCATCCCGGCCCTCGTCCTGGCCGCAGTCGCCTACGGCATCTGGCACAACGGGCTGATCTCGCTGGCCATTCTGGTCGGTTCGATTCCCCTGCCGTGGATCGCCGTTCTCATCGCCAACGACCGCCCGCCGCGCCGTCCCGAGGAGCCGCGTCGCTACGACAACCGGCACCGCTCGCCGGAGGTCGCGACCGCCGAGCGGCCAGCGCTGGAACACGGGACCATCGCCGCGCCGCAACCCGGGGGGCGCACCGCGAACGGTGATGTTCCCAGCTGAGACGCTTCTATCGCTTTTCTAAGGACATTCTCAGGTCCTCGCCGAGAAACCGCTGATCAGAAGGTGTGAACCAGCCAATGGCTGGGAACTCTTTGGACCTCGTGGGCGTTGTAGCTCATGACAGTTCGACTTGATCAGGAGGCCGTCATGGCAAATGCCAGCACCATCCGCGTCGACCAAGACCTGGACGCCCAGAGTCCAGCGGCTGACCTCGTGCGCGTGTACCTCAATGGCATTGGCAAAACGGCCTTGCTCAACGCCGCCGACGAGGTGGAGCTCGCAAAGCGCATCGAGGCAGGGCTTTACGCCAAGCACCTGCTCGAGACGCGGAAGCGCTTGGGAGAGAACCGCAAACGTGATCTTGCCGCGGTGGTCCGCGACGGTGAGGCCGCACGACGCCACCTCCTCGAGGCCAACCTGCGCCTCGTGGTGTCGCTCGCGAAGCGCTACACGGGCCGCGGGATGCCGCTGCTCGACCTGATCCAGGAAGGCAACCTGGGCCTGATCCGGGCGATGGAAAAGTTCGACTACACCAAGGGATTCAAGTTCTCGACGTACGCCACGTGGTGGATCCGACAGGCGATCACCCGCGGCATGGCCGACCAGAGCCGCACCATCCGGCTTCCGGTGCACCTCGTCGAGCAGGTCAACAAGCTCGCTCGAATCAAGCGCGAGATGCATCAAAACCTCGGACGCGAAGCCACCGATGAGGAACTTGCGGCCGAGTCGGGCATCCCGGTCGAGAAGATCACCGATCTGCTCGAGCACAGCCGCGACCCGGTGAGCCTCGACATGCCGGTCGGCAGCGACGAGGAAGCCCCCCTGGGCGACTTCATCGAAGACGCCGAGGCAATGTCCGCCGAGAATGCGGTCATCTCCGAGCTGCTGCACACCGACATCCGGCACGTGCTCGCCACGCTCGACGAGCGCGAGCAACAGGTGATCCGGCTGCGGTTCGGCCTCGATGACGGCCAGCCCCGCACCCTCGACCAGATCGGCAAGCTGTTCGGGCTCTCCCGCGAGCGGGTCCGCCAGATCGAGCGCGAGGTCATGGCCAAGCTCCGCAACGGCGAACGCGCGGATCGGCTCCGCTCCTACGCCAGCTAGAAGCCCCGATGATCCCCGCCGGCGTCAACCGGCGGGGATCGTGTCGTCTCGAGCCGGTGTCGCAGACGTAACAACGCAGTTCAGACCCTCCAGCCGGTAGACTCACCTTCGACGGAGGGTTAGCGCAATGAATGATCTGGTCGACACCACAGAGATGTACCTGCGGACGATCTACGACCTCGAGGAAGAGGGCGTAGTACCCCTGCGTGCACGCATCGCGGAACGTCTCGATCAGAGCGGCCCGACCGTCAGCCAGACGGTGTCTCGCATGGAGCGCGACGGCCTGTTGCACGTCGCCGGGGACCGCCACCTCGAGCTGACCGAGAAGGGGCGCGCTCTCGCCGTGGCTGTCATGCGCAAGCACCGACTCGCCGAGCGGCTGCTCGTCGACGTCATCGGGCTGCCCTGGGAGGAAGTCCACGCCGAGGCTTGCCGCTGGGAGCACGTGATGAGCGAGGACGTCGAGCGTCGGCTGGTTCAGGTGCTCAAAAACCCGACCACGTCCCCGTTCGGCAACCCGATCCCCGGGCTGTCCGAGTTGGGCCTGGTCAGCACCTCCTCCGACCGTGACCCCCTGAACCTCGTGCGCCTGACCGAACTGCCGGCGGGAATGCCCGTCGCGGTGGTGGTGCGGCAGCTGACCGAGCACGTCCAGGGCGACGTCGACCTCATCGGCCGACTCAAGGAGGCGGGCGTGGTGCCCAACGCCCGCGTGACCGTGCAGACCAACGACCACGGCGGGGTGATGATCGTGATCCCCGGCCACGAACAGGTCGAACTGCCTCATCACATGGCGCACGCCGTCAAGGTCGAGAAGGTCTGACCCAGCCGATCGTGCTCCTGCCCGCCAGCCGGCGATCAGCCGGCCCGCCTCCCGAACGCCTGGCGCGGCGGTAACCGCACGCCCAGTTGGTCGGCCAACCGGTAACCCGTGGTTGCCAGCTCCCGAATCCGCTCCGGCCGCAGGCCGGACTGCAGCGCGGTGTCGAGCATCCCCGCCATCCGATGCGTGCCGTCACACCGCAGAGCCGCCTCCAGCGACACTCCGGCCAGCGGACCGTCGCCACGCGCGTACGCCGAGAACGCCAGCAGTACCAGGGCCTCGACCCGCCACTGCTCCGGAAGCCGTCGCGACATCTCCGCCCACAACGCCTCGGCTTGTGGCGCACGCTCGCCGACCGCGAGAGCGTAGAGCGTGTCACGGACCCCGCCCATGCGGACACGCTGGCTGTCCGCATCGATGATGCGCGAGCGGCACGAGCGAACGCCGACGCCTGCCGCGACATCGAGGCGGTGATGGCGGCCGCCGCCCGTGTCGCCGACGGCGACGCGTTGTCCGACGAGACGCTGGTCCGGATCGCGGCGGCTCTGACGGATCTGCAGGTCCGTGACACGCTCTACGCTCTCGCGGTCGGCGAGCGTGCGCCACAAGCCGAGGCGTTGTGGGGGCATATGCCGC
>NZ_LZMD01000116.1 GCF_001668575.1 Mycobacterium sp. 1164985.4
CACCAACCGGTGGAAAACCGGGCGCGGGGTCATCTACCGCCTCACTTCCGCCGACCTCACTCATACGGCTATTAGCAGGCAACGGCGCACCTGGTCCCGCTGAGATTCCAGGAGGCGGGCCCTGAACAAGGTCATCACCACCGACGCCAGAAATGCGGCTTGCGGGGCTGAAGGTCGGCCCGCCGTCGGATCCTGCTCCGTGGAAGAAGGATACGTCCGCTGGTTTCCCTGCGTCCGCTGAGAGATGCGTCTTCGCCGTCGAGATCTCGGACGCAGCTGCTGTGACGAGCGATGCATTCTCTTGACGGACAGCGGCTATTCCCTCTGAAAGTGCAGACTGCTTTGAATCCTCGGGTATGTCGGGGTTAACCTCGATCCAGGCAAGGATTGCGTTGGCTATCTCGACGTTGCTCGTGATCTGAATCTTCGTTGAAACGATCGTTGCAGCGCTCTCGTGAAGGAAATTCGCGGCGGCATCAAGATTCCGCTTCACCTCCTCAAGATCGAGGATTCGCTCAGTGAGGGTGGCGCTAGCCACGGTGGCTGCGATTCCAGACCATAGCCCGACGCCGGCGAATACTTTTGTCTGCTCCTGCTTTACCAGATCACGTTTGGCGTCAACTGATTTCGATGCTTCTTCGAACGTGGCTGCGGACAATCGCAGGCTCTCTTCGTCAGCCTCGGGCCACGCCGGCGGCGCCGTTAACCCGTATGGGTCAGGGGGCCTGCGAATACCCATCGGTTAGTCCTCAACAGCCTTGCACGCATCAAAAATCAGGTTAGTAAGGTCGACAGCGACCGCCGAAAGATACGAGTCGGCGGGGCTGTAACTCGGTAGCGCCTGGGCGAAGGCGCGGCGGTACTGGGCGGCCAAGACGGCAAAATCCTGCAGGACTCCGTTCGTACTCTGTCGGCCTAGTCTTTCAGCATCTTCCGCAAAGTTTTCTACGACAGGAATGAGCGCTTCGGCGGAGGATCGCTCCTCCGGTGTCCACTGTGTTGCGGGTTTGCTTGCATCGACGGTGGACCAAGACGCGGTGTCCGCTTTAAAGCGTCTTAGAAGTGGTTCCCACTCCGGACATGTCCTATCTGGTGACGATAAGAAAGGCCTTGCGTGTTTGGGGTCTTGCAGTGGCGTTAAGTGCGATGGGGGAGCGACGGACGGGACTGACGGAGACCATGTTTGCGCAGATCCGTAGGCAAGTGTGGCGCAGATATTCCCAATTGATGATGACGCATCTGCCGCGACGGTAGCTAAGTAATTGGCGGGGGGAGAGTAGGTGGGTATTGCCTCGCTATACGCCCGCGCGTAGCCGATGAATTGCTCGAACAATTGACGCATAGTTCTGTGCGGGGTCATTCGAACCAAACGTTCTGTCTGGTCGGCGGCATCTAGCATCGCTTGTCCGACAGCGACGTATTGCGCCCGCTGCTCAGGTGACCAATCCGAAGCGCGGATGGATCGGTCGATGCTCTCCCATCCGTTTCGTTGAGCTTTTGCCAGTCGTTCATTGATCGGCGTCCAGGCCGCGCACGTGGGGTCTTCCGTGATGATGTTCACCGGACCTGTGTCGTCGGCGCTCGCTAGACCATAAGTCTCTCCCGACGGCGTTGGATCGCGTTCGTCACCGCCATCGGAAGTAACCGAAATCGTCACTGCCGCAGTTACCCCGATGACTGCGAGCAACGCTACAGCTCCGAGCGCCCACTTCCATGCGTTGCCCCGCTTCTTTGGCGGCGGGCCCGGCTGCCACTGCTGTGGCCACGGCGGCTGCTGCGGCGGCGGACCGTACGGTCCTGAATAGCCTTGCGGCGGACCCGAATTCCCGGGCGACGGGCCTCCGGGCGGTGGCGGAAAGCTCACAAGGCCGTCCCCGGTTCCTCCTCGGAGGAAGACCGGGATTGGCGCCGCAACGAAACCTCCCGCGCTGTCTCAACATTCGAGTTTCCCGGTCCTGCTCCCGGTTCCCCCTGCAATTCTCCGGCCTGCCCAGGCGCGTCTATGCCCGCCATCCCTATCAGCTGCACGCCCTGCTGCACGCCTTGCGTTACCGCCTGCGGAACTGAATCCGCCATACCCGCCGCTTGCGTCGTCGCCTGAACAGCCTGCTGCGCCATCGGCATCATCGCGCCCAGCTGACCCGCCGCTGGCGCTTCGCCCGCATCCGCCGGTCTCGCGCCCAACGCAACACCCGAGACCGCGCCGATTGCGCCGCTCGCCCCCGCCGCATCGTCGACCGATTCGAGACGCTTCAGAATTTCCTGGGCGATCGCGCGGTCAGTCGAGTCGTAGCTGTGGGCGGCGTTCACCACGTTCTGCGCGTACTTCGCCAACTCAGCTTTGGCGACGGGCAGCCGGGCGATCACCGGATCGACGATTTCGGCCACCTTCGCCGCGATCGCCGTCGACAGAGCATCGTCGCCCTCGGGCTTGAATGAAGCGGGTGGCTCGGGAATGCCTTCTGCAAGCGCCTGCAACCGCCCACCGGCCTCCAGCACCAGCTCGGTATCGATTCGCAGCGTCTCAGTCATCGTCTTCCCGCGCAGCGATCAGCGTCGCGCCGATCGATCGGCATGCCCCTCCAGCGTCACCCGGCAAATGCTACCCGACCAGCAATACCAGCGATCGCGCCAAATTTCACCACTCCTACGCCCACCCTCCGCAGGCATTCTTCCGTCGTGAAGCGGTCCTGCCACGGTCGACGAGTTACTCATTGCAGTGCCAGCGCATCCGGGCCGTTACCGGGTAAAAGACCAGAGCGGCCGATGTCAGCAAACGCCACCCGACGGCCTTCGGCGCCGACGCATGACTCCGCTATCGTTCCGCGAGTGGCCGACCCGGACTCCAAGACGCTCGACGAGCTCTTCAACCGCATCCTGCACACCGAAGACGACGCGTTGCGCGCCGCGCGTGAATCCGGTGACGCCGCCGGCATGCCGCCGATCGAGGTGTCCGGCCAGCACGGCAAGCTCCTCTACCTCCTGACGGCCTTGTCGTCGGCCACCCGCGTCCTCGAGATCGGCACCCTGGCCGGCTACAGCACCATCAACCTCGCCCGCGGGGTCGGTGCGGAGGGCCACGTCGTCACCCTCGAGTACGAGCCCAAGCACGCCGAGATCGCTCGCGAGAACTTCGTCCGGGCGGGCGTGCAGGATCGCATCGAGATCATCGTCGGCGCCGCGCTCGACACCTTGCCCGTGCTCGCCGAACGCGGTGACGTGTTCGATCTGACCTTCATCGATGCCGACAAGGAGAACAACGTCGCCTACGTCGAGTGGGCGATCAAGCTCGGCCGGCCTGGCGCGATCATCGTGGTGGACAACATCGCTCGCTTCGGTCGCGTGCTCGAACCCGCCGCCGACGACGCCCAGGCCCGCGCCGTCCGGGAGATGCTCGAGATGATGGGGGACCACCCGCGACTCGAAACCGCCGCGATCCAGACCGTCGGGCTCAAAGGCTGGGACGGCTTCGCCGTCGCCCGCATCGTCGAGTAGTCACCTCGACCACGGCGCCGACGCCGCCGCTTCGCGAAGCGCCGCCACGATCCGCTTCTCGTGGGCCGCGAACCGTTCGGTCGGCGCGGGCACCGAGATCGCGACGACATGTCCGCCCGCCGCGCGTCCGGCAACCCCGGCAGCCGAGATTCCGACCGTGTGCTCGTCCCGGTCGAACGCAACGTCAATCGACCCGCTCAACAACGCCGTCGCCGCCTTCCCGTTGGCCGTCGACTTCAACGGGAAACGCATCCCGACGGCCGACACTGCCCGCAGTCGATGCGCCGACTCCACCTGGTCGATGAACAACATCTCGCCACCACGCAACACCGAGAGGTCGACCGTCTCCCCGGTGCCGCCCGCAAGGTGCTCGAGCGTCGGCCGGAACAACGCCGCTAGCCCCGCGACGTCAGCACTTCCGAGCCCGAGCAGACGATCCCCGAGCGAGAACCGACCCTGCTCGTCGACCGCTGCGAACCCGACCTCCACCAGCCCGACGAGCAACCGCCGCACCGTCGATTTGGCCAGCCCCAGCCGCGCCCCCAGATCGACCAGCCGCAGCTGTCCGGGAGCCGCCGCGATCTCGTCGAGGGCGGCCGCCGCCCGACGCAGCACCTGAATGCCGTCAGTTCGTTCATTTCGGCCCGGCCGCGTCACTCCCTCACTATATTGATCCGCATACCGGTTCACAAAGATTCGGTATACGGACCGAGGAGGTCCCAGATGTCGCTTCCATCTGGCCGTTCCTTCACCCGCTCCGACGACGGATACGACGCCGCTCGCCGCGCGACCGTCTGGAATGCGCGCACCCCGGACCGCTATCCCGAAGTGGTCGTGCAGGCCGTTGACGTCGACGACGTCGTCGCCGCGGTCCGCTATGCGGCCGCACACGACCTCAAGATCGGTGTGCGCTCGGGCGGGCACAGCTGGGCGGGCAACCACGTCCGCGACGGTGGCCTGCTGCTCGACGTCAGCCGCCTCGACGACTGCTCCATCGACGCGGACCGCATGACCGCGATCGTCGGACCCGGCAAGGGCGGCAGCCTGCTGGCCGCGGACCTCGAGGCCCAGAACCTGTTCTTTCCGGCCGGGCACTGCAAGGGCGTGTGCATCGGCGGATACCTGCTACAGGGTGGATACGGCTGGAACAGCCGCATCCTCGGTCCGGCCTGTGAGAGCGTCATCGGCCTCGACGTCGTGACCGCCGACGGCGACCGAATCCACTGCGGCCCCAAGAGCCACCCCGAGTTCTACTGGGCGGCAAGGGGATCGGGACCGGGCTTCTTCGGCGTGGTGACCGCGTTCCATCTCAAGCTGTATCCCCGTCCCGCCGTCTGCGGGAGCAGCCTCTACGTGTACCCCATCGACCTGGCCGACAAGATCTTCGCCTGGGCCCGAGCCATCAGCGCCGACGTCGACCGTCGCGTCGAGTTGCAGATCGTCGCGTCGCGAAGTGTGCCGGGCGCCGGGGTCGACCAGCCGGGAATCGTCATGGCCTCACCGGTGTTCGCCGACTCGGAAGACGAGGCGGCGAAAGCGTTGGCACTGCTCGACACATGCCCGGTCCGTGACCAGGCCATCGTCGCGATCCCATACGCGCCTGCCGATCTCGCGAGCTGGTACGAGGGGGTGATGAGCAACTATCCGACCGGTTACCGCTATGCCGCCGACAACATGTGGACGTCGGCCTCGGCCGACGACCTGCTACCCGGTATCCGCCGCATCATCGAAACGCTGCCGCCGCATCCGTCGCACTTCCTCTGGCTGAACTGGGGACCGTCGCCCGCTCGCCAGGACATGGCGTACAGCCTCGAGGACGACATCTACCTTGCGCTGTACACGGTTTGGCGCGATGCCGCCGACGACGACCGCTATGCCGACTGGGCACGGTCGAACATGGCGGCCATGGCACATCTGGCGACCGGCATCCAGCTCGCCGACGAGAATCTCGGTCAACGTCCGGCCCGGTTCGCCACCGATGCCGCGATGAAGCGCCTCGATCGCGTGCGCGCCCAGTACGACCCCGACGGCCGATTCCACACTTGGATGGGCAGGGTCTGACATGAAGTCCTACCTCGGCTACCGCGATGACGACTTCTCCGTCGAGTTTGCGCAGTTCTACAACGCCGAGATGGCTGCTTTACCAAAGCATGTCATCGAGGCGCTCGAGCACGGTCCCCAGGCGGAGCCGACACTGCCCGCATTCGACGACATCGTCGCGATGCGGGGCGACGGATATCAACAGACCGAGAACGGATACGGCGTCCTGCGCGACGGCGGTATCCAGGTGTCGGTACGCACGGACATGCCTGGCGTCACACCGGGCATGTGGGATTGGTGGTTCGGGTGGCACGGCAGTGATTCGCGCCGCTACAAGCTGTGGCACCCCCGGGCGCACGTGTCGGCTCACTGGAGTGACGGCGGCAGCGAAGTCGGGTACGTCGGACGGACATCTCTCGTGGAGGAGTACCTGGGTTCGTCGTTCACCCGCCCGGCGATCCAGTTCGTGGACCCGTCGGAATTGGGGCTGGGCGAGTTGAGCGACACCGTCGCGATCTGCGCGCGGCTCGGATCCAGCGACGTGCCGGTCGATGTCGGCTGGCTGGTCCACCAGATTCGTGCGACGCCCGACGGCTCCGAGATGCGGTCGCGCTTCTGGATGGGCGGTCGTCATGTCGCTGTGCGGTACGCAAACCGGTTGGCTGACAGGGTCGTTCGACCCGTCGCTGCACGCCAGCTACCCGACCCCCGCGACCTGATGGTGCATTGTGCGCAGGAGATGAACCATCTCGCCGCCTTCCTGCCAGAGCTTTACGCGCGATTCGGCGGGCGCTGAGCCTGTCGATGTGTTAACCAGATCTATGTCGAAATCGTTGCCGGTGGCGGCATTTGCCGCAGGCGTAGCCATGGCCTTCGTCCCTGTCGCGCACGCAGAAAGAGCCGAACCACCGCCGCTGTACGGGTGGTACAACGTCTTCATCGACTTCTCGAAGCAGACGTTCAACGGCCGGCCGACACCGATGAACCCGGTCACGTTCCCCGTCGAACTGACCACACAATGCGATGTGAACGGCTGCGTCGCGCGCTGGCACAACGAGGACGACCACGCCCGCAATCCGGGCGCACCGCTGGAGTTCGAGTACCGGTGGACCGGCGACCGGTGGTCGACAAGCGGTGAGTATCCCTACTTCTGTGATCGGAGCGACCCGCACAGTGCCGTGGACGCGACACGCTCCGACTTCCTGATTCCCAACGCGGACGGCAGTTTCTTCGGGGAGCGGACCCTCATCACCGAAGGGGCCGGATGCCCTGGCGAGGGAGCCGGCACCCACTGGCTGACGTTCAACCTGACACCCATCGACCCGCCACCACCGCGATAGCCGTCGTTTAACCGCCCCCGGAGCGGGGCATCAGCCACTGGTGAACTTCGGATTCCGGCGCGGGATGCCGACCGTGGAGTTGCGCAGCGACGCGTCTCCCGAAGCGGTCTGGGACGTCATCACCGACCTGTCCACATGGCCGCAGTGGGGACCGACCGTGTCGGGCGCAGAACTCGACGACCCCGAACCGTTGCATCTCGGAGCCCGTGGCAAGGTCTTCACACCGGTCGGTGTGCCATTGCCATTCACGGTCACCGAGTTCCGTCCCCGCCGCTGCTGGGCGTGGAAGGTCGCCGGTGTCGGGGCCACGCGTCACGAGGTGATCGCCGAGGACGACGGCTCGAGGATCGTGTTCGGCGTGCCGTGGTGGGCAACGGCGTACCTGCCGGTCTGCGCGATCGCCCTGCCGCGCATCGCCCAGCTCGCCGGCGCACGCCGGACTCGCTGATTCGACGACGGCCGACGCGGCACTGTGCTATCCAGTGCCCAGGGTTCTCCGGCCGTCGAGGGCTCCAGACGGAGGGGCTCTCGAAGATGAAGACACTCTCGCTCGTCGTGGGCATCGTCTCTACCGCAGTGACCTTGGCGCCCGTTGCCACCGCCGACCGCCCCGAACCGGCACCGATCTACGGCTACTACAACGCCTTTCTCGATCACTCGCGGCAGACGTTCAACGGCGCGCCGGCTTTCGCGCCGCCCGCCACACAGCTAGGACTGTTCACCACCAACTGCGATACGACCGGCTGCCTGGCCAAGTGGTTGCGCGAGACGGAGATCTCGCAAGACCCCGATGCGCCTGCACAATTCGAATATCGGTGGAACGGCGACCGATGGGAGTCCGCGGGCGAATACCCCTTCTACTGCAATCCGGACGGCAGCGGTGGCAACGTCACCACGCAGCGCTCGGACTGGCTCAGGCCCAACGGCGACGGCAGCTTCTCCGGTGAGCGGACCTTCACGGTGCCCGCTCCGGGCTGCCCGGGCCAGGGCCCCGGCACCTACTGGCTTCCCATCGCGCTGACGCCGACCGACCCGCCAACGCCCCAATAGGGCGCTACCCGCAGACCGCGCCGACCGCCGCCGACCCGACCAACTTGGTGTACTTCGCCAGCACGCCGGTGGTGTAGCGCGGCGGCAGCGGTTCGAAACCGGCCTTGCGCGACTCGAATTCCGCCGGGTCGACCAACACATCGAGCGTGCCGTTCGCCACGTCGAGGCGGATGCGGTCGCCGTCCTGCACGAACGCGATCGGGCCACCGTCGACGGCTTCGGGCGCGATGTGCCCGACACACAGGCCCGTCGTACCGCCGGAGAACCGGCCGTCAGTCATCAACAGCACGTCCTTGCCGAGACCCGCACCCTTGATGGCGCCGGTGATCGCCAGCATCTCCCGCATACCGGGCCCACCCTTGGGGCCCTCGTAGCGGATGACCACGACATCGCCAGCCTGGATCGTGCCGTCCTCCAACGCGTCCAGCGCCGCCCGCTCGCGCTCGAAAACCCTTGCCGTGCCTTCGAAGACGTCCGAGTCGAAGCCCGCCGACTTGACCACGGCGCCCTCGGGGGCCAGCGAGCCGTGCAGGATCGTGATGCCGCCCGTCGGGTGGATGGGGTTGCTGAGCGCACGTAACACCTTGCCGTCGGGATCCGGCGGCGCGATGTGGCGGAGGTTCTCGGCCATGGTCTCACCGGTGACCGTAAGGCAATCCCCGTGCAGCAGACCAGCATCCAGCAGTGCCTTCATCACAACGGGGACACCGCCGATGTGGTCGACGTCGTACATGACGTGCTTACCGAACGGCTTGACGTCGGCGAGGTGAGGCACCTTGGCGCCCACCCGGGTGAAGTCTTCGAGTGTCAGTTTGACGTTGGCCTCATGGGCGATCGCCAGCAGGTGCAGCACGGCGTTGGTGGATCCGCCGAACGCCATCACCACCGCGATCGCGTTCTCGAACGCCTCCTTGGTGAGGATGTCGCGGGCGGTGATGCCGCGCCGCAGCAGGTCGACGACGGCTTGGCCGCTGCGTCGCGCGAATCCGTCGCGACGGCGGTCGGTGGCCGGCGGCGCCGCACTGCCCGGCAGCGACATGCCCAGCGCCTCGGCGGCGGAGGCCATCGTGTTCGCGGTGTACATGCCGCCGCAGGCGCCCTCGCCGGGGCAGATGGCGCGTTCGATCGCGTCGACGTCCTCGCGGGGCATCAGCCCGCGCGCACAGGCGCCGACCGCTTCGAACGCGTCGATGATCGTCACCTCGCGTTCGGTGCCGTCCGACAGCTTGGCCTTGCCCGGCAGGATCGACCCGGCGTAGAGGAACACGCTCGCGAGATCGAGTCGCGCCGCCGCCATCAGCATGCCGGGCAGGGATTTGTCGCAGCCGGCGAGAAGCACCGAGCCGTCGAGGCGTTCGGCCTGCATGACCGTCTCGACGCTGTCGGCGATCACCTCGCGCGACACCAGCGAGAAGTGCATGCCTTCGTGGCCCATAGAGATGCCGTCGGACACTGAGATGGTTCCGAACTCCATCGGGAAGCCGCCCGCGGCGTGGACGCCGTCTTTGACGGCCTTGGCCAACCGGTCCAGTGAGAGGTTGCAAGGGGTGATCTCGTTCCACGACGAGCCGACGCCGATCTGCGGTTTGGCGAAGTCGTCGTCCTCCATGCCCACCGCGCGCAGCATCCCGCGGGCTGCGGCCTTTTCCAGGCCGTCGGTGACGTCGCGACTACGGGGTTTGATGTCGGGCTCGGCCCGACGGTGGGCTTCGGTGTCGGGAGTTTCTGAGGGCATCGAACAAGTATGCCTTCGGGGTTTTGCCCCGGCCAAACCGTTATCTATACCCCGGTGGGGTATGCGGTAACATCGAGCCCATGACGTCCCTCATCGCTCGCCTCGCCGCTGTCCTGGTCGCCCTCGCCACCGCCGTGTTGCTCACTTCATGCACCACCCCGGCGTCGGATGGTCACACCGACCACGAGCACCCTGACGAGCCTGCGATCAGCGGTCAGCCCGCCGGCTTCAACGCCGATGACGTCGCATTCGCGACTGACATGATCCCGCATCACGAGCAGGCAGTCGAACTGTCGGCGCTGGTTCCGGACCGCTCCACGAACCCCGAGCTCAAGACGCTCGCCCAGCAGATCGCCAACGCCCAGGAGCCCGAGATCCGCACCATGCAGGTACTGCTCGTGCAGTGGAAGGAGAGCCCCGAAGCGGGCACCGGGCAGGAGGGGCACGGCGGGCACGGCGCCCGGCACGGCGCGATGCAGGGCATGGTCGACGACGCCACCATGGCGAAGCTCAAGACGCTCTCGGGTCCGGAGTTCGACACCCTGTGGCTGCAGTCGATGATCGGCCATCACCAGGGCGCGATCGAGATGGCGCGCGCCGAGCTCGCCAACGGCGAGAACGTCGACGCCAAGCGGCTGGCCCAGTCCATCGTCGACACGCAGCAGGCCGAGATCGATCAGATGAACCAGATGTTGAGGGGCTGAAATGACCGCGGTGCACGGATATTCGCAGCAGAAGGACAACTACGCCAAGCGGCTGCGCCGAATCGAGGGTCAGGTTCGCGGCATCGCGAAGATGATCGAGGACGACAAGTACTGCATCGACGTGCTCACCCAGATCAGCGCCGTCAACAGCGCGCTGCAGTCGGTCGCGCTCGGTCTGCTCGACGAGCATCTCGGGCACTGCGTCGCGCAGGCGGTCACCGAAGGCGGTGACCAGGCCGACGCGAAGCTGGCCGAGGCGTCAGCCGCGATCGCGCGCCTGGTGCGGTCCTAGCCGCCGAGGACGTCTTCGATCCGCTTGACCTTCGCCGTGAGCTGATCGGTGTGGCCGGGGCGGATATCGGCCTTGAGTACCAGGCTCACCCGTGGCGACACCGCAGCGACCGCATCGACCGCCCGCTTGACGACGTCCATCACCTCGTCCCAGTCGCCCTCGATGTTGGTGAACATCGCGTTCGTCTCGTTGGGAAGCCCGGATTCGCGGACCACCCTTACCGCCTCGGCGACCGCGTCGCCGACACTGTCGTCGCCACCCGTCGGGCTCACGCTGAAGGCCACAATCATTCGACCAGCCTGCCACCGACCGGCGGTCGGCTACTGCTTGCTGTAGCCGGTGGGTCGCACGATCAGGATCACCCGGTCGGCCTTGTCGGCGGGCGGTTCGGTCAACGGGCCGCTGTAGCGATCGTTGAGCTGCAGGTAGAACGCGCCGGTCGGATCGGGCTCGATGGCCTCGACGACGCCGCGGACCTCGAGGTAGCGGTACGGGTTCTCCGGGTCGCTGACCGACATCGCGACCGCGGGCTGACCCTCGATGTTGCGGAATTTCTGGCGTTTGGTGGTGTGGGTGAAGCGCAGCACCTCGCCGTCCCACGCGAACCACATCGGATTGACCTGTGGCGTGCCGTCCGGCCGGACGGTGGCCAGATGTCCGTACAGCGGGCGTTCCAGAAGGGACTCGTATCCGGCGGGAATGGCGACCATGGCGATCCTCTCGAAGGCGGTTCGGCGGCTGCGGTGTTAACAGTAAGCGTCCTGAACCGATGAACAGTGCAGGTCACGGGTGTCGATAAGGGGTTTGCCCACGTCGAGGCGGCACTGAGTGTCCCGGGCGTTATGCCACACTGGTTGAAGTTCTGCGACTGGGAGGTTGTGTATGCGCAGGGTAAAGCGCAGTCGGCTGCTCACTGCGGTCTTGGCGGCGAGCGTCGTCGGCGGGATGGTGCTCACCAGCCCGTCCGCTCTGGCTCAGCCCGTTGTCCCGCCGCCACCGGCGCCGGTCGATCCGGCCCTGGCGCCGGCACCGCCACCGGGGCCGGCCCTGCCGCCGCCTCCGCCTGCGGATCCGCTCGCGGCCCCCGCGGCCCCGCCCGGGCCGCCCCCGGCGGCCGAGACACCGCCTCCGCCGCCGTCGTCGAACCCGTTCTTCGCGCCGCCCAATCCGCTGGCTCAGCAGCAGCCGATCCCGGAGGGCACCCCGCCCGGGCAGAACCCGACGCCGTACGTCGGCTCCCCGGTGTTCGCGCCGCCGTCCTTCAATCCGAGCAACGGTTCGATCGTCGGCGCAGCCAAGCCGATCTACATCAACTTCCAGCGGCCGATCGCCAACCGTCAGATGGCCGAGGATGCGATCCATATCTCGTCGAACCCGCCGGTGCCCGGCCGGTTCTACTGGACCAGTGACACCCAGGTGCGCTGGCGTCCGCAGGACTTCTGGCCCGCGGGCACGACGGTCAACATCGACGCCTCCGGCACCAAGTCCAGCTTCACCGTGCCCGAGCAGCTCGTCGCCACCATCGACAACGACACCCTGCAGATGTACGTCCACCGCAACGGCGAGCTCGAGAAGACGTTCCCGGTGTCGATGGGCAAGCAGGGCCACGAGACCAAGAACGGCACCTACTACGTGCTGGAGAAGTTCGCCGACATCGTGATGGACTCCTCCACCTACGGAGTGCCGGTGGATTCGCCCAACGGCTACAAGGTCAAAGTGCAGGACGCCGTGCGCATCGACAACAGCGGCGCCTTCGTGCACAGCGCGCCGTGGTCGGTCGGCTCACAGGGTGAGGAGAACGTGAGCCACGGCTGCGTCAACCTCAGCCCCGCCAACGCGCAGTGGTTCTTCGACAACTTCGGCAGCGGTGACGCCGTCGTTGTCAAGAACTCGGTCGGCACCTACAACCAGCCCGACGGCGCGTCCGACTGGCAGATGTTCTGAGCGATTTCGGTGCGCTAACGATCGCTGAGCGACTGTTAGCGCACCGAAATCCCTAGTTCCAGATACGAACCCGTCGTTCCGGGTCGAGGTACAGCGCGTCGTTCTCGGTGACGTCGAACGCCTCGTAGAACGCGTCCATGTTGCGGATGACGCCGTTGCACCGGAACTCCGGCGGTGAGTGCGGGTCGATCGCAAGCCGCCGGATGGCCTCGGCGTCACGGGATTTCGTCCGCCACACCTGGGCCCAGCCGAAGAAAACCCGCTGCTCGCCGGTCAGCCCGTCGAGCACGGGCGCGGGCTCACCCTTGAGCGACAGGCGGTACGCCAGCAGCGCGATCGACAGGCCCCCGAGGTCGCCGATGTTCTCGCCGACGGTGAAGGCACCGTTCACGTGGTGTCCGTTGCTCAACTGCCGAGGGACGTACTCGTCGTACTGTTCGATCAACTTCTTTGTGCGCGCGCCGAACTCGGTGCGGTCCTGGTCGGTCCACCAGTCGACCAGGTTGCCGTCACCGTCGTACTTGGCGCCCTGGTCGTCGAAGCCGTGCCCGATCTCGTGGCCGATGACCGCACCGATCCCGCCGTAGTTCGCGGCGTCGTCGGCGTCGGCGTCGAAGAAGGGCGGCTGCAGGATCGCGGCGGGGAAGACGATCTCGTTCATGCCCGGGTTGTAGTAGGCGTTGACCGTCTGCGGCGTCATGAACCATTCGTCGCGGTCGACGGGTCCGCCGAGCTTGCGCAGTTCCCGGTCGTACTCGAACGCGTAGCCGCGACGGTAGTTGCCGTAGAGGTCAACGCGCTCGATGACGAGGCCCGAATAGTCACGCCACTTCGCGGGATATCCGATCTTGGGCGTGAACTTGTCGAGCTTGGCCAGCGCCTTCTCCCGCGTCTGCGGCGTCATCCAGTCCAGGGAGTTGATACTGACGCGGTACGCCTCGCGAATGTTGTCGACGAGTTCATCCATCCGCTCCTTCGCGTGCGGCGGGAAATACCGCTGTACGTAAAGCTTTCCGACCGCGTCGCCCAGCAGGCTCTCCACCACCGACACAGCGCGCTTCCACCGGTCGCGGATCTGCTCGGTGCCCGAGAGCCGCCGGCCGTAGAACGCGAAGTCCTCGGCGACCAGGTCGTCGGTCAGGAGGAAGGCGCGAGCGTGGATGACGCGCCACCGCAGCCAGCGCTTCCAGTCCTCGAGGTCGCCGTCCGACCATTCGGCGGCGAATGCGGTGAGGTAATCGGGTTGACGCACAGCGACTTCTGCGGCCTTCTCCGGGGTGGTGCCGAGCTCGGACACCCAGCCGGCCCAGTCGAAGCCCGGTGCTTCGGTCGGCAGGTCGGCGAACGTGCGCAGGTTGTAGGTGAGGTCGGCGTCGCGCCGCTTGACGACGTCCCAGTGCGCGGCGGCCAGCTTGGTCTCCAGCGCGACGATGCGGGCCGCGGTGTCGTCGTGATCGCCTGGGCCGTAGACCAACTCGAACATCGCCGCGATGTGCTGCGGATAGGCGGCGAGGATCTCGGCGTGCTGCTCGTCGCGGTAGTAGGACTCGTCGGGCAGACCCAGGCCCGACTGGCTCATGTGCAGCAGGTAACGGGTCGAGTCCTTCGAGTCGGTGTCGACATAGACGCCCGTGCCACCGCCGACCCCGGTGCGCTGCAATGCGCCGAGCACCGTGGCGAGTGCATCGGGGGAGTCGGCCGCATCGATCGCCGTCAGTTCGTCGAGCAGTGGTTGCATTCCACGCGCGGCGACGGTCTGCTCGTCCATGAAGCTGGCGTACAGATCGCCGATTCGCTGTTCGTCGCTGCCCTGGGCCGCGTTCGACGCCGCCGCTTCGGTAATGAGGTCGCGCACGTGCTCCTCGGCGCGGTCGTACAGCGACCGGAACGCACCGTCGGTGGCGCGGTCACCGGGCATTTGATACTCGGTCAGCCAGCGGCCGTTCACGTGGCCGAACAGGTCGTCTTGCGGGCGGGCGTCGGCGTCGACGTAACTGAGGTCGATACCGGATCTGATTGCTTCTACCGTCACCCCACCAGGGTGCCAGAACCCGTGGCTGGTCTCCCGGGTCGCTGCGGCACCGCGAGACCCGCGAGCGTCTCGGCGATGCGGTCGAAGGCGTCCGTGTCGCGGATCTCTCGGCTCACCCGCTGTGCAGCGGTGCGGTAGCCATCGGCGGCGAGAACGTCCTCGAGCGCGCGCGCGATCGCGGCGCGTGGCGGCCGTGATGTCCCGAGGTTGATGCCCACCCCGGCGTAGCCCACGCGGGCGGCGACCTCCGGTTTGTCGGCCGAGCCGCCGGCGACGATCAGCGGGACGCCGTGCGACAACGCCTGATGTACGCCGCCGTAACCGCCGTTGGTGATCATCACGTCGACGTTGGGCAGCAATTCGGCATAGGGCAGGAAGTCGGTGACGCAGGCGTTGGCGGGCACCCGGCCGGGAATCGTCGTGCGACCCTGCCGCCCCGTCGTCGCGATCACCAGCAGACCCTCGCGATCGGCCAGCGCCTCGACGGTCGGGACGACGAGCGCGTCGAGGTCCTCGTTGTCCCACGTGCCCTGGCTGACATGCACGACCGTGCGCCCGTCGAGGGCCGGATCCCACGGCAGCCCACGCCGGTCGGCGGACGGTTTCGGGATGACCGGGCCGGTGTAGACGACGGTCGCGGGCAGGTCGCTGCGCGGATATTCCAGGCTCGGCACCGTGAACTGCAGCAGCCGGTCGGCGAGCAGCGGCCAATCCGTCAAGAACACCGGCGACGGCGGGGCGTCGACTGCGGCTAGCGCGCCGTTCAGATCGGTGTGGACGTCGCGGAACATGACCCGGTGCGTCACCCACGTCATCGGTTCGTAGTTGAGGTCCGACCGTGGCGACCACGCCGTCCCGAACGGCGGGGCGTCGGCGCTGGACAGGGTCAGCGGACCGACTCCGCACACCAGGATCCACGGCCGGGGCCGGTGTCCTGTCAACAGTGGCAGTGCGCCGGTGAACGCGACATCGCACAGCACCGCGTCGAAGCGCTCCTGCGCAAGCGCTTTACGCAGTGCCCAGTACTGCGCGGCCAGCGGATCGATGAACACCGAGCGCATCTCGGCGCGACCCCGGTACCAGCGGTCGAGCAGCGCAGGCACGCCCCGCAATCCGGTGTGATCCCGCTTGGGACGGGCCGCGGCGGGCAGATCGATCGTCGACAGCTTCCGCTCGAGCACGGCGTCCCGGTGTTCGGCGCCGGTCAGCACCGTGACGCGGTGACCGCGCTCCTTGAGGTCGGCGGCGACGTGCAGCAGCGGCATCACATGCCCGGGGATGGGGCTGGCGGCGATGAGGTAGTTGGCCACGCAATCCCTTCGGTTGGCCGGTCGCGAGCCTGCATACCCCTCTTCTCCGCTCTCGAGCGCCGGACGGGTTGTGACATTGACCGCTCAGCGGGGTCCGAGCCGCAGCCCGGTACCCTCACGCGCATGCCCGAGGACGAGCCCACCGCGACCGAGGACGGTCCTGTCTTCACCAGCTACGGCATTGCATCGGCGGTACTGGGCGTGATCGCGGTGATAGGGGTGGCGCTGGCCGCGCTGATCTGGACCCAGCACCGCGACGACACCGACGAACTGCGGTACCGCTCGCGCATCATGCAGACCGCGGCCGACTGGACCAACGTGCTGATCAACATGAACAAGGACACGGTGCAGGCCGACATGGTCAAGCTGCACGAGGGCACGGTCGGGCAGCTCAACGCCGACTTCGACGCGGCGGTCGAGCCGTACCGCAAGCTCGTGCAGACCCTGCAGGCGAAGACCGCCGGCCAGATCGACTCGGTGGCCGTCGAATCGATCTATCACCCGCCCCCTGGTCGCGACGGGGCACGGCCGCATCGGCCGCAGCCCGAGATCTCTGAATTCGCATCCCGCACCGACACCGTCATGGTGGTGGCGACGTCGATCAGCGAGAACGTCGGCGGAGACAAGCCGAAGACGGTGCGCTGGACGCTTCGGCTGGACGTCTCCGACGTCGACGGCAAACTGCTGATCTCGCGGTTGGAGCCGATCCGATGAGGAACGTCTGGCGGGTCGCCGCGTTCGACGTCGCCCCTCCGCTGGCGGCGGTAGCGGCGCTGGTCTACATCGGCATCGCGCTGGCCTGGCCGGTCTGGTGGGTATCTGTCTGTTCGGTGCTGTGCCTGTTGATCGTGCAGGGCGTGGTGGTGAACGTGGTGCTCGCGCGCCGCGACGCGGTGACGGTCGGCACCGACGACGACGGCCCGGGGTTGAGGTTGGGAGTGGTGGCGGTCGCGACGGCGACGGTGGCGGCCGCGGTGCTCGTCGGGTACCTGAAGTGGACGGTGCCGGACCGGATGCTGCGCAACGACAGCGCCGACGTCGTCGGCATCGCCAGCAGTGTGGCCGAAGCGTCCGCCACGTTCACCCCCCAAAGCCCGACTGCATCGATCGACCGCGCGGCGGCGATGATGGCGCCGGAACGCGCCGAGGCGTTCAGGAACGAGTTCTCCTCGGCGGCAAAGGATCTGACCAGCCGCAACGTGTCCGCGCAAGCGAGCACCGTCTCGGCGGGCGTCGAAGCGATCGGCCCGAACGCCGCGAGCGTCGCGGTGATCCTGCATGCGACGCAGAACTCGCCGGGCAAGCAGCCCGACACCGCGGTGCTGGCGCTGCGGGTCACCCTGAGCAAGAACGACGGTCGGTGGTTGGTCGACGACGTGTCGCCGATCCACTCGCGCTGAGCGCGTGGCCTTCGATCAGAGCGTCAGCCGAGGAGTCGGGCGTGGTCGACCTTGATACAGCGGTCCATCACGACCGTCAGGCCGGCGGCCTCACCGTCACGGGCGACCTGTTCGTCCCACAGGCCGAGCTGCAACCACAACACCTTGGCGCCCACCGCGATGGTGTCCTGCAGTACCTCGGGAAGGTGCTCGCGGCGCCGGAACACGTCGACGAGGTCGGGCACGACCGGCAGGTCCGCCAGTGACGGATAGACCGGTGTGCCCTCGATGTCGCTGACGGTCGGGTTCACCAGATACAGCTCGTAATTGCCCGCCGCCCTGAGGTAGGTCCAGATGTCGTGGCTGGCGCGGGCGGGGTTGGGTGATGCGCCGACGATCGCCACCGTGCGGGTCTCCCGCAGGATTTGTTCGAGGTCCATTCCTGGCGTATACCCAGCGCCTCAGTTGTGGGGCCGCGACGATCGCATCCGGGCGAACCGCTCGGAGAGCCGCTTCATGCGCACCATTAACGACGCCGACGGGCTCGTCTTGCCGCTGAGGAAGGCCGCGAAGTCCTCGGCGGGCACACCGATGCGCGACGCGAACTCCTGGCGGCCGAGCCCGGAGTGCTCCAGCAGCGCGCGGATGTGGCGGGCCACCTCTTCGCGCTCGTTGGCCTCGAGGTGTTCGCGCGTGCGGGTGAGGACCTCGGCCAGTGCCTTGGACACGCCGTACGGCCGCGTGGTCTCGAGCACCTCCTCGACCTGACGGGCGGTGCGTCCGAACGGATCCCGCTTGATCGCCGCGACGATGCGCTGCCAGACGGCCAGGTCGTCGGTTTCGAGGGCCGCGCGGATGGCTGCGGTGGGCCAGAACTCGACCGGACGCTCGTCGCCCGCCGGCTTCGCAGCCTGACCTTCGGAGACCCCCTGGCGGCGGGTATCCCGGATGTCGGGAGTCACCGTCACCTCGCCTCCTCCAGCATCGCGACCGCCACCGACAGGCAGCGCTCCCGAACCTTGGCCCACTCCGCCTCCGCCTCCGGACCGGACATCCGGGTGTCGTGCTCGTCCGACGGCTGCGGGTCGGCCAGTCGGCGCACCAGCTGAGTCGCCACCCATTGTTTCCTCGACTGCGAACCAGAGTAGTACCGGTCCATTGTGCTCAGCACTTCTGCCGCGGTGCGCGTGTCCATGCACTCGACCAGATCGGCGAACTCCGCGTAGTCGCGTGTGGTGTTGCGGCACATGATCAGGTAGCCCTTCAACCGCAGCGTCTCCGCGCCCGTCGGGATCTGCAGCCGGTCACCGGTCGGCAGCTGGACGTTGGTGGTCTCCATCGGGCTGCGCCGTTCCATGGTCGCGTGCTCGCACTCCGACGCGGTCTCCAGCGCGTCGAGCGCGACCGCCAGGCGTCCCCGCCACATGGTCACCGGGTGCACGGGCGGCGGGGCGGTGGCGAGCGCGGTACCGCCGCCGCCGTTGCGATGCCCGGCGCTGAGCCGCCCGGCGCTGCGCATCTTCACTGTCGGCGCGCCCGGCGCACATCCGCTGAATGCCAGCGGGTCGGCCACCGTCACGGCTTGCGGTACAAGGGTTTTCAGCTTGGCCGCCGATTTGACGACGGTGCGCAGCTCGGATCCGGTCGGTCCGAGCGACGACAGATCGTCGGGGATGATGATCAGGTCCGGTGTGTCGACCTTGGGTAGCGGCTTCTCGAAATCGACCGACGGCAGGACGCGGGCAAGCCACTGGGGCAGCCACCAGTTCCACTCGTCGAACATCGCCATCAGCGCGGGCACCAGGACCAGCCGGACCACCGTCGCATCCACCGCGATCGCCACCGCGCAGGCCACGCCCAGCTGGGCGACCAGCGGCATGCCCGCGAACGCGAACCCGATGAACACGGCGATCATGATGAGCGCGGCGCTGGTGATGGTCCGCGCGCTCGTACTGACGCCGTAGGCCACAGCGTCGCGGGTGTTGCGGGTCAGCAGGAAGCGCTCGCGGATGCGGGTCAGCAGGAAGATCTCGTAATCCATGGACAGGCCGAACGTCATCGCCAGCACCAGGGGCGGGATCGTGCTGTCCAGCGACGAGATCCTCTCGAACCCCAGATCCTCGAGCCAGCCCCACTGGAACACCGCGACGAGGCTGCCGTAGGCCGCGGCGACCGACAACACCGTCATCAGGACGCCCTTGATGGCCAGGACCACCGAGCGGATCGCCACCAGCAGCATGCAGAACGCGATCAGCGCCACGAAGACGAACACGAGGGGCTGCTTGACCGACACCTGGTCGTCGAAGTCCTTGATCAGCGCTGTCGGGCCGCCGACGTCGATGTTCACGTTCTCGGCCCCGGCCGTCGACGGCAGTTCGGCGCGCATCCAGTCGACGGTCTCACGAGCCGCCATGTCCTCGGGATCGACCGACAGCACCGCCGAGAGCAGCGCATGGCGGTAATCCTCGCCGAACGACGGCGGGCCGACCGACACCACGTTCGGGCCCTGGGCCATCCGCTGGCGGATCGCGTCGAGCAGTGGCTCCTTCGCCGGCGCCGATGCGGCGTTGCCGTCCGGGAACGCCACCAACACGCGCACCGGGCCGAGCGCGCCCGCGCCCAGTGCTTCGGCCGCGGCGTTGACGCCGCCGCGGATCTCGTGGGTCGGCTCGAACTGCCGCTGCATGCTGTTGCCGAGCATCATCGAGAACGCGGGCGCGGCCAGCGTGATCAGCAGCGCCGCGGCTGCCAGCGCCGACAACCACGGCCTGCGCATCACCCAGCCGGTCCACCGGGTCCAGAACCGGGACTGGGTGCTCTCCGGGCGCCTCGACCAATGCAGGTAAGACGAGCGCCGCGCCGCCGACCGGCCGAACGTCGCCAGCACGGCCGGCGTCAGGGTGGTGGAGGTGAGCACCGCCACCGCGACCGCGAGGATGGCGCCGGTGGCCATCGACACCAGCACGGGGGTGTGGATCAGGTAGATGCCGGTCACCGAGGCGATGACGGTCAGCCCGGACAGCACCACCGCAAGGCCGGACGTGGCCATCGCGGCGTCGGCGGCCTGATCGGGGTCTCGGCCGGCGCGCAGCTCCTCGCGGAACCGCATGAGGATGAACAGCGAGTAGTCGATGGCCAGCGCGATACCGAACATCGACACCGTCGACGTCACGAACACCGACATCGTCGTGAACATCGACAGCAGGTAGACGAGCCCCATCGTGACCACGACGGTGCAGATACCGAGCACCAACGGCACGGCCGCGGCGGCCAGCGATCCGAACACCGCGAGCAATACGATCAGGACGATCGGAAGGTTCCACCGCTCGGCCTGAGCGATGTCGTGTTTGGTGGCCTGGGTCGCGGCGGCGCCCAGCGCACCCTGACCGATGACGTACAGCTTGACCCTGCCGTTCTCGATCTCGCCCGGGTCCTCGCCGTTGATGCCGACTTTGTGACGCAGCTGTTTGGCGACATCGACGGCGCCCGTGTTGTTGAAGTCGAGCTGCAACGTGATGACGTAGGGCCGGTCCGGTTGCGGCGGCGGCTGTCCCCCTGGCCGTTGGCCGGGAGGTGCCCCCAGCGGGTTCGGGACGATCTTGACGCTGGGCACCTCGGCCGCCAGGCGTTCGAGGTGGGCGACGGCGTCGTTCATGTCCTGGTACGACGCGTCGGCGCGGGGTGCGGCCACCAACGCCAGCGGCGAGGCGCCCTGATCGGGGAAGTGCTCTTCGAGTTCGCGTTGCACGCGCAGCGACTGGGAGCCCTCGACCTCGAAACCGCCGCCGGTGAGATGGCTGGACTGGTTCAGCGCCAGCCAGACAGACGGGACGAGTAGGAGCACCCATACGGCGAAAACCGCCCAGCGATATCTGCGCAGTTTGCTGCTCAAGCGCAACATGAATTGCTGGATTGGATTCCCCGCTTTCTCCCCGGCGTTTTGTAGGCGAAGCGTACCTCAACCTGCGGTAAGGTGCCCCACCCTTCGGTGTCCTCCCAGGGGCCTCAAGCAGTCTGCCAGCAACGCCTCAAGGTCACCCGATTCGTTCTCGCGAACAACGCGATCGGCGTTACCGCGGACACCCCTCGACGTGCGTTCGCGGGGCTCGCCGCCCCGCAGAATTGGCGGTGGTCGTGCGCCGGGTGGCAGGATAAGCATCGGCCGTTTTCGGCGTCGGGGACTGATTGCCGTCCATCACGAGAGCATTTGCGGGCCGTTCGAGATCTCGAAACGTTCGCAAATCGTTAGGAGTTGTCCATGAAAGCGACCCCCCGGCTGATGCGTCGTGGCTTCGTCGGCGTCGTCGCCGCCTCCGCCGCAGGCGGGGCCGTGGCGGCCGCGCTGGTGTTGCCGTCCATGACGTCGTTGCCGTCGGCCACCGCCGCCGAGGATCCCTGCGCCGCCAGTTCGGTCGCCAAGACCATCGGAGACGTTGCCAACTCCACGGGCGAGTACCTCGAGGCGCATCCGCAGACGAACCAGGCGTTGACGACGATCTCCAAGCAGCAGGCCGGACCACAGTCGCTCGGCGCGCTGAAGAACTACTTCGACGCCAACCCCCAAGTCGCCAAGGACATGCAGCAGTTGCAGCAGCCGCTCACGAGCCTGTCGGGCAAGTGCAAGCTGCCGTTCACACTGCCTCAGGTGATGGGTCTGATGCAGGCCGCGCAGCAGGGCGGCGGCCTGCCCGCGAGTTCGCCGGCGCAGCCACCGACTCCCAAGGCGCCGACGGCGACCGCACCGGGCATCGCGACGCAACAGCATGGGGCGTCACCGGTTTCGCAGGGCAGCGCGCCTTCGCCTTCTTCGGCGATCGCCGGTCTGCCCTGACCCGGGGCGACGCGTAAGCCAACGTCTGCGGGCGTTCTGGGCTGCGGATTTCGCCTTTTCGGGCGATTCGTTGACCGCAAGGCAAGAAAGTCTGCGGACATTCTGCTTAGCTTTTCTCCGTTGGTCCCTGTTGGTAGACGTCGCAACCGCCATGGTTACGACCACTCCACTTCCGGTGAAGGAGCTCACCCATGTTTCTCTCGGCCCGTTCTGCGCGTCGTGCGGTAGCTGGCGCGGTCGGCACTGGCGCGATTGCCGGTGCAATGTTCTTCGGCGCCACACCGCTGGCGGGCGCCGAGCCGCCGAACTGTACCGCGGCCGATCTCGCCGGTGTGGCTTCCGGCGTCTCCGCGTCCACCTCGGCCTACCTGTTCACCCATCCGGACGTGAACTGGTTCTTCACCAGCCTGGAAGGCCTGCCGCGCGAGGACGTTCGGGGCAAGGTGCAGGACTACCTGAACAACAACCCTCAGGTGAAGGCCGACCTGACCGGTATCCGCCAGCCACTGGTTGACATCAAGAACCGCTGCGGCGACACCAACGGCGACGGCATCGCCGACAGCTAGGCCTCCGTTCGCTTGGCACCTGGGCCGTCCGCTCAGCAGGAAGGTGCGGGCCGCACCGTGCTGATGGTCGACGACGACCCGGACGTCAGGACTTCGGTCGCGCGAGGATTGCGCCACTCGGGGTTCGACGTCCGGGTCGCGGCGACCGGTAAGGAAGCACTGCGGCTGCTCTCCAACGAATCGCACGACGCGCTGGTTCTCGACGTACAAATGCCCGAGCTCGACGGGGTCGCCGTGGTCACCGCGCTGCGGGCGCTGGGTAACGACATCCCGATCTGCGTGCTGTCCGCACGTGACACCGTCAATGACCGCATCGCAGGCCTGGAAGCCGGCGCCGACGACTACCTGACGAAGCCGTTCGACCTGGGCGAGTTGGTGGCCCGCCTGCACGCGCTGCTGCGCCGGGCCAGCCACTCCGATCACCAATCGGACACCATGACGGTCGGGCCGCTGACCATCGACACGGCGCGCCGGTTGGTCTTCGTGGCGGGCGAGCGCGTCGATCTGACCAAGCGCGAATTCGACCTACTGGCAGTGCTCGTCGACAACGCCGGTGTGGTGTTGAGCCGGCAGCGGCTGCTGGAACTCGTGTGGGGCTACGACTTCGACGTCGAGACGAACGTCGCCGATGTGTTCATCTCCTATCTGCGGCGCAAACTCGAACGCGATGGGCTGCCGCGGGTGATCCACACGGTGCGCGGTATCGGCTACGTGCTGCGGGAAGAGGCCTGAGGCGAGCTTGCGAGCCGAACGATTGAGCACGGCCGAGTGAAGACGCCGCGGATTCTGCGGTCGGCATCGCTGCGCACCCGGGTGGCCGTCGCGGCGGGCGCGGCCGCAGCTGCCGTCGTCGCCGCGTTCCTGGTCCTCACGTCGGTGGTGTTGGCGAACAACGATGCGGCCCAACTCGATCGCCGGCTCGACTCGATCATCGACGCCAGCTTGTTCCCCGATCAGAGCCAAGATGTACGCCGCGAGGTGTTGACGACTGGCCGGTCGCGGTCGACGGGGCAGGTGGTGTTCCAGCGCGGTCTGCAGCTGCCGCCGCTGCCGCCCGGCACCGCGACCGTCGAGGTCAACGGCGTCGAGTACCGCGTACGCACGATTGTGCTGAACCAGGACGGTGGGGTGTTGATGTCGGTCGGTATCCGAGCCGACAGTATCCTGTTGAGCCCCAACAGGATTCCGCTCTACACCGGTGTCGGAGTCCTGACCGTCCTGGTGGCGGCGGGGTTGGGCTGGCTGCTGGCGGGGCCCGCGGTGCGCCCGCTGCGGAGGCTCACCGAACACACCAAGAAGCTCGGCAGGGACAGCACCGACATGCCGGAGGTACACGGTGTGCGCGAAGCCGAGGACCTCTCCGAGGCGATGTCGGGAATGCTCAAGCGGTTGGCCGCCGCGCAGCGGGCCACCACGAATTCCCTTCAGGCCGCGCAGGATTTCGCCGCCAACGCCGCACACGAGCTGCGCACCCCGCTGACCGCGATGCGTGCCGACATCGACACGTTGCGCATCCACGACCTGCCCGCCGATGAGCGCGACGAGGTGGTGCAGGACCTTTCGCGGGCCCAGCGCAGGGTCGAGGCCATCATCACCGCGCTCGGTCAGCTCGCCTCGGGCCAACTCGCACGCACCGAAGACCGCGAACTCATCGACGTGGCAGAACTGTTGGACCGGGTGGCGCGCGAGAACGCCCGCGCCCGCGGCGCGGTCGAGATCGAGGTGCAAGCCGACGACGACCTCGGCACCATCTGGGGCTGGCCGGGTGGCCTGCGATTGGCGGTGGACAACCTGCTGCGCAACGCGATCGCCCACGGCAGGGCGAGCCGCATCGTGCTGGCGGCGCATCGGATGAACGGGACGATGACGATCGTCGTCGACGACAACGGCTGCGGCCTGCCGGCCGACGAGCACGAGACCGTGCTCGGCCGGTTCTCCCGCGGCAGCACCGCAGCACCCGGCGGTTCGGGTCTCGGGCTCGCCCTGGTGGCCCAGCAGGCCGCGTTGCACGGCGGCCACATCGAGCTCTCCGACGGTCCGCTCGGCGGCCTGCGCGCGACGCTGACGGTGTCAGCGGCGACTCATGACCAGGATCCCGGCGCGCCAGCCGAGTAACAGCACCGCTGTCGCAATCGAGGCCACCACAACGAAACTCGGGGCCACACCGGCGGAGGTCAGCTTGCGCAGCAGCATCCCCACCACGATGGTGCACACCCACACTGCGACCCCGGTCGGGGCCAGCGAGTAGGGCCGCCGCCATCCGAGGGAGAGCAGCCAGCCGGCGAGGGCACCCGTCACGAACGGCCATGCGGTCTCGGCGATGCCGGCGAGGTTCAGGCCCTCCTGGTGGCTGCGCCGTCCGATCGCGGCGAACACGATCAGGCAGACGACATCGGTGGCAAGGGCCGTCAGCACGGGGGTCTGTTCGCGGCTATCGATCGGCATATGCCATCACGTCCAATTGCAGTGGCATGGCGCTCTTTTCGTCACGACCGGCGAAGCCGGGCTGAAGTCTCGCGGTTCCTCCCTCGAACAGGGGGCCGATGACATCGTCATCCTCGACGATTCGCGCGTCGAGCCGAAACGCGTCGAAAACGAACGGCAATCCGTTCGAGGCCAGCGGGTCCGGGGAGCTCATCACCTGGAAGTGCAGGTGCGGTGCGGTGGTGTTGCCGGTGTTGCCGACCTTTCCGATCACCTGGCCCGCGGTCAGCCGGTCGCCTGGCTTGACCGCGATGGTGCCCGTCTTGATGTGCGCGTAGAGCGCGTAGTTCCCGTCGCCGAGATCCTGCACGACGTGGTTGCCTGCGTACTGGTTCAGTGGTAGGCCAGTCGGGTTGCGGCCGGGCACCTGTTCGGGAAGGCCGTCGAGCACCGCGACCACCGGACCGTCGCCCGCGGCGTGGATGTCGGCGCCGAAGTAGGCGAAGCTCTCCAGTTTGGACGCGTTGCCCGTGACCAGCCGTCCGTCGGGAGCGAGTTGTACGTAGTCGATCGCAAACCGTTCCGCGGCCCACAACCGGCCGTTGAGGGGGTTGAGCGCGGTGCGGTGATCGCTGGTTGCGCAGCACCCGCCACCGTCGACCCAGCCCGGTCCCGCCAACGGGGGGCGAAGGACGACCGGCTCGCGGGGTTGCACGTCGACCGGCGCGATGTCAACGGTCTGGTCGGCGGGAAAGAGCGGTTCCATCGGGTCGGGGTTGCTCAACGTGACGGCGTGGGTGAGCCGGGTCGGCATCTGCGCGTCGTCGTCGAGGGCGACGTCGAATAACACGACCGCCGTCTGCGCCGGCCCGATTGTGGTTGTGGGGCTTGGGGTTCCAAGTATCCGGGTCCACTGCGCCAACTGGTCGTCTCCGAGGTCGAGCAGGACGACATCACGGTCGAGCACGGTGATCGACTTCAGGCTCAGCTGGTTGGGCAGCGTATTGGTCAGGGTGATCTCGTACACCAGATGTTTCTTGCCGTCCGTGGCGCGCACCGGCACGGGCTGGCTGATCGCGTCGCCGACGATCGGGGTCGCCACTGACGGGGCGGGGCCGCGCCGTGGTCCTTGAGGCGGGGGCGAGGCCGTCGTCGTCGTTTCCGGCGACGACTCGGTCGGCGATGTCAGTTCGGCCGGCTGCATGGCCGGCGAACAGGCGGCGATCAGTGCCGCGGCACCGAGGACGGCTACGGCTGGTCGGCGCATGCGTCGGGGTCGACGTCGGTCTCGGTGCGGAACATGAAGAAGAACACCACCCATCCGATTGCCGCAATGAAGATCCAGCTGACGAGCCGATAGATCAGCATCGCGGAGATCGCCGAGGCCAATGTCATCCCGCTCGACACCAGGCCGGGCACCAGCACCGCCTCCACGACGAGCAACCCGCCGGGCATCAGCGGGATCGAGCCGACCGCGCGGGCGGCGACGTAGGCGACGATCACGCCCAAAAGCGACGGTTTGCCGCCCGCCGCGAAGCACGCGAACAGGAGCGTCCCGACGCCGGTGACCAACGTGAACATCGACCAGGTGAACGCGATGGACAGCTGGCGCCGGCTCAGCTTCACCGACTCGAGCTGCGCCAGCGTCTCGCGCCATTTGCTCAGGCCGTTGTGGGCGGGTTTCGCGCGCACGTAGTTGACCCACGACAGCACCCGCACACCGATGCCGTCGAGCAGATCCGGCCGGGAGGCCACCGCCTGCGCCAGCACGATCAGCATGACGAAACCGGCCAGTGTGAAGATCAACGAGAACGGGTTGTGCTTTGCCCCCAGGAAGAACGCGCTGCCGAGCCCCAGCAGCGCCAGGCTGATCACCTGCAGCGCCCCGGACATCACCAGCTGCCAGGAGGCGATGACCGGCGTCGCGCCCCAGAGGCGCTGCTGTCGGTAGATGAATGTCGCCGAGAGCACCGGTCCCCCGGGAAGCGTCGTGCTCAGCGAGTTGCCCGCATAGAACGCGGCCTGCGAACGCCATTGCCGCACCGGGACTTCCGCCGACCGCAGCAGCTTGCGCTGGATGTCGCCGAAGAAGTGCATTGAGGCCATTGCCGCGCCCACGGCGGCCAGCACCCACCACCAGTCCGCGGTGTAGAGGCTGTGCCAGGCCTTGGCGAGTTGATCCCACACCAGTCCGAGTTCGACGCTCAACACGATGGCCACGACGGTGAGGACAGCCCACCGCAGCCACCAATACCTGCTGCGGGTGGAGCGCCCCTGGCCGTGGGCCGCACTCGCAGGCGCGTCGTGTGCCACGGGGTAAGGGTAGTGCCTGGTGACGCCGTTTCCCGAGATCCGTCGCAGCAAGTGCCAGGCCGTTACGCTATCGGGATGCCTGGGGGCCCTTCTCTCGACGACGCGTCCGTCTCACCTCTCGTTCGCAAGGGCGCCGCCTGGTCGTGGCGCCTGCTGGTCATCCTCGGCGCCATCGTCGCCCTGCTGTGGGTGTTCAAACGGCTGGAGATCATCGTGGTGCCGGTCGCGCTCGCGACGATTTTGGCGGCTCTGCTGATGCCCGCGGTCGACTTCCTCGACCGCCGCGGGGCGCCCCGGGCCGGGGCGGTGGCGCTGATGCTGCTCAGCGGTTTTGCCGTGGTCGGGGGGATCCTGTCGTTCGTCGTCACGCAGTTCATCGAGGGCGCCCCGGAGCTCACTCAGCAGGTCAGCCGCAGTATCGACGGCATTCGTAACTGGTTGATCGACGGCCCGCTACACCTGAGCCGGGAGCAGATCGACAACGCGGGCAACGCCGCGATCGAGGCCCTGCAGAACAATCAGGAGAAGGTGACAACCGGCGCGCTCTCGACCGCCGGAACGGTGACCGAGATCGTGACCGGTGCCGTGCTGGTGTTGTTCACCCTGATCTTCCTGCTGCAGGGCGGCCGCAACATCTTCGCGTTCGTCACCATGATCTTCCCCGCCCACGTGCGCGACCGGGTGCGCGACGCGGGCCGGGCGGGCTTCCACTCGTTGATCGGATACGTGCGCGCCACCTTCCTGGTCGCGCTCGTCGACGCCGTCGGCATCGGGACCGGCCTGGCGATCATGGGGGTGCCGCTCGCGCTGCCGCTGGCCTCGTTGGTATTCCTCGGCGCGTTCATCCCGCTGGTCGGTGCCGTCGTGGCGGGTGCACTCGCGGTGGTCGTCGCGTTGATCGCCAAGGGTTTCATCTACGCGCTGATCACCCTCGGTCTGGTCATCGCAGTACAGCAGCTCGAAGGTCACGTGCTGCAGCCGTTGGTGATGGGCCGCGCGGTCTCGATCCATCCGCTCGCGATCGTGTTGGTGATCGCGGGCGGCGGTGTGCTCGCGGGCATCGTGGGCGCGCTGCTGGCGGTGCCGGTGCTGGCATTCCTCAACAGCGCGGTGCGGGTTCTGACGGCGCGCGATCCGGAGGCCGAGCAGGAAGCACTCGAGTCCGATGACGGACCGTTGGTCAAGGCCGAATCAGACGACGTGGACTGAACTTTCGCCGTCCGTCCTACAGACGGCCTTCGCGCCGCAGCAGGTCCTGAGCGCTGACACCGCCACGGGGCTGCCGCTCGGCGTCCTGGGGTGTGTTGAGCTTCTCGGTCGCCGCTTCGGCGTCGCCGCCCTGCTTACCGGCTTGCCGGCCCGGGGTGGGGATGGCCGTCGTCTTGTCAGGATCCTGCGTCGCGTCCGGATCCGGGTCCTGCGGGTGTGACCGCGGCGTCGGGATCGCCGTCGTCGGCTCGTTTCCGGGCGTCGGAGGCGCGACGCGCGCGCGCTGGCCCCGGCCTTCCGGCGGGGTTCCGACCGGCATCGCGCGGGTGGGTTCGGCCGACGGGCGTTGCGGAGCGGGCGCGGGCGGGGCGGGCGGTGTGCCGGTGCCCCGCAGTTCACCGAGCCAAGACTCGATCTCGCGTTCCTCGCGCTGCGGACGTCCGGCACCCGGTCGCGGAGCCGCCGGCGTGGGCGGTGCGGGCGGTGGTGTCGGCCGTGCAGCCTGGCGCGCCGAAGCGGCGGCGTTGCTCACCGCGTTCCGCACGGCGTTCTTCGCCATCGACAACCGCGTGGTCTGCGGCTCGTCGGACGGCGCCTCCTGCGGCGGCGTGGTGGTGCTGGGAATGCGCGTCGTACCCGTCGCGGACGGAACCCGCTGCGGCACCGCTGCGCGGGTGGCGCCGGCACGCGACGGGCCTGCGACCGCCGGATGCGTCGGATCGTGCGGCGGACGGGGTCGAGGCGGAACCGGTGCGCCGGCACCGACCAGCGCCTCGGGATCCTCGGGGGCCTCCCGCACCGCGGGCCGCCTGCGCTCATCGGGCAGCTCGGTCTCGCCGAGCCCCAACCGCTCCTGGATCCGTTTCATCCATCGCGGCGCCCACCAGCAGTCATCGCCGAGAAGCTTCATCACCGCGGGCACGAGGAACATCCGGACGATGGTGGCGTCGAGCAACAGCGCGATCAGCAGACCGAACGCCAGGTACTTCATCATCACCAGGTCGGAGAACACGAACGCCCCGGCAACGACGGCGAGCACCAACGCGGCACCGGTGATCAACCGGCCCGTCGTCGCGGTGCCGACGCGGATGGCTTCGGCGGTGGACAGCCCGCGCTCGCGCGCCTCGACCATGCGGGAGACCAGGAACACCTCGTAGTCGGTCGACAGACCCCAGATGACCGCGATGATCAGACCGATCATCGGCGCCATCAGCGGCTGCGGCGTGTAGTTCATGACGCCGGAGCCGTGGCCCTCGACGAACATCCACGTCAACACGCCCATCGTCGAACCCAGGGTGAGCGCACTCATCACGGCGGCCTTGATCGGCAACACCACCGATCCGAACGCCAGGAACATCAGGATCGTCGTCGTGACGATGAGGATGGTCACCATCAGCGGCAGCTTGTCGAACAGGCTGTGGATGCTGTCCTGCTCCAACGCCGGTGTTCCGCCGACAGAGATAGACAGACCGCGCGGCGGCACGATCGAACGGAGCTCCTCGACCTTCTTGGCCGCGTCGTTGCGGTTGACGAGGCCGTTCTGGATGACCTGGACCGAGGGGTCTTTCGAGCCGCCCTCCTGGTACGGGCGCGGCTGCCACATCTTGGTCGGGTCGTCCTCGGGCTGGATGAACCCGGGGATCATCATCGCCTTGTTGCGGATCTCCGCGACCTGTTGGTCGGTGACCGGGTCGCCGTTGTCGCTCTCGATCACCAACGTCAGCGGTTCGGTGCGGAAGCCGGGGAACGACTTGTCGAACGCCTCCTGCGCCTGGCGCACGGAGTTGTCCGGCGGCAGGTACTTCTCGCTGATGCCGCCGAGCGACAACTGCCCCAGCGGGATGATCAACAGGATCATCACGATGACGATCGGTGCGGCGAACGCGATCGGCCGTTTCATCACTCGGTTGACGAGCTTGCCCCAGAAACCCTTCTCGACCTCGGCACGCGTCTTGGTCTTCTGAGTCTTCTCCGCCAACCAGTTCAGCCACCACACCGTCGGCTTACGGACCAGCGGGCTCATGCTCGCGGCCGAGAGCACCGTGATGGTGCCGGCCACGAAGATCGCGATGGCCAGCAGCAGATAGAAGATTCCCGTGCCGAGCGTGTCCTTGGCGGTGAACAGGCCGTAGAAGATCCAGGCGAACGAGCCGATGTAGCCGAGCGCCAGGCCCAGCAGGGCGTAGTTGGCGCCCTTGTCGTAGCTGCGTTTGATCTGTGCCCTGGCGATGTGGCCGACGGGGATCGCGGCGAACGGTATGAGCACGCCCAGCGGGATCGACGCGATCGCCAGCGGATTCGTGCGGTCGGTGGTCTCCGCCGGAGACGGGGTCGGGTAGGGGTTGGTGAACCGCAGCAGGGTGCGCACGCCGAGCGCGTCGACGCGCGCACCGAGAATGCCCAGGGCCGCGGCCAGCACCGTCACCGACAGGATCGCGGCCAACATGACGGAGGCGATGATCGCGTAGGTGATCGACTTCAGGAAGCCCTGCGGGAACAGCAGCAGCGGCACCGAGGACGCCACCAGGATCACCGCGGAGAACATGATCGTGCGACCCGAGGTCATCACCGTGCGCCGGACCGCGGCCTCGGTGTCGTAGCCCTCGGCGATCTCCTCGCGGAACCGGCTGACCATGAACAGGCCGTAGTCGACCGCGATGCCGAGGCCCATCAGCGTCACCACCGGCTGGGCGAAGAAGTGCACCGGCATGAACTCGGCGAACAGGCGCATGATGCCCAGCGCGCCGGCGATCGTCAGGCCGCCGATCACGCCGGGGAGGGCCGCGGCGACGACACCGCCGAACACGAAGAACAACACCACACAGACCAGCGGAATGGCCGCGACCTCGGCGCGGCGCTGGTCCTCACCGATGCTGCCGGTCAGCTCGCTGGCCAGCGGGTTGAGGCCGGCCAGTTCGATGCGCCCGCCGTTGAGTTGCTGCAAGTCCGGTTCGACGGCCTGGTAGTTCTTCAGGATCTCGTCGTCGGTGTCGCCCTTGAGGGGGATGCTGACGAAGGTTCTCGACAGGTCGCTGGTCTTCATCTGCTGAACCGTCGCGCTCGCGGCGTCGGGCGCCCGCAGCCAGCCGACCCAGCTCACCACCTGGTCGGGATGGTCCTTGACGAAATCGTCGAGCTCACCGACCACATCACGCTGCCACTTCGGGTTGTCGACCTTCTCCCCGTCGGGCGGAGTGAGGATCGCCACAACGTGGCTGGTCCGGTCGCGGCCGAACGCCTCGTCGGCGACCACCGAGGCGTGCACCGATTGGCTGCCCTCGTCGTAGAAGCCGCTCTGGGTGACGTGGCTGCCGAGGCTGATCCCGTAGATGCCGCCACCGAGGCAGAGCGCGACCATGACGCCGATGACGATGTATCGATATCGGTACACCGTTCGACCCCACCAGGCGAACACGTAAGCTCCTTACTCGATTCTCTCGAAGTCGATGGCGACCTCTCAGCGGTTCAGTTGTTGACCCGCGAGGTCAATAGCGAGGACAGCGGCCGGAACGGCTGCAACCATGCCCCCTGCTCGGGCAGCGAATCGAGCCCGATTCGCGGTAACGGTTCCCGGAAAACACCAGGGATGTCCTCCAGGTCGACGAACTCCAAGGTATCCGACGCTAGCGCCCAGCTCGCATGTTCGCGAAATCCGAGCACCTGGACCGGGATGCCGTCGCGGGCGATCTCCTCCAGCGGCAGTTTGAAGGCCTGCCCATCGGCGGAAGCCACCAGCAGGCCGGCCAGACCCTCGCCGCGGCGCAGCGCGATGTGATCCAGCATGTCGCTGTCGACGTCGCTGTCCTCGTCGATCTTCGGCTTGGCGAAGACCGCGAACCCCACGTTACGCAAGGCCTCGACCCACGGCCGGACGACGTCGGCGCTGCCAGGGGCGATGTTGGTGAAGACGGTGGCCTCCGGCTCCAACGAGACGTCGGGCCGATCGGCCGACAGTTCGGCGGTGCGCGCCAGCAGCCAGCGGCCCAGCGCGTCGAACCGGGGCCGGTGCGCGGCGGTCGGCCTGCCGCCGAGGATCGACCCGAGCCCCATGTCGAGGTTCGGCGCGTCCCAGACCAGCAGCACGCGGGCCGTCGCTTCGACCGGCGGCGAGACCGCCTCGGGCGGCGCCACATCTTCTATATGCCCGATGTCTTCAGTGAGGCTCATGCGCTCATCACGCCTTCTCCCACAGCAGTTCGGCGACAGCGCTACCGGCGTGCTGCGCCTTTCCCTCGTACTTGGTGACCGGCCGTTCGACGGAGATCGGTAGCGCGTCGGAGGGGCTCACCCGGCGCAGGCGCGGCTCGGCGTCGCCGACCTCGGCGATGTGTTCGGCGTAACCGGCGTGGTCGGTCGCGGCGTGGAACACACCGCCGGGCCGCAGTCGGTCGGCGATCAGGCCCACGGTCGCCGGTTGCAGCAGCCGGCGCTTGTGGTGGCGGGCCTTGGGCCAGGGGTCGGGGAAGAACACCCGGACACCGGTCAGCGACTCGGCGCCGAACATGTGCTGCAGCACGTCGACGCCGTCGCCGCGGACCAGCCGGATGTTGGTCACGTCCTCGCGGTCGATCGCCGACAGCAGCTGGGCCAACCCGCGGCGGTACACCTCGACCGCGACGACGTCGAGGTGCGGTTCGGCCTTGGCCATCGCCAGTGTCGATGTTCCGGTTCCGCACCCGATCTCCACCACGACGGGCGCCGACCGGCCGAACCAGACCTCGGTGTCGATTCGCGGTGCAGGTGCGTCGCCTTCGCGGGCCTGCATGCCGATCTGTGGCCACAGCCGTTCCCACGTGGCCTGCTGCGCGGCGGTCAGCGTGGTGCGTCTGGTCCGGAAGCTTGTGACGCGGGGGAAGCGGTGCTGCTGGCCGGCCGGCGAATCGAAGCTTTCGGGTCCCGAAGTCGACCCCTCGGCGACGTCGGGCCCGGACACATGCATTTGTCCATGGTGGCTCATCAAGGGTCGAGTACCCGCATCGTGGTACAGATTGATACCCAACAGTTGCCTTCGGCTGGTATCGGCGGCTATCCCCAAGCGCAGACGCGGCCGCTCCCACGACGCCCACTGAGGTGTCACGATCGTCGAAGGCGGAGTATGTCCCGCTCACGACAGGGGAAGGTCACCAGATTTTCGTCGACGCGCTGCTGCACATCTGCCAAGACAGCCGTGATCCGGGGCTGACGTCGATCACCAGGCGACTCTGCGCGCCGACGCGGGTCTCGGTGCGCGGCCGAAGCGGCGTGGGCTGCGCGACCGTCGCGGCGGCGTTGACGGCCGCGGGCGTGGAGGTGGTAGCCGACGGTGCCGCCGACATCGACGTGTTGGTGATCGCCGAAGCGCTCAAACCCGAGGACCGGGCGGTCCTCGACACGTCCGGTAGGCCCACCGTCGTCGTTCTCAACAAGGCCGACCTCTCGGGCTTCGGCGCGGCCGGGCCGATGGCGCTGGCGCACCACCGCGCCGCGCAGTGTCGCGCGCTGACCGGCGCGCCGACGGCGCCGATGGTCGCGCTGCTCGCCCGCACGGAACTCACCGGCGACCTGATCGATGCGCTGCAGACGATGCGCACCGAACCGGCCGACCTGTCGTCGACCGACGCGTTCGTCGAGGCGCCGCACCGGTTGCCCCGCGAGGTGCGCGAGCGGCTGCTGACCGTGCTCGACCGGTTCGGCATCGCCCACGCGGTGCTCGCGCTGGACCGCGGTGTCGGCCGCGACGCACTGCCGAGCCATCTGCGCAGGCTCAGCCGAGTCGACCGGGTCGTCGAGCACATCGAGGCGGCGGGCGCACCGCTGCGGTATCGGCGGCTCCGAACCGCGGTGACCCAATTGCGCGCGCTGGCAACACAATCGGACGACGCACGGCTGGCCGAGCTGGTGGTGAGTGACGACGCCGTCCTCTCGGTGATGACGGCGGCGGTCGATGTCGTCGAGGCCGCGGGTGCGCACGTCGACCGCGGCGACGACGCGGACTCGCACCTGCGTCGCGCCGTGCGCTGGCGGCGCTACGGCGACGGCCCGGTCAACGCGCTGCACCGCGCTTGCGCCGCCGACATCACCCGGGGATCGCTGCGCCTGCTGGGGCGGTCGCGGTGACGGCGGACGTGACGAGCGCCGGTCAACGCGCGGCGGCCGATGCGGTGGTCGCGGCCATCGAACCGGCACTGGCCCCGCCGGCGGTACGCGCCCGCGACGTCGTGCTGGTGACGGGTCCGTGGTTGGCGGGGACGACGAGCGTGGTGGAGGTGCTTCGCGAGCGGATACCCGAGCACACGTTCGTCGAGGCCGAAGAGATCGGCCAGGCCGATGCGCCCGCGGCGGTGGTGTTCGTCGTCTCCGCGGTGTCTGAATTAAGCGAATCCGACTGTCAGCTCGTCGATCTGGTCGCGCGCAACACCGACCTGGTGGTCGGTGTGGTGTCGAAGATCGATACGCACCGCGGCTGGCGGGAGGTGTTGGCCGCCGACCGGACAGTGCTGGCCGACCGGTCGCATCGGTACGCCCACGTGCCCTGGGTGGGGGTGGCCGCGGCGCCGGATCTGGGTGAGCCACACGTCGACGAACTCGTGAGTGTGCTCCGGCGGCGGCTGGCCGATCCCGAGCTGACGCGGCGAAACCGGCTGCGCGCGTGGGAAACCCGGCTCGAGTCGGTGATCGACCAGTACCGCGCCGACGGCGACGGTGCCCACCGCCGCGCCCGCGTTGGGGCGCTGCACACGATGCGCGACGAGGTCGTGCGGAATCGTCGGGTGTCGAAGTCCGAACGCAACATCGCGCTGCGCAGCCAGGTCCAGCAGGCGCGTGTGCAGCTGGGCTACTTCGCGCGTAACCGCTGTTCGTCGGTGCGGGCCGAACTCGCCGAGGACGCCTCGACACTGAGTCGTCGGGCGCTCGGTGGTTTCGAGTCCCAGGTGCGCCAGCGCGCCGCCGAGGTGGTGGTGGAGGTCGACGACGGCATCACCGCGCATCTGGCCGATGTCGCGGCGCAACTCGGCTTTGCGGCCCCGCCGGTGCCCGAGGCTCCATCTGTTCCCGAAATCCCCTCGCCGCGGTTGAAGTCGCGACGATTGGAGAGGCAGCTGACGATGATCCTCGGCGCGGGCTTCGGCCTGGGGGTGGCGCTCGCGGTGACGCGGTTGTTCACGGGGTTGGCGCCCGGCCTGACCGTCGCGGGTCTGGTGTCGGGCGGACTCGTGGGGCTCGTGTTGACGGTGTGGGTGGTGGGGATCCGCGGTGTCCTGCAGGATCGGGGGGTGCTGGACCGCTGGTTGACGGAGGTGATCGGCACGGTCAGGTCGGCGGTGGAGGAGCGGGTCGCGACGCGGGTGCTGGCCGCCGAGAGCGCGATGACGTCGGAGTCGGCAGCTCGGGACGAACGTGAAGCGGCCATGACCTCGAAGCGGATCGCCGAGATCGACGCGGAGCTGCGCGAGCACGCGGTCGAAACGGCCCGTGCGGCCGCCGAGCGCGACCGGCGACTGCCGTCGTTGCAGCACGCGCTCGAGGCCGTTCGGGACGATCTGTACGGGCGTGCGGAACCGGCCCGCGGCACCGATGACGGCCGCAAACCGGACGGCGAAGCCGATTCCGAAGATTGACGCCCGTCAAGTTGTCGTACCCGATCGGCAAAACCCCTGTGAAGCGTGCTTCTGAATCGTTCCTGTGAGTGATCGGACACACTCCCGATTCACCGCAGCTTTGCCACCCGCGATAACCTCGGTATAGGGAAACCGCAGCGCCGCTCGTCCCTGTCTGGGTGGCGCACACGGAGCCTTGGGTCCTGGCAGCAACAGACACAGGAGATTTTCATGACCGCAGCGACCATCCCAGGTTTGGACACCGCACCGACGAAACACAAGGGTCTGCTCGCTTGGGTTCAAGAGGTCGCCGAGCTGACGCAGCCCGACCGCGTGGTGTTCGCCGACGGCTCTGACGAAGAGAACGCCCGGCTGTGCGAGCAGCTGGTGGCGGCGGGCACCTTCAAGAAGCTCAACGACGACAAGAAGCCGAACTCGTACCTCGCGCTGTCCGACCCCTCCGATGTGGCCCGCGTCGAGTCGCGCACCTACATCTGCACGGAGAAGGAGATCGACGCCGGCCCGACCAACAACTGGATGGATCCGGCCGAGATGCGCGGCATCATGACGGACCTCTACCGCGGCTGTATGCGCGGCCGGACTATGTACGTGGTGCCGTTCTGCATGGGCCCGCTCGGCGCCGAGGACCCCAAGTTGGGCGTCGAGATCACCGACTCCGAATACGTCGTCGTGTCGATGCGGACGATGACCCGCATGGGCAAGGCTGCGCTCGACAAGATGGGCACCGACGGCTTCTTCGTCAAGGCGCTGCACTCGATCGGCGCACCGCTTGAGCCCGGTCAGAAGGACGTGCCGTGGCCCTGCAACGAGACCAAGTACATCACCCACTTCCCGGAGTCCCGCGAGATCTGGAGCTACGGCTCGGGCTACGGCGGCAACGCGCTGCTGGGTAAGAAGTGCTACTCGCTGCGTATCGCCTCGGCGATGGCGCACGACGAGGGCTGGCTCGCCGAGCACATGCTGATCCTCAAGCTCATCTCGCCCGAGAACAAGTCGTACTTCGTCGCGGCGGCGTTCCCGTCGGCGTGCGGTAAGACCAACCTCGCGATGCTGCAGCCCACCATCCCGGGCTGGCGTGCCGAGACCATCGGCGACGACATCGCCTGGATGCGGTTCGGCAAGGACGGCCGCCTCTATGCCGTCAACCCCGAGTTCGGCTTCTTCGGCGTCGCGCCGGGCACCAACTGGTCGTCGAACCCGAACGCGATGAAGACCATCGAGGCCGGCAACACCGTGTTCACCAACGTCGCGCTGACCGACGACAACGACGTGTGGTGGGAAGGCCTCGAGGGCGATCCGCAGCACCTGGTCGACTGGAAGGGCCGCGACTGGACGCCGGACTCCGAAGAGAAGGCCGCGCACCCGAACTCGCGCTACTGCACCCCGATGTCGCAGTGCCCGACGCTGGCGCCCGAGTGGGACGACCCGCAGGGTGTGCCGATCTCGGCGATTCTGTTCGGCGCCCGCCGCAAGACGACGGTGCCGCTGGTGACGCAGGCCCGCGACTGGCAGCACGGCGTGTTCATCGGCGCCACGATGGGCTCCGAGCAGACCGCCGCCGCCGAGGGCAAGGTCGGCACCGTGCGCCGCGACCCGATGGCGATGCTGCCGTTCCTCGGCTACAACGTCGGCGACTACTTCGCCCACTGGATCGACATCGGCAAGCAGTCCGACGAGTCGAAGATGCCGAAGATCTTCTTCGTAAACTGGTTCCGCCGCGGCGACGACGGCCGCTTCCTGTGGCCGGGGTTCGGTGAGAACAGCCGCGTGATGAAGTGGGTCATCGACCGCATCGAGGGCCAGGCCAACGGGCGCACCACGCCGATCGGCACGGTGCCCACCGCCGAGGATCTGGATCTGTCCGGACTGGACGTCGACCCCGCCGACGTGGACGCCGCACTGGCGGTCAACGTCGACGAGTGGCGTCAGGAGATCCCGCTGATCGAGGAGTGGTTCGAGTTCGTCGGCGAGAAGCTGCCCACCGGCATCAAGGACGAGTTCGACGCGCTCAAGCACCGGTTGGAAGCCGAGTAACCCCGCGAGCGTGCGTGTTTGCACACGACACGCCGCCGAGATACGACACTCTGAGCACGCTCACCGCGCGGTGAGCGTGCTCAAGTGTTTGTAGCCCTTTCGCTCGATCCGATGGCGTCGAGGGTGTAAGCGCGCAACGCCTCGGCGTCGGCTTCCCAACGCCGGGTCGACCCTTCGATGTCGGTGACAGGAAGGTGACCACCCCGGAGGGTGCCGCTTCGCGCCCGCCATTCATCCAGCCACCGCCGCACCCCCATATGCTGCGGATTCATGCTCAGGCGGCGACGGCGGTGACGGACAAGATCGACCACTTGACACCTGTCAAGTCGGCACATCGTAGAGTCACCCCATGCAGATCCGCGAACATGCCGAGGCCACGCCCGACAAACCCGCCGTCATCATGCATCCCAGCGCCACGGTGGTGACGTTCGCCGAGCTCGAGGCGCGCGCGAACCGTCTGGCCCACCACTTCCGCCAGGCAGGCCTCGTGGAGGGCGACACCGTCGCCATGCTCATGGAGAACAACGAGCACTTCCACACCGTCATGTGGGCAGCGCGCCGCAGCGGCCTGTATTACGTACCGATCAACACGCATCTGACCGCCGCCGAAGCGGCGTACATCATCGACAACAGCAACGCCAAAGCCGTCGTCGGATCCGCGGCGCTGCGCAAGACGCTCGAGGGACTCGGCAGCGAGCTCTCAGGTGGGCTGCCCGAGCTGCTGCTCATCGCCGATGACGATCTCGACGGCTGGCAGCGCTACCCCGAATGCGTTGCCGACCACCCCGATACACCGATTGCCGACGAGATCGAGGGTGATCTGCTGCAGTATTCGTCGGGCACCACCGGGCGGCCCAAAGGCATCAAACGCGAGCTTCCGCACCTGTCCCCGGCCGAGGCGCCGGGGCTGATGACCCTGCTGGTCTCGGTATGGATGGAACCGGATTCGGTGTATCTGAGCCCCGCGCCGCTCTATCACACGGCTCCATCGGTGTGGTCGATGACGGTTCAGGCCGCCGGCTACACGACGGTGGTGCTGGAGAAGTTCGACCCGGAGGGCACCCTCGACGCCATCCAGCGCTACCGTGTCACGCACGGTCAGTTCGTCCCGGTGATGTTCACCCGGATGCTCAAACTGCCTGAGGCGGTGCGCAATTCCTACGACGTGTCCAGCCTCAAGCGGGTGATCCACGCCGCGGCACCGTGCCCCGTCGAGATCAAGAAGCAGATGATCGACTGGTGGGGCCCGATCATCGACGAGTATTACGCCTCGTCGGAGGCGCACGGTTCGACTCTGATCAGCGCCGAGGATTGGCTGGCCCATCCCGGCTCGGTCGGCAAGCCGATGGCCGGCAAACTGCACATCTGCGACGAGGACGGCAATGAGCTGCCTCCCGGTCAGGCGGGCGAGATCTACTTCGAGGGCGGCGTGCCGTTCGAGTACCTCAACGATCCGGAGAAGACGGCCAAGGCCCGCAACGAACGCGGGTGGGCGACGGTCGGCGACATCGGGTACGTCGACGAGGACGGTTACCTGTACCTGACCGACCGCAGGCACCACATGATCATCTCCGGCGGCGTGAACATCTACCCGCAGGAGGCCGAGAACATGTTGGTCATCCACCCGAAGGTGTTGGACGCGGCCGTGTTCGGCGTACCCGACGACGAGATGGGCCAGCGGGTCCACGGTGTGGTCCAGACCGTCAACCCGGCCGACGCCACCCCGGAATTCGCCGCCGAACTGATCGGCTGGCTGCGGGATCGGTTGGCGCACTACAAGTGTCCGCGGTCGATCACGTTCGAGACGCAGCTGCCGCGCACTGATACGGGCAAGCTGTACAAGCAGGAGCTGATCAAGAAGTACTCGTGACGCACGTCGAGTTGCCGTCGGGCATCGTCGTCGCGATCGAAACACCCGACGACGACGCCACTTTGACGCTGTCCGAGGACCGATCCGAGGACCGTCGCATCGTCACGGTGCCGTCGATATCGGACTCCCTCGACGAGGTCAAGCAGCGGTGTGCCCGATGGCCGCATGCCGCGGGTATCTGCGACGACGTCCTCCGCGCCGTCGACACCGCCGGCCCCGCCTTCCCCGGTGTCATCACCGAGTCGCTGGCGTACTCCACGCTGCAGGCGGGTCCGGAGTTCGCGCGCTGGCTCGCCGAGCGGGGACCGACCAGCGTCCCGCAGATCCCCGAACCCGTTGTGGCCGAACGCATCGGCGACACCTTGAATGTCCGGTTCAACCGGGTGCAGCGGCACAACGCGTTCTCCACCGACGCCCGGGGCGCGCTGCTGGAAGCGCTGGAGGTTGCTCGCGTCGACCCGTCGGTCACCGAGGTCGTCCTGTCCGGCAACGGGCCGTCGTTCTGCAGCGGTGGGGATCTCGCCGAGTTCGGCACCTTCGCCGATCCCGCGAGCGCGCACATCGCCCGGACCCGCCACAGCCCCGCGCTGGTGCTGTCCGAGCTCACGGCCCGCCTCGGCCAGGGGTGCCGCGCACGGGTACACGGTCACGTGCTCGGCAGCGGTCTGGAGATGGCGGCGTTCTGCGGCCGCGTCGAGTCGAGCCGCGACGCCGTGTTCGGATTGCCGGAACTGAGCCTCGGGCTGATTCCGGGTGCGGGTGGAACGGTGAGCGTGACCAGGCGGATCGGCCGCTGGCGCACCGCCTATCTGGTGTTGTCCGGCCGCACAATCGACGCACCAACCGCCCTGCGGTGGGGCCTGATCGACGCCATCGTGTGAGTTGGGTGCACTAACGATCGCTGCGCGACTGTTAGCGCACCGAAATCGCCGTCTAGCCCGACCGGCGCAGCGTCACCCGGTACGTGTACTGCTCCGGCAGGAAGTGGCTGACCGACAGCTCGACCGGACGCCCCTCGGCGTCGGAGTACAACCGGTCCACGCGCAGCATGGGATGTCCGGCCTCGCACCGCACGGCGTCGGCCACGACGCTGTCGGCGGGTGCGACCGTGATCGACTGTGCCGCTTCGATGATCGGCGCGCTCAGGTGCGGCTCGAGCAAACCGATCACCGTCTGAGTGCCGACCGCCCCGTCCGTCAGCTCCCGCGAGCCCGACACCGCCGCGGCCACCGCCGGCGCCAGGTGCACCGTCGTCAACACGAACGGCACCGCGGGGTCGGCGCCGTGCAACCGCCGGAACACCACGGTGTACACGATGTCGTCGTCGAGGCGGAGCCTGCTGGCCGCTTCGACGTCGACACGCCGCCGCAAGCCCTCGAGTACCTCCATGGTGGTGTCGTCGGACAGGCTCATCAGGTCGTCGATCGAGCCGAACTGTCGCAGGTACCGCCGTCCCGAACCGCTGGCGTACGTGCCGCGTCCCGGGACCCGGTACACCACGCCCTCGGCGACCAGGTCCTGAAACGCCCGCCGCACTGTCTGTCGAGATACCCGATGCGCGGCAACAAGTTCCGACTCAGTCGGCAGCCGAACCCCGCCGCGGTAGCGGCCGGCGGCGATCTCGTCACGCAGCTGGTCGCGAAGGGTCTGATACGCCGGCGCGGGCCGCATGGCCTACAGGCCGCCTCGCGCGACCAACTGCGAGGCGATGACGTTGCGCTGGATCTCGTTGGTGCCCTCGCCGACGATCATCAACGGTGCGTCGCGGAAATACCTTTCGACGTCGTACTCCGTCGAGTAGCCGTATCCGCCGTGGATGCGCACCGCATTCAGCGCGATCTCCATCGCGACCTCGGAGGCAAACAACTTCGCCATCCCGGCCTCCATATCGCAGCGCTCGCCGCTGTCGTAGCGTTCGGCGGCGTACCGCGTCAGTTGGCGGGCGGCGGTGAGCTTGGTGGCCATGTCGGCCAGATAGTTGCCGACGGACTGGTGCTTCCAGATCGGCTGGCCGAAACTCTCGCGTTCCTGGGCATACCGCAGCGCATCCTCCAACGCGGCCGTCGCCACGCCCAGCGCGCGCGACGCGACCTGAATCCGACCAGTCTCAAGGCCTTTCATCATCTGGGTGAAGCCCTTGCCGGGTTCCCCGCCGAGGACGGCCGACGCTGGCACGCGACAGTCCTCGAAGATCAGCTCGCACGATTCGACGCCCTTGTACCCGAGCTTCGGCAGGTCGCGCGACACCGACAATCCCGTCGTGCCCTGTTCGACGAGCACCACCGAGATGCCCGTGTGTCGGGGGGTGGCCGTCGGATCGGTCTTGCACAACAACGCGATCAGCCCCGACCGCCGCGCGTTTGAAATCCAGGTCTTCGAACCGTTGATGGTCAGGCCGTCACCCTCGGACGGCAGCGCCGTCGTCGACATGTTCTGCAGATCGGAACCGCCGCCCGGTTCGGTCAGCGCCATCGTCGCGCGGATCTCGCCCGTGGCCATTGCGGGCAGGTAGCGACTCTTCTGCTCCTCGGTGCCGAATAATCCCAGGAGCTTGGCGACGACGGTGTGTCCCCCCATCGCGCCGGCCAGGCTCATCCACCCGCGCGAGAGTTCCTGGGTCACTTCGACGTAGCACGGCATCGACACCGGCGACCCGCCGTACTCCTCCGGGATGGCCAGACCGTAGATGCCGATCTGCTTCATCTGTTCGATCCACGCCTCGGGATATTCGTTGGCGTGTTCGACGTCGCGCACTCGCGGTTTGACCTCGCGGTCGATGAAGGCCCGCACGGTGGCGACCAACATCGTCTCTTCCTCGTTCATGTACGGCCATATTGACACTTTGTGCGGCCCAATGCCAGAGTGGACATCCGTGAGCGGGCCGTACTTCGACGACCTGCGGGTCGGGCAGGTTTTCGACACCGCACCCTCGATGACGTTGACCTCGGGTGCGGCCGCCGTACACCAGTCGATCGTGGGTGACCGGCTGCGCCTCGCGCTTGACGGCGAGCTCGCGGCCGCCGTCACCGGTGCCACCGCCCCGTTGGCCCATCCGGCACTGGTGTGTGATGTGGCGATCGGTCAGACCACGCTGGTCACCCAGCGCGTGAAGGCCAATCTGTTCTACCGCGGACTGGTGTTTCACCGGTTTCCCGTCATCGGCGACACCTTGTTCACCCGCACCGAAGTGGTGGGGCTGAAGGAGAACTCGGTGAAACCAGGCCGGCCGCGCACCGGGCTGGCGGCATTGCGGATGACGACCGTCGACGATCTCGGGCGACTGGTGCTCGACTTTCACCGCTGCGCGATGCTGCCGCTGAGTGACGGCGCGGGCGACACCGGCCATGCCGACGATCTGTCGACGATCGGCGCCGAAACGCCGCCGCCGCCCGAACCGACGGCGGAGTGGGACGCCGAGGCTTACCGCGCGAAAGTCCCAGGGACACACTTCGACCCGGGCATCGCCGGCACTGTGCTGCGCAGCACCGCCGATGTGGTGAGCAGCGCACCCGAGCTGGCCCGGCTGACGCTGAACATCGCTGCGACACACCATGACTGGCGAGTCAACAACCGGCGACTGGTCTACGGCGGGCACACCATCGGGCTGGCGCTCGCCCAGGTCACCCGGCTGTTGCCCAACCTCGTGACCGTCCTTGGCTGGCAGTCTTGCGACCACACCGGGCCGGTGTACGAAGGCGACACGCTCTACAGCGAGGTGCAAGTCGAGCGTGCCGAGCCGCTGCCGGACGGCCGCGGTGGCGTGCTGACCCTGCGGTCGCTGGTGTGCGCGGTCGATGAACAGGACCGCAGCGTTCTGGACTGGCGATTCACCGCACTGCAGTTCTGAGCGTTCACCCCCCGCCGTCACGGGTTCGCGGCGAGGGGCAGACAATGGGAGTCGTGACGTCGACGTCGTTGACCGTCCCCACTGCCGTGCTCGACAGGGCGCGGCGGGTCGCGAACGCCTTCGAAACCTTCACCGGCGTCGCTGTTGACGCCGCCGAATTGATCGGCGGACGCGCGGCGCTGATGGGCCTTGCACCGGACGGGCGCGTGTCGGCGGGTGGTGCGTCGCAGCTGCTGCCCAGCCGTGACGGCTGGTGTGCCCTAACGCTGTCCAGGACCGACGATGTCGCCGCCGTTCCCGCGCTGCTCGCCGCCGACAGGGTCGAGGATCCTTGGCCCGCCATCCAGAGTTGGGTTGCGCAGAACGACAGTGCCGATGTGACGGAGCGTGCGCGGCTGCTCGGCCTGCCGGTCGCCGCGCTCGCCGAAACCCCCGCCGAGCCGCCAAGGGTCTATCCGTTCGGGGCGGGCACGATGACGCGGAGCCCGACGGACCTGTTGGTCGCCGACCTGTCCTCGATGTGGGCCGGACCGCTGTGCGGACGACTGCTTTCGCTGGCGGGCGCGACCGTAGTGAAGGTCGAGAGCGCCGCGCGGCCCGATGGCGCACGCCGTGGACCGCAACCCTTCTTCGACTGGATGAACGCGGGAAAGCTCTCCTACAGCGTCGATTTCGATGAACCCGACGACCTGCGCGCGCTGCTCGCCGCCGCCGATGTGGTGATCGAGTCATCCCGGCCCGCGGCCTTGGTGCGTCGGGGGCTGGCGCCGACGGACGTGGCGCCGCGCGACGGCCGGGTCTGGTTACGGGTCACCGGTCACGGCACCGACGGCGACCGCGCGAACTGGGTCGCCTTCGGCGACGACGCCGCCGTGTCGGGCGGACTCGTCTGCGGTGAACCCGACGAGCCGGAGTTCTGTGGCGACGCAATAGCCGATCCGCTGACCGGGCTGGAGGCCGCGCTGGCCGTTGCGCAGTCGCTGCGCAGCGGGGGAGGGGAGCTGATCGAGATGTCGATGGCCGCCGTCGCCGCCACATACGCCGAACTGCCGGGCGACGAGCAATCGACGTGTGGCGCAGCACCGCCACCGTCGGCGGCCGCGTCGCTGCTCGGTGCGGACAACGAGGAAGTCCGGCAGCTGGTGGCCCAGCGGCGGTTGGCGTCTTGCTGATCCAGCGCGCGACACTGCTCGACGGCGCCGTCGTCGACATCCGTGTGGCAGAACAGATCACGGCAGTCGAACCGACCCTCGCCCCGCTCCGCGGCGAGCAGATCTACGATGCCGCCGGCCGAACCGTCATTCCGGGGCTGCACGATCATCACGTCCATTTACGTTCGGCCGCAGCGGCGTTGCGATCGGTGCGCGTCGGTCCCGCCGAGGTGCGAAACCGGGTCGAACTGCGCCACGTGCTCGCGGGCGCGAACGTCGGGCCCGACGGCTGGATCAGAGCCGTCGGCTACCACGAGGCGGTCGCCGGTCCACTCGACCGCACGGTGCTCGACGAGGTATCGCCGCCGGTACCGGTTCGCGTACAGCATCGCAGCGGTGTGCTGTGGACACTGAACTCGGCGGGGCTGGCCCACGTCGGTTTGGCCGACCACCCCGACGGACGGCTACGTAGCGCCGACCGTTCGTGGTCGGACACATTGCAGCGCAACGAATGCGGTTTGACCGACGTGAGCGACCGGCTCAGCGGTTTGGGCGTCACCGGCGTCACAGACGCCACGCCGGATGCCGAGATAGACGACATCGTCCGGCTCTTGGAAGCCCATCGCCACGGCGAGCTCCGTCAGCGCGTGCATTTTCTCGCTCCCGGTAAGCGAATCCTGCACGACACCGACCTCGACCTCGACGGCCTCACCGCATGGATCGTCGAACGCCACAGCGACGGGGCACCGGTGGCCGTGCACTGTGTCACCGCCGCTCAACTCGTCGTCACGCTGTCGGCGCTGCAGGCCGCCGGTACGCATCCCGCGGACCGCATCGAGCACGCTGCCGTCGTTCCCGACGACAGCCTCGCCGCCCTGGCCGCGAGCGGGGTGACCGTGGTGACCCAGCCGAACTTCGTCGCCGACCGCGGCGATCAGTACCTCGAGGACGTGCCGGCCGCCGAACATCATGAACTGTGGCGCGTGCACTCACTCCTGCGCGCTGGAATGCCGGTGGCGCTTTCGACCGATATGCCCTTCGGCGAGGGCGACCCATGGGCGACGATGCGCGCCGCGGTGCATCGCACGACCGGCAGCGGGACGGTACTCGGCGCAGACGAACGCATCACCGCACGCGAAGCGCTCGCCATGCTCTGCGGTACGGGGCAGAATCCGGTGCGGTGCCGTGCCGTGACCCCGGGGGAGCCGGGCGATCTGGCGGTATTGGAGCCTTCACCCGACGATGTGCTCGACGCGCTGGCGTCCGACATGGTCTCCGCCACCGTGATCGCGGGCGAAGTAGTGTTCGAGCGAAGCTGATCAGGCTGCGGCGGGGGTGAGATTTCGCTGCAGCATCGCGCATTGGCTGTCGAAGAACTGCTGCGAGACAAAGGCTTTTGGTGCAATGCCATCGAACCCGTGGAAGGCGCCCTCGACGACCTCGACGTCGCAGGGCACTCCCGCGGCCTTGAGCCGCTCGGCATATTCGAGATCCTCGTCGTGGAACAGGTCGAGTGTTCCGACGCCGATCCACGCGGGTGGGAGGCCGGCGAGATTCTCCCGGCGGCCCGGCACTGCGACCGCCGGATCGGCGTCGCCGAGATAAGCCGACCAACCGAACTTGTTGCTCGACCTGTTCCACAGCCGAATTCCGGGCTTCTCGATGTCGTGCCGGTGGACCGTGCGGTCGTCGAGCATCGGATAAACCAGCAGTTGGGCCGCCAGCGCCACGTCGCCTCGGTCGAACGCCACCTGCGCCAGTGACGCCGCCAGCCCGCCGCCCGCGCTGGCGCCGCCGATCGCGATCCGGTCGGGATCAACCGACGGCAGACGCGCCAACCAGGTCAGCGCCGAATAGCAGTCGTCGAGCCCTGCCGGATACGGGTGCTCGGGGGCGAGTCGGTAGTCGACCGAGGCGACCGTGATACCGAGACGCTGCGCGAGTCGCCGGCACAGTAGGTCATCCTGACCGGGGTGGCCGATGACGTAACCTCCACCGTGAATCCACAACAGCGCCGGGGTCTTTCCCGTCGCCCCCGGCGGACGGTACAACCACACGCCGGCACCGGACGGCAGGGTCAAGGCGTCGACATCGCGCGGCACCCTTCGCCACATCCGCCGCGTGACCATCCGGACCAACGGCAGCGTCACGGGTGTGACCACTTGTCTGGGAGCGAGGCGCGCGGCGCGGCGCAATTCTGGATGAAAGGGGTGGGGCATCCATCAAGTATTACTGCTCAGTCCTGGCCGTGGCCGACAACCGTTGTTTATACAAGCCAGTCTGTATAAACTCAAGGGCGCCCGTGTCGAGGAGAGGAGGCGTCATGCACGTCATGGTGGACCGTGACCGGTGCGAAGGGAACGCACTGTGCGTGAAGTACGCACCGGAGGTGTTCGAGCTCGACGATGACGACTACGCCGTCGTGACCGTTGACCCGGTTCCGGCGGAACTGGAGGCGCATGCGGAGAAGGCGATCGCGGAGTGCCCCCGCGCGGCACTGTCCCGGGTCGACTGAGTCATGACAACGGTGACGAGTGGCCGGCGCGATGACGTCTTGACCGCGCTGCGCACCGCCGGCAGGCCCATGACCATCAATGAGTTGGCCGAACAGCTGTCGGTGCATCCCAACACCGTGCGCTTTCATCTGGAAGCGCTGGCCAAGCGCGGCCGAGTGGAAACGGTCAAAACCAGCAGCACGAAACCGGGCAGGCCACCCTTGACGTTCCGGGCATCGGCGGGCATGGACCCCGAGGGCCCCCGTGACTACCGCACTCTGGCAGGCGTTCTCGCCGACGCCCTCGCACGCCAGCGCGACCCACAGAGGCGGGCGGTGGCCGCGGGCCGGGCATGGGCACAGGCTGAAGTCGACGCCGAGGTCATCCGCGACCGGGGGCAGGCCGTCGACCGCCTGACCGACTTACTCGCCGTGATGAACTTCGCCCCCGAAAAGCGTTCCGCCGGAACCGAGATCGGACTGCGCAACTGCCCGTTCCTGGAGTTGGCGCAGGAAAGGCGGGACATCATCTGCCCCGTGCACCTCGGTCTCATGCAGGGCGCGCTCTCGAGCTGGGGCGCTTCGATCACCGTCGATGCGTTGACCCCGTTCGCAGAACCCGGGCTCTGCATCGCACATCTGACGCCGGGGAGGCGGGTTCGATGACTGTCGCACAGGCGATTTCAATCGCGGTCATCTTCGTTTGGCTGGGTATGGTGCTGGCCATCTCCTTCGTCGAGGCCCCGCTGAAGTTCCGTGCTCCGGGGGTGTCCCTGCAGGTGGGCCTCGGCATCGGCCGGTTGGTCTTCCGCGCGCTCAACAGCATCGAGGTCGCATTCGCGGTGGTCCTCGTCGTGGGCTTGGCGATCGAGCGTCCGTCGTGGCTCGCCGTCATCGCGGGCGGCGTCGCCGTCGTGACATTGGCCGCACAGCTGATCGCGGTCCGGCCAGCCCTGAACCGGCGTTCGGACGTCGTGCTGGCCACACCGCCGGGACAGGCGCCTGCGGGCCGGTCGCGCGTGCACTACGTTTACGTCGCCCTCGAGCTCGTCAAGGTGATCGGGCTGATCGTCGGCGGAATCGCCCTGCTGGTCTGACTATTTCAGAAGCGGGTCGCGCGGTAGCCCGAGGATGCGCTCGGCGATCGTGTTGCGGGTGATCTCCGACGTTCCACCCGCGATCGTCATCGCCCGGTTGCCGAGATACGCCAGCGTCAGCGTTGGAGTCTGCCCGACCACGGCCGCCGAGCCGGCGAGCTCCATGGCCAGTTCGGTCATCCGCTGACCCGATTCGGCCACCAGCAGCTTGGTGACGTTACCCTCCGGCCCGGGCTCCGACCCCGCGATGGCGCGGGTCACTCGCCGCAGGTTCAGCAGCCGCAGGGTGTGCGTCTCGGCGATGACCTCGCCGGCCCGACGCAGGTACGTCGCCCTGGTCTCGGCCGGTGCGTTGTCGAGCAGCTTGACGAGATCGGCCGCGGTGAAGCCGGTTGTGCCGCCGGATCCACCGCCGATCGAGATGCGCTCGTTGCCCAGCGTCGCGCGGGCCACCAGCCAGCCCTTGTTCACATCACCGACGACATCGGTGTCGGGAACGAAGACGTCGTCGAAGAACACCTCGTTGAAGTGGGCATGGCCGGTCAGCCCCCGCAGCGGATTCACCGTCACGCCAGGGGCTTTCATGTCGATGGCCATCATCGTCACACCGGCGTGCTTGGGGGCGTCGGGATCGGTGCGCACGGTGGCAAGACCCCACTGGCACTGGTGCGCAAGGCTGGTCCACACCTTCTGGCCGGTCACCTTCCAGCCGCCGTCGACCTTCTTGGCCGACGTGCGCACCGCTGCCGCGTCCGAACCCGCGCCGGGTTCGGAGAACAGCTGACACCACATCACCTCACCGCGCAGCACCGGCTCGACCCAGCGCTCGCGCTGGTCATCGGTGCCCGCCTGGGCGATGGTCAGCGTCACCCAGCCGGTGATGCCCAGGTCGGGCCGCTCGACACCGGCGAACTCCTCCTCGATGACCAACTGCTCGAGCACCTCCGCGGCACGGCCCCACGGTTTGGGCCAGTGCGGCACCAGGTAGCCGGAGTCGACCAGAAAGTCACGCTGCTGCTCGGCGGGCAGGGAGCGCAGCTTCGCGACGGCCTCGCGGGCCTGCTCGCGGAACTGCTCGGCCTCGGATGGCAGCGTGAACGAGGCGCCATGTGCCTGACCGCTGCGCTGCGCGTCCACGACGTCGAGCAGCGGATCACCGGCCTCGGACAGCAACGCCGCCAATGTGCGGGCCCGCCTCAGGTACAGGTGAGAGTCGTGTTCCCAGGTGAAACCGATGCCGCCGTGCAATTGAATGTTGGTCTGAGCGTTGAAGATCTGGGTGCGGATCGCATGAGATGCGGCCACGGCGGCAGCGAACGCCGCGCTGTCCAGATCGTCGGCGCGGGCGGCGTCCCATGTCGCAGCCGTCGTGACCTCGGCGTTGACGAGCATGTTGGCCGCATGATGCTTGACCGCCTGGAATGTTCCGATCGTGCGGCCGAATTGTTCACGTACCTTGGCGTATTCGACGGCCATCTCCATGCTCGCCCAGCTGACGCCGACGGCCTCGGCCGACGCGAGGATGCGAAACACCGTGTGCGCCTTACGACCTGCCCCGCGTAGCACCCGATCCTCGGGGACAGTCACATCGCTCAGCGCGACCGAGCCGAGGCTGCGCGAGGTGTCCATGGCTTCCAGCGGGGTGATCGTGACACCCTCGGCCGTGGAATCGACTACGACGGCGTCGTCACCGGCGATCACGACCAGAAGATTGGCATCCGGCGCCCCGAGCACCGCCGGACTCTCACCGGTGACGGTGAGGTCGGATCCGATTGTCGCGCTGCCCGACACCGCGAGTGCGCCGACCGTGCTGCCGTCAGCCAGACCCGCAATCAGTTCTGCGCGAAGCGAATCGGATGCACACCGATCGATGACCACTGCCGCGGCGACCGTAGGCAGGAATGGGCCGGGGCACAACTCGTGGCCCTGGGCCTCGAGCACCACGGCCAACTCCGCGAGCCCGAATCCGGAACCACCATGCTCCTCGGCGACGGCCAGCCCGGTCCACCCGAGGTCGGCCGCCGCGGACCAGATCTCGGCGGGATGCGACGACCCTCCCTCCAGTGTCGATCGGGCCGCGGCCCGGCTGTTCACCCGTTTGAGCTGGCCGAATGCGGCATCGGCGAGGTCGGTGTGTTCTTCGGTGATGGCAAGCGCTGACTTACTCACGTAAACGTCCTCTTCGATGTTGACGGTCGGCAAGTCACGCTAGACCATCCGTGCAGGTCACGGTATAGGTGCCGGGCATCCCGAAATGTGCTCGGTAGACACTTCGACAAGTTCTCCAACGCGTATGGGCGGCCGCGGTACAGTCGCGCAATGACGGTGCGACCGGATGCCCGGTACCCAGGCCCGACCTTCTGGACACGTTCGCGATGGTTGCTGAACGCCGGTCCTTCGGACTACATGCTGGCGACGAGCGTGGCGGCGGCTTCGCTGCCTGTCATCGGAAAGCACCTTGAGCCGTTGGGCACTGCGACCGCGGTCGGGGTGTGGGGTTTCCGCCATCTGCCCGACTTCCTGGGCGCGACGGTGAAATCGTGGCTTAGCCCGGGCGATGTCGAGCTAAGGCAGGTCGAACGCGACAGCACCAACGCCGTCACCGAGGCCGCGCTGCGCGGTGTGGTCAACGCCAAGGAGCTCGCGATCGAGTGGCCCGAGCCGGAGTCGATGCCGCCGCTGTGGAAGTTGCGCGAGCACCGACGGAACGTCTACCGCACCTCCGTGCGATACGGGCCCCGGCCCTCGCAGCTGCTCGACGTGTGGCGGCCCAGGGAGTTGCCAGCCGAGCCCGCCCCGGTTCTCATCTTCGTCCCCGGCGGTGCGTGGGTACACGGCAGCCGGCTTCTGCAGGGTTACGCGTTGATGTCACACCTCGCCGAGAAGGGCTGGGTGTGCCTGTCCATCGACTACCGCGTGGCGCCGCACCACCGCTGGCCCGCTCATATCCACGACGTGAAGACCGCGATCGCGTGGGCCAGGGCCAACGTCGACAAGTTCGGCGGCGATCGGGACTTCGTGGCGATCGCGGGGGCGTCGGCCGGCGGCCACCTGTCGTCACTCGCCGGGCTGACCGCCAACGACCCGGAGTTGCAGTCCGAGCTGCCGGACGGTTCGGACACGTCGGTGGACGCGGTGGTCGGCATCTATGGCCGCTACGACTGGGAAGACCGGTCGACCGTCGAGCGGGTGCGCTTCGTCGACTTCCTCGAGCGTGTGGTCGTGGGCCGCAAGCTGGCCGAGCGGCCCGACGTGTACCGCAAGGCGTCGCCGATCGCCCAGGTGCGTCCCGACGCGCCGCCCTTCCTGGTGGTGCATGGCTCCGGTGACAGCGTCATCCCGGTGGCGCAGGCCCGCGCGTTCGTGGAGCGGTTGCGCGCGGTGTCGCGGTCGGCGGTGAGCTACATAGAACTGCCCGGTGCCGGGCATGCCTTCGACATGACCGATGGCGCCCGAACCGGATCGGCCGCCACGGCAATCGGATTGTTCCTGAACCAGATTCATCGAAATCGGACGCTGGTCGGGGCCAAAGAGGTTATATAGGCACCTCCGAAGGGAGGGGGTGGCGACGTGAAGAGGCTCAGCGGCTGGGACGCGATCCTGCTGTACACCGAAACGCCGACGGTGCACATGCACACGCTGAAGTTGGCGGTGATCGACCTATCCGAACTGGGTGACCGCGTCTTCGGTATCGACGAGTTCCGTCAGGTCATCCACGGGCGTCTCTACAAACTCGATCCGTTCCGCTACGAACTCGTCGACATCCCGTTCAAGTTCCACCACCCTATGTGGCGGGAGAACTGCGAGGTCGACCTCGAGTATCACGTGCGGCCCTGGCGGGTGGACAGCCCGGGCGGGCGCCGACAACTCGACGAAGCGGTCGGCCAGATCGCCAGCACACCGCTGGACCGGCGCAGGCCGCTGTGGGAGATGTACTTCATCGAGGGGTTGGCCAACGGACGGATCGCGGTGCTCGGCAAGATCCACCATGCACTCGCCGACGGGGTTGCGTCGGCGAATCTGCTGGCCCGCGGGATGGACCTGCAGCAGGGTCCGCAAGCCGAACGCGATTCGTACGCAACCGATCCGCCGCCCGGTAGGTCGGAGTTGGTGCGGACCGCGTTCGCCGACCACATGCGCCAGATCGGTCGCCTTCCGGGCGTCATGCGCTACACCGCACAAGGCATCCAGCGGGTGCGCAAGAGCGCGAGGAAGCTCTCGCCGGAACTCACCCGGCCGTTCACGCCGCCGCCGTCGTTCATGAACCACCGTGTCGATGCGCAACGCAAGTTCGCTACCGCCACCCTGGCACTCGCAGACATCAAGGAGACGGCCAAGCACCTGGGCGTCACGATCAACGACATGGTGCTGGCAATCTCGGCGGGAGCGCTGCGTGAGTTATCCCTGAAGTACGACGGACGTGCTGACCATCCGCTGTTGGCCTCCGTCCCAGTGAGTTTCGATTTCTCCCCCGAACGGATATCGGGTAACTATTTCACCGGCGTCATGATGACCGTCCCCATCCAGCTCGACGATCCGGTGGAGCGGGTGCGGGCGGTGCACGAGGCCGCGGTCGAGGCCAAGGAGACCCACCACCTGATGGGGCCCGAACTCGTGAGCCGGTGGTCGGCGTATTTCCCGCCGCGGCCCGCCGAGCGGCTGTTCCATTGGCTGGCCGAAAAGGACGGCCAGAACAAGGTTTTGAACCTGCCGATCTCCAACGTGCCTGGGCCCCGACAACCGGGTCGGGTCGGCGGCGCGCTGGTCACCGAGATCTACTCCGTCGGCCCGCTCACCACCGGCAGCGGCTTGAACATCACGGTGTGGAGCTACGTCGACCAGCTCAACATCTCGGTGCTCTCCGACGGCGCCACGCTCGACGACCCGCACGAACTGACCGACGCGATGATCGACGCCTTCATCGAGATTCGCCGGGCCGCAGGGCTTTCCACCGACTTGACAGTGGTTGAGTCGGCTATGGCGCAGTAGGGCGGCGTCTGCGACGAGCGCTCGCTTGCGCGACGCGGGCGAGTGCATGGCTGAGCAGCGGAGCGCGCCGCCCGGCCGCGAGGAACGCACGATCAGCCTTTGATGGCGTCGCGAGGTTGTCCCAAATCGGTGATGCCGTCGCGACGTCTGCGACAGCGAATAGATGCCAATTCCCAGGTACACCCTTTAGGCTGTGCTGCCCGCGCTCGTCGAACTTGATCCCAGAGCCGAGTACCAGATCACGGACCGTGCCGGAGACAAGCACCTCACCGGATCCAGCAAGTGCACCGATTCGAGCGCCGATGTGAACTGTGAGGCCCGTGATATCGGCGCCGCGCCGCTCGCATTCCCCCGTGTGCAGTCCGGCACGAATGTGGACACCGAATTCTGCGGCATCGGCGATGATCCTCGTGGCACATCGTACGGCCCGAGTGGGCCGGTCGAATACGCACAGAAAGCCATCACCCAAGTGCTTGATCTCATGGCCGTCGTGGGCCGCTACTTGTCTGCGGACCAGCTCATCGTGCTCGAGTAAGAGTGCGCGCCAACGACTGTCGCCGAGTTCAGCCGCACGTTCGGTCGAGCCGACGATGTCGGTGAACAGCACAGTGGCAAGCAAGGTGTCGGACTCGTGCGAAGCACGCGCACCGGTGACGAACTCTTCGATCTCACCGACGATGGCATCGATGTCGCCAACGAACGGCCAGTGATCCTCACCGTCGAGTTCGACCATTCGGGCGCCGTCGATGTTCTCGACGTAGTAGTGGCCGTGCTCAATTGGCACGGAGTCCTCTCGGCGGTGGAGAACCAGCGTCGGCACGCGGATCGACGAAAGGACGGGCCGGATATCGATATTCCAGTTGGCTGCCGTATTCGCCCGCGCCATCGCCGGACTCATCGAAACTCGTTCAAGCAGACCCGCGGCCCGTCGCATTGTGGGGGTGTCCACGCTTGGTGCGAACAGTTCGACGAGCCGGCCCTCGCCCCAGTGATCGGCAAGGGTTTCGGCGTTTTTCCACCGATCGACGGATCGTGCGGAGCCGGGGGCGTCAGCGCGATCGGGCCGACAGACAAAGGCGCCGTAGATGATCAGCCTCTCGACGCGTTCCGGGTGACTTGCGGCGAAAATCGCGCCGATGGGACCGCCCTCTGATACGCCGACGATGGTCGCACGCTCCGAGCCGACGGCGTCGAGGACGGCGATCACGTCGTCCATACGCTCGTCGAGCGACGGTGCAGAGGAAACGGGATCGGACATACCGGTTCCGCGCTTGTCATAGGCGACGACGCGGGCGAAATCACTGAGACCCCGCATCAGGCGGTGGTAACCGGGGTCGATCCATAGATGTTCGATGTGCCACGCGAAGCCCGGAATGATGATGAGATCCTGTGATCCCTCGCCGATCACCTGATAGGCGATACTCAACTCGCCGCAACGAGCGTAATGCGTTTGCGCAAGCAATCGAGACCTGCTCAGACCTGCCCTTCCATGGGCCGATCGTACGCTCGGGCTACAGCGCGAGTGACGAGTTGCGCTACGCCTCTGCCGCCTTGGCTTCGGTTGTCTCATCACTCGACGCCTGGCGCTGGGCGTGAACCCACGACAGGAACCGCTCGACCGCCTGCGCGGTGTAGTGCGCGCGCGGCGACCCGTAGAAGTCGAATGCGTGCTGGGCATGCGGGATCTCGGCATACGCGACCGTTGAGGTCGACACCTCGCGCAGGGCCTCGACGAAGTCGCGGCCCTCCTGTACCGGGATGATCGAGTCGTCCTGACCGTGAAGCACGAAAAACGGTGGGGCGTCGGAACGCACACGCATGATCGACGACGCGTCGACGTACGTCTGCCTGTGTTCCGTGATGCGCTTCTTCACCACGAACTTCTGCAGAAAGGCGATGAACTCCTTGCGGCCCGAGCCTCGCGCCGAGACCCAGTCGTAACGGCCGTAGATCGGCACCGCCGCCGCCACCGAGGTGTCGACGTCCTCGAAACCCGGCTGCCACTGCGGATCGTCCGGCGTCAGCGCGGCCAGCGAGGACAGGTGTCCACCGGCCGAGCCGCCTGTGATCGCGACGAAGTCGGGGTCGCCGCCGTAGTCGGCGATGTTCTCCTTGATCCACGCCAGCGCGCGTTTCACGTCGATGATGTGCGCAGGCCAGGTGTTTCGGGGGCTGACCCGGTAGTCGATCGACACGCATACCCAGCCCCGCTCCGCCATGTAGCTGAGCAGGGGGTAAGCCTGCGGTCGGCGCATACCGATCGCCCACGCCCCGCCCGGCACCTGCAACAGCACCGGCGCCTTACCGTCGCGCGGCAGGTCGGCGCGCCGCCAGATGTCGGCGCGATTCACCCGACGGTGCGGCCCGTACTGGACGGTGTTCGCCCGCTCGACGTAGCGGCGCCGCATCAACTCGTTGGGAGGGATGCCGATGTCGACCATCCGCCGGCGTCGCGCGGGCTGGGACATCGACGCCACCCGCTCGTAGTCGTCGCCGAGCGCCTCGCGTAGCGGATCCTCGAAGAACCGCTTCGATGTGACGTTGCGGTACATGATCAGGCCGAGCAACGCCCACGCGAACGCCGTGAGCGCCAACGCGATCCGGCCCCGCGCTCCGCGGAAGTCACCCCGCAGGCCCCGCCGGATGGCGTCGAGCACCGAACCGCCCAGATACAACGGCGCCGCCTCGGTGGTCGGCCATCCGAACGCGAAGACGGGCAGCGTTATGTAACCCTCGCGGGCGAGCGGCTGCACACCGTTGGCGGCGTTGGCGAGTTCGGCCACTGCGCGCAGCAGCGGGAAACGGCGTTTACTCATCGAGGTCCGTCATAGCCCGCGGATGTGTCTCCGAAACCACTCTCAGCCCAGGATCGGCAGGCGTCGTTCGGTGGCGAGTTCATCGAGCGCGCGCTGCATCACCTGACGCACGTGTGCGTCGACCTCGTCGACGTCGGGGTCCTCGCCGAACTCGGCGACGATGTCGATCGGCGGCAGCACCTGCATGACGATCTTGGAGGGCAGCGGAATGTTGGGCGGCACCACCAGCGACAGGCCGAACGGGAAGCCAAAAGAGATCGGCATGATCTTCGCCCTGGTCATGCGCGCGATCGGGCCGAGGCGTTTGGCCAGCCAGGTGCCGCGCGACAGGAAGATCTGCGTTTCCTGGCCGCCGATGCCGACCGTCGGCACGATCGGCACGCCGGCGTTGAGCGCGGCCTTGACGTAGCCGGTGCGCCCGCCGAAGTCGATGACGTTCTCCGCGAACGTGGGCCGGTAGACGTCGTAGTCGCCGCCCGGGAAGACGATCACCAGGCCGCCGGAGCGCAGCGCGCGATCGGCGTTCTCGTGGTTGGCGCTGATGTAGCCGATCTTGCGAAAGAACTCGCCGGTCGGTCCGACCATAAGCATGTCGTGGCTGAGCGTGTAGATCGGCCGGTCGTACCCGTGGTGCTCGTAGAAGTCTGCCGCCAGGATCGGCACGTCCATGGGCAGCATGCCCCCGGAGTGATTTGACACCACCAGGGCACCGCCCGCGGGGATGTTCTCCAGGCCCCGCACCTCGGACCGGAAGTACCGCTTGAGGAATGGGCGTGTGATGGCGAAGAAGCGTTCGGTCAGCCCCGGGTCCCACTTGGTGAGCTGCGACGCCTCGGTGTCGGCGGTGGCCACCGGACCCCCTCTGATCGAAAACTGAAACGTGTTCTAGTTTAGCCGAGCGGCACTGTGCAGGACAAACGGCGGGGCGTTTGCCCCCTTGCGGGTGCGGCTACCTTATCCGCATGGACGGCCGCGACCTACTTGCGGACCGCTACGAATTGCGAGGTGTACTCGGTCGCGGCGGGATGGCCGAGGTCCGCGACGGCTGGGACACTCGACTGCATCGCCCGGTGGCGATCAAGCTGATGTATCCCGCGTTCAACGCCGACGCCGACATGCGTCGGCGATTCGAGGAAGAAGCCCGCTCCGCCGCGGCCCTGAACCACCCGAATATCGTCGCGGTGCACGACTCCGGCGAGCACAACGGCAGCCCGTTCATCGTCATGGAACGCCTGCCTGGACGGACACTTCAGGACGACATCGAGGCTGGGCCGATGCCGCCGCAGCGCGTCCGCTCGATGCTGCAAGACGTGCTCGGCGCGCTGTCCTGCGCGCATGCGGCCGGGATCGTCCATCGCGACATCAAGCCGGGAAACGTGCTCATCGCCCCCAACAGCGGCGCGATGAAGGTCGCCGACTTCGGCATCGCCAAGACCGCCGGCTCGGCACTCACCGCCACGGGCCAGATCGTCGGCACGATGGCCTACATGAGCCCGGAGCGGGTCGCCGGGGCGCCGGCGTCAGTGGCCGATGATCTCTACGCGGTCGGCGTGATGGGTTACGAGGCGCTGACGGGTCGTGGACCGTTTCCCCAGGAGAACCCCGCGGCGCTGCTGCACGCCATCCTCGACGCACCGCCGCCTCCGATCAGCGCGACCCGGCCGGACGTCGACCCCGCATTGGCCGCGACGATCGATCGGGCCATGGCCCGCGATGTGACCCAGCGTTTCGGCAGCGCCGACCACATGCTGGCCGCGCTGAGCGGCGCCCCCTCCGCGCTGCTGATGGGACCGGCACCCGCAGCGTCACGACGACCCGCGACAAGGGTCCTCGCCGAACCCCTTGCACCGTCCGCCAACTACTTCGTCGCTCCGGCGCCGCGGCGTCGCCCGATGAGCCGCGAGCGCAAGCTGCTGCTGGCGGCGGCGGGGTTCGTCGCGGTCGTCGTCGCCGGCCTCGCGCTGGCGCTCGACTCGTCGTCGAGCACACCACCGCCGCAGCAGGTCAGCACGAGTACGCCGGCACAACCGCCGCCACCCCCGCCGACCACTGTCGCACCGCCACCGCCGAGCGCGGCACCGATCGTCGAGCAGCCCAATCCGCCGAAACCGCCCAAGCCGCCCAAGAAGGGCAACGGCCACGGGAACGGGAAGAAAGGCCCCTGAGTGCGGCGGGGTCCGGCGGCATCGCTGCGGCCCGCATGAAGCCGTCGGCGGGCCGTTACGATCAGCCGCGTGAGTGACAACACTGAACCAGTCGTACTGGTCGAACAGCGCGACCGCATCCTGATCATCACCATCAACCGGCCGCAGGCCAAAAACGCGGTGAACGCCGACGTCAGCCGAGGCCTTGCCGACGCGATGGACCGCCTCGACGGTGACGCCGGCCTGTCGGTGGGCATCCTGACCGGGGCCGGCGGCTCGTTCAGCGCGGGCATGGACCTCAAGGCGTTCGCGCGCGGCGAGAACGTGGCCATCAAGGGCCGCGGCCTGGGCTTCACCGAACGCCCACCCGCCAAGCCGCTCATCGCCGCCGTGGAGGGTTACTGCCTCGCGGGCGGGTGCGAGCTGGCGCTGGCCACCGACCTGATCGTCGCCTCGAAGGAATCCGCGTTCGGCATCCCCGAGGTCAAGCGCGGACTGGTCGCCGGTGGCGGCGGGCTGTTGCGGTTGCCGCAGCGAATCCCGTACGGGCTCGCGATGGAGCTCGCCCTGACCGGCGAGAGCCTGACCGCTGCGCGCGCCCACGACCTCGGGATGGTCAACGTCCTCGCCGAACCGGGACAGGCGCTGGAGGCCGCGATCGCGTTCGCCGAGAAGATCACCGCCAACGGTCCGCTCGCCGTCGCGGCGACCAAGCGGATCATCGTCGAATCCCGGGACTGGAACTCCCAGGAGATGTGGAAGAAGCAGTTCGAGATCTTCAGTCCCGTCTTCATGTCCAACGACGCCAAAGAAGGCGCGATCGCGTTCGCCGAGAAGCGGGCGCCGAAGTGGACGGGAACCTAAGGGGTTTCCCCAGAGGGTTTTGTCGCCGCCGCCCTGGGCAACCGTAAGGCGTGGAAACGTTGTCCCGAGCGCGGCGCGCGCAGAAGCGCATCTTCAAGGTGCAGCGGCGATTGTGGTTGTTGCAGGTTGCGGTGTGGCCGACATTGGCACTCGCAGGCATCGGCGCGGTCGCCGCGGTGGTCGTCCGGTACCGCGGGCGCGCCGACGGGCCGGGGACAGCGGTCCCGTCGCCGACGGACGGCCTACCTCACCTCTAAGGAGACAGCGCATGGCGCAGAGCGACGACCTGCCGATCACCGACTACGACCAGCTGCCGCTCACCGAGCTGCGTCACCGCATCCGTGCGCTCGACGAACCTCAACTGCGCGCAGTGTTCGACCACGAGACCGCGCACGGCAACCGGATCCCGGTGCTCGAGGTGCTCCATGCGCGACTCAAGGAATTGACGCATGGCGCGGAGCCGTCGTCCGGTGACCCGACCAACGCACCCGAGGTCAGTGGCGCGGCGGGCGGATCGCCCGTGCAGGAGTCGACGGCCGCGCAGGCCAACACCCCGCTGCGACACGGTGTCGCGAACCAGACGCCTGCGCGCGGCAAGCCGTAAGCCGCACCGCGAATCGTTGACCTCAACGGCCATTCAGGTCGCAAGATGTGAGGCATGACGACGGATGTGCGGGCCGATCTGGATGTAACGGCCTATCTGAACCGGATCGGATACACCGGTTCGAACGAACCGACGCTGTCCACACTTCGCGGGCTGGTGGCCGCGCACAACCGGTCGATCCCGTTCGAGAACCTCGACCCCTTGTTGGGCATCCCGGTCGTCGATCTCAGCGCAGGGGCCCTCGCCCGCAAGCTCGTTCGTCGTCGCCGCGGCGGATACTGCTATGAGCACAACGGTCTGATGGGTTACGTGCTCGAGGCACTTGGCTACGACGTCGCGCGCCTTGCCGGCCGGGTCGTGTGGATGAACCAGTCGGATGCCCTGCCCGCGCAGACCCATCAGGTGCTGTCGGTGCGCATCCCGGGCGAAGACGGACCGTGGCTGGTCGACGTCGGGTTCGGCGGCCAGACGCTGTCGTCGCCGATCCGGCTCGAAAGCGGTCCCGTGCAGACGACCCGCCACGAGCCCTACCGACTGCGCGAGCACGACGACGGCTATCTGCTGGAGGCCGAGATCCGCGGGGAGTGGCAGCCGCTGTACATGTTCGACTCCCGACCGCGCCCGCAGATCGACCTTCAGGTCGGAAGTTGGTATGTCTCAACATTTCCCGAGTCGGGTTTCGTGACCGGGCTGACGGTTGCGCTGGTCACCGACGACGCTCGGTGGAATCTGCGCGGTCGCAATCTGGCCATCCACAGCGGCGGAGGCACCGAACGGATCCGCTTCGAGAGCGCCGCCGCGGTCCTCACCGAACTCACCGACCGGTTCGGCATCGATCTGGCCGACCTCGGCGACCACCGCGACATCGAGGCCCGTGTCAACGAGGTTTTGGACAGCTGAATACATTGGGGTGAGGCCCACCGCGGCGTCGAAGCACCGGGGCAAACCCGCAAAATGGATGAGGAGCAACTGATTTGGCGACGGTCTACTACACGGCATCCAGCCTCGACGGGTACATCGTCGATGAGAACAACAGTTTGGACTGGCTGACGACTCGCGACATCGACCAGGGCGGCCCCTTCGGCTACGACGGTTTCATCGCGACGATCGGTGCCGTGGTGATGGGTTCGGCGACCTACGAATGGATCGTGCGCAACCACCCGGGCGAGTGGATGTACGTGCAGCCGTCCTGGGTGATGACGCGTCGCCCGCACATCATCGAGCAAGGGCACGACGTGCAGACGTTCGCCGGCGACGTCGTCGATCTGCACCCGACGATGGTGTCCGCCGCGGCGGGCAAGGACGTGTGGGTGGTCGGGGGAGGCGACGTCGCACGACAATTCGTGTCGGCGGGGTTGATCGACGAGATGATCGTCAGCTACGCCCCGTGCTCGCTGGGCGCGGGTTCGCCGGTGCTGCCGGTCCGTTCGGAATGGACGCTGGTCGAATCGGCGGTCAACGGGGACTTCGTATGCGCCCGCTGGCGCTCGGCCTAGTTGCGGTCGGGCACGCCGTTGCGGCGGATGAAATCCCGTGACCTGATGAGGAATTCGACCTGTTGAGCCACATCACGCAGCGGGTCGACGGAGCGCGTCGAGCGGCATAGCACCACGGCGCCCTCCAGCGCCGCGATGCAGGTGATGGCGAGGGAGGCGGCGTCGGACTCGTCGAAACCGTCGGAGACGAATGCCCGCGTCAGCGCGTCACGCCAATGGCCGAAGATGCTGCCTGCCACGGTCGTCAGTTGGGGCTCGTCGTCGGCCGACCCGATTGCCGCGGCGACCACGGGACAACCCGCGGCGAATCCGCTTTCGACGAGCAGTTCTTCCCAGAACGCCACGAAGCTGCGGACCAGGTGCATGCCGCCCTTGGCGGCCGCCTCGTCGATCTCCTTGGTGATCGCCTCACCCGCGAACCGGAGCGCTTCGCGCAGGATCTGATTGCGGCCGTCGGGAAAGTGGTAGTAGACCGACCCGCGCGGCGCGCCGCTGCGGGTCAGCACCTCGTCGATCGTGACACCTGCCGCACCGCGCTCCCGCATGACCTCGGCCGCGGCGATCAGCATCTTGGTGCGAGTCGATCCGCGCTTGGTTGCGGTCTTGGTGGCGGCGGAAGACAGATCAACCTCCAATGGAGTGGTCAGGCTGCGGGCGTGCGAGGCACTTGCGCCGGACGCCAGTTGAGTGGGCTGAAGCGAAAGACCGGCCGACGCCGGTCGTGCACCCGATGGGTGAACCGGTATCCGGCGATGTTGACTTCAATGACCCACATGGGGTGCCTCCCTGGTTATGACGAAGAGCATAAAACGCACAACACAGGGAAGCAACGAATGTATTCCACATCACAGTGTTATTACCGATCGGCGCAGGTGGAAGCACGTGACTCCGGGAGTTCGAAAGCCTGGGGTAATCGGCGGAGTATGGTATGCAGCATAATATGCGCGACCGGCACGCACCTGACCTGAACTGCAGATCGCGGGTCGGTCGGACGGCTACGCTACGGCTCGACGCGAGAATGAAAGGCGCTCGTCATGGGCCATTACAGAAGCAACGTGCGGGATCTCGAGTTCAACCTGTTCGAGGTGCTGTGCCTGGACAAGGCCCTGGCGACCGGTGAGTTCGGTGACCTCGACGGCGATTCGGTGCGGCAGATGCTCGAGGAGGCGGCTCGGCAGGCCGAGGGTCCGCTCGCAGAGTCGTTCGCCGAATCCGATCGCCACCCGCCCACCTTCGATCCGGCCACTCATGAGGTGACCCTGCCCGAGCCGTTCAAGAAGTCGTTCCGGGCCTGGCATCAGGGTGAGTGGTTCCGCGTCGGAAAGTCAGAGGAGATCGGTGGTGTCCCCGCCCCCGCGATCGTCGAGTGCGCTATCAGCGAGTTCGTCTTGGGTGCCCAGCCGGCCGCCTTCATCTACCAGGTCGGTTCGACTATGGCGGACATCCTCTACGCGATCGGCAACGAACAACAGCGACAGTTGGCCGCGTTGATGGTGGAGCACAATTGGTGCGCGACGATGGTGCTGACCGAACCCGACGCCGGTTCGGACGTCGGCGCCGGGCGCACCAAGGCGGTGCAGCAGCCCGACGGCACATGGCATCTCGACGGGGTGAAGCGGTTCATCTCCAACGGCGATACCGGCGATCTGTTCGAGAACATCGTCCATCTGGTGCTCGCCCGGCCTGAGGGGGCAGGACCGGGGACCAAAGGACTGAGCCTTTTTGTCGTCCCGAAGTACCACTTCGACCTCGAAACCGGCGAGCTCGGCGAACGCAACGGCGTCTTCGTGACCAATCTCGAGCACAAGATGGGGCTCAGGGTGTCGGCGACGTGTGAGCTGACCTTCGGTCAACACGGTGTGCCCGCCGTCGGATGGCTGGTGAACGACTCACATGACGGTATCGCCCAGATGTTCAAGGTCATCGAGTACGCGCGAATGATGGTGGGCACAAAGGCGATTGCCACGTTGTCGACCGGCTATCTCAATGCGCTTGACTACGCCAAGACGCGGGTGCAGGGCGCGGACATGACGCAGATGACCGACAAGACCGCGCCGCGGGTGACGATCCTTCACCATCCGGATGTGCGTCGCGCGCTGCTGACGCAGAAGTCCTACGCCGAAGGGTTGCGGGCGCTCTACCTTTACACCGCCGCGCACCAGGACCCCGCCGTGGCGCAGCTTGTGTCCGGCGCCGACGCCGAGATGGCCGGCCGCGTCAACGATTTACTACTGCCAATCGTCAAAGGCGTGGGTTCGGAGCGGGCCTACCAGTGCCTGACCGAATCGCTGCAGACGTTCGGTGGTTCGGGCTTCCTGCAGGACTATCCGATCGAGCAGTACATCCGCGACGCCAAGATCGACTCGCTCTACGAGGGCACCACCGCGATTCAGGCGCAGGACTTCTTCTTCCGCAAGATCGCCCGCGACCAAGGCGCAGCGCTGGGGCATCTGGCCGGCCATATCCAAGGATTCGTCGGCAGTGAGACCGCGCGTCCGGAACTCGCGGATGCTCGGGCCCTGCTGGCCACCGCGTTGCAGGATGTGCAGTCCATGGTCGCGTCGTTGACCGGGTATCTGGTGTCGGCACAGGAGTATCCGCGCGAGCTCTACCGCATCGGGCTGGGGTCGGTCCCGTTCCTGCTTGCCGTCGGCGATTTGGTCATCGGCTGGTTGTTGTTGCACCAGGCCGAGATTGCGCTCGCGGCACTCGACGGCGACGTCTCCGACAGCGACTGCGCGTTCTACACAGGCAAAATCGCGGCGGCGAATTTCTTCGCCAAGCACATGCTGCCGCTGTTGACCGCTCAGCGCGGCATCATCGAGACCGTGGGCCTCGAAGTCATGGACGTCCCCGAAGCCGCTTTCTAGTCCTCGGGGGTGTAGCCGAACGGCAGCAGCACGCTCTTGTGCTCGACGTAGGCCTCGATGCCCTCGGGGCCGTTCTCGCGGCCGATGCCGGAGTTCTTGTACCCGCCGAACGGGGCGCCGGGATCGAACGCGTACATGTTGACCGCGTAGGTACCGGTCCGGATCTGCGACGCGACCTCGAGCGCCTTCTTGTTGTCGGTGGTCCACACCGAACCGGCCAGGCCGTAGACCGAGTCGTTGGCGATGCGGATCGCGTCCTCTTCGTCCTCGTAGGGGATGACCGCCAGCACGGGTCCGAAGATCTCCTCTTGGGCGATCGTCATCGAGTTGTCGACATCGGCGAACACGGTCGGCTGCACGAACCAGCCGTTGTCCAATCCCTCGGGTCGGCCGCCGCCGGTGACGATCCGCGCACCCTCCTCGACGCCCTTCTTGATGTAGGACTCGACGCGGTCGCGCTACGAGGAGGTCGTGGAGAAGGTCGCCAACTTCGTCGGCGCGATGCCCGTCGGCCTGCCGGACGACCCGAACGCCGCGATCGGCCCGCTGATCTCGGAGAAGCAGCGCGACCGCGTCGAGTCCTACATCAAGAAGGGCGTCGAGGAGGGTGCGCGGAACGTCACCGGCGGCGACCACCT
>NZ_LZMD01000117.1 GCF_001668575.1 Mycobacterium sp. 1164985.4
GCGACATCTCCGCCCACAACGCCTCGGCTTGTGGCGCACGCTCGCCGACCGCGAGAGCGTAGAGCGTGTCACGGACCTGCAGATCCGTCAGAGCCGCCGCGATCCGGACCAGCGTCTCGTCGGACAACGCGTCGCCGTCGGCGACACGGGCGGCGGCCGCCATCACCGCCTCGATGTCGCGGCAGGCGTCGGCGTTCGCTCGTGCCGCTCGCGCATCATCGATGCGGACAGCCAGCGTGTCCGCATGGGCGGGGTCCGTGACCGCGATGACGTTCTGAAGTTCGCCGCGCCGGGCGTAGAGCCTGCGCCCGTCCAGCACAGCGGCCATGGCCAGCGGCGACGCGGCCGGGTCGTCCACGGTGCCCGACGCGCCGCAACCGTCGGCGCAGTGCCAACGCCCGCCGGCCGCGATCCGGTCGACGACATGGGCGGCGAGCAATTCGATGCCCTGGTCGGCGAGGGCGGAGGCCAGCATCGCGGCCAGTTCGCGGTACTCGTCGTTGCAGAGCCGGCAGCCCGCGCCGTCCTCGTCCACGACGACGGCAATCGCCGCGTCCGGTCGCGCGGACGCGGCGACCTCGGCGATGTGCTCCACCGACTCGGGCAGCTCGTCGGAGAGGTCGACCCGCATGACGCAGCCCAGGGCGCCGCGGTCCACGGTCACGAGCACGAGGGACTTCTCCGGGACGAAGCCGAGAACTGCGGGCAGGGCGGCAATCAGTACCGCCGGACGGTCGAGGTGGAAATCAGGTGATGGTGAGGTCGTCATGGGCCGACCCTCCCCGCCCGCTCGGACGGCGATCGTCCATCGACGGCCCAGGTCCGCCCCGCTGTGGATCAATCCCGTGTCGGGGATGATTTCGGCTTCGGTTGAGGCCAGTCGGCGTGCGGAAATCGTCTAACCGGCGTACATCTTGTTGCCATGGCTTCCATGCTCGAATACGACCTCGTCGTCATCGGTTCGGGGCCCGGTGGGCAGAAGGCGGCGATCGCCGCGGCCAAGCTCGGTAAGACGGTCGCGGTCGTCGAGCGGGGCCGGATGCTGGGCGGCGTCTGCGTCAATACCGGGACCATCCCGTCCAAGACGCTTCGGGAGGCGGTCGTCTACCTCACCGGCATGAGCCAGCGCGAGCTGTACGGCGCGAGCTACCGCGTCAAGGAGAAGATCACGCCCGCCGACCTGCTCGCCCGCACCAGCCACGTGATCGGCAAGGAGCAGGACGTCGTCCGCTCGCAGCTCATGCGCAACCGCATCGACCTCATCCAGGGCCATGGCAGGTTCATCGACCCGCACACCGTGCTGGTCGAGGAACCCACCCGCGGTGAGCGCACCATGGTCAGCGGCGAGTACATCATGATCGCCACCGGTACAAAGCCGGCCCGTCCGGCCGGAGTCGAGTTCGACGAGGACCGCGTGCTGGACTCCGACGGGATCCTCGACCTCAAGTCGCTGCCCTCGACGATGGTCGTGGTCGGCGCCGGCGTGATCGGCATCGAGTACGCCTCGATGTTCGCGGCACTCGGCACCAAGGTCACCGTCGTGGAGAAACGCGACAACATGCTCGACTTTTGCGACCCCGAGATCGTCGAGGCGCTCAAATTCCACCTGCGCGACCTCGCGGTGACGTTCCGGTTCGGCGAGGAGGTGACCGCCGTGGACGTCGGCGCCGCGGGCACGGTCACGACGCTGGCCAGCGGTAAGCAGATCCCCGCCGAGACGGTGATGTACTCCGCAGGCAGGCAGGGCCAGACCGAGCACCTCGACCTGGAGAACGCGGGCCTTCAGACCGACGCGCGCGGCCGCATCGACGTCGACAGCAACTTTCAGACCAAGGTCGACCACATTTACGCCGTCGGCGACGTGATCGGTTTCCCCGCACTGGCCGCGACGTCGATGGACCAGGGCAGACTGGCGGCGTATCACGCATTCGGCGAGCCGGCCAAGGGCATGACCGACTTGCAGCCGATCGGCATCTACTCGATCCCGGAGGTGTCCTACGTCGGGGCCACCGAGGTCGAACTCACCCGCAACGCGATCCCCTACGAAGTCGGGGTGTCGCGCTACCGCGAGTTGGCCAGGGGCCAGATCGCCGGCGACTCGTACGGCATGCTCAAGCTGCTGGTGTCCACCGACGACCTCAAGCTGCTCGGCGTGCACATCTTCGGCACCAGCGCCACCGAGATGGTGCACATCGGCCAGGCGGTGATGGGCTGCGGCGGCACCGTCGAATATCTCGTCGACGCTGTGTTCAACTACCCCACCTTCTCCGAGGCTTACAAGGTCGCGGCGCTGGACGTGATGAACAAGCTGCGCGCACTAAGCCAGTTCCGCACCTGACCGGCTGGTCTGGGCAACAATTTCGTCGGTTCGGGCATGGGATGCCCGGCAGTGGGAACGCAACGTGCGCGAGACTAGTTGTCAGTGTAAGAAGACGTTCACGGTCTGGCACCACCGCGAGGAGGCGAGGCTCATGGCTGACAACGCTGGTAATCCGGAGCAGCACTACCAGCCGGACCAATCAGGCATGTACGAGTTGGAGTTCCCCGCGCCCCAGCTGTCGTCCAAGGACGGCCGCGGGCCGGTGCTCATTCACGCCCTCGAAGGGTTCTCCGATGCCGGGCACGCCATCCGGCTGGCCGCCCAGCATCTGAAGGACACCCTCGATACCGAGTTGGTGGCGTCGTTCGCGATCGACGAGCTGCTCGACTACCGGTCACGGCGCCCGTTGATGACGTTCAAGACCGACCATTTCACCAACTACGAGGACCCCGAGCTCAACCTGTACGCGATGCGTGACAGCGTCGGCACCCCGTTCCTGCTTCTGGCGGGCATGGAACCGGACCTGCGTTGGGAGCGGTTCATCACCGCCGTGCGGCTGCTGGCCGAACAGCTCGGTGTGCGTCGCGTCGTTGGCCTGGGCACCATTCCGATGGCGGTGCCGCACACCCGCCCCATCACGATGACCGCGCACTCCAGCGACAAGGAACTGATCTCCGATCACCAGCCGTGGATTGGCGAGGTGCAGGTCCCCGCGAGCGTGTCCAACCTGCTCGAGTTCCGGATGTCGCAGCACGGCCACGAGGTCGTCGGCTTCACGGTCCACGTGCCGCACTATCTGGCGCAGACCGACTATCCCGCGGCGGCGGAGGCGTTGCTGGCCGAGGTCGCCAGGAATGCGTCGCTGCAGTTCCCGGTCGATGCGTTGGTCGCGGCGGGCGCGGAGGTGCTCACAAAGATCAACGAGCAGGTCGAGCAGAGCCCCGAGGTCGCGCAGGTGGTCGCGGCCCTCGAGCGCCAGTACGACGCGTACATGGCGGCTCAGGAGAACCGGTCCCTGCTGGCCAGCGACGAGGACCTGCCCAGCGGCGAAGAGCTCGGCGCCGAGTTCGAGCGGTTCCTCGCCCAGCAGGCCGAGAAGAAGGGCAAGGACCGCTTCGAGGACGGCGACGACGCCGGATGACGAACGTCGCCCGGTGAATGGGCGACTCGAGGCGCGAGGTTGACGGCGGCCCGCTAAGTTGGCGCAATGGCGCCGCGAAAGCCGAACCTTCGCCCCGTGCGGGATCTGACGCCCGTCCTGCAGTTTCGCACCATCCATGGATACCGGCGCGCCTACCGCGTGGCGGGCTCCGGGCCCGCGATCCTGCTGATCCACGGCATCGGCGACAACTCCACCACGTGGGAGACGGTCCAGTCGAAGCTCGCTCAGCGGTTTACCGTCATCGCGCCGGACCTGTTGGGCCACGGCAAATCCGACAAGCCCCGCGCGGACTATTCGGTCGCCGCCTACGCCAACGGAATGCGCGACCTGTTGAGCGTGCTCGACATCGATCACGTCACCGTGATCGGCCATTCGCTCGGCGGCGGGGTGGCCATGCAATTCGCCTACCAGTTCCCCCAGCTCGTCGACCGGCTCATCCTCGTCGGTGCCGGCGGGGTCACACGGGATGTGAACATTGCGCTGCGGTTCGCATCTCTGCCGATGGGCAGTGAGGCGCTGGCGCTGCTGCGGCTGCCGTTTGTGCTGCCCGCATTACAGGTGGTGGGTCGCGTCGCCGGCGGGGTGTTCGGATCGACCGGCCTCGGTCGCGATCTGCCTCAGGTGTTGCGCATCCTCAACGATCTTCCCGAGCCGACGGCGTCTTCGGCGTTCGCGCGGACGCTGCGCGCGGTCGTCGATTGGCGGGGCCAGGTGGTGACCATGCTGGATCGCTGCTATCTGACGCAATCGGTTCCGGTTCAGCTCATCTGGGGCAGCTGCGACGCCGTGATCCCCGTCAGCCACGCGCAGATGGCTCACGCGGCGATGCCGGGGTCGCAATTGGAAATCTTTGATGGCTCCGGCCATTTCCCGTTCCACGACGACCCCGAACGCTTCGTCGAGGTGGTCGAGAAGTTCATCGACGGCACCGAACCGGCGGTCTACGACCAGGAGTACTTGCGCGGGCTGTTGCGGGCGGGAATCACCGAGAACACGATCTCCGGTTCGGCCGACACGCGGGTCGCGGTGCTCGACGCGATGGGCACCGACGAGCGCAGCGCGACCTGATCTCCCCGCCGCCGCGACCGCGCCACCGCCACGCCGATAGCAAGTAGCATCGGCCCCATGGCCATCGACGTGACGGTGCTGCGGGTCTTCACCGACCCTGACGGCAACCACGGAAACCCTCTAGGTGTCGTCGACGCCGGCACCGTCGACTCGAGTGATCACCAGCGGATAGCAACCCAATTGGGTTACAGCGAAACCATATTCGTCGATCTGCCGGCCCCTGGCACGAACACAGCACACGCACGCATCTACACGCCGGCCGTCGAACTGCCCTTCGCTGGACATCCCACTGTCGGCGCGGCGTGGTGGCTCCGCGAGCACGGCGCACCCGTGCACACCTTGCGCGTTCCCGCCGGCATCGTCCAGATCGCCTACAGCGACGACCTCACCTCCGTTCAAGCCCGCGCAGAGTGGGCACCCGAATTCGCCATCCACGACATTGGCTCGGTGGACGAGCTTCTGGCCCTCGACCCGTCGGATTATCCCGACGACATCAACCACTACGTGTGGACGTGGACCGACAGGGACAAGGGTGAGCTGCGGTCCCGAATGTTCGCGACCGACCTCGGTGTGCCCGAAGACGAAGCCACTGGCGCCGCCGCCGTGCGGATCACCGACTACTTGAGTCGCGACCTGAGGATCGTGCAGGGCAAGGGTTCACACATCTACACGGATTGGAGCCCCGAGGGCTGGGTGCGTGTCGCCGGTCGCGTGGTCAACGACGGCGTCAAGCAGATCGACTGACCGACACGTCACGGTGAGTTGTCAGGCAGCCTCGTCTCAGCTGGCCGTCGGTTGGGGCGAGTTTCGATGCGCCCGCAGATCCTCGATCTCCCGCTCGAAGTCCTCGGCCGACGTGAACCCGCGGTACACCGACGCGAAGCGCAGGTAGGCGACCTCGTCGAGATCGCGTAGCGGCCCGAGGATGGCGAGGCCGACTTCGTGGCTGGGCACCTCGGGCGACCCCGAGGCGCGCACGGTGTCCTCAACCTGCTGGGCCAGCAGGTTCAGCGCGTCCTCGTCGACCTGGCTGCCCTGGCAGGCCCGGCGTACTCCTTTGATGACCTTCTCGCGGCTGAACGGCTCCGTGACGCCGCTGCGCTTGACGACGGCCAGGACGGCGGTCTCCACCGTGGTGAACCGACGACCGCATTCCGGACAGGACCGGCGGCGCCGGATGGCCTGGCCCTCATCGGTCTCACGCGAGTCCACCACGCGCGAATCCGGGTGACGGCAGAACGGACAGTGCATCACCGCTCCTTCGCCGCGCCAACAAACGACCAACTCGAACCTCTCCGAGCGTACCTGCGACGGGTTGCGATGGCCCAGCACCGCGCTGAACGGCACGTAGTCGAACGATCTGTCGGTGAACACGTCTGCGCACCAAGTCGTTTGCCGGCGACCTGACGTCAGCCGACCGGGGCGATCAGCGTCTGCCCGGCATCAACCGACGACGAGTCGAGCTGGTTGAGCTCGCGGATTCGGTCCATCACCTGGCCGACGGGAGCGTCGGGTGCCACCCGCAGTGCCACCTGCTGCAGACTCTCCCCGGACTGGACCTGCACCACCGCGAGCCGGCTCGGCACCGCGGCCGAGGTACTTCCCACCACGCCGCCGAACTGTGCGACGAGGCCGAGCCACACCGTGATCCCCGCAGCCACCAAGGACAGCAGCACCGTGGTGACCGGGGTGATCGGCCGACGCCGGTGCGAGGCACGCGACATCATCACGCCGGTTCCGCGATAACGCACCGCCGCCCCCGCCGGTCGAACCGTTGCGGGCCGCCGACGGGCGCGAACCGGCCGGTAACCGGTGGTGACCACGCGCGTGGGCTGAAATTCATGGGTGTCGAGAACGGTCATCTTCCTGCCTTCCGGTCCGCTGCCTTCGCTCTTGTGTTCGAACATACTCGCTCACATGTTCGAAAGATAGAACGTGTGATCGAACTGTTGTGAAACGATAAATGGACCCACCGACAAAAAATCGCTCCACGATCGCGCAGGCCCTACGAGGCAACACGCCTCGAACAAATGTTTGATTAATCGGATTGCGCGGGTTACATTCGGCGGCATGGACTCGAGCAGCGATAACCCGGAAGGCGCAGGCGGGGCCCGAACCCTGGACCCGGGGCTCACCGAACGCCAGCGCACCATCCTCGACGTGATCCGCGCCTCGGTCACCAGTCGCGGCTATCCCCCGAGCATCAGGGAGATCGGCGACGCGGTCGGACTGACCTCCACCTCTTCGGTCGCCCACCAGCTGCGCACGTTGGAGCGCAAGGGCTATCTGCGCCGCGACCCCAACCGGCCGCGCGCCGTCGACGTCCGCGGCGCCGACGACCACGTGACGCCGACCGTCGCCACCGATGTCGCCGGTTCCGACGCGCTACCGGAGCCGACGTTCGTGCCTGTGCTGGGACGCATCGCCGCCGGCGGGCCGATTCTGGCCGAGGAGGCCGTCGAGGACGTCTTCCCGTTGCCGCGCGAACTGGTCGGCGAAGGCTCGTTGTTCCTGCTCAAGGTCGTCGGCGACTCCATGGTGGACGCCGCAATCTGCGACGGCGACTGGGTGGTCGTGCGTCAGCAGAACGTCGCCGACAACGGCGACATCGTGGCCGCGATGATCGACGGCGAAGCCACGGTCAAGACGTTCAAACGCACGCGCGGTCAGGTCTGGCTGATGCCGCACAATCCGGCGTTCGATCCGATCCCCGGTAACGACGCCGCGGTGCTGGGCAAGGTCGTCACAGTCATCCGGAAGATCTAGTCGGCGCGGACGAATCCGTTCGTCCGGGCGAATTCCTCGCTGGAGAACCAGATCTCGGCGTGCACGTCGTCGTAGTCGGCGGCGGTGGGCAGCCAATAGCGACCCGACTGGGTGTCCGCCTTGATCGGATATCCCTCGGGCGCCTCCCCTGAATCGCCGACCGGCAACCGGAAGGCGGGGCTGGGTACCTCGGGCTCGTCGATGACGATCCGTGCGTGGCGGCCCGTGTCGGTCAACGAATCCCATTGTCGCGGTGCGGGTTCACTCGGCTCGGCCAGGACATCGACCTCTTCGGCGACATCGACGTCTTCGGCGACATCGAGGTCTTCGGCCGAGGTATCGAATTCCTCGGGCTCATCGTGCTCGCCGGTCGTCTCGTCGTGGTCGGCGGTCAGGCGCCCCGCGGCGATCGCAGCTTCCGAAGCCGGGATGCGTGTAGGCGCAGTGTCGACGTTGTCGGGGTCCTCTTCGTCTTCACCGACGCCAGCTGATTCCGAAGTCTCGCCGAAGCTCTGGAACGGCGCCTCCCAAGGGCTACCCGGCGAGTCGGCCGACTCCCCCGGTGCGGAAAGCGCCCCCAAACCCTCTGTGGCGTATCGCTCACCGAACATCGCGGCCGACGGGTCAACACCGTTTGACAAGTGTTCGTCCGAACCCGGTGTGCTGTAAGCGTGTTCGGCCTCGGAGCCGTACGTGTCATCGTACCGGCCGTCGACCGCTCCCGGGCGATCGATGCGATCGACATCAGGGCGGCGCCTGTTGCGCATCGTCGCGAACGCGACCAGGCCGAGCAGCACGATCACCGGCACGATCGCCAGCAGCCACCACCAGCTGAAGGTGAACCAGTTCCTGTCACCGCCGGAATCCGAGGCGCGCTGAGTGCCCGGCGTCTCGGACTTCTGCTCGGCAGGCACCTCCAGGCCGGCCAGCTCCCCGGCCAGATTGGGTGGTTCGGTGCTGAACTCGCCGGTCTTGCGATTCCAGGAGACGACCCCGCCGCTGAACCGCTGCGTGACGACGTCACCCTTCTCGGTCTGGTCGGCCATCGGCGCGCCGAGCGCGCCCTCCGCCCCGTCGAGCTTGTCCCAGGCCGCACTCATCGCGCCGCGCACCAGTACCGCGCCGTAGTCGGGCGTCCAGAAGATCACCGGCTTGTCGTCGGCGGCGAAGCGGGACATGCGGCTGGCGGTGGGCAATCCGCCGTCGCTCTCGCTGGAGACCGGGAACCCGAGGTCTCCTTCGGGGCCGCCGAGGCTTTCGTACTTGGCCAGGACCTGACCGGTGACGACCCGTGCGCCTGTCTGCGGGCTGTAGAAGATCTTGCCGCCGGCGAAGTTCTGGCCGAGGCCGTCTTTGCCGATCGGATACGGGGGGCCTTCCGCGGCGCCGAGCGGCCCCAGTGGGCCGCCTGCCGCACGGCGCGCCGCATTGATCGCCGACGTGGCATCACCCGGTACTTGCAGGTCCGCCAACTGTTCCGCGAGATCGGGCGGCACGGTGGTGAACGTCTTGTCGCGAGTGTTGTAGGTGATCTCCCCGCCGGTGAACTTCTGGGTGACGAGATCACCGCGGTACGACTCGTCGTCGGCCGGCACCCCGAGCGTTCCGGTTGATCCGCCCAACTTGTCCCACGCTGCGTTGATCGGTCCGCGGACCACCCGCGCGCCGGTGTCGGGCGTCCAGAAGATCACCGGGTTGTCGCTGGCGCTGAACGTGACGTTGAAGCTGTCCGGGGCACGGCCGGGGCCGTCGTCCATGGTGGGAAATCCGAGGTCGCCGTCGGCGGGGCCGCCCAGCGATTCGTACTTCTCCAGGATCGCGCCCCGCATGATGTGCGCTCCGGTACCGGGGGTGAAGAAGATCTTGCCGCCGGCGAAGTTCTGCGCGAATCCGTCGCCCACCTCGTACACGTCGCCCTGCCGTGGACCCAGGGGGCCGCCGTCGCCGCCGCTGGCGTCGAACGCCGCCGTGATCGCGGCGTTGGCCGCATCGGATTCCGGCGACGCGCTCACCACCGGCGCCAGCAGTAATGCGACGGCGCCCACGAGCAGGCCGATCGCCATTTGACCCAACACCGAGGTGCCCCGGCCGTTCTGCCCGATCATTCGACCTCCCGGGTCGGCACGAAATTTCGCTCGAAGAATTCGCACCCGTCCTCTATCTGTCGTCAGACGCCAATAACCAACGAACACGCCGATCTTGGGAAGAAAATACCTGGCGATACTCCATTCGCTGTGGATAACCCCGCCGTGCCGCCCCGATTAATCGCGGCGCCACCCCGGCTATTTGCATCCACATCTGCCGTGACCGCATCGCAAATAGTTTGCACACCGGAGACGAGAATGACGGACGGCCGCCGAGTATTTACACAAATATCGGTAGCCACCAGGCAATGTCTGAGCGGATCGATGCAACTTGCGCGCGCGATTGCGGCGCGAATGCCATTCGCTATCGCTGAGGCCGTTCAAGCCGACCCGGCCCTTTCCGAACCGCAGGCCGCCCGCACCTAAACTGACGCCATGCCCGCCCCGGTCAGCCTGACGCACTGGGGAGCCTTCGCCGCAGAGATGCGAGACGGCGACATCGCCACGGTCAGTCCGTTCGAGGGCGACGCCGACCCTTCACCGCTGCTGGGCAATCTGCCCGGATCTCTTCGACACCGGGCACGAATAGCAACACCCGCCGTTCGCCGGGGTTGGTTGCGCGACGGGCCGGGTACGACCACGCGGCGCGGGAACGATGAATTCGTCGCCGTGACATGGGACGAGTTGACCGAACTGCTCGCCGATGAACTGCGCCGCGTCGTCGATTCGCACGGGAACGAGGCGATATTCGGCGGCTCGTACGGTTGGTCCAGTGCAGGCCGGTTCCACCACGCCCAGAGCCAGGTGCACCGGTTCCTGAACCTCCTTGGCGGATACACGTTTTCCCGGCACTCCTACAGCCTCGGTGCGACAGGGGTGATCATGCCGCGCGTCGTCGGCACGCACGACGACCTGTTCAAGCGGTCGACCTCCTGGGAGGTCATCGTCGAGCACACCGAGCTTCTCGTGTGCTTCGGTGGGTTGTCGCTGAAGAACACGTCGATCAACCACGGCGGCACCACCGCTCATCCGGCGCGAGATGCGCTGCGGCGGTACCGCGCCCGTGGCGGGCAGATCGTGTCGTTCTCACCGCTGCGCGACGACGTCGACGGAGAATGCGAATGGTTCGCGCCGGTGCCCGGAACCGATGTGGCGATCATGCTGGCGCTCGCGTACGTACTCGCGACCCAGAGACTCGCCGACCGAAACTTCCTGAGCACCTACTGCACCGGTTACGAACGGTTCGAGCAGTATCTGCTCGGGGCCGACGACGGTGTGCCGAAGACTCCGCGGTGGGCGTCGGCGATCTCCGGCATCGCGGCCGACGACATCGCCCGGCTGGCTCGGCGGATGTCCGAGCACCGCACGATCGTCACCGTCAGCTGGTCGTTGCAGCGAGTGCGGTACGGCGAACAAGCGCCGTGGATGGGTTTGACGCTGGCCGCGATGCTGGGGCAGATCGGTGTTCCCGGCGGCGGATTCGGGCACGGTTACGGCTCCATGAACGAGCCCGGCCTGCCGCCGCTGCAGTGCGGACTGCCGAAGCTGCCGCAGGGCATCAACCCCGTGCGGTCGTTCATCCCCGTGGCCGCCATCAGCGATCTGTTGTTGCGCCCCGGCGAACCGTTCGACTACAACGGCCGGCGCCTCGTCTACCCGGACATCCGGTTGGTGTACTGGGCGGGCGGTAACCCGTTTCACCACCACCAGAACATCCCCCGGCTGCGGCGGGCCCTGGGGCGCGTCGACACCCTGGTGGTGCACGAACCGTATTGGACCGCAATGGCCAAACACGCCGACATCGTCGTGCCGTCGACGACGTCGTTCGAGCGCGACGATTTTTCGGGGTCCCGCAACGACCCGATGCTGATGGCAATGCCCAAACTGGCCGAGCCATACGCCGAATCACGGGACGACTACACGACTTTCGCCGCACTGGCAGACCGATTGGGTTTCGGCGATCGGTTCACCGAGGGTCGCACTGCGTGGCAGTGGCTGGCCCATCTGTACGACAAGTGGGCCGCCGAACTGGATTTCGGCGTGCCGACGTTCGACGAGTTCTGGAGCCGCGGACGGTTGCGGCTACCCGTCAAAGAGGGATTGACCCTGCTGGCGGACTTCCGCGCCGACCCGGTCGCCCACCGACTCGGCACTCCCAGCGGCCTGATCGAGATCTTCTCCGCCGACATCGACGGATTCGGCTACGCAGACTGCGCGGGACACCCGAAATGGTACGAACCCGCCGAGTGGCTGGGCGGTCCACGGGCGGCCGACTATCCCCTGCACCTGCTCGCCAATCAACCGGCGTCTCGGCTACACGGCCAGTTGGACGGCGGCGAGGTCAGTCAGAAATCGAAAGTCGCGGAGCGCGAACCCATCCGGATGCATCCGCGCAACGCCGTCGACCGTGGTCTCACCGAAGGCGACGTAGTGCGGGTGTTCAACGATCGCGGTGCGTGCCTGGCGGGATTGGTGATCGATGACAGCCTGCGGCCCGACGTCGTGCAGTTGGCGACGGGTGCCTGGTTCGATCCCAGCGACCCCACCGACCCGGACTCCATGTGCGCCCACGGAAATCCCAACGTACTCACCGACGATGCGGGTACTTCGTCGCTTGCGCGCGGTTGCACAGGTGCGCATGTGCTGGTGCAGGTGGAGAAATACACCGGCGCGCCGCCGCCGGTGCGGGCTCACGAACCGCCGGTGATTGGTCCGAGATGAACGACGTTCTCGTGGTCCGTGATCGGGGACGAACGCTCATGTTCACCTTCGAGGACATCAATCGTTACCACGGTGGCCATTCCCCCGCCGGCGTTGCGATCGCGTTCAAGGCCATGGAGCTTGGGTTCTCGGTCGTGTGCACTGGCGATCCGCCTGAACGCCGATCCGTCGTGGTGCGCACAGCGTTTCGCGGGCCGGGCGCCCGCGACGCGTTCGAGGCGGTGACGCGCGGCGTCACCGACGACCGCTACGTCCTCGACCGTTCGCTGGTGCGAAGTGACCGCGGGCGCCTGCTCGAAGACTTCGTTTTCGTGATCGAGCACACCGGCAGCACGGCCACGCTTCTGCTGCGCGCGGGGTTCGTCACCGACGAGTTCATCGACCTTGCCCGTGCCGGAAACCGGACGCAATCGCAGGAAGACCGGCTCGACCACTTGAAAGCGCAACTCGCGCAGCAGGTGATGGCTGAGCCCGCGAGGGAGGTCTTCGAACTCGGCTAGCGCCGCACACAATCCGCGGCCCGCTGTGAGGTGCCTCACCGGCGCATCAATTGTCCGATTAGCGAAACGACGTTTCGGGTATTGAACCGACACACCGTTCGACCGGCAAGGAGGAAGCCGCAGTGTCCGACAAGAACAACAGTGGGCCGGAAGAGGCCGTCAAGGGCGTCGTTGAGGGCGTGAAGGGCAAGGCCAAAGAGGTTTTGGGCGCCGTGGCCGGCCGAGATGACCTGTACCGCGAGGGCCAGGCGCAACAGGACAAGGCAGACGCGCAGCGCAACGCCGCGCAGAAGGAAGCCGAGGCCGAAAGTGCTCGAGCCGCGGCCAAGACGGCCGAGAAGCGTCAAGAGGCCGAGCAGGACTAACCAACACCGTCGCGAGAGGCGCAGGGGTCGCTCACCTCTGCGCCTCTTCGCTGCTCCGATGGCTCGAAAACGTCAGAACGTCGCGTATTCACGCAGCGCAGCCGCCAGCGGAACCGGCACCCTGGCCTTGATCCGGGTGCCCTCGGCGGTGTGCTCGGTGGCGTCGATGCGACCGTCGGCGTGCACGCGGTTGACGAGATCCCCGCGCTCGTACGGGATTGTCACGTCGACGACCGTGTCGGTCGGCACGATCAGCTCGGCCATTCGCTGCTGCAGGCGCTCCAGTCCCTCACCGGTGCGCGCCGAGACGAACACCGCATCGGGCAGCGCGCGGCGTAACTGCGCCAGCGTCAGACCGTCGGCAGCGTCGATCTTGTTGACCACCAACAGTTCCGGTGCCCGACTGCCGTCCTTCTCAGTTATCACCTCGTTGACGACCGTGCGCACGGCGTTGATCTGCGCGAGTGGATTGGCGTCTGATCCGTCGACGACGTGAACCAGCAGGTCGGCGTCGACGACCTCCTCCAGCGTGGAGCGGAACGCCTCGACTAACTGTGTCGGCAGGTGGCGGACGAACCCGACCGTATCGGTCAGCACGAACGGTCTTCCGTCGGCGAATTCGCCTCGGCGCGTTGTGGGTTCGAGCGTCGCAAACAACGCGTTCTCCACCAGGACACCCGCACCGGTAAGCGCGTTGAGCAGACTGGACTTACCCGCGTTGGTGTAACCGACGATCGCGACCGAGGGCACCTCGCTGCGCCGCCGTCCGCTTCGCTGGGTGTCGCGGATCTTCTTCATGTCCTTGATCTCGCGGCGCAGCTTCGACATCCGCTCGCGGATGCGACGGCGGTCGGTCTCGATCTTGGTCTCACCGGGACCGCGCGTGCCCACGCCGCCGCCGGCGCCGCCGGCGCGGCCGCCCGCCTGACGGGACATCGACTCGCCCCAGCCGCGCAGCCGCGGCAACATGTACTCCATCTGGGCCAAGGTGACCTGCGCCTTGCCCTCCCGGCTGGTCGCGTGCTGGGCGAAGATGTCGAGGATGAGCGCGGTGCGGTCGATGACCTTGACCTTGACCGCCTTCTCCAGCGCCGTCAGCTGGGCGGGGCTGAGCTCACCGTCGCAGATCACGGTGTCGGCACCCGTCGCGAGCACGATCTCGCGGAGCTCGGCGGCCTTGCCCGAGCCGATGTAGGTGGAAGCGTCCGGCTTGTCGCGGCGCTGGATCACACCTTCGAGGACTTCTGAACCCGCGGTCTCGGCGAGCGCGGCCAGTTCGGCCAGGCTCGCCTCGGCGTCGGCCGCGCTGCCTTCGGTCCACACCCCGACCAGCACCACGCGCTCCAGGCGGAGTTGGCGGTATTCGACCTCGGAGACGTCGGCGAGCTCAGTCGACAGACCGGCCACACGGCGCAACGCCGTGCGGTCTTCGAGGGCCAGCTCACCCGCGCTCGGGGTGGTGCGAATGGGGGAATCGGGATACGTCATAGGCGAATAAAGATTCGCACGGAGATCACTTTTCATGCCCCCCAATTAACGTTGCGCAACGCTCCACCATTCCTCGGACAACTCCCCGTGCGCCACCAGGATCGACGGGCCGCGCAGAAAACTGCTGGCGTCGGTGACGGTGACCGAGACTTCACCGCCGGGGATCCGAACGTCGAGGCTTCCCGTGGCAGCACCGGAGTACGCCAGCGCGGCGACCGCGGCCGCGACGGTGCCCGTCCCGCACGACCGGGTCTCACCGACGCCGCGTTCGTGCACACGCATCGACACCGCGCCGTCGACGGGGGCGGTCAGCACCTCGATGTTCACGCCCTCCGGGAACTGGGTGGTGTCGAAGGACACCGGCGCCCCGACGTCCAGCGCGGACAACTCCTCGCGTGTCAGGTCGGGATCGACGCAGGCCAGGTGGGGGTTGCCGACGTCGACGGCCATGCCCGCGAATGGTCGGCCGCCGACGATGGCCTCGCCGGTGCCCAGCTGGTTCACCTTGCCCATCTCGACGGTCACGTCGGCGTTCGTCGCGTCCCAGTGGTGCAGCACCACCGGCCGCGGACCAGCGAGCGACCCGACGACGAACTCGTCGCGGCTCTCCAGGCCGCTGGCCCGCAGGTAGTGCGCGAACACCCGAACCCCGTTGCCGCACATCTGCGCGATCGATCCGTCGGCGTTGCGATAGTCCATGTACCAGTTCTCGCTCCCAACGCCCTCCGGCAGTTGTGGGAACAGCCCGGCCCGCTGTGCGGCCGCCGCAGTGGTCACGCGCAGCACACCGTCGGCGCCCAGTCCGCGGCGCCGGTCGCACAGCGCCGTCACGACCGCCGGCGCCAGCGTCAGCTCGAAGTCGAGGTCGGGCAGCAGCACGAAATCGTTCTGCGTGCCGTGTCCCTTGGCGAACCTCACGTGTTCAGGGTACGTCCCGCCACACCCGCAGCGTCTCGTCGACGAGGCCCGGGCCGGCGCCGTCCAGCCACACGATGCGGTGGTCGCGGCGAAACCAGGACCGCTGCCGGCGCACGTAGCGGCGGGTGCCGACGAACGTCGGCTCGCGCGCCGCGGACCCGTCGCCGCCGGCGTCGAGGTCGGCGAGCACCTGCGCGTAACCCAGCGCCCGTGAGGCGGTGACCCCGTCGCGCAGTCCGCATTCCAACAGCGTACGCACCTCGTCGACCAGTCCGTCGGCGAACATCTTGTCGGTGCGTTGCGCCAGGCGATCATCGAGATGTGTTGTGTCCCAATCTAGTCCGATGATGGCGGTATCCCAGCGCGGTGCGCCGATGGCGGGAAACGAGGCGGCGAACGTCCGACCGGTCAGTTCGACCACCTCGAGCGCACGCACGATGCGTCGGCCGTCCGTCGGTTGGATGGAGGCGGCGGCATCGGCGTCCACGCGCGCCAGTTCCCGGTGCAGGGCCGCCGGCCCGATTTCGGCGAGCCGCTGCTCGAAGCGGGCGCGGACGGCCGGGTCGGTGGCCGGGAAGGTCCAGTTGTCGAGCAGCGATTGGACGTACATCATCGACCCGCCCACGACGACGGGGACCGCGCCGCGTCCGAGGATGGCTTCGACGTCGACGGCGGCCGATTGCTGGTAGCGGGCCACGCTCGCGGTCTCCGTCACCTCCAGGACGTCGAGCTGGTGGTGCGGGATTCCGCGACGCTCTTCGACCGTCAACTTCGCGGTTCCGATGTCCATGCCGCGGTACATCTGCATGGCGTCGGCATTCACAATCTCAGCGCCGACCTCGCTGCTCAATCTCTCGGCGACGTCCAACGCCAGCGCCGATTTGCCGGTCCCGGTCGGTCCGATGACCGCGATCGGACGCGTCATCGTGGGCGTGTGCTCATCGCGGCTGCCAGAGACCGGCGAAGTAGCCGACGCCGTAGGGTGCGCCGCGGTACAGCTCCTTGGCCGACCGGGGTCCCGCGCCGACGAGGCCGGCCAGCACCTGATACGCGACCCGGCCGACCACGGCGTCGGGCAGCCGGGTGAGCGGCGCGGTCCGGCCGCCGGCCAGCGCGTCGTCCAGCGCGGCCTGTTCGGGGACGGAGTCGGGGTCGAAGCCTCCCGGCGCGGCCGGTGTCAGCGTGTTGGAGCCGTCGGCGACGACGAGCACCCCGACGGCGTCGCCGGCGTCGTCGATCTCGGCGCGTAACCGCTCGCCGCGGGCCAGCGCGGCGGCGACGCCGTGGTCATCGGCGAACACCCGCGCCTCGACGGACGCCTCAGCGCGGGCCGCACCGCGCACCCAGCCGGCGATCAGCGCGCACAGCGGCAACGCGATCGGGTCGCCTGCGGCCTCGGCGGACAGCGTGACCCGCACGTCGACGCCGTAACCCGCGAACGTCCCGCTGTGGTGGGGACCGAAACTCTGATCCGAGCGCCCCACCCCGACGGCGATCCAGCGCGACGGAAGCCCGGCCACGGCCGTGAACACGGCGTCGCGCAGATCGGCCAGCTCGGGTGCGGCGCCTGCGGCGAGTTCGGGCACCATGACCGGTGCCGACGGGACGATCGCGATGGCGCTCAGCACACCGTCCACGCTAATGCGGTGCGGGCTGGGCGGCGGTGGCGGCTTCACTGCGGGCCAGCGCGGCCGTCGAAACCACCATCACCCCCACCGCGACGATCAACGTGAGCAGACCGGCCTCGCCCGGCCGCAGCATCTCGCCGAGCACAACGACGCCGAGCACCGACGCGACCACCGGTTCGGCCACGGTCATAGTCGGCAAGGACGCGGTCAACGACCCGGCGCGGAACGACGCCTGCTGCCACGCCGTGCCCGCCACCGCCACGGCCGCCCAGACGTAGAGCTCGGGAGTCCGCAGCACGGCTTCCAGCCCGTCGTCGAGACGGTCGACGACGCCCTTGGTCAGCACCGCGAACAGCCCCCACAGCGCCCCGGACACCAGCGCCAGCAGCACCGCGCTCACCGGTCCCTTCCAGAGGTTGGCCCCGATGACGCACAGCACCAGCGCGGGCCCCAGCACCACGACCACCGCGGTCCAGGTCTCCCAGGAGGCCCGGGACTGCCCGGCGGTCGGGTTGCCGACGGTCACGATCACCGCCACCGATGCGGCCAGCAACACCGCCCACATCCACTGCCACCGGGTCACCCTGCGGTGCGAGAGCCGGGCATTGATCGGCAAGGCGAACAGCAGCGAGGTGACCAGCAGCGCCTGGACCAGCAGCACCGAGCCCAGGCCGAGCGCGGTGGCCTGCAGCCCGAACCCGGCGGCGGCCACGAAACTGCCCAGCCACCACTGCCGGTCGCGCAACAGTCGGGTGAACAGCTCGAGGTGGCCGACCGGTTCGTCGGTGACCTCGTGGGCCTGCCGCTGGTGGATCACGTCGCCGATCGCGATGAAAACGGCGGCGCCGAGCGCGAAGACGACGGCCAGATCCACCCCATCGCCGACACCTGCCATCGAAGTCCTTCCGTAGGTTGTCGCACGAGCCTAGGCAGGTCATCGCGGAAAGCTGTGCGCACGTGCCCCGGGGACCTGTTTCAATAGCGTCGGACAGCGATCAGGCGCCGCGTTGCGCGGCAGGTACGCGGCACGCCGCGGAGGGCACGAGGATTACGGACATGACGACCAGCCAGCCAGGGGGCCAGTCCTCCGCGCCGAAACCCGCTCCCCGGCCCGGGCCGCCGCGTCCGGGACCCGTGCCGCGGCCGGGCCGACCCATACCGCCGGTGGCCGCGTCGCCATCGAGCGACCCGCACCGGTTCGGTCGCGTCGACCCCGACGGCACGGTATGGCTGATCACCGGCTCGGGCGAACGAATCATCGGATCGTGGCAGGCCGGCGATACCGAGGCGGCCTACGCGCACTTCGGCAGGCGCTTCGACGACCTGCAGACCGAGGTCGCGCTGATGGAGAGCCGGCTCGAAACCGGTACCGGCGACGCCCGCAAGATCAAGGCCGCCGCCCAGTCGCTGGCCGAAACGCTGCCGACCGCGCACGTGCTCGGCGACGTCGACGCGATCGCCGAGCGGCTGCAGACGATCATCACGCACGCCGACGAGACGGCGCAGGCCGAAAAGGCCCGGCGCGAGGAGCTTCGGGCAGCACAGACCGCCCGCAAGGAGGCGCTGGCCGCCGAGGCTGAGGACATCGCCGCCAACTCCACGCAGTGGAAGGCCGCGGGCGACCGGCTGCGGGAGATCCTCGACGAGTGGCGCACGATCACCGGTCTGGACCGCAAGACCGACGACGCGCTGTGGCAGCGCTACTCGGCGGCCCGCGAGCAGTTCAACCGGCGGCGAGGCTCGCATTTCGCCGAACTGGACCGCGAACGCGCGGGTGCCCGTCAGGCCAAGGAGGCGCTGTGTGTGCGCGCCGAGGAACTGGCCGATTCGACGGATTGGGGCCCGACCAGCGCGGCGTTCCGTGAACTGCTGACCGAGTGGAAGGCGGCCGGCCGCGCGGCCAAGGACGTCGACGACGCGCTGTGGCAGCGCTTCAAGGCCGCCCAGGATCAGTTCTTCGGTGCGCGCAACGCGGTCAGCGCCGAGCGCGATGCGGAGTTCCGCGCCAACGCCGAGGCCAAGGAGGCCCTGCTGGCCGAGGCGGAGAAGCTCGACACCTCCGACCTCGACGCGGCCAGGGCCGCGCTGCGAGTGATCGGCGAGAAGTGGGACGCCATCGGCAAGGTGCCCCGCGAGCGGGGCCCCGAGTTGGAGCGACGCCTGCGCGCGGTGGAGAAGAAGATCCGCGAGGCGCCCACGCACGGCGTCGACCCGGAGGCTCAGGCGCGTGCCGACCAGTTCCGCGCCCGCGCCGAGCAATACGAGCGTCAGGCGGAGAAGGCCGCGGCCGCCGGTCGCGAGAAGGACGCCGCGGAGGCGCGCGCCAACGCCGAGCAGTGGCGGCAGTGGGCGGATGCCGCCGCCGAGGCGCTCGGCAAGACGCGCTAGCTGCGCTCGCAGGTTCGAGTTGTTCGCGAGATCTACACCAGGGCTGTGAATCCGCCGAGATCACGACCCTGGTGTAGATCTCGCGAACTGCAGAGTCGGGCTAGACGCCCGGCTTGTCCGGCTTGTCCGGCTTGTCCCGCGTGTCCGGACCCTCGGGCTTGTCGGGGTCGTCGAGGTTGTCGAGCAGACCCTTCTTCTGCTTCTCGGCGACCGCCTTGCGACGTTCCTCTTCGGCGGCCAGCTGCAGCGCGGTGCGCGCCCACACCGCCCTGGCCCAGTGAAACGTCACCACGGCGATCGCGATCCACGCGAGGACGAGCCCGATCCCCGGTCCCGGGTAGCGGTCGGGGGCGGTCTGACGCGACCACACCGCCAAGAGCCCCAGAAGCGTCGCGACGGTCGAGCCGGCCAGTGCGATCCAGGCCAGCGCCCAGCGCCTGGTGAGCAGCGCGAGCATCGAGAAGCCAACGCCGAATACCAGTACCAGCCAAGCGAATACGCGCAGCGGCAGCGTGATTCCCTCGCGGGTGGCGGTTTCGCCGCCGACGAGCACATCGATACCGCGGGCATCGCCGGTGTGCGGCAGAATGAACGACACGAGCAGGACGAAGACCCCGATCGCGATCACCAGGGCGCGCGCGCCGGGGTCGATCTCCCGTGCGACGCGGCGCTCCGCGGCCTCGATATCGCCCTTGAAGTCCTCGAAACCGTTGTTGTCGGGGCTGGTCACCGGGCGCATCCCGTCGATGTCACGGGCGTCGCCGGCGCGCCGATGCCCGGCATGCCCAGCCCGACGCCGGTGCGCGGGCGCCTGCCTTCGGCGTGGGCGTCACCCGCCAGGGTGCGACGGTGGGTGTGCACGGCCGAATCCGCGATCAGATGGTGCGGCGCGGCCCCGGTCACCGTCGTGGTCACGACGTCGCCGGGCCGGATGTCGAGTCGCTCCGGGTTGAAATGCACGAGCCGGCCGTCGCGGGCCCGACCCGACATCCGGGCCGTCGTCGCGTCCTTGCGACCCTCACCCGCAGCCACCAGCACCTCCACCGTGCTGCCGACCAACGCCCGGTTCTCGTCGAGGGAGATCCGCTCCTGCAGATCGATCAATCGTTGATAGCGTTCGCTGACAACGTCTTTCGGTACCTGGCCGGGGAACTCCGCGGCCGGGGTACCGGGTCGTTTGGAGTACTGGAAGGTGAACGCGCTGGCGAACCGCGACTGCGCGACGACGTCCAGGGTGGCCTGGAAGTCGTCCTCGGTCTCCCCCGGAAAGCCGACGATCAGGTCGGTGGTGATCGCGGCGTGCGGGATCGCGGCGCGGACGCGGTCGATGATGCCGAGGTAGCGCTCGGCGCGGTAGGACCGCCGCATCGCCTTCAGGATGCGGTCCGAACCCGACTGCAACGGCATGTGCAACGTCGGGCACACGTTCGGCGTCTCGGCCATCGCGGCGATCACGTCGTCGGTGAACTCCGCGGGATGCGGTGAGGTGAAGCGCACCCGTTCGAGTCCGTCGATGCGCCCGCAGGCCCGCAGGAGCTTCGCGAACGCGCCCCGGTCCCGCTGTTCGGCCGGATCGGCGAAGGACACGCCGTAGGCGTTGACGTTCTGGCCCAGCAGGGTGATCTCCAGGACACCCTGGTCGACGAGCGTCTGCACCTCGGCGAGCACGTCGCCGGGCCTGCGGTCGACCTCCTTGCCGCGCAGGGCGGGCACGATGCAGAACGTGCAGGTGTTGTTACAGCCCACCGACACCGACACCCAAGCGGCGTAAGCGGATTCGCGCGCGGCCGGCAGCGCGGACGGAAATTCCTGCAGCGCCTCGACGATCTCCACCTGGGCGGCCCGGTTGTGCCGGGCCCGCTCGAGCAGCGTGGGCAGCGAGCCGATGTTGTGCGTGCCGAAAACGACGTCGACCCACGGCGCCCGGCGCAGCACCGTTGCGCGGTCTTTCTGCGCCAGGCAGCCGCCGACGGCGATCTGCATGTCGGGGTTGGCCTGTTTGCGCGGCGCCAGGTGGCTGATGTTGCCGTAGAGCTTGTTGTCGGCGTTCTCGCGCACCGCGCAGGTGTTGAACACGACCACGTCGGCGTCCTCGCCCTCGGCGGCGCGTTGATACCCGGCGCCCTCCAGCAAGCCCGCGAGCCGCTCGGAGTCGTGCACGTTCATCTGGCAGCCGTACGTGCGGACCTGGTAGGTGCGCGCGGTAGCCGACTCACTCGAGGACTCGTCGGTTGCATGCGGGGTAACGGCCCGCCCGGCCGTCCCGTCCCGCGTCACCATCGAAGTCACGGCCCCATGGTACGGACCGGCCGGTCCGGCGGTCCGGGCGGATTCGCGAGTTCCGGGCAGGCAGGCCCTTCCCTCGGTAAGGTCTGCACCCATGGAGACCAGCGGGTCGGACGGGGAAGTTGTCGATCCGGCTCAGTCGACCGTGCCCATGATCTCGCTCTCGGGAGTGAACAAACACTTCGGCACCCTGCATGTGCTCAAGGACATCGACCTCGAGGTGTCGCGCGGCGAGGTGATCGTGGTGTTGGGACCGTCGGGCTCGGGAAAGTCGACGTTGTGCCGCACCATCAATCGGCTCGAGACCATCGATTCGGGCACCATCACGATCGACGGCGAGGTGCTGCCGCAGGAGGGACGCAGACTCGCCCAGCTGCGGTCCGACGTGGGCATGGTGTTTCAGTCCTTCAACCTGTTCGCGCACAAGACGATCCTCGACAACGTCACGCTCGCGCCGATGAAGGTGCGCAAGAAGTCGAAGGCCGAGGCGCGCGACCGGGCGATGGAACTGCTCGACCGGGTAGGCATCGCGAATCAGGCGGACAAGTATCCGGCACAACTGTCCGGCGGACAGCAGCAGCGGGTGGCGATTGCGCGGTCGCTGGCGATGAACCCGAAGGTGATGCTGTTCGACGAGCCGACCAGCGCGCTGGACCCCGAGATGATCAACGAAGTGCTCAACGTGATGACGTCGCTGGCAAAAGACGGCATGACGATGTTGGTCGTCACGCACGAGATGGGGTTCGCCCGCGGCGCCGCCCACCGGGTCGTGTTCATGGCCGACGGCGCGATCGTCGAGGCGGCCACCCCCGACCAGTTCTTCACCAATCCGCAAAGCGACCGTGCCAAGGACTTTCTCGGCAAGATCCTTCACCATTAGTCGAAAGGAATCTCGTATGCCATCGATCTCCAAGCGCCTCGTTGGGGCACTTGCGCTCGCCATCGCGCTGCCACTGGCGGCCACGGCCTGCGGTGGTGACGACAGCGACAAGATCGTCATCGGCACCAAGTTCGATCAGCCCGGGCTGGGGCTGAGAAACCCCGACGGCACTTTGAGCGGATTCGACGTCGACGTCGCGAAGTACGTTGCGCAGCAACTCGGCTATCCCGAGGACAAGATCGAGTGGAAGGAAGCACCTTCCGGTCAGCGCGAAACGCTCATCCAGAACGGTCAGGTGAAGTACATCGTCGCGACGTACTCGATCACCGATGCGCGCCAGAAGAAGGTCGACTTCGCGGGCCCGTACCTGATCACCGGACAGAGCCTGCTGGTGCGCGCGGACAACACCGACATCACCGGTGAGGCATCGCTCGATAACAACAAGAAGCTGTGTTCGGTCTCGGGTTCGACACCGGCGCAACGGATCAAGGACAAGTTCCCCGGTGTGCAGCTGCAGCAGTACGACACGTACTCGGCGTGCATCGAGGCGCTCAAGAACGGCGCGATCGACGCGGTCACCACAGACGAGGTGATCCTCGCCGGCTACGCGGCGCAGAGCCCTGGCGCATTCAAGGTCGTCGGCGGCACCTTCTCCGAAGAACGTTACGGAGTCGGTTTGAAAAAGGGCGATACCGAGCTGCAAACGCAGATCAACGACGCGCTCGCCAAGATGGAGCAGGAAGGCGCCTGGAAGAAGGCGTGGGACGACAACCTCGGGGCCGCCGGCATTCCCGCGCCGCAACCGCCGCAGATCAACCAGGGCTGACCAGCCTCCGGCACGCTAGGAGGTGATGTGGAGGTCCTCCCGGGTTACACCGTCAGCCAGATCGCCGAGGCGTTCTGGACGACGATCCAGCTGACGGTCTACGCCGGAATCGGGGCGCTGGTGCTCGGCACGATCCTGGCCGCGATGCGGCTGGCGCCGGTGCCAGTACTACGGTGGCTCGGAACGACGTACGTCAACGTGGTGCGCAACACTCCGCTGACGCTGATCATCCTGTTCTGTTCGTTCGGGCTGGCCGGCACCATGGGAATCACCCTGGTCGACCCGAATTCGCGAACATCGATCGAGGACAGCAACTTTCGGTTGGCGGTGCTGGGATTGGCGGTGTACACGGCGGCGTTCGTCTGTGAGACGGTGCGCTCAGGGGTCAACACCATCCCGCTCGGCCAGGCCGAGGCCGCGCGGTCGCTGGGCTTGACATTCGGGCAGAACCTGCGACTCATCCTGCTGCCACAGGCTTTCCGCGCCGTGATCATTCCGCTGGGATCGGTGCTGATCGCGTTGACCAAGAACACCACGATCGCCTCGGCGATCGGCGTGGCCGAGGCCGCGCTGCTGATGAAGGAGATGATCGAGAACACCGCCGCGATCCTGGCCGTCGGTTCGATCTTCGCGGCCGGCTTCGTCGTCCTCACGTTGCCGACCGGGCTGTTCTTCGGCTGGCTCGGTAAACGGTTGGCGGTCAACCGATGAGCTCCGCTTCGGTTCTGTTCGACGCACCGGGACCGCGGGCGCGGGTCCGCAACTGGGTGGTCTCGGGGGTCGTCATCGTCGCCACCGCGCTAATACTGCTCGCGGTGCTGGCACAGATGGCCGCCAAGGATCAACTCGCGGCGGCCAAGTGGAAACCGTTCCTGACGGCCGATCTGTGGCGGACGTACGTGCTGCCCGGCGTGCAAGGTACGCTGACGGCGGCCGCGGTGTCGATCGTGCTGGCGTTGATACTCGGCCTCCTGTTGGGCGTGGGCCGGCTATCGACGCACGGTGTGATCCGCTGGCCCAGCGCGGTGATCGTCGAATTCTTCCGCGCCGTACCGGTGCTGATCATGATGTTGTTCGCATTCGCGCTGTACGCGGCCTACGACGTGTTCCCGTCCAAACAGTTGGCGCTGGCCGCCGTCATCACCGGGCTTACGCTCTACAACGGCGCGGTCATCGCCGAGATCGTGCGGGCAGGGGTGCACGCGCTCCCCCGCGGACAGTCCGAGGCGGCGTTCGCCCTCGGCCTGACGTGGGGTCAGACGATGCGTTCGATCCTTCTGCCGCAGGCGATCACCTCGATGCTGCCGGTGTTGATCTCTCAACTCGTCGTGGTGCTCAAGGACACCGCGATCGGCTACGTGATCACATTCCTCGAACTCGTACGCCAGGGCGTGCAGATGGGCACCGCGTACAGCAACCTGCTGCCCGCCCTGATCGTCGTCGCGCTGTTGATCATCAGCGTGAACTTCACGCTGTCCTGGGTGGCGACGCGGGTCGAAGCGCGGATGCGGCGGTCGCGCCGGGGCCCGGCGCCGCTGGAGACGGAGGCCGTCGAACAGGAAGGCGCACCCGGCTCGAAAGCCGTGTGATCACACCAGTTCCGCGCAGCGGGCGAGCAATTCGTCGTCCGGCGGCTGGTAGAAGGACAGCACGACGTGTTGACAGCCGAGTCGCGAGTACTCGGCGACGGAGTCGAGTTGCGCGTCGACCTGATCCGGGTCTTGCGGGTGCAGGAACAACTGCACGCCCCGTCGGATCGATGCCGGGTCACGGTTTTCCGCTGCGCACGCATCGTCAAGCCCGCTGTTGGCGGCCGCCCATTCCTGTGGCGCCGTGCTGGGCATGTTCCACTCGTCGGCGTGATGCGCGGCGACCCGCAGCATCTTCGGCTGCGAAGCGCCCACGACGATCGACGGATGCGGACGCTGCAGCGGTTTGGGATCGCAGCGCGCCTGCTGCAGCGTGAAGAAACGACCCGTGAAGTCGACGACGTCCTCCGTCCAGAGCCTGCGAATGACCGTGAGCGCCTCGTCCACCATCGCGACCCGCCGCCCCGGCGGCGGAAAGTCGATGCCGTATCCGCGGTGTTCGTCCTCGTGCCAGCCGGCGCCGATGCCGAAGTCCAGCCGTCCACCGGAGATGTGGTCGACGGTGACGGCCATTTTCGCCAGCACCGCCGGATTGCGGTAAGTGACACCGGTGACCAGGCAGCCGATCCGCGCGCGCCGCACCACCACGGCCATCGCGGCGAGACTGGTCCACCCCTCATGGGTCGGTGTCGTGTGATCGACCAGACCGTAGAAGTGGTCGTAGTTCCACACCGCCGGGAAGCCGAGGTCGTCCGCTGTCCGCCAGAACCGTTCGAGGACCGGATAGTCGAAGGTGGGTGCCAGCTTCACCGATAACTGCATTCGATCTGCCTACGCGGTCGGCGATTTCATTGCAACCACGCCACGCTGTGCGCCCCGCCGACCCGGCTGCCGGACCGCCGCCGCGGCCTAGACCTGGCGGCGCTCGCGTTCGTTGGCCACGGCGACCTTGACGACATCGAACGCCATCGTCTGGCTGTAACCACGCCGGGCGAGCATCCCGACCAGGCGACGCGCCAATTTGGCGTCCTCACCGTCGATCAGCTTCTCGCGGCGCAGCCGGTCGGCCACCAGCCGCTCGGCGCGTGCGCGTTCGGCGCCCGGCTCGTCGTCGGCCAGTGCGGCCTCGATGAGCTCGCTGTCGACGCCCTTGCTCCGTAGCTCCGCGATCAACGCTTGCCGCCCCTTGCCCCCGTTAGCACGCCGGGAGCGGACCCACTGTTCGGCGAAGTCGGCGTCGTCAACGAGGCCGACCTGCTCGAGCCGATCGAGCACCTTATCGCTGACGTCGTCGGGATAGCCGCGCTTGGCCAGGTGTGCGGCCAGTTCGGCGCGGGTCCGGGCTCTCGCGGTGAGCAGGCGCAGACACACGTCACGCGCCTGCTCCTCGCGAGGGGCCTCAGAAGTCGACTGGGGCGGGCAGTACGCCATCGCTCACGTCATCGGTGATCACGGCGCCAATGCCGAGCTTCTCCTTGATCTTCTTCTCGATCTCGTTGGCCACGTCGACGTTCTCGAGCAGGAAGTTGCGGGCGTTCTCCTTGCCCTGGCCCAGCTGCTCACCCTCGTAGGTGAACCACGAGCCGGACTTGCGGATGAAGCCCTGCTCGACGCCCATGTCGATGAGCGAGCCTTCCCTGCTGATGCCCTTGCCGTAGAGGATGTCGAACTCGGCCTGCTTGAACGGCGGCGAAACCTTGTTCTTGACGACCTTGACCCGGGTGCGGTTACCGACCGCGTCGGTGCCGTCCTTGAGGGTCTCGATTCGCCTGACGTCCATCCGCACCGAGGCGTAGAACTTCAAAGCCTTACCGCCCGTGGTGGTTTCGGGACTTCCGAACATCACCCCGATCTTCTCGCGGAGCTGGTTGATGAAGATCGCGGTGGTGCCCGAGTTGCTCAGTGCACCGGTCATCTTCCGCAGCGCCTGGCTCATCAGCCGGGCCTGGAGACCGACGTGGCTGTCACCCATCTCGCCCTCGATCTCTGCGCGCGGCACCAGCGCCGCCACCGAGTCGATGACCAGGATGTCCAGCGCGCCGGAGCGGATCAGCATGTCGGCGATCTCCAGCGCCTGCTCACCCGTGTCGGGCTGGCTGACCAGCAACGCATCGGTGTCCACCCCGAGCCTCTTGGCGTACTCGGGGTCCAGCGCGTGCTCGGCGTCGATGAACGCGGCGATACCGCCGGCGGCCTGCGCGTTGGCGACCGCGTGCAACGCCACGGTGGTCTTACCCGACGACTCCGGGCCGTAGATCTCGATGACCCTGCCCCGCGGCAGACCGCCGATGCCGAGGGCCACGTCCAGGGCGATCGAACCGGTCGGGATGACCGAGATGGGTTGGCGGACCTCTTCGCCGAGCCGCATCACCGACCCCTTGCCGAAGCTCTTGTCGATCTGCGCGAGTGCCAGCTCGAGGGCCTTCTCGCGGTCGGGTGCCTGCGCCATGGTGGTCTCCGTCCTTCGGATGTCTAGCTGTTCGGTGATCGGTTTCGATCAGTTGGCCGTGACGCTAGAGGCAGCCACCGACAAGTTCTGTGACAAGTCGGCCGGACCAGCAGCATCTAGCCGTCGAACACTGCCCACAGTAGACGAACACCTGTTCGACTCAAGTTAGACACGCCGTGGGATGGGCAGCGTGTCGAATAGGCCGCTCCTGCGGGCGCCGCGCGGCCTATCGTGAAGTCATCCCGGCCGAAACGGGGTCCGCGTGCACGAGATGGCGATAACACAGAGTGTGGTCGATGCGGTGTGCGAGCACGCCGCGGGACGCCGGGTGCACTGCGTCAAGCTGGAGGTCGGCGCGCTGTGCGCCGTCGTACCCGACTCGATGCGGTTCTGCTTCGAGCTCGCCACCGCGGGCACCGTCGCCGACGGAGCGCGCCTGGACCTCGACGTACAACCCGGCGCGGCGCGCTGTCACAGCTGCGGCCAAAGCTTCGAACTGCCCGATCTGATCCTGTTGTGCCCCTGCGGCAGTGCCGATGTCGAGGTGACCGCCGGGCGAGACCTGAGGATTCTCTCGATGGAGGTGAGTTGATCATGTGCGCGACCTGCGGCTGCGGCGACGACGGCGCGACCATCACCACGCCCGGACACACCCACCCCGATGACGACTCCCACGACCACGGCCACCACCATCACGACGACCACCCTCCCCACACCGAGACCATCACGCTCGAACAGAAGGTTCTCGCCAAGAACGACGAGATCGCCGAACGGAACCGCGCATGGCTGGCCGCACGCGACATCCTGGCGCTCAACCTCACCAGTTCTCCGGGCGCCGGCAAGACCACCCTTCTCGAGCGCACCATCCGTGATCTCGCTTCGGAACGCCCGGTCTCGGTCATCGAGGGCGATCAAGAGACGCTGCTGGACGCCGAACGCATCACAGCCGCGGGAGCGCGTGCGGTGCAAGTCAACACCGGCGCCGGCTGCCACCTCGACGCCGAGATGGTGCACCGCGCACTGCACGAGCTCGACCCGCAGCGCGGTTCGGTGCTGTTCATCGAGAACGTCGGAAATCTGGTGTGCCCCGCGCTGTTCGATCTCGGCGAGCACAGCAAAGTCGTCATCATCTCGGTGACGGAGGGCGACGACAAACCCCTGAAGTACCCGCACATGTTCGCGGCCGCCGGACTGGTGATCGTCAACAAGATCGACCTACTGCCGTACGTCAGCTTCGATCTTGAAAAATGTTGCGATTACGTGCGATCACTGAATCGCGACGCGCAGATACTGGCGATGTCGGCCGCCACCGGTGATGGTAGCTCGCGGTGGTACGAGTGGATCGACGATTGCGCAAACTCGGCTTCTATCCTGGCACCCGTTGACAAGACATAACCCCGGGAGTAAACCCAGACTCAGCGCCGGGATTCGGCGCCGCGGCACAACGTGAGGTTGGGAGCCCCAGCCCGGCTCCCGGTCGTGAGGGCCCCAGCCCGGCCCCCAGGAAGCTGTGACCTATGCCAATGGAGGCAGCAGTCAAAGCGGAAGAGGCCTTGATCCACGTCCTGTGGATCAACGCCGGATTGAGTTGTGACGGAGATTCGGTGGCGTTGACTGCCGCCACCCAGCCCAGCATCGAGGAGATCGCCCTTGGCGCTCTTCCCGGGCTGCCCAGAATCGCCGTCCATTGGCCCCTGATCGATTTCGAGTGCGGGCCGAACGGTGGCGCCGACGATTTTCTCGAATGGTTCTTCAAGGCCGACCGGGGTGAACTGGAACCATTCGTTCTGGTCGTCGAGGGGTCCATCCCGAACGAGAAGATCAAGGCCGAAGGCTACTGGTGCGGGTTCGGCAACGATCCGGCCACCGGCCAACCGATGACCACCAGCGAGTGGCTGGATCGGCTGGCGCCCAAGGCCACTGCCGTCGTCGCGGTCGGAACATGCGCCACCTACGGCGGCATCCACGCGATGGCGGGCAATCCCACCGGCGCCATGGGCGTTCCGGATTACCTCGGCTGGGAGTGGAAGAGCAAGGCCGGCATTCCGATCGTCTGCGTTCCCGGATGCCCGATCCATCCGGACAACCTCGCCGAGACGCTGACCTACCTGTTGTACATGGCCACAGATCAGGCCCCGATGATCCCCCTCGACGATGCGTTACGGCCCCAGTGGCTGTTCGGCGCGTCCGTGCACGAGGGTTGTGACCGGGCGGGCTATTACGAGCAGGGTGATTTCGCGACCGAATACGGATCGCCGAAATGCATTGTCAAACTGGGCTGTTGGGGTCCGGTCGTCAAATGCAACGTACCCAAGCGCGGCTGGATCAACGGAATCGGCGGCTGCCCGAACGTGGGCGGCATATGCATCGGTTGCACCATGCCCGGATTCCCCGACAAGTTCATGCCGTTCATGGACGAACCCCCCGGCGGCAAGGTGTCCACCGCAGCATCAGGCCTGTACGGATCGGTCATCCGCAGCCTGCGCCATATCACTGGCCGCACGGTCGACAAAGAACCGAAGTGGCGCCATCCCGGTGCGCAACTCACGACCGGAGCGATCCGCACCTACCAGG